>NZ_MRBL01000045.1 GCF_001969855.1 Bacillus haynesii
ACCCTTTTTCCTTCAAAGCAGCCTCGACATCAGAAAGAGATTGTTCGATTCCGATTTTTTTCGACATGAAGAAACACCTCCACCAATTAAGATGCCACGTTTGCCAATTTTTTATACCAGCCGCGTGATCTAATTGGCTTTGGAAGAAAAATAAGCTGTCATGACACGGACTGCCGTCTCAAGCGCTTCCTCTTTCGGCTGCAGTTTGGCATGGTGAAGTCCGTAAGGTGAATCGACCCCGAGCCAAAACATGAAGCCCGGATACTTTTTCAGCATATAGCCGAAGTCCTCCCCTGTCATCGCTTCTTTTGAACGGACGACCTCTGCAAGGCCGTTTTCAGAAACAAACTGCATAAAGTCTTCGACTAAACCGCTTGAATTGTAGACCTGATAATATGCTGCAGGATAGCTGACTTTACCGCTGCATTGATAAGCTGTTTCCAGCCCTTTCACCATCGCCTCGATCCTTTTCTTCACCTGTTCCATTGACGCTGGGGACAGCGTCCTGATCGTTCCTTCAAGCCTTGCTTCCTGAGCGATAATGTTTTGTGCCGATCCGCCTGTAATCGTCCCGATGGTAATGACAGCACTGTCCAGCGGATCGACATTCCTGGCTACGATCGACTGCATTTGCGTAACGAGCGAACTGGCGGCGACCACCATATCTTCTGCAAGGTGGGGATATGCGGCATGCCCGCCCTTTCCTTCAAGTTCGATTACGAGCTCTGACGTATTGGCAAAGAGCAACCCGCTTTTCGTTCCGATCGTTCCGACCGGGAGCTCAGGCGCGATGTGCAGCGCTGTGATCATGCTCGGCTCCCACTTTTTAAACAAGTCGCTTTCAAGCATCGGCTCAGCGCCACCAGGCCCTTCTTCAGCCGGCTGGAACAAAAACAGCAGATCTTGTTTAACCGGGTGGCTGACGAAATGATCGATGATGCCAAGGGCAATCGTCATGTGGAAATCATGCCCGCACGCATGCATCCTGTCCTGATGAACGGAAGAAAAAGGGTATCCGGTATCTTCCCGAATCGAGAGCCCGTCCATATCCGCCCTGTAAGCCAAAATCTTTTCAGGGTCCGTCCCTTTAACCTTAACAAACAGTCCGGTTCTCCACTTTTCAATTTCAATCCTGTCTTCCGGATGCTTTGCTAAATGATTCAAAAGATAAGCCTGTGTCTTATATTCCTGAAAACCGAGTTCAGGAATTTGGTGCAGATCTCTGCGAATCGCTGCTAATTCGTCCAATTTCATCTTTCTAACCTCCCCGGCGATATGAAAATGCGTGGATTGTCACATCCACGCACTTTTCGCTGCCGCTTCTTAAAGCTGGCGCAATTCCTGTTTGATTTCTGTTTTGCCTTTTGTTTTTTCATCGATGTCTTTGATTTTTTTCGCAGGCGTTCCCGCGACTACTGTGTAAGGTTCAACATCTTCCACAACGATCGCACCGGCAGCAACAACGGCTCCTTTTCCGACAGTCACGCCTTCAAGTACGACGGCGTTTGCCCCGATAACGACATCGTCTTCAATAACGACAGGTTTTGCTGAAGGAGGCTCAATGACACCGGCAAGCACGGAACCGGCTCCGATGTGGCAGTTTTTGCCGACGGTAGCTCGTCCGCCCAGCACGACATTCATATCGATCATCGTTCCTTCTCCGATCACAGAGCCGATGTTGATGGAAGCTCCCATCATGATGACGGCGTTATCGCCGATTTCCACTTGATCGCGGATGATCGCACCCGGCTCGATGCGCGCTTTAATATTTTTCAAATCGAGCGTTGGGATCGCCGAATTGCGGCGGTCGTTTTCGATGACATAGTCTTCAATTTTGCCTTTGTTTGCTTCGAGCGCAGCTTGAATCTCCGCCCACTCTCCGAATACAACCCCTGTATGGCCTGTAATAAAAGGCTTGGCTGAAGCGCCGAAGTCAATTCCTTCAAGGTCGCCTTTCACATAGACTTTAACAGGTGTCGATTTCTTACTATTTTGAATAAATGAGATAATCTCATTTGCATCCATCATTTTCATTATGTAAGTCCTCCTTCTCTTTTTCTCCTCATTACTGTATCAAAGGAAAGATTTAAAAACAAGAAAAAAAGGAAAGGGACGTCCCGTTTCCTTTTTTAGCAAATGTCATGCCGGCACTTCACATTTCTTTGCAAAATCCCTCCCGAATTGAAGTAGCATGCCTTCTTCTTCATCCTCCGGATTCATTTCGATTTTGACGGACGGAAGCACCACGTCTCCGCCAAGCTCTTTGATTTTGTCCTCAAGCATGTCGACGGCACCGCAAAAATGCTCGTAAGAAATATCTCCGGACCCGAAAACGGCAAACGTCTTGCCTGTGAAATCCATCCCTTCCATATCATCGTAAATATCCAAAAACTCATCTGGGAGTTCCCCGTCACCCCATGTATAGGCGCCAAATATCATGTGCTGATAATCGTTAAAGAGCGCCGCATCTACATCCATCGCTTCATGGCGGTCCACTTCGGCCCCGCCCTCAAGAAGGCCCTTCTCGATTAAATCGGCCATCGCTTCTGTATTTCCAGACATGCTTGCATAAACCAGCAAAACTTTCCCCATCGTTATTCCTCCTATCAAACGCTATAAAATCAGTGGGCTGCGGCAGGCTGTTCATAAGGCCTGACAAATTTGCATTCATAAAGACCAGCGCAAAAGAAGTTCTCCTTTTGATTGGCCACCCTGAACCCGTGCCCTTTAATCGTGTCAAACCATTTCAGCTCCCTCTCAAAAAAATCAAGCTGATAGATTCTTGAAAAGCCGTCTCGGTCTTGAGCCGATGTGACATAGATGATTCCGTTGTCTTCGGACACATCCAGGAATGAGTCTTCATGCTCAACAAGGCCCTGCCTGATTTGTATTTCATCATTTGTGTGAATGTTGACCAAACCGACGGCACCGTGATTTCCTTTTTTGGATCCCATCGCACATACCAGCCATTCGCCTTCAAATGCGATCATTGAGGCTGTCATGCGGCCGGTTTCTTTTTTGATCATAAAAGCCGTTTCTGATGCCAAATCGTATGCCCAAATACCACCGTGCACTTCATGAATCTGCGTCCCGATGTAAAGGCGCTCTTCATGGAGGCACAGAGAGCGGATAACGGGCGGATGACTCAAACCGGAAAACGGCTTGACGATTTTCCATGAGACGCCGAAATCCTCGGATATGTAGATACAATGCTTCCCATGTGCACACACAAAGCCGTCCGTTCTCCCTGTGATCGACCAAATCGTGGCGTTTGTCGGAAAGCTTGAGATTGACCAGGTTGCACCTTGGTCAGACGATCTGATAATCGTTCCCCTCTCCCCTGCGCCGAACAAATAATCGCCGATATAGGTGATGGAACAGATTTTGCTTTTTAATTGAAAGAGCTTTTTCCAGCCTTGCTCAAGTGAATAGTGAAAAATACCTTCCCGCTTAATGGCGACAAAGTAACCGGAATGCTTTGCCGAAGCCACGGCCGTCGCACCTTTATGAAACATGGATCTCAGCCTGCCGTTTTTGCTGTACTGCCCATCTTATAAAGCCTTCGGCAAATTCCTTGCAGCACTCGGCATCTTCATCCGTTTCAGGGGCAAGCTCTATTTTCAGGGTCTCTCGGTAAAGATCGGCGCCGGTTCGTTCAAGCATGCTGTAAAATGTGTTGACCGCTTCGCAAAACCGGGGGTATGCATAATCGCCGGATCCGAAACATGCCGCTTTCTTTCCTTTAAGGTCAAGCGAAGAGACCTCTTCGTAAAACGCTTCCGCTTCATAAGGAAGATCCCCGTCCCCCCAAGTATAGGTGCCGATTAAAAGAAGATCATACTCAGCCAATGAGTCGGTATCGACATCATCCATTTCCTGAATGGCGACATCAAATCCGTTTTCTGTCAATGTATCTTTAATAATCATCGCGATATCCTCCGTATTGCCTGACATGCTGGCATATGCAATCAATGCTTTAGACAACAGAATCACCTCTATCATTGATAATGATTTTCATTATTATATAGATACACTTTAAATGATAATGATTATCAATGTCAATAAATCATGCAAAAAAAGCAGTCCCCTTTTTGGAGTGCTGCTTTTCTAGTGTTTATTCCATTTCCGTACATTCTTTCACAACCTCTACAAACGCCTGTACTTGCTTCAGCTGGAAAGCCGGCTCATAACCGAGCAGCCACGTATCTCTGCCGATTGCTTTTCCTTTAGCGTCAAGCAAAGGGATTTGATGAACATGGCTCGCGCTTCCGTGAAGCGTCACCGATGGAAGGATCGCGTAACCGATTCCGTGGAAAGCCATCTGTTTGCATGTTTCAATTTGGTCGACAATAATGGTTTGTTTCGGCGATGTTTTGAACTTTTGGTGCCACCAGTGCTGAATTTCCTGATAGTACGTGCTGTCGCTTTTAAACTGGATGAACGGCCGTTCTGTTTTGGCAATGTCCTCAATGTTTCGGATCTCTGTATCGACAAGGTACAATTCGTCCCGCATCAAGTAGTGCTTCGGTCCTTTCCATTCCGGGTTTCCTCTGATAATGCCGATATGAACATGGTCTTCGTAGAGGCTTTTCAGCATTTCGCTGCTCCAGCCGGTGACGAGGGAAATTTTCACGTTTGGATATTGTTTGACGTAGGTTTTCAGAACGTTCGGAAGCCAATGCTGCCCGATGATCGAAGCCGCCGCCAATTTGAGCGTACCGTGAATCTCGCCCTCCAGCTCATCTATATTCTCTCTCACTTTTTCCTGTTCCAATGTCACATCTTTTGCAAACTGGATGATTTTTTCTCCGGCAGACGTGACAGTCAGCCCTTTTTGCGATCTTAAAAAAATTTTCGTTCCCCATGATTTCTCAATGGTCTGCAGCCGCTGGGACAAAGCCGGCTGGGAAACAAACAGGCGTTCAGCCGCTTTCCGCATATTTAATTCTTCCGCCAGAACGACAAGCATGTGAAGCTCTTGAAGCTGCATGGACATTCCTCATTCCAATAAGTTTTTCTTATCATACATTTAATCAAACGGCTGTTTTTTAATCAAGCGGGAAGTCAGGCTTCGGGGAATGTGCGGAGGGTTGGAGTAGCGCTGCAAATAAAAAATAGGCCGCTGCCGCGCCTATTTATTCAACGTCCTTAAATGCTTATTCAGCTGTTTTAATACGACACGCCTTGTAAAAATGCCTTCGAAAACCTGCTCTTCATTTTCGACACATATAAACGCGTTGTTAATGACCAGTCCGAACCCTTTTAAGATCGGGTCGTCAATTTTCAAGCGGGGGATGTCTGTCAGCATGACTTCTTCAACATGAATCTTGTCAAGCTTCTCAAATTCGATTCGTTCCAAGCCGAAGATTTTATCCATGATCATATTCGTTCCGATTAAACCGTGCAAACGGAAAGAAGCGTCAAGTACAGGGATCGCGGTATATCCGGTTTTCGTCAAAACGAGAAGGGCATGTTCCAAATTGTTTCCGATTTGAACATGGGCTACTTTATCAGCATCGATCATAAACTGACCTACTGTCGTTTCAAGAAGTTCATCTGATTGCAAACTAATCATGATTTTTCGACTCCTTTACAGCTTTAATCCATCAACGCATATTTTCCCTATACTACAATAATATAAACAGTATCAATATTTGTCGAAAACTTTCCTTTCTTCCAAGGTCAGTTTATCATTCAATATCCTTTTAGGAAACAAAAAAGATACTCTAATGAGTATCAATTGATATAATCTGACCTAATTTTCAGACCGGACACGGTCGTATAAGGTAACCAGTTTCTTATATGTCAGGCTATCCACATTTTTTGTACCCGTTTCTATATCATTGATCTCACTGCTTAGTAGCTCTACGGCATACTCATGGTCCAAAAGTACGTTCAGCAACAATTTTCTCTCTTCTTCTGAAAAGCGTTCCATTTTTAACCAGCCCCCTAATTGATTTAGCTAGAGTCAGAAACGATATGTTCTCTCTAGTTTCTATAGGGCTAGAATATGAAATTGCAAATCAAACGTCAACCGCACATTTCGACATCTGTTCGATTTTCTTTCAAACAATTATTTTGTGTACCGGTTTGCATAGCTTGAAGCTGTATAGGAGTCAGGTTTAATTTTGGCGCAGATCCCCATCGAAGTGATCCGGCCCGTCATTTCCTGAATTAAATCCTTTGTCATTCCTTTTTTACCGATATCCAAATGAACTTCAAGGGTTAAATCTGCTCCCTCGTCTGTAAACGGAAGAAGCAGATCCATGATTTCATTAAAATAATCATTTAAAAGATATGCTGCAATCTCTTGGCTGTAAGCTGTTTCAAGCGATATTTTCTCCCTGAGGCTATGTATCGGTCTGTTGACAACCGTGTTTTTCAGACAGCCCCACGCTCCTTTGCCTTTGCGGTGCAAATGGATAGCGGTGATAAACTTTGTGCAATTCTGATGGATCTGCGAGTCTGTTCCGACGGACAGCAGGTAGCTTGCCCGAGGATCTTGGCGTATGAACGCCTTCAGTCTCCCGATCACTTCAGGAAATGTCATTTGATCTTCAGAAAGATTGTAAAAAAGAAAAGAATCAGCCATTGGAATGCCCCTTTTCATTTTTGATCCGCACCGAAGATGGAACGATTCGTCTGTCTGCTATCCTTTTTTAGTCGGTATATTTTTCAAGCTGAAACCGCAGCTCTCACATCTGTAAATTACATTCTGATTGGACTGGGCTGTCAGAACTTGATCCATATGCTCGGTTGTTTTGCAATGCGGACAAATAACGCTTGGAAAAGCTTTCATGCCATATCCTCCTATTGCTGAAGCAGTTCAAAGATTTCGATTGAAATCATATCGATGTTATCAAACGGAAATGTAGTAGGCTTATCACCTTTTTGAAAAACTGTCAGCTCAAATGTTTGGTTTTTTTCAAAATATTTTACGCTGCAAATTTTTTCTCCGTTCACTTCAAAATTGCGCTGCGTCGGTTCTCCGGCAGCCTCCGCAGTCTCTTGCAGGCTCTGCAGTCTCGTGATGATACCCATTAATTGTGACATTCTAAAAAAGACTCCTTTCAAAAAAACAACTTCAGGATCAACAAGTATTAATTATAATACAAGTTCTACAAAGCATCATACCACAAAGTATCAGCCGATGACATTTTTCCTTTCTGATCATGAAAAAGAAAAACCGCTTTTTCATAGTTTGAGTTTTCTTTTTTCATGTCATACATGAAAAATATTTTTTTGACTGCAGAGGGGCCGATTTTAACCACCAATTTAGATTTATGGAGCAACAGGATTGTCTTATTCCTTTCCGGTGCCTAAACCCCAAAAATCCCGCGGCTATTTGAAGTGCGGGATTCCATACAAATAAAAAACTTGGCGGGGGCAGCGCCAAGTTTTTTAAAATCTTGATCTGATAGAGGGGTTGGGGAACAGAGAGGTTCATCTCTCTATAATTAAATGATAATGATTATCAGTATCATTGTCAATGGTTTTCTTTAAATTCTTTTTCTAGCTGAAAAATCCGGCCAATGACCAGTTAACATCGATGACAAAAAGCGGGAATACAGCCTGGTCTGCTTCCCTGTTATCCGCAAAATTCGAGCTTGTTTCTTTCTCATCCGGTTGTTCGGACATCATTTCTTCTCCAGCCGGTTTTGTATCAGATTGACTGATATCCGTTACTTTGAAGCTGCCGCCGATATTCTTCAGCGTCACCGTCTGATAATTTTTTTGATATGAAACAGGTCCGCCGTTTTGATCTCCAACAAATTCATATACGGTATAGCTCCCGTCTTTCTCCGCCACTTTTGTGTTTTCGTCATAGCTGAAGAAAGGGATTGCAACTTCAGGCGCGTCTGTCCCGTAAAAAATCCACCCCGCTTGTTCGGGAAAGGCGTTCGCCTCTACATACTTCGCTGCCATGGCGTGTTCCATATAAGGTTCCAAGAGGGATATCATGTCCGTTTTTGTTCTTTCTTTTTCGGTCAGCTGAAAGTGGACGTCTGATACGGATTGAAGGGTTTCAAATAACGACGCTCTTGTCGGTTTTTCTCCGGCTTCGGCAAAATCCGCGCAGAAAAATACAAAAGTCACAGTCAAAAGCGTGCACAGCAAGGATGACCAAACGTTCTTCATATGATCCGCTCCTTTTTAGCATATATATTTTCACATTTTCCTTTATATACGCGAAACAAACCTCTCGGGATTCATTTTTTCCAAAAGAAAAAGCGGCGAAAGGCCGCCGCTTAAATTAATCCGTCTTGTTCGTATAAATATGAGTAGGACAGGTCAATGAACAGATACAAATCTTCATCCATCGGATAGGAAAACGTTCTGATCATTTCCCCCGTTTCGATATCGCTGTACAAATCGCTGAAAAACCCTTTTCTCATCGTTCTCATCCTCATGATATTCTCGAGAAAATAAGGGCGCCAGCTCCAGTTTTTCCCGACGTACTCAGGCTGAAATATCCATGCTCCGTCATGTTTAAACACGTTTTTCGTCAGCTGAATACCGTCTTCATCGCACATGTAAATTCTAAAGCTGCAATCTGTCAGTTCTTTTCCGAGATTGAAGAGAAACTCATCGTCTGATTGAGCTGTTTTCTTTAGCGATGTGACAAGCTGATGAATCCGTTTGTAAAACTGCTCAGAGTGGTCGTACAGAATGGTTAGCTTCTTCTTCTCATGCGTGATAAACTGGTGAAACTCGGCCTGCAGCCGGTCCTTTAATATATCCCGTTCGATAAATTCATCCTTCGGCAGCTCAAGATACTGCCCCTGAAAATATCGGCCTCCGTTTCTCCATGCGTATTGCAGCTGAAAGCTCGCCTCAATATCTTCGTAAAGCAATGCGGCTCCGATTTTTCTGGCAAGGAGCGATATGCTGTAAAGCACATATTCATAGGAAGGCGAAGGAGAAGACAGCTTGAGCGGCTGGAGGTCAATCTTTAACAAATCCGGGGAAAGAAGAGCGATTCTGTCGAGATTGCTGCTTTCCTTTCCGATATTATCAACAGCGACTTTTATTCCGTATGTACGGTAATAGGTCAGCAAATGATGCAGCTGTTCAATATCCCCTTCAAACTTTTGCTCCGTGATTTCGATAACGAAACGGCTGAGCTCGAGCCCTTTATCCTGATATTCCATCAACAGGTCGAGGAAAGATTCACCGTGATCCATCATCAGCACATTTGCATCTTGATTGACGAAGATGAGCAGGTCGCGCCCGCTGCCCAGAAAATGATCAAGCGCCTGGCGGATCACCTTGAGGTCAACCTCTTTCTTGTATTCTTCCGGAATTGTCGGATCAGAAAAAAACGGCCCGAGGCTCTTCACTTCAGATTCTACCTTGATACGCCCCAGCACTTCATAGCCGATCACCTTTTGTTCTTCAGCACTGAAGATCGGCTGATAGTAAGGAATGACATCTTCAATGTTCGTTAAAATATCGAGTGGATCCAACATGGCATATCACCTGCTTCTAATCTTTGTCTGATTATACCATACCGGCTCACACCTTTGAATTTGAAATCTTAAAACGGACGGGGATTCAGCCATTGACCGCCATCCATCGTCACACACTCCCCATTGACATATCCCGCCTGTTCAGAAAGCAAAAATGCGGCGAGTCCAGCGATTTCTTCAGGAGTACCCAGCCTTTTGAGCGGAACGCTTTTGATTGTCGCGCGCGCGGCTTCTTCCGACTCAAACAATTTTTCGGCTCCGCCCGTTCTCTCGATCGGACCGGGCGCGATGGCATTGCACCTAATCCCGTATGCACTTCCCCACTCGACGGCAAGCGTCCTTGTCAGCGACAGCACACCTGCTTTTGCCGCCGCGGAATGAACAACACCGGCACCGGCGCCCCATGCATATGTCGCGACCATATTTAAAATCTGGCCGCGTTTCTTTTCCTTGATCCAGTAGCGGCCGGCTGCCTGGCTGCAATAAAATGTGCCGTTCAGCACGATATCGATGACCGCCTTCCAGCCGTTGACCGACAGTTTTTCAGCCGGGCAGATAAAATTGCCTGCGGCATTGTTAACCAAAGCGTCGATTGTGCCAAAGCGCCCTGCCGTCTCTGTGATCATCTGTTCTACATCTTCAACAGACCGGACATCCATCCGGCATACGGCGACCTGCCCCGCAAATGTTTCAATTTCTTCTTTAGCCGCTTCAAGCGTTTCTTGTGTTCTCCCCGTAATCATCACATTCCAGCCTTCTTCAGCCTGCTTTTTGGCGATCGCTTTTCCCATTCCGCTCGACCCGCCGGTCACGATTACAACTTTTCTGTCCATATCCATCCCCCTCGTTATGAATGAGTATTCATTCAATTCATAGTTTATCATATAAGTTAAAAAAAATTAACAAAACATGCGAACTGTCCTAAAATGGCTTTTCTGGATGATATAATGTAGAGATTCTATTAAAGGTTGGTTGATTATGAAAAATGCGTCCAGAAGACAATTTTTAAAAGGCATCTTAGGCCTGGCCGCAGCAGGGCTCTTTACCGCTGCCGGCGGCTTGGGCTATGCGCGCTATCTCGAACCGCACATGCTTGAAACGAACTTGATTCCCATTCGGCATCGTCTCATTCCTAAAGGGTTTGATCAGTTTCGGATCGTTCAGTTCAGCGACACCCACTTAAGCGAATACTTTACAGCAGACGAGCTTTCAAATGTTGTCAGCCAAGTGAACGCCCTCTCCCCGGACCTTATCGTATTCAGCGGAGATTTAATAGATAAACCGCATCGCTACCGGGAACACGAGCGTGCTGTAAATGCCTTAAAAAAGCTTTCAGCCCCCTACGGAAAGCTTGCAATATTCGGAAACCATGATCACGGAGGCTATGGAACAAAAGTCTATCAGACACTCATGGCATCGGCCGGTTTTCGGGTGCTGCGAAACGACTTGATAAAGCTTGAATTGATAGACGGAAGCGTAATTGAGATCGCTTCACTCGATGATTTGATGCTCGGCAGCCCGGACTATGAAGGCATCTTGTCAAAGCTGAGCGAAAAAGCCTTCTCGATTTTGCTCGTCCATGAGCCTGATGCTGCTTTAACGGCAAAACAATTCCCCGTCAATTTGCAAATATCCGGACACACCCACGGCGGACAAATTCAGATTCCCGTATTCGGTCCTTTCATCACGCCTCCGTACGGAGAGATTTATACGGAAGGGATGTATGAAACAGCCGGAATGAAAATCTATGTCAATCGAGGAATCGGCACGACCAGGCTGCCGCTCCGCTTTCTGTCAAAGCCCGAAATCACCGTGTTCCAGCTTGAATCCACTTAAATCTTGACCGGCCTTTTGGCTCAAAACGCACGGCATCTGCATACATTAAGTAAAAACATTCCCGCTCCATTCATCCAATCTTTATCAAAAAAAACGAAACTTCCCCAGCCTCTTTCCGTCTATATATTAGCAGCGGAAAAGGCTCTCTTTTCGTTTTTGAAAAGGAGATGTGCTGATAATTGCTGATGTACCAAGTAAAACCTGGAGAAACCCTGGAAAGCATCGCCGCCGATTTCAGAACGACCCGGCAGGCTTTGCTGCAGGCGAATCCGGGCTTAAACGGCGGCCAAGTGTCCGCAGGCCAATCGATTATCATTCCCGGCATTAGAAACCCGGACACAATCCCTTACCGGATTGCCGTGTCTCTCAGCGGGAGAACACTCAGATTGTATGAGCAAAACAGATTGATAAAAACATATCCGATTGCCGTCGGAAAAATCCTCACACAGACGCCGAGAGGCGAATTTGTCATCGTCAACCGGCAGCCAAACCCGGGCGGCCCGTTCGGTGCCTACTGGCTGAGCCTGTCAAAACAGCACTACGGCATCCATGGAACGAATAACCCTGCGTCAATTGGCAAAGCTGTTTCAAGGGGATGTATCCGCATGCACAATCGGGATGTTCTGGAACTTGCTTCTATCGTACCCAACGGAACCCGAGTGTCCATTACACCTTAGGCCAGTACATTTCCAGACAAATGCAATTTGAACAATCCAACATCTTGTATTAAGATATAATGGGACCTTTAGGGTAAGGAGCGTATATATGGATCTTTTTAATAATCGTAATTTCGTCCGACTTTTTTTCGCAGCTTTCGCTTCTCAAATGGGAACGACAGTCGGAAATATGGCTTTCGCTTTTTTCTTGCTTGACCGGTTCAGTAGCCAGCCGGCCTATACAACAATCGCCGAGCTGATGTATTCCCTGCCGACGGTTTTCGTATTCTTTATCGTCGGGGTGGTCGCTGACCGTTTTGACCGCAAGAAAGTCGCGGAAAACTGTGATTGGATCAGAGCGGGACTGACTGTCGTTCTTTTCTTTGTATTGTATCTTCAGATGATACCGCTTGTGTTTTTAGTCCTATTTATCAGAAGCGCGGTTACAAAATTTTTCTACCCGGCCGAAGCAAGTCTGGTCCAGGCCATTTTAAGAAAGGATCAGTATGCAAAAGCAGCCGGACTGAACCAGATGCTTTTCAGCCTGTTTCTATTGTTCGGCGTAGGAATTGGAGCTTTTATGTACAAGACGATCGGCCTGCATGGAGCAATCGCTCTTGATTTTGTGAGCTTTATCGTATCCGGCTTTTTAATCCGTTCCTGCGATATTCCGCTTGAAGCGCGGCAGCCGAACGGGAAAAAAGGCTGGAAAAACATGACCGTCAAAGATTCGATGCGCGATTTTAAGGAAGGCATCGTTTATATATTAAAAAACAAATTGCTTGCCTCTCTTGTATTCGGATATTTTGTCTTCGGGCTTGTAAGCGGCGGACTTTCGGTTCTGCCAATGTTTAAAATGAAGTATGAGCTGTCCCCTGACAGTTATGAGTGGCATACTTCCCTCTTTACAATCGTACTCGGTATCGGACTTTTGACAGGGATTGCCGTCGCCGCTCTGCTCGAAAAAAAAGTGAAGCCGGCATACATGATGTCAGTCCCGATTTTTATCGCGGGTGCTTTTATCATCCTGCTTGGTTTTACAGATCAATTGCCCGTATATTACTCGGCTGCGTTTCTTGCCGGGATATGCATCGGGCCGATCAACACAGCTCTTGGCGGCTGGATTCCTAAAATCGTCCATCCAAGGCTGATGGGAAGGGTCAGCGGATGGACCGATCCGCTGACAATGCTGGCACAATCCTCAGCGCTTGGCATGATCGCTGTCCTATTCCCGGGGATCATCGCCGATGTGGATTATATATATTACGGTTTGGCGGGAATTATTCTGCTGGCGGCGCTGTACTACTTGATCGCCTTGCCTAAATTAAGCGCCAAGAGTGCGGAAATCGACGTTCAAGCGGCGCTGAAGAGACAAAAAAATACAAAAGCAAAAATGAACTCTGTTTTATAAAGATGAAAACGCGCGATTCCTTAAAAAATCGCGCGTTTTTTCTATGAGATATTTGCATTTTCTGTTCTATTTCGTATAATTTAGACATAAGCCTTGCATCTTTAGGAGGTGATCTAGAAACGAATGGATAGGAGAGAAAAAATGGACGACCATAATCATACGAAAGAATTAAAACCGACAGTTGAAAACCTTTCAAAAGCGATTTATACAGTTAATCGCCATGCGAAAACCGCGACTAATCCCAAATACCTGTATCTTCTGAAAAAGAAAGCTTTGCAAAAGCTGCTCAATGAAGGAAAAGGTAAAAAGGTAGGCCTTCACTTTTCGAAAAATCCAAGATTCAGCCAGCAGCAGTCTGATGTGCTGATTTCTCTCGGAGACTACTTTTTTCACATGCCTCCAACAAAAGAAGACTTCGCAAACCTTCCACACTTAGGTACATTAAATCATTCGTATCGGAACCCTAAAGCTCATATGTCCTTGAATATAGCGAAACAGCTTCTTCAAAACTACACGGGAATAAAGGAAAAACCGCTCGTCACAAACCGGAAGCGCCCAGCCACAAAGCCCGTCTTCAAGAAGCTTGGCGAAAGCTATTTTTAATATAAAAAAAGCCTCGAAAGAGGCTTTTTTAGTTTTTGAAAATATATTTATCAAGCTTTTCGATCAGTTCGTTGAGCTCAGGCTTGCTGATTTGCTCATCAGCTCCGACTTGTTCCCCTTTATGACGAAGATCGTCTGTAATCAAAGAAGAGAAAATCAAGATCGGCAGCTCTGTACTCAGCGGGTTATCTTTTAACAGCTTTGTGAGTCGGTGTCCATCCATCTGCGGCATTTCAATATCCGTGATCATCAGATCGACTTTTTCGTGAAGAGCTGTGCCGTCTTCCATCAATTGAAGCGCGTGTTCGTAAGCGTCTTTTCCGTTTTCAAAAGACACGATGTTATTGTATCCCGCTTCATTCAGCTTTTCCACCAAAAGCCGCAAGAGGAGCGGAGAGTCCTCGACAATCATCAGCTTTTTGTCAGTCCGTCTCTGATCAAATTTTTCATTTTTCATTTGATAAGGGTCCATACCCGACTCAGATTCAAGATCAAAAATGATTTTTTCGTAATCAGGCAGGAAAATCATTGTGCCGTCGAGCTTAATGATGCCGGTAAGGTGACGGTCCATCCCTTGATTTAAAGCAGTCGGCTTCTCAATTTCTTCCCATGACACCCGGTGAATCTGCGAAACCGATCCTGTGTGAAAGACGATTTTCCGCTTGTTAAATTCCGTCACAATGTATTTTTCTTGATGCTCGTCATCACCGTGCTCGACGCCGAAGAAAGAGAATAAATCAATGACGGGAAGAATTTCCCCGCGCAATGTGATCATGCCCTCCATATGCTTGTGCGAATGAGGCACTTTCGTAATGTCAACCGGCTGAATGATTTCTCTGACTTTCATAACGTTTATGCCGAAAATGTTGAGACCAACTTCAAACTTCACGATTTCTAATTCATTGGTTCCCGAACTTAATAAAATTTCCTGTTGGTTTGAAGACACTGATATCCCTCTCTATCCTACTTTGTGTTTACTTTTTATATCGGCGTCTTTTGTTAAAAGTTGATGCTCTGGGTTAAGCTTTTGCCTTAACATTTTGATGAATGATCAGGCCGATCGCTGCCAATAACACTAAAGATCCGAAAGCCATTCTGCTGGCCATGTTCCCGAGATCCCTGAACAGCAAAGTAATCGATCCGTAGAGAACCGGACCGAAAATGGAAGAGATCTTCCCCGACAAAGCAAACAAGCCGAAAAATTCGCCTCTTTTATGTTCGGGCGTCAGCTCGATAATCAGTGTCCTTGATGCGACCCATGTGCCTCCAAGCGAGATGCCGAACAGGCTTCCCGCAATCCAAAACAAGACTGTTGACGTCGTACATGCCCCGATCGTCAAAGCGGTGATCATAATGGCGGCGACAAGGCTGACCGCGTGCTTGGCGCCGATTCTTTTCGTCACAAAGCCGAGCAGAAATGAACCGATGATGCTTGATACCGTCGAAACAAGGTAAAGCAAAACGAATTGTCCGGTCGTAAAACCGATGACCGTCTTTGAATAAACCGCCATCATGGCTATTGCTGTAGCAAGCGCGTCATTCAGGAAAAAGTAGGCGATCATGAATAAGAAGACCGGCTTGTATAGACGAATGTCTTTGAATGTCTGCACAATTTCCCTGTATCCGCTGAAAAATGATTTCTTTTCTTTCGGTTCCGGCTTTCTTTTCTCTTTCGTAAAGAGCAAATACGGAAGAGAAAAAAGCAGAAACAAGAGAGCCGACGGGATGAATGCGCGGTGAAAATCCTGGTTGCCGACTAGAAGGTATACCGTTAAGCCGGCTAAAGTGCCGATATATCCGATCGCAATCCCGAATCCGGATAAGAGCGGGATTTCTTCTTTTGTCCCCAAATCGGCCAAAATCGTATCATAGAACACCAAGCTTGAATGATAGAAAAACTTTGCGGTCACAAACATGATGACGACAAGGATCAAGGACAACGGCAGTCCGTATATGTCCTTCTGAAACGAAGCGCCGGCAAAAACCCCCATTAAAATGGTGCACAAAACACAAATCATCGTAAACAGGCCGATGTATTTTTTCTTTCTGCCCGTCCGGTCGATCAATACCCCGAATAAAGGCGTGAAAATGACGAGCAGAAAGCTTGCGGCTGCGTTCGAATAGGAGATAAAAGTGCTTGCCACCTGATTCATGCTGGCATTTTCGCCGACTGCCTCCTGCAAATAAAAAGGAAAAAAGATCGTCACAATATTTGATGAAAAAATCGTGTTTGCAAAATCGTATAACGCCCAAGAAAGAATCGGCAGCGTCAAAAAGAGCTTGATTCCCGTTCTTTGCGCCCGCTTTACAGCTTGTTCACGTTCCGGCTGAGTATCCATCTGGATTGATGCCTCCTTATTTTTATTCCTGCCGTGAAACATTTTCCTGAACAAGACAGCACGCATTCAAGCTGAAAGCGTGCTGTCTTTTGCCCGTTATTTTTTTACGACAATGGTTCCTGCCAACATATCATGAAGCGCCTGGCGCCTTTCTGTGAAAAAGGCCATAATGTAGCCGATCAACAAAATCGGAGATAGAAAACTTTTGGCCAGAAACCTTCCGGCCGCACGGCCAAATGAGATTCTTCCGCCTTCTGCTTTCGCCACCTGAACGTTCATGATTTTCTTGCCGAGCGTCCCTTGCCATTTGGATGATTCCATCAGCGTGTAATAAAGAAAATACACAATAAAAGTAATACTTCCAACGATCGCTATGGTTTTGAACATACTGATGATAAACGTAAAGATTTCCTGATCGCTCAAATACTCGGGATCAGTCTCCATCATGAGCATGATATCCGAATTTCCCAACATCAATGTCGCTGTTAAAACGTACGTGAAAATATATGCGGGAATCCCGAGAATCAATCCGTCGAGCAGGGAAGCTACAAAACGCGCGCCGATTCCGGCATACTCGCTCCTTTCAGGAGCAGTTTCGTGTTTGTCTAATTCCAATTCCAATGTGCTTTTCCTCCTAACATCTTGACTTCTATATACTACTAAGACTCGCTGAACATTATCAATACGTATCACGTTTTTTTAAAGTTAAATTAAAGTACGGATCACAAGTTTTTCATTGACTTTAATATTTATCGTGTTACAATGGTCAAGGATTTTTCAGGAAAGGTGTTTATGATGGGAACAATTGTAACGATTAAAAATCATGAAATGACCATTTTAGAAGAGGTCAGCCGGGCCGTTTACACAGAAATGCTCAAGGAAGCTTCAGACAGTGAAGAACAAATATATATTTCATGGAAAGAAGATGTTGACTCCGATTACGGCTACTAAACGGAACATAACGTAAGGCAATCGTTTGATTGTCTTATTTTTCTATCTGCCGCCATCCGCGTGTCCGCATACCTCGCATTGTTTTGCATATACTTGTTACGAGTTTTTATAAAATTGATTGATTAAAAGATGACAATTGGTCTGATGATGGTAAAATAAGATAAACCATAACATTTTTAAGGTGATGCTAAATGGAACATTTGCTTAATCCAAATGTAAAAGAAATCGAAATCTCAGGGATCCGCAAGTTCTCAAACCTTGTATCCCAGTACGAAAACGTAATCTCTTTAACAATCGGCCAGCCTGATTTCTTCACCCCCCACCATGTCAAACAGGCCGCCAAAAAAGCGATAGATGAGAATCAAACATCTTACACTCACAACGCCGGATATCCTGAGCTGAGGCAGGCTGTACAGCTTTATATGAAAAAGAAAGCCGATTTAAATTATGAAGCGGAAAGCGAGATCATTGTGACAACAGGTGCCAGCCAGGCCATCGATTCGGCATTCCGCACGATTTTATCACCCGGCGATGAAGTCATTCTTCCGGGACCGGTGTACCCCGGATATGAGCCGATCATCAAAATGTGCGGAGCGTCTCCATTGATCATTGACACTACGTCTCACGGCTTTAAGCTGACAGCAAAACTGATCGAAGAAGCGCTGACGCCGAAGACAAAATGTGTTGTTCTTCCTTATCCGTCAAATCCGACGGGAATGACGCTGTCCGAAGAAGAGCTGAAGGACATCGCCTCCCTTTTAAAAGGCCGGAACGTTTTTGTGCTCTCAGATGAAATATACAGCGAACTCACTTTTGACAGACCGCACCACTCCATCGCATCTGTGTTAAGGGACCAGACGATCGTCATCGGCGGGCTTTCCAAATCCCACAGCATGACAGGCTGGAGAATCGGATTTTTATTTGCACCGAAGGAAATTGCCAAGCATATTTTAAAAGTCCATCAATACAACGTATCATGCGCTTCATCGATTTCTCAAAAAGCGGCTCTGGAAGCCGTCACCAACGGGTTTGATGACGCGCTGATCATGCGCGAGCAATATAAAAAACGGCTTGACTACGTGTACGACAGACTTGTGACAATGGGCCTCGATGTGATTAAACCGTCGGGAGCATTCTACATTTTCCCGTCCATCAAATCGTTTGGAATGTCTTCCTTTGATTTCTGCATGTCGCTTCTTGAGGAAGAGGGGCTAGCGATCGTGCCGGGCAGCTCGTTTTCTGAATACGGGGAAGGCTATGTGAGGATCTCTTACGCATATTCTCCTGATACGCTAAGGGAAGGCCTTGACCGGCTGGAGTCCTTTGTTTTCAATAAGAGGCAATCGATACAGACTACGTAAACAACGGCTTTTACGCCGTTGTTTTTTATTTTATTTTGGAAATGAAATCTTAAATGTCGTGCCTTTTTCTGCTTTGCTGTCGACTTCGATAGTTCCGTTGTGATTTTCGATGATATTGAAGGTGACCATCAAACCGAGGCCTGTTCCTTTTTCCTTCGTCGTCAAGAAAGGCTCGCCGATCCGCTTCAGAACATGCTCAGGTATCCCATCTCCTTCGTCCTCCACCTCGACGATGACCGAATCGTCGGTTTCTCTGACGTTCAAATGAACCGTCCCGCCGTTCGGCATGGATTCGACGGCGTTTTTGATCAGGTTGATAAATACTTGCTTTAATTGATTTTGATCCCCTTTAATATAGATTTTGTCGTCTGTGAGGATTGTATTGATCAAAATGCCGTTTAAGTTGGCCTGCGTTTCTAAAAGTGCCGTCACTTCGCGGATCAGCCTGATCAAATCAAGTTTTTCTTTCAATGCGTTTTGCTGCGGCTTTGCCAGCATGAGAAGCTCGCTCAAGATCAATTCGATTCTGCTTAATTCGGAAAAGATAATATTAAAATAATGTTCATTTTCTTCCATCGTCGGCTTCATCAGCTGTAAAAACCCTTTGATCGCGGTCAGCGGATTGCGGATTTCGTGGGCGATCCCTGCTGCAAGCTGCCCTGCGATCGACAGTTTTTCCGAACGGACCATCAGCTCTTCAGTCTGCTTGCGTTCAGAAATATCCCTTAAGATCACCTGAACGGCCGTTTCCCCGAAAAATGTCGTAGGGATGCAAACCATTTCTGTATAGATGAGCCTTTTTTCAAATGTATACCACGTCTGCTTTATGATTTCAGATTCGGATTGGCGGTCTGTGATCCGTTTCAGCCTCGCTTTGACATCTTCGTGATCGCATGGGTGCAGATGCTCGTAAATATCTTTGCCGATTAAATCCTCATACGTCTTTGCTTCAAACAGACGAATCCCGGATTCATTCATAAAGACCCATCTTCCTTTATGAATAACGGCTATCGTATCGATTGAGTTTTGAATCAAGAGCTGGTAGCGCTCCCTGCTTTTTTGCAAAATGGTCTGAAATTTCTTCCTCGATGAAATGTCAATGAGAAGGAGCAGCTCCGCTTTCTGGTTTTGATAAATGGTCGGCGCCGCCTTGACTTCGAGGTGAATCTGCGTGCCGTCGAGCTTATGCCACGTTTGCTCGATCATTCCGACATCCAGTCCCTGCTGCATCCGCTTAATACGGTTTTTGACGATGTCATGGTACTCTTTCTCGATAAAATCATAGGAATACTTTCCGATAATTTGCCGTTTGTGCTCGGCGCCGAGCAGGTTGACCATGGCGTCATTTACGTAAACTATTTCCCCTTGAACGCTGATGCACAGGGGGTTTGGCAAGCCTTCCACCATGGCTTCGAATTCCTCTTTTGCCGGCAGCCTGGCGGTTTCTTCCGGAGTGTCTTCCTCTTTTATGGAGCTTTTTTTCTTAGAGGGACGGTCTTCAAACACTTTCATTTTGAGTACAATTTCGCGTTCTTTTTCTCCAACATGGGTCGTCACGAAATCGATCGATGCTTCGATCCAGATCATCGTGTAGTCTTTTTTCACAAATCTGAAGGTGCAAGGCAGCAAATGATGCTCATTGTAAAAATAGCTTTCTACCAGAAAAAGATCGTCTTCGTGTAAATAGTCCTTCAAATACGTACCGATCAGTTCATTCTGCTCGTAGCTTAAGAGCTCTTTGCAATTTGCAGATATGTATATAAAACGGCCGTTAGCTGACAGGACTGCCTGTAAATTCATATGAGGCTTATATTGCTCAAAACGTTTTGTTTTTTGTTCCATCATATCCCTCCTTTATACCCTATTCATGACCAGCATTCATTAAAACTATTTTGCTTAAAAGGATTCGCTAAAATACGGGAAATCTCCTTCAAAACTTCTAGCATTCGTCAAATTTTGATAACAAAAAAAGAACCCGGAAAAAATCCGTGTTCTTTTTTGTCTAATCCTTGCTGTATTTTTTCTGCAGATCGACATAGGCTTTGACGATTTTGGCGGCGATGTTTTTGTTCATCTTCGTTTTGTCGTCAACAGACGGGACGACAACACTGAAGGCAACCTGCGGATTTTCCGACGGGTAATAGCCGGCAAAGGTAATATTGTAAGTCGGATTACCCCACCAGTTTCGGTTTGTGCCGTAGTAGTGCGTCTGTGCCGTTCCGGTTTTGCCTGATACGTCAAGCGAACCGAATGCGCCGGCTGCAGTGCCCGTCTGGGTTACTCGTTTAAATCCTTGCTTGACGATGGCGATGTCGCTTTGGGAATTGTTGATACGATTCAGCACATTTGCAGGGCGCTCTTCGATGACAGGGCCGAGCTTTTCGCTTTCAGGCTGGTGAATGCTTTTCATTACTCTCGGCTGCACCCTGTATCCGCCGTTGGCAATCGTTGAAACATATTGGGCGAGCTGCAAAGGCGTATACGTGTCAAACTGGCCGATCGCTTCATCAAGAAGAAGACCCCCGACTATTTTTGGGTTTGTCTGCATCCCGGCCGACTCCTGCGGCAAGTCGATGCCTGTTTTTACCCCAAGCCCAAATTGATTGAAATAATACCTCATTTTATTTAAGTCTTCGAGGTTTGCGGGAAGGGAGCCGCCCGGTTTATACGTGATCCCTGCCATCCTCATGGCTACATAAAACATATAAACGTTTGAACTTTTTTCAAGCGCTCTAACTTCATCAGCCCAACCGATAGAGGTTGTGTAGGAGCCTTTTTCAACAGGACCTGCGAATTTCAGTTTGCCACTATCAAAATAACTCTGCCCGTGCGGCATGCCGTCCTGATAGCCGGCCAGCACGGTCGCGCCTTTGACCGCCGATCCCATTTCGTACTGGGTCGTAAACGCGCCGATTGAATAGTCGGTGATTTTGCCGTCGACAATCCGTTTTCCGGCCATGGACAGAATGTCTCCGTTATTCGGGTCCATCATGACGACGAACGCTCTGTCCAGCATGTAGTTTGAGCCGCGGAATTTATTAAGCTCCTCTTCGATAGCCTCTTCGACTTTCTTTTGGAGCTCCATGTCGAACGTCAGCTGCAGATCGTAGCCGCGTCTTCCTTCATCAACCGTTTCCTGGCTGATCACCTTGCCTGAGCGGTTTTCTGTATATTGCACTTTCGCTTTTTTCGGATTTAAATATTCTTCATATTGATACTCGAGATAACTTTTTCCCACTCTGTCATTCCGGGCATATCCCCTTGTCAGGTAGAAGTCTTCCCGGTCCTTGATGAGCCCTTGCTCAGGCGTTGTGACGCCTCCGAAAATGGAGTAGAGCGTTTTTTCATAAGGGTATTTGCGGGTCCAGTCCATGATGACGTCAACGCCGGGAAGCTCTTCAAGATGCTCGGAAACGCGGGAAACTTCCTCATACGTCAAATCATTGGCCGGCATCTGTTTCGAAGCCTTCTCATCAAGGAGCTGCGCATCGTTTTTCCCCGCGGTTTTCGGGCTCATCGCTTTGACGATTTGCGGCTCATACGCATAGCCGCCTGAAAACCTTCTGAAAATCGCGGCGACTTTAAGTTCGTCTTTGTCTTTTTCCAGCGCTTTGATCTCTTCCGCCGGAACGCGGTCCACCTGAAGCTTGTATGTTTGATCAGACTTGAGGGTTTTCTCGCCGTCTTTCAGAAGTGCAGCAGCTTTTTTCGGATGTCTGGCAAGCCAGTAATCTTTCAAATCTCTCTCTTTCAGAAACGATGGATCGATATCGATCAATTCTGCGAGTTTTTTGGCTGTGCTGATTTTTTCCTCCGTTTTTGTGCTTGTCATCATCGTATATGTGATCGCGGGAACGCTTTGGTTGTCGACAACCACCCGCCCGTATCTGTCATACATTTTACCCCGCGGTGCCGGGTATGACGCAATTTTCGCCTCGGTTTTCGAAGCTTCCTGCTCATACGCCTCTCCATTGACGATTTGCACGAGGCCCAGCTTGACAATCAGCGCAGCGAACAAAGTGAACACCGCAAAGAAGTACAGGTTGATCCGCCATATACGCGAACGCCTGCTCTTTTTGATTTCAGCCGGATCATGTTGAGATTCTGTCACTGAAACTCTCTCTCCTCTCACAATATTCAATTTTTACATTAATTAACTGAGATATATTGTAACACTTTTGTAATGGTTGTTACAATCTAAAGTTTTTAAAAAAGCTGTCAATCTCTTTTTATATTAAAATTTAACTAACACATTTAAATTTTACCACGTTTATGACAAGACGCGTAAAAGAACGAACTGGTTGCATATTGGCAGCAAAGGGTTTTTCTTTTTTTATGTCAAAATTAACAATAATACCT
>NZ_MRBL01000046.1 GCF_001969855.1 Bacillus haynesii
TTGATAACCGGAGTGAACCATTGACCGCCGGCAGAGCCGATATTCGTAATTGTGCAAGAAGCGCCTTTCATTTCAGCAGGAGCAAGTTTGCCATCGCGTGCTTTTGTCGCAAGCTCGTTGATTTCGTTTGAAATCTCAAAAACAGCTTTGCGGTCCGCATTTTTAACAACCGGCACAAGCAGGCCTTTTTCAGTGTCTGCCGCAATACCGATGTTGTAGTAGTGCTTCTGAATCACTTCATCTGTATTGTCGTCAATTGATGTATTCAGAACTGGATATTTTTTCAGAGCTGATGTTAAAGCTTTTACCACGTAAGGCAGGTAAGTCAGCTTGATTCCTTGATCAGCCGCAACTTGTTTAAACTGCTTGCGGTGAGCGACAAGGTTTGTCACATCGACTTCGTCCATTAGTGTAACGTGTGGAGCGGTATGTTTTGAGTTGACCATAGCTTTTGCAATGGCTTTGCGGATTCCGCTCATTTTCTCGCGTGTTTCAGGGAGTTCGCCTTCAGGCACTTGAACCGCAGCTGCAGGTTGCTGTGCAGCAGGTTCTGCTTTCTCTTCAGCTTGAGCAGCCTGAGCGTCTCCGGCAGTTCCTCCGTTTAAGAAGCTGTCAATATCTTCTTTCAGAACGCGGCCGTTTTTGCCGGAACCTGAAACATTCACGATATCAACGCCTTTTTCGCGGGCATACTTGCGTACAGATGGCATTGCAATGACGCGCTTATTCGGATCTGCATCCGCTTGCTCGTTTGCTTCCGCTGCTTCTGCAGGTGCATCAGTTTCTTGTTTTTCAGCTTCTTCCGCTTTCGCTTCACCTGATTCGCTGCCTTTGAATTGAAGATCTTCGTAACCTGGTGCATCAAATGTGATGATTGTCTGACCAACGGTTGCGACTGTTCCCTCTTCAACTTTTAATTCTAATACTTTTCCTTTAACAGGTGAAGGAATTTCTACAACTGCTTTATCGTTTTGTACCTCTGCCAAAACGTCGTCTTCGTTTACCTCGTCGTTTGGCTTGACGAACCATTTCACGATTTCGCCTTCGTGGATTCCTTCCCCGATATCCGGAAGTTTAAATTCAAATGCCACAGTTCTCGACCTCCTAAGATTATTACGTAGTTGATATAGTGGTCAGCCTCTTGTTTAGGCCGACTGTCAGTATACGGCTACAGTTTCTCCGACTGACTGTGGAAATGCATGAAGGGAAAAAGGCTGATATCAGCTTTTCCCTTTTGAATTGTTCAGATCTAATTAAAATTCCAATACTTTTTTCGCAGTTTCAAGCACGTCTTTATGGTTTGGAAGCCATACGCTTTCAGCTTGAGAGAATGCGAATACAGTATCAGGAGCAGTGACGCGAAGCACTGGAGCTTCAAGGCTCAAAATCGCGCGGTCGTTGATTTCGGCAACAACGTTTGCAGCCACTCCAGCCTGTTTTTGCGCCTCTTGAACGACGATCGCGCGGCCTGTTTTTTCTACAGACGCGATGATCGTATCAATGTCAAGCGGGCTGACTGTGCGAAGGTCGACAACCTCAGCAGATACGCCTTCTTTTTCAAGCTCTTCCGCCGCTTTTAATGACTCGTGAACCATCGCTCCGTATGTGATGATGGAAAGGTCTGTTCCTTCGCGTTTCACATCGGCTTTTCCGATTTCAATTGTGTATTCCTCTTCAGGAACTTCCTGGCGGAATG
>NZ_MRBL01000047.1 GCF_001969855.1 Bacillus haynesii
AACCTAAATATTTGTGAATTGTCTAACCGTTATCTAGTTTTGAGAGAACACCTCTCAATTTGTTTGGTGGCGATAGCGAAGAGGTCACACCCGTTCCCATGCCGAACACGGAAGTTAAGCTCTTCAGCGCCGATGGTAGTTGGGGGCTTCCCCCTGTGAGAGTAGGACGCCGCCAAGCTATTGCACGCAAGTGCAAATGGAGGATTAGCTCAGCTGGGAGAGCATCTGCCTTACAAGCAGAGGGTCGGCGGTTCGATCCCGTCATCCTCCACCATTATAATATTTTGTTGATTAAGCCGGTGTAGCTCAATTGGTAGAGCAACTGACTTGTAATCAGTAGGTTGGGGGTTCAAGTCCTCTTGCCGGCACCACTTTTTTATGATATAATATTTAAGTCTCTTTTAAAGAGCCATTAGCTCAGTTGGTAGAGCATCTGACTTTTAATCAGAGGGTCGAAGGTTCGAGTCCTTCATGGCTCACCATTTTATGCGGGTGTGGCGGAATTGGCAGACGCGCTAGACTTAGGATCTAGTGTCTTTACGGCGTGGGGGTTCGAGTCCCTTCACCCGCATTATAAAAAAAGATTTGCGGAAGTAGTTCAGTGGTAGAACACCACCTTGCCAAGGTGGGGGTCGCGGGTTCGAATCCCGTCTTCCGCTCCAACCATCCACGCCGGGGTGGTGGAATTGGCAGACACACAGGACTTAAAATCCTGCGGTAGGTGACTACCGTGCCGGTTCAAGTCCGGCCCTCGGCATTGACATATGCGCCCGTAGCTCAATTGGATAGAGCGTTTGACTACGGATCAAAAGGTTAGGGGTTCGACTCCTCTCGGGCGCGCCATTATGTGTAACGGGAAGTAGCTCAGCTTGGTAGAGCACATGGTTTGGGACCATGGGGTCGCAGGTTCGAATCCTGTCTTCCCGACCATTCTTTGGGGCCTTAGCTCAGCTGGGAGAGCGCCTGCTTTGCACGCAGGAGGTCAGCGGTTCGATCCCGCTAGGCTCCACCATTTATTTTTAAAAAAGCACTTGACTATTTATCTTAAAAGAGATATAATAATAGAGTTGCTTTAATAATGATCTTTGAAAACTAA
>NZ_MRBL01000048.1 GCF_001969855.1 Bacillus haynesii
TGCTTCAATTCCTTATGAAGAAGCTTTACAATTTTATCTTTATCTTTTATTTTTCCTTCAATTTTAACTAGTACTTTCTTATCATTAACAAGCAGCAAGCTTGGAAAGATTTTAACCTCTTTTTTCCACTGGCCTTTATCATGTGAAATTTCCATATTTGAAACCTGTTCGGGAAATTCTTTTTTTAAATCCAAAAGCGCATCATAATAAGCCACTTCCTGCTCCATATGCTCGTCATCAGAAAAAAAGATGAGCTTGAGGTGGCGTTGGTTGACGCTTTGATGATGCTGGTCAGGCATGATGTGAGATAAAGAACATCCACTCGTCAAAAAAAGGAAACAAATTGCGGCGGTGAATATTGCTCGAAACCACATGACGTCTCTTCACCTCTCTATATAATGCAAGCCGATTTTCCTGTTCGATTAGTAAACAATTCCTATTTTATCATGATAATTGAAATAATCTTTCGTTGTTACCCATTTGTTACACAATTGATAACTGCTGTTTTATTTATGAGATGTTGTAGGTTGAACGTATTTGCTAGGTACATAGTCGGGATCAGCGGGGAAGCGTTCTGCTTAAGCTTTAAGCAGGAATACATATATAACAGGAATGGTCTTTTTTTAAAAAAGAGCAAAAATGATTTAAATGTGTTATACAATTTACCGTTGACAATATCAATGTGACATAATATTATAGAGATAACAAATTTAAACGCTTCCATTTTGAAAAGAAAAGGGGAATGTAAGATGGGCACGATCGTTTGTCAAGACTGCAATGAAACCATTCAGCATTTTGAAGATGAAAAAGTGACGATTCTTTACGGAACGTGCGGACAGTGCAACTGCCATCTTAGAGAGGAAGAATAGAAAAAAGCATGCGGCTATTTAAGTGCCGCATGCTTTTATGTTTTTACAGGATGGCTTGCTGTTCTTTAATGACGCGGATCATATGGAGAGTGTCATCTTCCGGTCCTTGAACAGGCAGCCCTGCTTCCAGATTCTTTTCGATGTAATTGATATTATCCTCGGTAATGATCTCCCCTGGAATGAAGATCGGTATCCCTGGCGGATAAACCATAACAAATTCGGCAATGATTCTGCCAGCTGCTTTTTTGAAGGGGATAATTTCCGTGTTTGCATAAAAAGCGTCACGCGGTGTCATCGCAAGCGCCGGAATGTTTGGCAGAAGCACTTCAGGCTTGCGTCTGTTTTCCGCAGCTGAAGCGGCCTGTTGAGCGATGTCGGTTAAGCCTTTGATCAACGCATCCGCATCCTCTTTCCGGTCTCCCGGTGTAAAAATGCACAGGATGTTGTATAAGTCAGAAAGCTCCACTTCGATTTGGCATGACTCGCGCAGCCATTTTTCCACATCATGGCCGGTCAGGCCGAGATCTTTCACTGAAATGATCAATTTGGTCGGATCATAATCAAAAGCCGCTTTGGAGCCGAGGATTTCCCTTCCGACGCATGAAATGCCGTTGATATCATTGATGCGCTTCCTTGTTTCATCAGCGAGCTTAATCGTTTGTTCGATCAGTTCGTGTCCCTCTGTGGCTAAGCGTTTTCTTGCGACATCAAGTGAAGCGAGCAATAGATAGGAGGTCGATGTCGTCGTCAGCATGCTTAAAATCGATTGAACCCTTTCCTTTGAAACAAGTCCTTCTTTCATATTGAGAATCGAGCTTTGGGTAAGGGATCCTCCGAGCTTATGAACGCTTGTCGCCGCCATATCCGCTCCGGCCTGCATTGCCGAAAGAGGCAGATCTTCATGGAAGTGGATGTGAACGCCGTGCGCTTCGTCAACAAGCACAGGGACATGAAATGAATGAGCCAGTTCCACGATGCTTCTTAAGTCCGCAGCTATGCCGAAATAAGTCGGGTTGATGACGAGGAGCCCTTTTGCGTCAGGATGCTCAAGCAGCGCTTTTTTCGCTGATTCAGGGGTGATTCCGTGTGAAATCCCCAGCTCATCGTCGATTTCCGGATGGATGAAGATCGGTATTGCGCCTGAGAAGACGATCGCTGACATCACCGATTTATGAACATTTCTCGGCACGATGATTTTGTCCCCGGGGCCGCATACGGCCATGACCATCGTCATGATGGCGCCGCTCGTTCCCTGAACGGAAAAAAACGTGTAGTCGGCTCCGAATGCTTCAGCCGCCAGATCCTGCGCCTGTTTGATAATTCCTTTCGGTGCGTGCAGATCGTCGAGAGGCTCGATATTGATTAAATCTATGCTTAATGCGTTTTCTCCGATAAACTCCCTGAATTCAGGGTCCATCCCAGAGCCTTTTTTGTGCCCCGGTATATGGAACTGGATCGGGTTTTTGCCGGCGTGTTTTTTTAATCCGGTATATAGGGGTGTTTCGTGCTGCAACAATTGTTTTCCCACCTTCATGATAAACCTGCTATTTCCTTAAAGACTATTCTTTATCAAAAATCGTTGAGTTATTTTGCGTTTTTGCTTGATGGCATAAAACAAATGAATTATATTATGTTCTTGAAAGAATGTAAAGAACATTTTATCATCTTTCCTGTAAGGGCTTCTATGTCCCTTTGGATAGTCGCAAAAAAGAAAACCAATACTAAAGTTAAACAAGCCGTCAGGCCGAACTGCACAAGGAGATGAACCAAATGGAAGAAGGGTACCAATATCCGATGAATGAAGACTGGAGCACAGAGGAAGCGATAGATGTCATATCGTTTTTTCAGACGGTTGAGCTCGCTTATGAAAAAGGCGTAGAGCGCGACGTGCTGATGAGTGCTTA
>NZ_MRBL01000049.1 GCF_001969855.1 Bacillus haynesii
TTTAACCGTGTAAGTGGTCTTTGCAGAACTGGAACTTGAGCTCGCAGAACTTGATTTTTTGCTGCTGCTTTCCGACTTTCCATTTGGAATCTCCAAGGTTTGTCCAACATAAATCACTGTTGATGACAGATTGTTGGCTGATTTCAGTGCGGAAATACTCTTGTTGTATTGAGCTGAAAGCTTCCACAGCGAGTCCCCGCTCTTGACCTTGATCGTCTGGGCTTCCACCGGTGACGCAGCCAGCGAGGTTCCAAGAGCTGCAGAAGCTGCAAAACCTGCTGCTATCTTCTTCATTACCTTCTAACCTCCCATCTCATTTTCGCTCCCCATATGGTTAGGGTGTGACTGATTATGAACCCAGTTTTAGTCCATTGTTGTATAAGTGGATACCCATTTTTTATAATCGCTTTGTGGAGCGCCCCAGCTTAACCATGACACAAGTACAGGGATCTTATCTTCTTGTAAAAGCCAATATTCCCAACGCTTTTTTTGAGAGTTAACGTATATACCCGATTTTTTAATTGTTTGCATGACGCCCCTCCCTATTTTTGTGAATGTTTGGAATATTCGAACAATAAAATGCATTTTTTACCACCGGGATCATATTAAGAACTAAAGTAGTCAGATAACCCTTGAACAATCCCATTGGCAGCTCTGATTTGGTAGGTTTCAGATTGTATATTTGATTCTTCGCTAGGATTTGAGATATATCCAANNTCCCTTAAGACATAAAAATCACCGAAGCGAACACCATTACTTTGGAATCCAGTTTGGCTGGTTACGTTCCGTAGAATATTTGCCGCTAACGATTTGTCGGCGTCTCCTGCATAATAATACGTTTCAACTCCATGACTCAATTGAGCAGGAGATGAGTTGTAGTGAATCGAAACAAACGCATCCGTATTATACGAACTACTAATAACAACACGACGATTTAAACTTAAGTAACGATCGGAAGAGCGCGTTAAAATGACATTAGCTCCTTTTTCTTTTAAAAGGGAAACAAGACG
>NZ_MRBL01000005.1 GCF_001969855.1 Bacillus haynesii
CTTTAGCCCTTATTTTAAGGACGCACCCGACTTTATCCCCCTTTTCGTTACTGCCGACTTATATTTCAATCGTTTTATAAAAACAAACATCCGTCAAAACAGCACTCGTTTTAACGGATGTCATGAAATTGCCTTATTTTAAATTTAGTTTAAATTATTCTATAAATGATGGTAAATACAAAAAAATTTTTATAATGTTATTTTGGTCGCGCTTCCTGCTTCATTTCCTTTCAAAACTATCGTTTATTGTTTTCTTCTTATCATAATTAGATATGAAAGGACTGTTGTTATTGGTATATACAGCGGAACATCTTGATAATTATTTAATGGAACAAGCATCCAACAATCATTTTCACGGCAGCATTTTGCTGGCAGATTCAAACGGTATTCTGTTATCGAAAGGATACGGTTATGCTAATTGTAAGGAAAAGGTAAAGAATGAACCGTCTACACGCTACCAAATTGCTTCGCTGACAAAGCAATTCACAGCCATAACGGTCATGCAGCTGCAGGAAAAGGGGCTGCTTCGTACAGACGATCCCGTACAAAACTATTTAGAAGGCTATCCGAACGGTGAGAGCATTACCATTAAACATTTATTAAGCCATACGTCCGGAATTCCAGATTTTCTAGAGGAAGAATTGCTCGATATTGAGCTGGAGCGCGCACCGTTAGACCAATTTATCGGCCGTTTTATCGACAAGCCGCTCGAATTTCGCCCGGGACAAAGGTTTAATTACAGCAATTCAGGATACATACTGCTTACAAAAATCATTGAAACTATCACAAATGAAGCTTATGGAGACGTCATTCAAGAATTGATCTTCGACCCTTTAGGGATGAAAAACTCCGGTTTTTTCTCCTCTCCGGAAGATATTTCGCCTACAGTCGGATATTTATGCCTGAATCGTGAAATGATCAAAGCGCCTATCGTATACGGCTACGGAGAAAGCGGGCTGTATTCAACCGTTGAAGACTTGTACTTATGGGACAGGGCGCTTTATACTGAGAAGCTTGTCAAAAAAGACGCTTTGAAAGAAGCCCTTTACAGCCGTGTCAAAAAGCCGGCTTATGCAGCCGAAGGCCCTTCTCCGGCGCTCATTCAAAACAATTCAATCGGATACGGATGGTTTATTAATCATCAAAATAAGTATAAAATATGGCATGATGGAGAAATCCACGGTTTTATCAGCTCGATTAACCGGTACATGGACGAGAAAAAAGTGCTTATTATGCTCAGCAATTGCAATCTGTCAAAAACAGACGAGATTTTGGCAAACTTAGAACAAGCTTTATTGCAAATGTAGAAGCTAAATACAAAGAAAGGCAGCGGGAGCGGTATGATCAGAAAACTATTCACAATCATCATCATGGCAAGTATCATTGCAATTGGATTCGTCTGCAAAGATTCCTGGCTCGACGTCATCAGGGACGGAGGCGTTTATTCGGTGTTATTCAGCATGCTGCTTGTGGCGGCCTGTGTATTTTTCCCGATCGTCCCGTTTGCGCTCATTGCCGGATTAAACGGTGCCTTGTTTGGAATCGCAAACGGCGTGCTGATCACGCTGACAGGGTCAATGCTCGGCACCATGCTCTTGTTCTTCCTCTCACGTTACGGATTCAGAGACTTGGCTCGCAAACACTTAACGAAATACCCGAAAATGAGCGAATATGAAGCGTATTTTAACCGAAATGCTTTTACAGCCGTACTCTTGGGCAGACTGATCCCTGTGATCCCCGCCGTTGTCATGAATATTGTCTGCGGTTTAAGCAAAGTGAAGTGGGCTGTCTTTTTTGCGGCTTCAACGCTTGGAAAAGTCCCTAACGTCCTCGTCGTCTCTATCGCAGGGGCCAATTTCAGCGAAAACAAGTTGATCTCTATCGGTGTCTACAGCTTATACATGGCGATCATAGCGCTTGTCATTTACAGAAAGTATCCCCATCTGACTCAAAAACATAAAGAGACGAAACAGACAGGGAAACCTTCTTGACCCGCTGAGGCGGCAACGATTACCGCCGCCTTCGTTTTCGATTGAAAGTCAGCCGATTACAGCAGCCGTACCATATCCGATGAGTTCAGAGGTTCCCTGGCCTGCAGATAGTTCGAACTTTACACCGACGATCGCGTTTGCTCCGAGCTCTTCAGCTTGATTCACGAGCCGTTCCCTCACCGCTTTTTTCGAATCCTCAAGCATTTGGGTGTAATTTTTTAATTCTCCGCCAATGACTGACTTCAATCCTGACAGAATATCTTTTCCGATATTCCGCGACTGAACGATGCTGCTGGTGACAAGCCCTTTGACTTCGACAATGTTTTGATTTGCGATTGTATCTGTTGTGACGATGATCATCAATATCCTCCCTTTTCCTAAACTTACTAGCTACCATACCACATCTGCCGAAAGCGTGCAGTTATTTATCCATCATATCGGCTGGATTTTTAAAATGTTAAGTTTTTCATGCAAAGTTTCACCATGCTGCACAGCCGCACCGTTTCAATCGCGGGCTTTAAGAAAAGGCTGCCGCTAGCCATAAGTCAAACTGCTTGCAAATGAACCTATGCCAAAAGAAGAGAACCATATATAGAATTGAGGTGCACGATGTATAAAGAGCGGATGAAAGAATGACAAAGAGCGCTCTCGGATACTAATATTTGCGATTTCACAATTGATGAATTTGATGGAGATACCCTTGTTTTAATTTGATTTTCACTTTACAGGAATATTTGAATTTTCGGCTTATATTATTGAAGAGACTCTCGAAAGATGGCATTAAACGAAGATTCAAGCTTCTCCCCTTCTTTTCCTAACTCTCCTTTATGTACCGCTTCAACACGCTTTCATCCCAGTTGATTCTTCTTCCACCTCCTTATTTTAGTCCTGAAACTTTTAAATGGGGCCACAGAGTTGATGTGAATGAACCTTATAGCGGGCCACTTCGGGTTTTTGCCTGTCCAATTTAAAGTACCTTGGGTGTATAATTCTTCATCTGTGAGGGTATCTATCCAAGACTGAAATTGGGCCTCTACTTTCTTGAATTCTTGACGAAGCTCAGTTAACGAAAAGTGAGAATACTGATCGTAAAAAGATTGATAAAGCGCTCCTAATTGGTTCCATTTATAATGAGAAGAGGGAGTTACAACGGTTTTCCCTAAGCGCTCATCCCTGTCCCAGCTCATTAGAAGGTTTAACCATCCGAGCTGATAAGCAAGGATTTCCCCTGGCGTTCGGTCTACATCTTGATCGCGAACATCTCTAAACTGATCGGGGATAGCGTCAAACTCCCCATCTAGTAACAAATAGCGCTTATGAATTTCTTCTTTTAAACGTTTCTTGGACTCGTACACCGTAATCCCTCCTTGATCTCAACTATAGTGTACACGATTTGTCCGCAAACAAATGATGAATTTTTAATAAAGAGCAGTTTGCAAGACTGCCTTTTTGTTGCATTGTATATTGAATTTATTCAAAGATTTCCGCTTCAATATGAGGTAATGTGAGCTGATCCCTGCCGTTCGGCTCTACATACATGCGCCTCTTGATCTCGCGGCAATTCGAATGCCCTCCGTGCATCACAAGAATCGGCTTGCCTTCACCTACTCGCGAATATTCAATTGTCAGTCCGTCAATTTCAAAGGTGCCGATGCTTCTTTTCATCATTTTCATCCTCTCGGAAGCTTTACATCAAATACGGTTTTCTTTTCATTATGTTTCAGAAAATCCAGTCAACATAAAAAACGGCTGGGCTGTCCCGCCCAACCATTCGAATATCTTAAGATTTTTTACGTTTGCAAGTCAATAAATATAGCAATCCGCCAGCCAATACAAAGACTGTGAATATGGCAAACGAGCGGCTGAATACAGCACTCCAGGCATTTTCCATTCCCGAAAGCGCAGAATAGCCAAACCCGTGCACTGCCATCAAGCCTCCTGCAAATGCGACGCCTATTCCTTCAGATAAAAAACAGGCAAAGTTCAGCATCCCCATTCCAGCGCCTGCTGCCTCTTCTTCCAAGCTTTCTGCGGTACTGTTGGAAATCGCCGTTTTTACAAATGAAAGACCGCCAAATATAAACACGAGCATCATCGTCATCAACCACGGTGTCCGGTCGCCGAGCTGTGACGCGGCCGCCATGGATGCCAAGATTAATAACCATCCAAGAGTAAAAACAAACCGGCTGCCGAAGCGATCTGTAAGGGCTCCGCCCGCAACGCCGAACAAGATAACGCCCACAGTGCCCGGGAGTATAATGCCGCTCCCGATAATATCGGCATTTAAGCCGAACAAGACTCTCATCATATATGGAACGACAGAGACGATTCCCGCAACGCTTCCCAATACGATACATCCTGCCAAAACGACGCCTATATATCTGCGATTCTTCATTAAAGACCGGTCAATAAACGGATGTTCTGCATATCGGGTATGAACTGCAGCTCCAATCAAGCAAAAAATGCCCGCTGCTAAATAAAAGACATGATACAGCGATATATATACAGCGAACATCACAATGCTGATTGTCAGCAGTCCGATCCCAATGATATCCAGGTTTGCTTTTTCAGCGGCTTCAGCAGGCATATTTCTGAGGAAGAAAGGAATCGACATCAGCACTGCCATCGGCAGCAGGAACAGAAATGACCAATGAATATGATGTACAATCATTCCGCCAATGGCCGGACCTATTCCCTCACCCATTGCCACCAGTGATCCGACAATGCCGAACGCTTTGCCCCGGCCCTCCGGACGGACATAGCGCGTGATGATGACCAGAATAAGTGCGGGTACAGCGGAAGCCCCGGCTCCTTGAACAAAGCGCGCAAAAATGACAGCCGGGAAATAAGCTTGAACCAACAGCCCCATTAATGAACCTCCGCCATAGATGATGAGTCCGGTCACAAACAGCTTTCTGACGCCGTACATATCAGAAAGCCTGCTGTAAACAATTGAGCCGGCAGCAAAGGAAATGATGAAACTCGTATTCACCCAATTTGCCGCGGCAGGCGACACGCCAAATTGATTTTTTATATCCGGCAATGCAACATTAAATACGGTTTCGTTCATCACACTGAAGAAAGCGACAAAGCTAAGCCACCAAAATGCCTTCTTTTGATGCTGAAAAGACTGTAATTTCAATTGAATGATACCCCCAAAATTATAGGGGAATCACGCAGTTTATAGGGTTAATGATGCGCTTTCCCCTCAAATGTTACCCCATTTATTTTTTTGCACTTCATCATTCATGCGCCTCCTCATATTTGATTTTTAAATTATAAATGGATATGAACAATCGATCAACAAAGATATCAATGTAAGGAACTCAAGTCGCATGGCTGAACTTCCGCATTGCAAAAAAAGGCCAATGAAGAATACCGGTGCAGTACCCTTCATTGACCTTTATTCGTGACATACTGAGCAAGCCTGCCCTGTACTGTGCTTTTCCGACAGCTTAATCAAATTCCCTGTTTAAATATTTTTTTAGTTCCTTCTTTTGTTTTTTCGATACGAGGATATACAAAATATCGCCTGATTTAATTTTCGTTTCACCGTGCGGCGTGACCAAATCCCCGTTTCGGATGATCGCATTGATCAGGGCATCTTTGGGAAAGCTGATGTCTTTCAGCGCCTGCCCGGTGATGGCTGTTTGGTCATCGACTTCAAATTCGATAATTTCGGCGTTCGCCTTGCCGATGGAAACAAGCTCCAGCGAATGCGGCGCTTCGACTTTCTGCGGTCCGTTCAATTTCAATTTTTCTGCGAAGACCGATATGGTTGACCCTTGGATCAAAGCTGATGTTAAAACGACGAAGAATACGACATTAAAGATCAATTGGCTGTTTTCAAGCCCCATCGTCATCGGAAATGTTGCGAGAACGATCGGAACTGCCCCTTTTAATCCGGCCCATGACAAGAAGATTTTTTCATTAAAATGAAAGCCCATTTTGATGGTCGACAGAAAAACGGCAACCGGCCGGGCGATAAAAATTAAAATCAGGGAAAGCAGGAAGCCTTTGAAAATGATGTCGAAGGATAAAAATTGGGCAGGAAAAACCAATAATCCGAGAATGATAAACATCAAAATCTGCATCATCCAGGCAAAGCCCTCATTAAATCTGAAAATAGAATGGCGATATGTTAAATCTTGATTTCCGATGACAAGCGCGGCAATGTAAACGGCAAGCAAACCGCTCGCTCCGATGACATCTGTAAGACTGTAGGTAAGAAGCGCAAAAGCAAGAGCAAAGATCGGATAAAGTCCACTCGAATCCAAGTTGATTTTATTGATAGCAAAGCTGGCGAACCGTCCGAGTAAATATCCGAGTAAAAGCCCGATTCCCATCTGCCAGAAAAATGAAATAACCAGCATGAAATAAGATGAATGGTCAGCCGTCAGCAGCTGGATGAGCGACAAAGTCAAAAACATCGCCATCGGATCATTTGTACCTGACTCTGCTTCAAGCGTGGAGCTCAATCTGTCTCTAATATTCTGACCTTTCAAAACGGCGAAAATTGCGGCCGCATCTGTAGAACCGACAATCGCTCCGAATAAAAAGCCCTCCATCCAAGAAACATTAAAAATCAGTTTGGCAGCGACCGCAACCACACAGGTGGTCAGCAAAACACCAATCGTTGCGAGCGACAATGAAGGAACGGCAACCGCTTTGACCGAAGACCACTTTGTTTGCAGACCGCCTTCAAAAAGGATGACGACGAGTGCGATAACTCCGATCAGCTGGGCTAGCTCGGGATTATTAAAATAAATAATTCCGAGACCGTCGCTCCCCATGATCATCCCGACAACTAAGAACAATACGAGGGCGGGCACTCCGAGCCTAGTCGAAAATTTCGTTGTCAGTACACCGATAATCAGCAATAAGGCCGCTAATAAAATAAACTGCTCCATATTAATATGTTCCAACCATTTATCCTCCTCCCAATCTAAACGATACTGGTGCTGTTCCCCGTCCTTTTACCCGGACTGGCACCTTCATAAAACATATGTAACAATCGATGATTCACGAATGCCGGTGTATGGAACCGTCCTTCATCCGGTCATCCTTCACTCTTCCTGTGAAACCTTGTGCCTGCAACCGCAATAATACCGATAATGATAACGATCGGAATCCAAATCACGACAAACGGATGCTCAGGTTCAGCAAGTGCGGCAATGACAGCCCCCAGGCAATAGAGCACAATCGTCAAAGCGCGAAGCCACGCGTCCTTATGGATGACCTTTTGGTCGTTTTTGCTGAGGAATCGTTTTGTCACATCTTCGAAAAAGTTTGCGAGCGTCCCCGTTAGGACAGTGGTGGAAATCCCTGCAATGCCGAGCTTTCTGGCTGCTGTGGTCTGAAGCCCCATCGCCATGCTTAACAGCAAGATCAAAAGGTGTGGCGAGCTTTCAAAGAAAGTCAGGCAAGCAAACAGAAGCAATACGGCTGCTTCAACAGCAAGTGCAATCGTGACGCCTGACGGCCAGAACGACTTTTCCTGTTTTCCGACAATGGCCGCTGAAATCATTACACCGAGGATAAATCCGAACAATGCGATCAGCGAGTACATGGCGGTCGCGTGAAGAGAATTGCCGATTGATAATCCTAACAGTACGATGTTCCCGGTCATATTAGCGGTAAATACGTGACCGATACTTAAGTACCCAATCACATCTACAATACCTGCTGTCAAACAGAGCAGCAAAAGCATGATGTTTCGATCATGAGCAGCATTCAATGTGATTCAATCCTTTCTTAGCTATTCTGCCCGGCGGAATGTTCAGCCATTCCATCCGGTATGTCATGAGCCTTTCCTTAGGGAAAACTCGTTTTGGGGGCTTTTTTGTTGTTAGAAAAAGGAGGGTTCTTAACGGAAAAATGCGGGCAATCCGATCATTCACCTCAGAAAAACATTGTTTGCGCATCATGTTACATCTGTAATTCAATTGTATCATAAGCATTAAAATTTTTTATAAATGAAGTTCTTAAAAACTTGTTTTTAAGAACTGTGAACACATTTCTTACTGTTGAGGAAGCAAAAACAAATTTACCTTCTGCAGCAAGCCGGCGTTTATTGCAAGATCTGTCTGTTTACCTAAATAAAAACGAACGAGCCGCTTTTTAAAAGCGACTCTTCCCCATCCCTTAAAATCGGTTCTTTCTATTAAAATACTTGCAAAGTTCATGTTACACGCGGGAGGCTTGATTTACTTCATATGCCGCCCGTATTCCTGATTCAATCGCTCCCTGCATCCACCCGTGAGTGAGGGAAGCGTGTTCCCCGGCGAAATGCACCCTTCCCTCAGGCATCGGAATATAAGGATACAGCTCTAATTCCTGCCCGGGTTCGAAAGCTGTAAATGCCCCCGCTGAAAAAGGATTTTGCGTCCAGCTGAAAGAAGCGCCTGATACAAACTCAGAATACACGATATCTCCATATATTTTCGCTAAATTTTTCAGCGTATAGCGGATCCGCTCTTCTTCAGGCTGACTGTCCCATATCAGCGCTTCATCTGCCCACGTATAGCTCGCTAAAATGACAGCATGCCCGTGTGCTCCTATGCCGCTGCTAGGGTAGTATGAAAAGCGAATCGGCAAATCGGTAATGGATCTGCCGCCGCGCTGTCCGGCTCTTTCCCAGAACCTGCTCTTAAATTCGATTCCTATTTTTGTCGCGGCAATATAGTTAAGCTCCCGAATCGCTCTCCGCTTTTGGTAGGAAAAGGATTCAAACGGCGCAAATGTCACAAATCGCAATGCTGAAAAAGGAATTGTTACGATCGCGAAGTCACCTGTCACCGTTGAATATTCAGCCGACTGTTGGTGAATGCAATGAGCTGTTACACTGTTTTCAGTTTGAGACATTTTCATCAATTTTTGACGGAATAAAATATCGCCCTTTAATCGCGGAAGAAAAGCTTGCGTCAACAGGTCCATGCCGCCTGTAATCTCATAGAAGCGAGTCGGCGATGTAAAAAAGATCGATTCCCGCAATACTTCGACAAGGGACAATCCCATGTACGCTTCCATGTCCAAAAGCACACCAATCATATCAATGGCGCCGTGTGAAAAATGACTGTTGAGAAAAGAGCCTAACGATTCGTTTCTGTATTGTTTTTCAACAATACGCCAATTTCTCGCCGGATCTTGGCTGATAAAATTGAGGATAGGCCGCAAAGTAGAAAGCATCAGCTGTTCCGCCGTTCTTCCCTGCTCACGGGGAGCAACAGGGAACCTTAAAACGCCCGGATTTTTTTCAAACTCATGAAGACGGGTTTTCACGCCGTTGACGTAAAGAATATCCATGGGGGTTCGGTTGATAAACACATTGACAGGCAGATTAAATTTCTTAATGTATTCCATCGTTAAAGTATGGATATCGGGGATGCGCATCGGCCCGGCATTAAAATACAACCCTTCGCTAAAGGGCGCACGGGAAGTAAAAACACGCCCTCCCGCTCTGTCATTTGCTTCCACAATCGTCACTCTGTGCCCGGCATTCTTTAATAAAGACGCTGCGACAAGCCCGGACAACCCGGCACCAACGATCATCATATGCTTAGGGTACTGTGCTGTTCGAAGACCATTCCTAATGATATGAAGCATGTCTTCCTCAGTTAATTGAAAATTCAATTTATTCAGCGCCCTTTTCGGTGGATTTATTGCATTATATTCCGTTTAAAGGACGCCAATCACCATTTTCATCCTCTCTGCACGAAGTCCTCATATATTCGGCTCCTACCCGAAGACTCGCATGAGGGCGAAGTTGCAAATGGTTCAACTATTTTGAAAAATGTAAATCAATATCCTATACCAAATTTTCAAAGTGACATAGGATAAACTATGTTTCTTTAGGGAGGTGAAACACATGAGCGGAGGTTACGGACACGGAAGCGGTTTTGCTTTGATTGTTGTTCTGTTCATTCTCTTAATCATCATCGGTGCCAGCTGGTTCGGCGGTGGTTATGGAGGCTATTAAGTTCTAAAATAGTTCCGTTTTAAAAGTCAGCAATAACCTATGACCTTCTCCTTATTTTACATGTTCTCCTCCTGCTTATCGTTATTGACTCCATTATGACAGGCTCTTTTTAATAAGAGCCTTTTTTTAATGCAACACAGAAACCGAACCTCTCTGCTGCTGAAAGACTCAATATGTTAATAGAAAATTAATGTTTTTCTTCAAAAAGAGACATGATTTTCATTCTATTAATGCTATTATTTTTCCATCCTATTGATAAATAGGAAAATGAAGAGAGGGAGTGTTGTCATATGTTTAAAATAAAGTTCAAGAAAACAATTGGAATTGGGCTCGTTGCCGCTGCCTGTTTGATTTCTGCTTCGACGGCAAGCGCTGCTCCGCAAAATGCAAGCGATGTCAAAGTGAAACAAAACGATGATCAACGGAATCAATATACGGTCAAATCTTTCCACTATTTAACCGTGGACGGAAAAAATGTGGATTCGCCGGCTCAAGTAAACAACAAATCCGTCAGAGATATCAAAGTAACCATGGTTCTGCCTAAGCAGAATAAGAACGGCGATTTGCTTGCGTATGGATTTACGAGCAAGGTTACTTTAGAAGCCTTTATCGCGAAAGACAAGCAGAGGCTTGAGAACAAATTCAAACCGTCTGCCAGCGGTCCTTGCTGTACCGATTTTTATGAATATAAAAATAAAGGCGGGCAGTATATTTACTGGAGGGACGGATTTAAAAACTTGCCATCCAGCTGGAATGACCGAATTTCATCGTTAAGTACAGCGTCTCCTTCATCAAGCTATTCAACGACGCTGTGGGAGCATACTTCAACTCAAGGGTACGGTAAAGGCGTTTTGTTTAGACATTCCGATTGGTATGGCAAAACTGCTAATATGGCTTCTGATTGGGACAATAAGGCTTCGGCGATCGATATCAAGTAACGGGAAGTTTGACGATGAAGTGTCAAAAAGAGAGCAAAGCTTAGGCCTGCTCTCTTTTACCCTGTCTGTTGCCAATTCCGCTTGGAGCCGTCAAGTAAACAATAACGAACGCGCTTTGAAAAACTTGCGGGCAATTGAGTGATCAACTTATCATATGGACGGTTTCAGCAGCAAAGCACTCATAGGAAGCCCTTTTACTTTAAGCGTATATGATTCAGCTTCACAAGCAGCCTGTCTGTGAATCTTTTAATACTTCCTCTCGTATCAGGATCAATTGTCAGGCCCGCTTTGGCAGCAATCGTTTCTGCGACGTTTTGAATCGACATATGATCCGTATTGATATGCTCTTCGAAAGTTTTATCTGACAAGCCCTCGATACACCGGTCTATTTGCTTGGCCGCCCAGGAATTTTTCCCTTCAGCTCTGGAACGGAGACGTTTGTGCAAAATATCCTTTGAAGCCATTAAAGTAAAGTGATAAACCGTTCGGTCATCTTGTCTAAGCCTGCCGATCATTTCTTCAAAATATCCGGGATTTACAATCGTCATAGGCACGATGAGGATGCCGCTGTATGTATCGGATAAACAGGAAAGCATGCTGTAGTTGAACTCTCTCCACAAAGCATAATGTTGAAAATCGTCTTCTGCGATTTCTGCAGGAACCATGGAACGCATCGCAAACCCCATCTTTTCAGGATCATATACGTAAGACTTCTTCAGCCTTCTATGCAGCTCAAACGCCGTTTGTGTTTTCCCGGAACCGAAAGCTCCGTTTATCCAAATAATCATCGTTACCCTCCTTTCTGTTTATCATACATAAAAAACCTGAAAAAGAAATTCATTTTTCCTCATCCGCATTTTAAGTATATAGAACCGCTATACCTTAATGAGAAAGTTACCTGGCAAGAGCTTGATTTTGGAGAAAGGAACTCGTAAAAAATAAAAAATAGCGCTGTGCAAGTGGAGCATGGCTGACCGGCTGGCATGAAAGCTCCTCACCATCGGCAAATACCTGATCAGTCTTATGATCGACTTCGATTTTCGGCTAATTTTATGTCCAGTTTGCTCAATCCGCGAATATGACGCACAGGTGAAATTGTTTTTGTGAGCCCTAATGATTAAGGCACTCCGCTGGGACATAAATGTCAGGGATGTTGACTGATTAGCTTTGCCGTAACTCGCGTACATTTTTCGCATGAGCACCGGTTCAGGCGTCGGAATTGAAGCATCCGGATCGCCCATTTGAGCGAGGGCAATCATCCCTCCTTTTAAAACGAGTTCAGGCTTAACACCAAAAAAGGCCGGGTCCCAGAGGACGAGATCAGCGAGCTTTCCTTTTTCAACAGACCCTACCTCATGGCTGATCCCACGGGTAATGGCCGGATTGATCGTCTATTTTGCTATGTAGCGCTTGGCATGCACATTGTCATGGTGAACTTCTCCCGCCAGCCGCCCTCGCTGCTTTTTCATTTTATCGGCAGTTTGCCATGTTCTGATGATAACTTCACCGACTCTGCCCATCGCCTGCGAGTCAGAGGAAGTCATGCTGATCGCGCCGATATCATGCAAAATATCCTCCGCTGCTATGGTCGCCGCCCGGATTCGCGAATGGCTGAAAGCCACGTCCTCAGGCACATTGGCATCAAGATGGCCGCAGACCATCATCATATCCAGATGTTCATCTATCGTATTGACTGTATACGGAAGCGTCGGAGTTGTCGAAGACGGCAGGATATTTGAATACGAGGCGAGCTTCAGCATACCCGGGGCATGTCCGCCGCCCGCTCCTTCAATATGATACGTATGGGTGACACGATCACCGATCGCTTCAAGCGTATTCCCCAGGAAGCCGGCTTCATTCAGTGTATCTGTATGGATGGCAACCTGAACATCGGCTTTTTCAACGACTTCCATACACGTCTCGATTGCCCTCGGTGTTGTGCCCCCAATCTTCATGAAGCTTGAGACCAACCGCGCGGATGCAGGAGCTGACAACAACCGCAGCTATTGCGATTCGTAGGTGTCCTGATATAGTAGAAGTCAAAACAGTTGATCCCGATAATTTATTGAAAGGTAAGAAGATACAAAAAATAATTGCAGTTTGCAAGTAAATGAGGTATAAATAAATCAGAGGTGAATGACAATGGAAAATCTTCGAGAACTATTTCAGGTTATGACAAGACGCTTTGGATTTTTAAATAAAAACTGCTGCCGTGCGGGCGGTTATGATATTTCCCTTATTCAAAGCCATATCTTATATGAGATTGATCGTCAACACAAACCGTCAATACAACAGATTGCGGAAACATTAGGGACTGACATAACAACGTTTAGCCGTCAAATTCAGTCACTGATAAAAATGAATATGGTAAAGAAAACACCGGATCCAGATGATCGGCGAGTTCATATTCTCTCCCTGACAACTGAAGGAAAATATGTTGCGACAACGATTGACCAACAAATGAATGCTTTTTTAGACGAAGTTTTTTCTCATATGAATGATTCTGATAAGGAAACAGTCATTCATTCAATTAAGCTATTGAACGACGCTATGTCGAAATCAAAGAACTGTTGTACAACCCATTGAGGGTAGTTCTCTCTTGGAAATTACTTGCAAATCGCAAATATATCAAACATATCAAGAACTAAATAAAGGGAAGCTGGTCATTTTTTAAGGATAGAAGACTTTTACGAATGACACTTCCCTATTCTTTTTAAGAACAGAAAACAAAATACTTGCAAATTGCAAATTATTTAGAGGTGGTAACATGATAGTTGATGTTTTGAAAAGTTTTTTATCGATTGCTTTAGAACTAACCATTTTATTTATTGGGATTTCTTTTCTTGTCAGCCTCATTCAAGGGTTTATCCCATACAAAAAATTAAACCAATACCTTGAAGGCAAAAATGTGTTTGTTGGAGCTGTAATTGCACTTGTGATCGCATTTGTAACTCCTTTCTGCTCATGTTCCACCATTCCGGTTGTCGTCAACTTGCTAAATAAAAAGATCCGATTCGGAATCGTGATGGTGTTCTTGTTTTCTTCTCCAGTATTGGATCCAACCATCATCACATTAATGGGAGCTTTATTAGGTGTTAAAGTTGCCGCAGCCTATACAGTGATTACATCAGTACTGTCTGTGGTCATTGGATTGACCCTGGAGAAAATGGGATTTGTGAAAGCTGTAAAACATGTCGTGATGAACGGGTACGAAGAAAAACAAACAACATTCAGCATTAAGGCTGCCTTCCGAGAAACACTCGCACTTATGAAATCTGTCTATCCTTTCTTAATCATTGGAGCAGCCATTGGCTCTGTTATTCATGGAGTCATGCCAACTGAATGGATCTCATCAGTCTTTGGCGGCAATCAATGGTGGTTAGTTCCGATTGCGGCCATCATTGGGATCCCGTTATATATCCGGCTTTCAACCATGATTCCTCTTTCACAAATTTTAATTGTTAAAGGCATGGCAATTGCTCCAGTAATGGCATTAATGATTAGTTCTGCCGGGGCGAGTCTGCCTGAGTTAACATTACTAAACAGTATTTTTCAAAAGCGATTAGTAATGGCCTTCGTCATTTCCGTGATTGCGATGGCCACGATTTCAGGCTTTCTTTTCTACATCATTTAAACTTGAAAGGAGGTGAAAATAATGGGATTGTTCGATAAAATATTCAGAAAAGACAATTCTTGCTGCGGCGTGAAAATGAAAGAGGTAAAAACAGATAAAAAAGACTGCTGTAATATTACTTTCGAAGAAGTTAAGGAAAACGAAGATGCATGCTGCACTCGAAAATAAGTCCTTATACGGGGGAACTCATGCATAACATAAACATTCGAACAGCTGTTTCTGCCGATTTGCCATTTATCTTGAACATTTATAATCAGGGCATTGAAGATCGAATTGCGACTCTGGAGCAAGATTTAAAGGAAATGAGCGATATCGAAATATGGTTTCAGGAACATCAAGGGCGCTATTCTGTCCTTGTAGCCGAATCAAAAGGAGAAATTGTAGGCTGGGCTTCTTTGAACCCGTACTCCCACCGTTGTGCATGTAAAGGTGTTGCTGACCTTTCTGTCTATGTTGATCGTGCATTTCGTGGCAATGGAATTGGCGGTCTCCTTCTTCAAGCTCTTGAAAAAAAAGCTAAAGAGAATAATTTTCATAAAATCGTCCTTTTTACATTTCTATTTAATGAGATTGGGCAAAGATTATACAATAAAATGGGCTACAGGCAAGTTGGCACCTTTAAAAATCAAGGAATTTTAGATGGACGGTTTATCGATGTAATGGCAATGGAAAAATTGCTATAGCTAAAAAACCCCTTGATCGCTCAAGGGGTTTTAGCATCGAGATTCGAGATTATATGAGGCCGGAGAGATTATTTAACTGACTGTTCTCAGAACTTCTCACGTAAAGGTGCGGCTGGATAAAGAAGCTGCTCAGATCTCATTGGCACCGTTTAGCCTCTTCTATTTGCGTTTGACTTGAAAAAGAGATAAAATGATTTATAAATCGTAATAATTACGTTTTGTGTAGTATTGAAACAACCAAAGGCGTCAAAAAAGAAAACGGCAAGAGAAGGCAGAAATATAGAGAGCTTGCGAAAGGAGTGAAAAACTCAAGGTGACGATGAAATACTGCGAAGGTTACCAAGTCCTTCTCCCCCGTTATAGGTATCACCTTTCGGGACAGTTATCGACCGGGCTGCCTCTATATTCATTGCTTAGTTTTTCATCTTGTAAATCGTAATAATTCTGTTTTACTCGGAGGGAAGATACATATGGCGACATGGGATTTAAGTAATATGAAACATCATATCTTTATTTGCAACGGCAGCAGTTGCAATCGGGTCGGAGCTGAGGAACTGACTCAAGTGATTCGGCAAGAAATCTCAGACCGGGAGCTTGACGATGTTATTCATACAACGCGCACGCGATGTAATGGCAGATGCCAAGATAAGTGCGTGGTCATCCACTATCCGAAAGGAACCTGGTATAAAGATTTAAAACCTGAGGATGTCCCCCTCCTGATTGACTCGCTTTGTACCAATGAAGATTATAAAGAAAAAGCAAGCCATTTGTATGATGGCCAACGTTTCGAGCGTTCATCTGGCGTCATCGCCGGAGTTCCAAAAGACAAAGAAAAAGTAATCAAAGTATCGAAAAAATTTTAAATGGAGTCGAATGATCATGCCTTTAACTAAAAAGAAAATTCCTGTCACCATTCTCACCGGATATTTAGGCGCCGGGAAAACCACACTTTTAAATCGAATACTTACAGAAAAACACAATCAAAAGATCGCGGTTATTGTCAATGAGTACGGAGAAGTCGGGATAGACAATCAGCTCGTCGTTGATTCCGAAGAAGAAATTTTGGAAATGAACAACGGCTGTATCTGTTGCACGGTCCGCGGAGATTTGATTCGTATTCTGAGAACGCTTGTATTCTCAATGGATCAAGGGAAAGTTGCATTTGACCGAGTTTTAATCGAAACAACGGGACTGGCTGACCCTGCCCCCGTTGCCCAGACTTTTTTTATGGATGAACTACTATCCGAAATATTTGAAGTTGACAGTATCGTCACGGTAGTAGACAGCAAGCATGTCACTAGACATCTGGATGACCAGGATGAAGCACAAGAGCAAATCGCATTTGCTGACGTCATCATCCTCAATAAAACAGATTTAGTATCAAATAACGATCTGAAATCCTTGGAGCAAAGACTCGTCAACATTAATCCTACGGCTAAGAGGCTGCATGCCAGAGATTGCAAGATCAATTTAAAAGATGTACTGGGAATCAATACGTTTGACGTCAATCGAAAAATTGAAATCGACCCTCATTTTCTAGAGGATCATCACCACCACCATCATGATGATAAAGTGTCTTCTATTGCTTTTCGGGAAGAGAAGCCTCTTGATTTGGCAAAGGTGGATCAGTGGATGAGTTATCTCGTACGGGAAAAAGGAGAAGATCTATTACGTTATAAAGGGATCCTTTATATTAAAGGGGAAGAATATCGAATCGTATTCCAAGGGCTTCATATGCTGTTTTCAGGACGTCCGGACCGGAAGTGGAACGAAAACGAGAAAAAACAAAGCGAACTTGTTTTCATTGGAAAGGACTTGGACAAAGAGGAACTCGAGCGGCAATTTAAAAATTGCATAGCGAAGTAATATTTCTCGCTTTTGCAAGTCTTTTTCAAGGGCCAATGAATTTTTAAGCAGGTTATCGCCTGCTTTTCTTTTTGTACTTATAAGGACTTCCCTGCGTCCTCTGACTATCGTGCTGCATAGTTTACAGCCGCTCTTTCTGTGAATATGTCGACCCATTCGATACATCCGGGGAACACTTAAGGGAAAGGTGCGTCTCCCATTCTGGCCAATAAAAAAGCGGCCACCAATCAGCTGCACAACATCTGTGTGCAAAAGATCAGTGTCCGCAGGCTCTCCGTCTTGGACTCGATATTCACGTTCGTTTTTCTTGTCTCTATCGTATGACAAAGTGGAATAGAAAAAGTCCCCCTTTTTGTCGGATTTTTCTCGGATTTGAACATAAAAAAAGCACTTAATCAGAGATTAAGTGCTTTAAGTGGTTTAAATGCTTGAATATATTAAATTATTCTTCATCGTCCCACTCTTCGTCTTCTTCCCAGTTTTCTTTAGACTCCTTAAGGTCTTCCATGAAAAACTCTAGAAAATTAGTAGCTACTGTTCGACCATAACCCTCTTGATTATCCCAAAGTATAACTGGGCATTCACCATCTACCATCCTGTTTGTATCAAGACAATAAGAGAATTCATCTACGTATTCAATGACTACGATACCATCAATTAAACCATAGTGATTTCTGTAATCTTCAGTAACTGTTACTACTCTTGGTGAAACTTTTCCATGACCTAAAATATCTACACCGTAAATTCCACCGGACCCATAGTTTTTTAAAAACCATTTATAACTTTCGGGTAGTTTTACGTTTAGGTTTTCTTGAATTTCATTAATTTTTTCGATGCTAATGCCACCTGTAAAATCATCATCTTCAGCATTTTCTTTTATGAATTGTTCAACTTGCGAATAGTTCACTAAAATCACCTCTTAATCTTGATTCTCAAATTGTTTAGCTCTCCATTTCCAATATCTTTTCCTGAAAAGATTATACTGTTTTTCAAGTATAGGATCATTTCTGAAACTTTCTCCCTTTCCTTTTAGTCCATGAAGAACTTTGGAGTATTTTGTATGCCAACTATCAGGTATTTCTGCCATTGGTCCAGGCTCTTCTTGAATTAGATGATGGAGGTTAATTTGAGTACCATCGTTCGCATACGGAGTTCTTCCTTTTTTCATCAGTTGTAAATTTGTCATTCCAGTTTCAGGGTCAATTCTATTTATATCAAGATCCTTAAACGTATAAACTTTTCTACTTACATCTTTAATCTTTCCTTTAGTCTTTACATGCCCTTCAATTTCTTTCGCTTCAAATCGTTCTTTGTTTAACCAAGGTACATTTATATTTTTTCCTGTAAACGGTTTTCTGCTTATATCAGAGACTTTCTTCGCAAACTGAATAAGACTGTCTTTTATATGCTCCCCATTAAGTGCATGATAAGGAACTTTACCTCCGCCCGCAAGCTGGATTTGCGGCGCAAAAGGGTTATGTATTTGAATCCCTCTTATGTTTGAAGCAACCCTTTGCATCGATTTCTTGAAAGACGCTACGCTTTTTTCAAGAGCTTGTTTCGATACTTTTTTAGAAGCTTTAGTTGCTTTGGCAGCGACTTGCCCAACCTTCCCCGCTTTGGCAGCTTTTGCTGCTTTGTCAACGCCTTTAGAACCAACAATCGATGTACCGACCATCCCAACGGCATAGCTAAACCATCTGGCTCGGGTGTAAGAATCACCATTGATGACATCTCGTTGATACGAGTCTTCAATTCCCTTTTTTATAATATTGAATGTGACATCAGGATGATGAAGCGTAAAGTTGATGCCCTCAATCGTTTCGTCTGCGTGAACGACCATGTCCCATAAGCCTACAGCAGTGTCGACAACTGCATTTTTGAGTCCTTCAGCGCTTCCTTTAATTGCGTTGCCAAAATTACGAGCGCCTTCAATTTGATTGAAATACCGCTGTTGCCAAGGGGAAAGATTTTCGTATCCAATTTCCGTGGCCATCTCATAAAACTCTGAAGCTGTTGAAAAATTGTAATCATCAAGCTTCTTCTTTAGTTTAGCAATTTTATTATCATGTTTGCTAACTTCGCTAACTTCTATTTCGAGCTTTGACCTCTTATCCAGTTTATCCAACATGACGCCCATCGCTGTGTCTTGTCCACCACGCAAAGCATCCATCTCATCCGGCTTTAAAATAGAGCCTTTTTGATAGCCGGTAATTTCAATTTTAGGCCCTGTGTACATTTTTTCAAGCCGGCTTATGTATCTCTGCATCGTTTCCAGGTCGTTTTCAGCGGTTTTAAGAGCGCTTGTCTGTTCGCGGTCAAAAGCATGCAGCTTTTCAATTGTCTGATTGATTTCCTTTAATGCTTTCCTGTTTTGTTCATGAAAATCGCTGTCATTCAAGTCCGGCAAATCAACAATATGGCTGACTTTTGCGATCGTGGCATTTGTTTTCGATACCAAACGCTTCGTTGTGCGGTCGGCCGAATTCACCCCTTGTTCCAGTTCGTGTTCGAGAAAGGTTTGCGATATAAATCCGTTGTGATTCGGTTCCAAGGAATTCAGTGCTTGTTTGATTTTTTTCAATGCTGACTGATATTCCTCAATAAAAGTTTCGTAAAACTGCAGGAATGGAGTATGGCATTCTTCATAAAAGTTGCGGATCGCGTCTCCGCCTTTTCCCTTTAAAGCATCATCAAGTGATGTAATGCCATCAACGCTTTTTTTGACTTTGGCAATTTCGTCTGATTGATGTTTTATTTGTTCCAGCGTTTGATCAATTGCTTTGTGTAACGCCTGAACATCCAGAGTCTTCATAGCATTCTCCTCTAATACTAAAGTGACATATCATGAAATATCTTACCACTTTATAGAAAATAATTGGTGAATAAACCCTGTCAATCTTTGAAAATGAATCTTTGAGATCAGATCTTAAAGCCTAAATAAAGAAAAAAGTTCAATTTGAAATAAATGGGTTCTCAATCTTTATCTACTCTTTTCATTTCACATCAGATGGATTCTCATTAACCTAGCTTAAAACATCAAGTAGCCGCAATGATCACAAGGTCCGTGATGAACGTATTGTATCAATTACTGAATCCCAAGCTGTTGAGGTAGGATCAATAATTTTAAAATGTTCCACATCTGGAAGCACAATTAATCTAACATTACTGCCTTGTTCGGTTGCCTTGAAATAGTAGTCTTTGCTTAACTCTATTGGAACATGACGATCTAACACACCATGAATTAAAATATGATCGATTTTTATCGGCAACAACTCAATTGGAGAAACAACTTTATAGCGTTCAGCAACCTCATGTGGTGACCCACCCATTAGTGCGGATACATGACTTTTCATTCCTTTTTCTTCGTGAAATTCCCACATCTTTTTTAAGTCTGTTACTCCAGCCAAACTTATTACTTTCTTGATAGGCACTAACAACTTATTAAACATTTGATCTGATTTTGCTTCAGCTCGAGAGGCTAGCCAAAGTGCTAAATGCGCTCCTGCCGAATGACCAATAACAATTACACTTGACAGGTCTAAATGATAAGATTCCTTTAAATGTGACAGATGATTTATAGCATCAATTACATCATTAAATGTCCCTTTCCAACCTCCTCCATCTTCCCCTACTCTGCGATACTCAATGTTTCCAAGTGACATATCCCCTACCAGTTAAATCCTCAGCAATAGGATTATTTTCTTCTAAGTCATATCTCGACTGCCAAAACCCTCCGTGAATCATAACGACTACTGGGCAGGACTCTTTCTTTTCAAGCACCCTTAATACACCATACTGCGAGGGATGTTGTCCATAAGATATTTTAACTTTATTAGGCATCATATCCCCTCCCCTCTCATTTGAGAAGATCCGACCGCGACCCAGTCGATCGATGCGAAATCGATCTGAGCTATAGCTGAAGACAAAATCTTATACTAATGAGTTTCTATCTCCATCTCCAGTTAATTGCGCCATCTTCATAAACAGCAGGAACGATAATTCCTTTTTTAGTTTCGTCCTATCTGTTATAAACCAATTTTCCTCGTCTAACCATTCTGCGTACCCCTCTATTCTGAAAAGAATTAATGAATAAATCCTGTCTCTAAAATGAATCATTTTATTCACGCTGATAAAACCTAAATCAAAAAATTCCCTTCCAAAAATCTTATAAAAAAGGGAAAAAATTGTCAATAAATGATCCATTCTGGTAAAATGAACATATGAAGAAAAAGGAAATGCTATATGCTAATTTTTTAGAAAATTTAAAATAGATAAAAGGAAGGATGTAAAGGTCATTGGAAGTTAAACTCGCATCTGAAAAAGTTGCAAAGATGCTTAATCAATGGTACGGGATGATTAAACATCATCAAGTCACAGAAGCCATAGCTTTAAAAGAAGAAATTCAAAGTCTCATCAAACACATGAGTGAAAATCAAAACCTGCTGCTCTACTTTAATTTGTTAGACTTTAGATATAAGTTGATGACTGAAGAAATTGAGGAGCCCGATAAGCTTTATCAAAGTATAAAAGCGATCGGAGCGGAAAATACAGATAATATGATTGTCTATTATTCTTTGTTTTTTTCAGGCGTTTATGAATTCTATAAAAAAGATTACGTTGAAGCGATCAACTTCTATCAGCTTGCAGAAGCCAAACTCCGCAATATACCCGACCAAATTGAGCATGCAGAATTTCATTATAAAATTGCCGAAGCTTACTACCAGATAGATCAACACCTTATTTCAATAAGCCACGCCCAAAAAGCAAGAAGCATTTTCCAAGAGCACCCGGATTATAAACTTAGATCTGTTCAATGTGAGATGACCCTAGGCGCTAATTTATATGACATGTACAGGTTTAGTGCAGCAGAAGAGCATTACCAAAAAGCGTTGAATGAAGCAAAAAGCGCAAAATACTATAGATTGGTTGGCATATTATATGGATTAATTTATGACAAGAAAAATATTTCCGGGTTAGCTGAAGAATATTTTAAAAAAGCAATCGATATCACAGAACATATTGAGTCAATAAATGGAGTCCGGACCCTTTATATGATGGCAAGCCTGTTGTATAGAAATGACCGAACAAAAGAAGCCAGAAGCTGGTATGAGAAAGGCCTTGAACATGCAGATTCGACAGGCGAAGATGAATACCAAGCAAAATTAAAATTGATTTACTCTTTATATGACCGTCATAATGATGCTGCAGTGAACGAATCATTACAGTACCTCGAACAAAAAAATTTATGGCCAGATATTTCAGAACTTGAAGAACAAATTGCAGAGTATTATTTAAAACAAGGAAATTTATCCAAGTCTGTTGAATATTTAAAAAGAGCATTAAAAGCAAAAAATCAAATTTTGAAAGTAACGGAGGCGTTAGCATGAAAAAATTAAGTATCATCGGCGTATTTAGCATCCTTACACTCACTTTTGCTTTTGGCACTTTTGAAAAAGCGAGTAACTTCGGGGGAGAACATGGGTTTCATGTTGCTGAAAAAGCAATCACCGGCTAAAAAATAAAATCAGTGTTTCAGATTAATTACTGAAGCGGACTTCTAGAGAGTCTGCTTTTTTGTTCATAACAGCCCTCAGATTATCCCGAGGGCTGTCGCAAGATTGTAAATGGCCTGCCGTTTTATTTGATCGTATTTATCCTTTTTCAGCCCATCCATATCAATCTCAACGAGCCTTTTAATCATTCACATTGCTTTTCATTAACCATTCTACTTCCGTTAATTGTTGTTTTTGAACGTCTTTTGTGTGTTTTTTCGTGAAATGGGCTTCAACAGCTTCTTCGTTTTCCCAAATCTCCCAAAGCATGATTTTGCGTTCTGATGGTTCAAGCGGATAAGCATGGAATTGAATACACCCTTCTTCTTTGTTCGTTTCTTCCTCAAGTGTTTTGAATTCCTTCATTATTTCATTAAGGTCTTTATCACTGATGATTTTTAAGCATGCCGTTATGTAATGCATCAAAATTCCCCCTCTTCAATTCATTTCGTGGCTTTTCATTATAACATTTTCGCAAAAAATGAAAACAACTGCGAAATTTAGCTAATGGTTGTCCTATGGATTTCCACTTAAAGGAGAGCTTCATCTCAAAGAGAAGCCCTCTTTTATTTAAATCCCTTCCGTTATTCGTAATTTTTTAGAATTGACACTTCCAATCTTGAATCCTTAACACAGTATACCCGGACGATATACATGCCGCTTCCTAATTTTCTTCTTACAGACGGCAAGATTTAAAGCAACCCGTCTAGTGTTAAATGTGGTCAATAAAATCAAAATCGCTCACAACCGTTGATATATCAAAGGTTGTGAGCGATTAAAAACTACATCACCCGCTTAAACATCTTCTCCATCTCATAGGTGGAGTAGTGGATGATGATCGGGCGGCCGTGCGGGCATGTGAATGGGTCGGATGTTCTGCGCAGCTCATCGAGCAAGGCAGTGATTTCGTCGTCCCGCAGGTGATGGTTGGCTTTGATGGAACCTTTGCAGCTCATCATGATTGCGGCTTCTTCGCGCAGTTTTTTGATGTCGATGGTGCGATCATCAAGGACCTGCTGAATGATGTCTTCAATAATCGTCGTTTCCTCCCCTTTTGGAAACCAAGTCGGGTGGCATCGGACGATATAGCTGCCGGCGCCGAACGATTCGAGAAAGACGCCGACTTTGGCTAAGTCGTCCAAGTGCTGGTCGATCGTCAGCGCTTCATTTTTTGAATAATGGAATGTCAGCGGCACAAGCATGTCCTGGACTTCCGGTTCGACTTCCCCGACTTTTTCACGGAAATATTCGTATTTGATCCGCTCCTGTGCGGCGTGCTGATCAATGATGTACAGCCCGTTTTCATTTTGGGCGAGAATGTAGGTGCCGTGCATTTGGCCGATCGGATACATGATCGGCACCCTTTCTTTTGGCGTCTCTTCGTCCTGGGCGTTTTCTCCTGCCTGTTCCGGTTCTGCTTGTGCGGCCGGCCCGGCTTCCGGCGTATACTCTTCAGCTCCGGGCCATTCAGGCTCGGTGTCCTGCATAATGCTTTCTTCGCGCTCTAGGGGAGCGGAAGGCGGCGGGTCTTTGACAAGCGAGCTTAATTTCATCGCCGAAAACGAAGGCTCCGGCTTATATTCTCTTTCAACATCAGGATCAGAAAGAGGTGCCGGCTCTCGTACCGGGTCGAAATCAAGCTTTTGCTGCTCCGGTTTATTGATCAGAGGCGCGGTTTTTTTCGGGACTTGCACGCTTGGAATGAGCTGCTGCTGTTTAAAGACGTCTTTGATGGCGTCGCGAATCAGTTCGTGAAGCTCCGTCTCTTTGCTCAGCCTGACCTCCAGCTTTGACGGATGCACGTTGACGTCCACAAGCAGCGGGTCCATGTTGATTTCAATGAATGTGATCGGATGGCGGCCGATCGGAAGAAGCGTATGATAGCCCTCGTGGATCGCTTTCACGAGCGGGAAGTTTTTAATGTATCTGCCGTTGACGACAGAAGACATGTAATTTCGCGAGGCGCGCGTGATTTCAGGAAGGGCGATATAGCCCTTCACTTCAAAATCAAGAGATCTCGCTTCAAGCGGGAGCATTTTTTTGGCAACCGCCGTGCCGTAAATCGCCGCAAGCACGTGACGGACATCGCCGTTGCCGTTTGTCTGCAGAAGCGTTTTCCCTTGATGACGCAGCCTGATCGAAACTTCAGGGTGGGCAAGGGCAATTCTGTTGACCACGTCTGTGATGTTGCCAAGCTCCGTATGGATCGTTTTCATATATTTCAGCCTTGCCGGCGTATTGAAAAACAGATTGGTAACCGTAATTTCGGTTCCTCTGCGGCTTGACGCTTTTTGCTCGGAAATGATCCTTCCCCCTTGAAGCGTCAAATGGGTGCCTGCCCCTTCTCCGGTGCTCGTTTTAATGCTTAAGTGTGAGACAGACGCGATACTTGGCAAAGCTTCTCCGCGAAATCCGAGCGTTCTGACACGAAACAGGTCGTTTTCGTCTTTGATTTTGCTTGTGGCATGACGCAAAAAAGCCGTTCTGCAGTCTTCTGCATCCATCCCTTCGCCATCGTCAAGCACTTTAATCGAGGCGAGACCTGCTTCTTCAACATCGATTTCAATCACGGAGCTGTTCGCATCGATTGCATTTTCGACAAGCTCTTTGACGACCGACGCAGGCCTTTCCACTACTTCACCCGCCGCGATTTTATTCGATAAATCGTCAGGCAGCTGAACAATTTTTGCCAAGTTGGGTCACCTCTTTGTTACTTTAATTTTTTTTGCAGCCTGTACAGTTCATTCATGACTTGTATAGGCGTCATATCGAGCAGATCCATCGTTTTAAATTCGGCTAAAACAGCCTGCTCTTTTTTGGAGAGCTTCGTCTCTTTTTCTTTCGGCTTGTCCGTCTCAAAAAATGACAGCTGGGCCGGTTGATCTGCAACAGTTGCCGCGACTTCTTCCGCCGCCTCTTTTACCGTATTCGGAGCCGTTGACGGAGCGGCTTCTTTGGCGCCGGATTCAAGCTCTTTCAGGATCGTTTTCGCCCTGCTGATCAAACCGTCGGGCAATTCGGCCAGCTGTGCGACATGGATACCGTAGCTTTTATCTGCTGCACCTTCTTTTATCTGGTGAAGGAAAACGACCTTCCCTTCGTATTCTTCCGCACGAACGTGGACGTTCTTCAAATCGGCCAGCTTTTCTTCAAGGGCCGTCAGCTCGTGATAGTGAGTGGAAAATAAAGTCTTCGCACCGATGTGCTCGTGAACGTACTCGATGATCGCCTGTGCAAGCGCCATTCCGTCGTAAGTGGACGTACCCCGGCCGATTTCGTCAAATAAAATCAAGCTGTTTTTCGTCGCATGAACAATCGCGTTTTTGGCTTCAAGCATTTCCACCATAAACGTGCTCTGTCCCGATATAAGATCATCCGCTGCGCCAATTCTCGTAAAGATCTGGTCAAAGATCGGCAGCACCGCTTTTTTCGCAGGAACAAAACAGCCGATCTGCGCCAAAATGGAGATCAGCGCCATCTGTCTCATATATGTGCTTTTCCCGGACATATTCGGTCCGGTGATTAAAAGCATCTGTCTGCCTTTCCCCATTTCACAGCTGTTCGGAACGTAAGACTGACTGTCCATCACCTTTTCTACGACCGGATGCCGACCGTCGATCACCTGAACGACGTCCCCGGAAAACTCCGGCTTAACATAGTGGCGGTTTTCGCTGATCGTCGCAAAACATTGGAGCACGTCAAGCTCGCTCATCATTTTTGCCAGCTGCTGCAGGCGCGGGATATATTCCTTCACCTTGCTGCGAAGCTCGGAAAACAGCTCATACTCCAGCTCGCAAATATTGTTTTCCGCTTCGAGAATCAGCGCTTCTTTTTCTTTCAGCTCCGGTGTGATGTAGCGTTCTGCATTGGTCAGCGTCTGCTTCCGTTCATAGCGGCCTTCTTCAAGCAGATGGATGTTCGCTTTCGTCACTTCAATATAATAGCCGAACACCTTGTTAAAGCCGACTTTTAAAGAGCGGATTCCCGTGTACTCGCGTTCCTGCTGCTCAAGCCTTGCGATCCAGTCTTTTCCGTTCTTGCTTGCGTCCCTGTATTCATCCAGCTTGGCGTGATAGCCGTCTTTGATTAAGTTCCCCTCTTTTAATGAAAGCGGCGGATTCTCGTATAGCGAATCTTCCAAAAGATTCAAAAGATCACCGCACGGATCGATTTTCTCGGCGCGCGCTTTTGCTTTCGGATGGTCGAGGGAGCCGACAAGCTGTTTGATGGCCGGCACTTGTTTCAGCGATTCCTTCAGCTGGATCAAATCTCTGGCATTGACGTTGCCGTATGCGACCCTTCCGGCGAGCCGCTCGAGGTCGTATACTTCCTTCAGCCGTTCGCGCAAATCTTCCCGCTCAAACAAATGGGCGATCAGCGTTTCGACGATTTCCTGGCGCTCTTCGATCTGTCCCTTTCTGATCAGCGGCCTGTCGATCCATTGCTTTAACAGCCGTCCTCCCATGGCCGTTTTCGTTTCATCCAAAAGCCAAAGAAGCGAACCTTTTTTGTTTTTTGAACGGATCGTTTCCGTCAGTTCAAGATTGCGTTTCGAGTACAAATCGATTTTCATCGCTTCTTCGAGCTCGTAAGCCTGAACGTTTTGAAGGTGGTCAAGGCTTCTTTTCTGCGTCCGCTTCAAGTAGACGTAAAGCTTCATAAACGTATCGACAAGCTCTTTGGACGCCAGTCCGTTCGCAATGTCAGGCACTTCATCTGCTTGTTCATCCTCAAAAGAGATCGTGGCGCCGCAGCGCTCTTTTAACAGCGCGACGTCTTTCTCGTCAAGGTTGCGGCTGACGACGATTTCCTTTGCTCCGACAGAGTATATCTCGGAAATGACATCATCAAGCCTTTCGATAACCGTTACTAAATTCTCGCCCGTCGTCAAATCGGAAAAAGCGAGCCCGTATGTATGCTGAAATTCACTGACAGAGGCGATAAAGTTGTTTTCATTTTCATGAATCCCTTTGCCGTCCATCACGGTGCCGGGTGTGATCAGCTGCACGACTTCCCTTTTGACGACTCCTTTGGCCGATTTAGGGTCCTCCACCTGCTCACAGATCGCGACTTTATAACCTTTTTTAATCAGCTGTTCGATATACGAAGAGCAGGAATGATAAGGAACCCCGCACATCGGGATTCTTTCGCTCGATCCACCGTCTCTGCTCGTCAGCGTGATTTCGAGTTCCTGAGACGCCTTTTTTGCATCCTCAAAAAACATTTCATAAAAGTCTCCAAGACGAAAAAATAAAAAGGCATCCTGATACTCTGCCTTAATCTTTAAATATTGCTGTATCATAGGCGTGTAGCCTGCCATATTTAATCCCTCACTATGTATAAACGTTTCTATTGATTCCAACTCTCATTATACCATAAAGATTCATGCTGAAAAAAAAGAAACTAGGGCGGTGTTTCCCTAGCTTCCTTTTATTCTTCTGGATCTCCGACCAAAAACTCCGGATTGATATCCTCAAGTTCTTCGTCAAGTTCTTCTTCCCACGCTTCTTCTTCATCGCTTTCCGTCCAATCAGAATTGACCTCAACGACAACCTTCGTCTCGCCGACGACCTCTGATAAAAATTCCCTTTCCGCCTGTACAACCACTTTGTTTCCGTTCGGGGAAATGGTCACTTCAAGGCAGTTCGGCTGCTGAAGCACCTTCGCAATGACTTCGTGTTCATCATCTAAGTAATTTTTGTCGCGATACCGGAGCTTAATGACATCAACATAGGAAACGCGTTCTGTCACAACTTCGGTTTTGGTGTTGTCCGCATATGAATACCAGACGTTGATATCATATGTCCCTTCAATTTCCACGGTTTTTCCGATTTTTTCGGCGTCATACTTATGATTGATAATCCAACCGCCTAAAATACTGGTTGGCTTTTGCGAAGGGGAGATTGTATGAGTGGACTGGGTGAATTTCCGGCCTTTCGCGACCACCGCTTTAGTAATAATTTCCCTGTATTCAGACATTCGGTCATGCCTCCTTGTTTTTCCTCGTATTATCCTATGCTGGGCATTCGTCTAATGTGCGTTCCTTGAGAAATCAAAATAACATTCCCATATAATGAATCTGTTTAAGTGTATGCACATAAAAGGATAAACTTGACTTAAATCAGAAAAGAAAAAGACAGACCGAAAACCGAATCTTTTCAATAAGCCGTCACGGCGGGAAATTGAATTCAAAAAAAACGGCGCCTTTAAAAGGCGCCGCCAAATTATAGAGAACAGCTCGGTGATGAATTTTTTACTTTTGAACCGGTCTCGCCTTTCAGCAGGTCTCCCCCGGTCGATGTGATGATCTCGTTTGTCACTTGGTTTGATATTGTATGCGCGACAAGCTGAAGAAGATCGTTGACTTCCATTTGAGAGTCTCTGAACTCTTGAATGATCGGAATCTCGTCAAGCTCTTCCTGAAGCGCGTCAATCTTAGCTTCTGTTTGTTTAAGCGCTTCGTGCTTTTCGTAATGTTTAAAGTTGACGGCTTGCTTTTGCAGGGCTTTGATTTGGTTGATTATGCCCGTTATTTTGGCATTCTCATTAATCTGTGCCTCCGCTTTTTTAAAAAAGTCGACTTCTTCCGTTTCGGCAATCATTTTTGCGAGCTCCCGCGCTTTTTCAACAACCTCTTTTTTCTTATAAAGCGTCACTTTATTTCACCTCGATTGCTTCTCCTACCATTTCCCCGTCAAGCGACCAAGTTTTCGCCTGGTGGATTTTCACGTTGACAAGCTGGCCGATCGCTTCTTTTGGTCCTTTGAAATTGACAAGCTTGTTTTTCCGTGTATAGCCGGCAAGGATATCAGGGTTGTTTTTACTTTCACCCTCTACTAACACTTCGACAACCTGCCCCTCATATTCCTTCATTTTCTTCGCGGAAATTTCGTTGACCACTTCATTTAATCGCTGAAGCCGTTCCTTTTTCACGCGCATCGGAACATTGTCTTTCATTTTTGCAGCAGGCGTTCCTTCGCGAGGCGAGTAGATGAACGTATAGGCGCTGTCAAATTCAACCTCTTTGTATAAAGAAAGCGTTTCTTCAAATTGCTCATCTGTTTCGTTCGGGAAGCCGACGATAATGTCCGTTGTTAAAGACGCGTTCGGCATCGCTTTTTTAATTTTGGCGACAAGATCAAGATAGCGTTCCCGGTCGTATTTGCGCGCCATCAGTTTCAAGACATCCGAGCTTCCGGACTGAACAGGCAGGTGGATGTGGTCCAGAAGGTTCCCGCCTTTTGCGAGCACCTCGATCAGATGATCGTCAAAATCACGCGGATGGCTTGTCGTGAAGCGGATTCGCGGAATATTGATTTTGCGGAGCTCATCCATCAAGTGGCCGAGTCCGTATTCCATATCCTCGAAATCTTTGCCGTAAGCGTTGACGTTCTGTCCGAGAAGCGTGATTTCTTTGTAGCCTTCAGCCGCAAGCCTTCTCACTTCCTGGATGATTTCTTCGGGACGTCTGCTTCGTTCTTTTCCTCTTGTGTACGGCACGATGCAGTACGTACAGAACTTGTCGCAGCCGTACATGATGTTGACCCAGCCTTTAATTTTGCCGATGCGGACTTTCGGAAGGTTTTCAATGACATCGCCTTCTTTAGACCACACTTCGATGACCATTTCTTTTGACAGATAAGCCTCTGATAAAAGTTCCGGCAAGCGGTGGATATTGTGTGTACCGAAAATCAGATCGACGAACGGATGTTTCTTTAAAATCCGGTTGACGACTGATTCTTCCTGGGACATACATCCGCAGACGCCGAGGATCAAATCCGGATTGTCTTTTTTCAAAGCTTTTAAATGGCCAATTTCACCAAATACTTTGTTTTCCGCATTTTCGCGAATGGCGCATGTGTTTAACAGAATCACATTGGCATCTTCAGTCGAATCGGTCGGCTCATAGCCGAGCGCCATGAAAATACCGGCCATGACTTCTGTATCGTGTTCATTCATCTGGCAGCCATATGTGCGGATGTAGAACTTCCGTCCTTCACCCATCCCTTTGTACTGCTCGGAAATTTTAAAATCGTTATGGTATTTAACCTCTTCTTTGCCGCGTTTTTTCGCATCTTTTAATGAAGGCGGAACATAAACAGCTTCGAAGTACTTGCTGTAATCCTTCTCGGATTTTTTGTCCGATGGATTGACCTGTCCGCTTTCAATGCGCTGTTTCTCATTCATGTTTTTGATCTCCTTTCAAACAAAGCTCCACTCTTCAGTATAAAGGTTCTCGGTTGTCAGCACAACCCGGAACCCATCATTGTACACTAACTGAAAATGATTATCAATGGTTATTTGCTTTGCTCAAAAAGAAATCGATGAATTTAAAGCAGACCCGCTTTTTTGGCGCCGGTTTCAATGATTTCAAGCGCTTGATCGAGCTCTTCTTTCGAATGCTGGGCGGTCATGATCGTTCTGATCCGCGCTTTGCCTTTCGGGACGGTCGGAAAAACAATGGCCTGCGCAAATAAACCGAGCTCAAAAAGCGTGTTTGAGAAGCGGCATGCCTCAGCTTCATCACCGATCAAAATCGGCGTGATCGGCGTTTCGCTCTTAATCAGCGGAAGGCCGATTTTTTCAAGCCCTTTTTTGAAGTACGCGGTATTGTCCCAAAGCTTTTTAATCAATGAAGGTTCCTCCATCAGCACATTGACCGCTTCAATGCATGCCGCAGTGACGGCCGGCGGATGGGAAGTACTGAAGAGAAATGGCCTTCCTTTATGCTTTAAATAGTCGATCAGCACCTTGGACCCGGCCGCATAGCCTCCTAAAACACCGATCGCCTTGCTGAGCGTGCCGACTTGAATGTGAACCTTCCCGTCCAGCCCGAAATGGTGAACCGTTCCGCGCCCGTTCTCGCCGAGAACGCCGGACGCGTGCGCGTCGTCGACCATGACAAATGCGTCATACTGTTCAGCGAGCCGGACGATTTCGGGCAGCGGCGCGATGTCCCCGTCCATCGAAAACACGCCGTCTGTAACGATAAGCCGCATTCTGTAATTCATTGATTTTTTCAAAATCTTTTCTAAATCTTCCATGTCCGCATGCTGATATACTTTTTTGCCCGCTTTGGTGAGCCTGATGCCGTCAATGATGGAAGCATGGTTTAATTCGTCTGAAATGACGATATCATCTTTGGTGAGGATGCTTGAAAGAATGCCTTGATTTGCGGTGAAACCGGACTGGAATACGAGTGCCGCTTCAGTGTTTTTAAATGAAGCAAGCTTCTTTTCGAGCTCATCATGCATGGTGAATGTTCCGGCTATTGTACGGACCGATCCTGTTCCAGCTCCGTACTGTTTGACCGCCTCTTCGGCCGCTTTTTGGAGGCGGGGATGAGACGTCAACCCGAGATAGTTATTGGATGAAAGCTGAATGATATCTTTTCCTTTCATTTTAACGGTTGATCCTTGCAGCGATTCGATGATCGGCAGGTCCTGAAAAGTTCCGTTTTCTTTCATTGTATCAAGCTCGGAAGCTAAAAAATTGAATTCTTTCATATCAATCTCTCCTTTCTACGGTATCAGTATGACTTTTCCGCATTGCCCTTTTCTCATCAGTTCAAAGCCTTTTTCAAACTCTTCCATCGGGAAACGGTGGGTGATGACAGGCTTGATTTGAATCGTACCGGACTGGAGGAGACCGCTGACCTGTCTCCACGTTTCAAACATTTTGCGGCCGGTAATTCCCTGGACCGTCAATCCTTTAAAGACGATATCATTTGTCATGTCGATGCATACGGGATGCTCAGGCAGGCTTAAGACATGAACCCGCCCTCCGTTTGCCGCCATTTTTAAACTTTGGCGGATTGCTGTCGGATGGCCTGACATTTCGCAAACCAAGTCCGCCCCTTCACCACCCGTTAAAGCGCTTACATTTTTGAGCGGATCTTCTTTTTCAACGGAGATGATATCGGTTGCCCCCATTTGCAATGCAAGGTCGAGCCTGTATTCGTTTTTATCGATGGCGATCACCTGTGCCGCCCCTGACGCTTTTGCAACTGCCACGGCCATCAGTCCGATTGGTCCGCAGCCGACGACAGCGACTTTCACTCCTGCCGTCATTCCCGTCAGAACCGTATGCACGGCATTTCCGAGCGGTTCTTGAATAGAAGCGAGATCCGCAGGCATGCCGGCCGGGTTTTTCCAAATGTTTGCGGCGGGCACTTTAACATATTCGGCAAAACAGCCGTCTGTATCGACACCGAGTATCAGCGTTTTTCTGCAGACATGCTCTTTTCCGGTCAAACACGGCAGGCACTTTCCGCAAACGATGTGCGTTTCTGCCGAAACATACTCCCCTTCTTGTACCGTAGTCACACTTTCCCCCACTAGAACAACCTCGCCGGAAAATTCGTGACCAAACACATAAGGCGGTTTAACCCTGCTTTTCGCCCATTCATCCCAATTATAAATATGGACATCGGTTCCACAAATCGATGCAGCTTTGACTTTGATCAGCACTTCGTGTTTGTCGATCGTCGGAATCGGGACGAGCTCAAAGCTGGCGCCCGGCTCCCCCGGCTTCTTGATAAGCGCTTTCATATTTCCGTCCAAGATGAACAGACCCCCTTTGTAAAATCGCTTTACAAAAGGATTGTAGCACGATAATCGCTCTTGGTAAACGCCAGTGTCTTCCTGAGAAAAACAGATGAACACCCTCTGAAAAATGTATGATATTTTTTTAAAATGGGATGCGGCTGATGAAATTTTGAAAGAGAAATCCGTCGACTTGACTTGGTGTATATGAACGCTGCAGCGCTTCGATCAGATTCCTGTAATCTTTGTGGGCTTCCAGACCCGGAATGACCCGGTCGATGCCGTCAAAATCAGATCCGAATCCGATATGCCGCTCGCCTCCTAAAGAGCAGACATGGTCAATATGTGAGAGGATATCTTTGATCACAGGCGTTTTTCCGTTTCTCACGAATTCAGGGACAAATGTCAAGCCGATGACACCGTTCTTATCAATAAGCGCTTTGATTTGATCGTCTTTTAAATTTCTCGGATGAGGGCAAAGGCTGTGGGCATTCGAATGAGAGGCGATCGGATACGCCGCCGTTTCAATCGCACCCCAAAAGCTTTTTTCGGATAAATGGGAGAGATCTGTCCATGCTCGGTTTTTGTTCGCCTTACGAATCAGCCTTTCCCCGTAAGAAGTTATGCCGGCGTTTCTTTCTTCTAAAGCGCCGTCTGCGAACGTATTGGCCCAGTTCCACGTCAGGCCGAAACTTCTGACTCCGAGCTGAAAAAAGATGTCAAATAGCCTTAAGTTTTTTGAGATCGGCTCACAGCCTTCCATCGTTAAAATGATGCCGGTTTCATCGCTTTTGAGCTTGTCGATATCGGCTTTATTTTTGATCAGTTTGATCCGCTTGTACTTTGCAATTTTTTCATGAAACAGCTGAATCTGGACAAGCGCCATTTCAAGCCTTATTGTGTCGGGTACGGTTTCAGGCAGAAAAATCGCCAGACACTGCACTTTCGCCTTTCCGTTTAAAAGCGCCTGGACTGGCGTTTGAAGCGACGGATCGCTGTATTCATTGAGCTTCGGATTTTTCCAGAGCTTCAGCAGCAAATCAGAATGGGCATCAAAAATCTTCACATTCATCCTCTCCCGGCTGCATTTTTCAAAAACGGCCAAACCAAAAACAACCCGCTTACGTGAAAGTAAGCAGGTTGAAGCATTTGAAAAAGAGTGATTTTTCTATCAGCGAGGCTCTACGATTAGCTTAATCGCTGTCCGTTCTTCACCGTCAATTTGAATGTCCGTAAACGCCGGAATGCAAATCAGATCGACACCGCTCGGCGCTACAAATCCCCGTGCAATCGCTACCGCTTTAACGGCCTGATTTAATGCCCCGGCTCCGATTGCTTGAATTTCTGCAGCTCCTCGTTCCCTTAAGACTCCTGCGAGCGCACCTGCGACCGAGTTTGGATTTGATTTTGCTGAAACCTTTAATATTTCCATTCCTGCTCCCCCTTAAGTTTACAATGGATAAGTGAGTGTTCATTAGAACAATCATTATTAGATGTTGCTATTTTCAAAGCCATCCCCTTTTAATTGCTTTTCAAAAATAGCAGGGTACCTTCCATTTTTACTATATTCACTATAGGACCGGGATATTCCTGCTTTCCTTTTAATATTTTTCTAAAATGATTTTCTGTTCAGTTATTCAAAAAACATGTGGTCATCATTAATTAATATCCGGTCTATTTTAACGGCTTTTTTGCTCTGTTCGTCGATGTCAATGACAACTCCGCTCAGTGTTGTGCGGCCTTCGGCAATCTCAAAACGGACGGGCAGGCTCGTTTTAAAACGCTTGATAATCGTCTCGCGGTCGACGCCGAGAATGCCGTCGTAAGGCCCTGTCATCCCCACATCTGTTATATATGCCGTGCCTTTCGGAAGAATGCGGTTGTCGGCTGTCTGAACATGCGTATGCGTTCCGACAACCGCTGAAGCGCGGCCGTCCGTATACCAGCCGATCGCTTGCTTTTCGCTTGTCGCTTCGGCATGAAAATCGATAAAAATGAACGGTGTTCTTTTTGCGGCTTCTTCTATTAATTCATCAGCTTTTCGAAATGGGCAATCGATCGCAGGCAGAAATGTGCGGCCTTGTAAATTGATCACAGCCAGTTCCTTCGAACCGTTTGTTTTTATGTATGTGATGCCTTTTCCAGGCGTGCCTTCGGGAAAATTGGCGGGTCTGACGATCTGCGGCGCGTCATCAATAAAATCAAATATTTCCCTTTTATCCCATGTGTGATTTCCCATTGTGAGAACGTCGGCTCCCGCTTGGATGAGCTGGTGGTATATTTTTTCGGTAATGCCTTTTCCGTGTGCGGCGTTTTCTCCGTTGACGATGACGGCATTCGGTTTATATTTCAGCTTCAGCTTCGGCAAATAGGTTTTGATCATGTCTCTGCCGGGCGAACCGACGACATCTCCAATAAATAAAATTCTCATAATTTGACCCTTTCTTTTTTAAAATAGGTTTTAATCATAGTGTTACATAAGGAAACAAAAAAATAAAGTGGCGCATTCGCACCACTTTATTTTGCGTATTCAACGGCTCTCGTTTCCCTGATCACGGTTACCTTGATGTGTCCAGGGTAGTCAAGCTCGTCCTCAATTCGTTTTCGAATATCACGCGCCAAACGATGGGCTTCAAGATCGTTGATTGAGTCAGGTTTGACCATGATCCGCACCTCTCGTCCCGCTTGTATCGCGAATGATTTTTCAACACCTTCGTACGATTCAGAGATTTCTTCCAGTTTTTCAAGCCTGCGAATATAGTTTTCGAGCGTTTCGCTTCTTGCGCCAGGTCTTGCGGCAGACAGCGCATCGGCTGCGGCCACGAGCACGGCGATGATGGAAGTCGGCTCCTGATCTCCGTGGTGAGATGCGATACTGTTGATGACAACTGGATGCTCTTTATACTTGGTGGCCAGTTCCACACCGATTTCAACGTGGCTTCCTTCCACCTCATGGTCAATCGCTTTCCCGATATCATGAAGAAGTCCTGCCCTTTTTGCGAGCGTCACGTCTTCTCCAAGCTCTGAAGCCATCAAGCCTGTCAGAAACGCCACTTCCATTGAATGTTTCAGTACATTCTGTCCGTAGCTTGTTCTGAACTTCAAGCGGCCGAGGATTTTGATTAAATCGGGATGAAGACCGTGAACTCCAACTTCAAACGTCGTCTGTTCACCCATTTCGCGAATGTAATCATCCACTTCACGGCGGGATTTCTCAACCATTTCTTCGATTCTGGCAGGATGAATGCGGCCATCCTGAACGAGTTTATCTAGAGCGATCCTGGCTGTTTCACGCCTGATCGGATCAAATCCTGAAAGGATAACGGCTTCCGGCGTATCGTCGATGATCAGATCGATCCCCGTCAATGTTTCCAATGTACGGATATTACGTCCTTCACGTCCGATAATGCGGCCTTTCATCTCATCATTTGGAAGATTGACAACTGAAACCGTTGTCTCGGCCACATGATCAGCCGCACAGCGCTGTAAAGCCAATGAAAGAATATTTTTCGCTTTTTTATCAGCCTCTTCTTTCGCTCGATTTTCACTTTCTTTCATCATGATCGCGATGTCATGGGAAAGCTCGTTTTCAACCCGTTCCAGAATGATTTGCTTCGCTTCATCTCGCGTCAGACTTGAAATACGCTCCAACTCTGACTGCTGCATACGAATCATTTCATCCACTTTGCTTTCCATCTCTTCAATATGTTGTTGTCGTTCATTCAGAGAATGATCTTTCTTCTCCAACATCGCTTCCCGTTTATCTAATGATTCATCTTTTCGGTCAAGGTTCTCTTCCTTTTGAAGTAAACGGTTTTCTTGTTTTTGAAGCTCATTTCGTCTTTCACGAACTTCTTGTTCAGCTTCTATCCGAAGCGTATGAATCTCGTCCTTTGCTTCAAGAAGGGCTTCTTTTTTCAACGCTTCAGCATCCCGCTTTGCGTCTCCAAGAATTTGTTCGGCTGCATTTCGCGCACCTGAAATTTTTGCTTCGGCAATGATTTTACGAACATAGTAGCCAACAACTAAACAGAATAGGCTCAGCAAAATGGAGATGAGAATTGCTAAAGGATTCATCACTTTCACCTCCTCTTGCTATGAACTTGTCTTGCTAAAAGTAAGTGTCGGCATGTACATTGTACTTCTTCTCAACATACAGAACCTTCACAGGGAGTGAAGCGGCTTCACAGCCCTTGTCAAGTTTAAATGTTTATCAATCATGTTAAGAAAAACAAGTGATACAATTTCATTGTAATTGTGTGGGAAATACTTGTCAAGCTTACGGTCTTAACGTTTCTGGATTAAACGCCTTTTCAAACCGCCCGGATGAAGAGGGTGGATAGAGGAGCTGCGCCTAAATGCGCAAATGAAAGGAAAAGGCTGCCGATCGGACCGGCAGCCTTTCACATGTTTCATAATTAAAATTCGAGTTCTTCCTGAGCTTGGGCATCGTCTTCCTGCGCGGGAGCAACGCCGCCAGTATCCAAACCGTAGTGTTCCCGGATCTGCTCTTGAATCATCAAAAGGATGTCCTTGTTTTCTTTCAGGAACTGTTTGGCGTTTTCACGGCCTTGTCCAAGGCGTTCCTCCTGATATGAGTACCATGCACCGCTCTTTTGAACGATGTCAAGCTCTGTTCCGAGGTCGATGATTTCCCCTTCTTTTGAAATTCCTTCCCCGTACATAATGTCCACTTCGGCTGTCCGGAATGGAGGTGCCACTTTGTTTTTCACGACTTTGATTTTCGTCTTGTTCCCCATGACGTCGTTGCCTTGTTTCAGCTGCTCTGCGCGGCGCACTTCAAGGCGGACAGAAGAGTAGAATTTCAGCGCTCTTCCGCCTGGTGTCGTCTCAGGATTTCCAAACATGACACCGACTTTTTCACGAATCTGGTTAATAAAGATCGCGATGGTCTTCGATTTATTGATCGCTCCGGAAAGCTTACGAAGCGCCTGAGACATCAGTCTGGCCTGCAAACCGACGTGGGAATCCCCCATATCTCCTTCGATTTCAGCTTTCGGCACAAGTGCTGCCACAGAGTCGATGACAACGATATCCACCGCTCCGCTTCTGACAAGAGCTTCGGCGATTTCGAGCGCCTGCTCGCCCGTATCAGGCTGTGACAGCAAAAGCTCATCAATGTCGACACCCAGCTTTTGTGCATAGACGGGGTCGAGCGCGTGTTCGGCGTCGATGAACGCCGCCTGTCCGCCCTGCTGCTGAACTTCGGCAATCGCATGAAGCGCCACCGTCGTTTTACCGGAGCTTTCAGGCCCGTATACTTCGATAATCCGGCCGCGCGGGTATCCGCCCACTCCAAGAGCCGTATCGAGCGCTAAAGAACCGCTCGGAACTGTTGAAATTCTCGTTTCAGTTTGTTCGCCGAGTTTCATAATCGAACCTTTACCAAACTGCTTTTCTATTTGTTTAAGCGCCATATCTAAGGCTGCCTGACGATCACTCATTCTATTTTCCTCCTTTATCACTTCCGCTATATCTACTATACCTTGTTTGCGCGGATTTGCCAAGAAAAAAGCGAACGCATATTCGATTTTTTTAAGAGGAAAAAATCGATCTCCTAAAATGGAATGACCTTTTTCGTAAGAAAGATTTTCCGAAAATCCGTTTTTCGCTTATTTTTCCATCATTTTCAGCAACAGATGGCAGCCGTATTTGGCAGAACGCTTCCGCACCGCAGACCTGGATCCGGCGAACTGAAATTCGAACGCTTCTTCAGCCTGGTCCTTCACGGAGATGCCGATAAACACCTTTCCTGCCGGATGGCCTTCTTGCGTATTCGGCCCGGCTACTCCAGTGAAACTGATGCCGATATCGCTTCCTGTTTTGACTCTGATGCCTGCGGCGAGTTCTTTTGCGCATTGCGCGCTGACCGCACCGTAGCGCTGCAGCGTGTCTTCCGAAACGCCGGCCGCTGACACTTTCAATTCGTTTGTATAGCAGACGGCGCCGCCTTTGAAGTATTCGGAAGCGCCGCTCATTTCCGTCAGCCAGCTGGAAAAAAGCCCACCTGTAAAACTTTCCGCAGCAGCCAGGGTCATTCCCTTGCTCCTGCATGCTTTCGCAAGCTCTTCTGCGAGGGATGTATCATCATACCCGTAAAAGAACTCTCCGACCCGCTCCAGGATGCGGTCTTCCGTTTCTTTTAACAAGCGGGTTGTCTCCGCCTGATCCGCATGCTTTGCCGTGAGCCTGAGCGTGACTTCCCCGTCTGCCGCAAGCGGGGCGATTGTCGGATTAGTCTGCGCATCGATGAGATCTTCCAAATCGGTTTCAAGCTGGGATTCCCCGATGCCGAAGAAGCGCAGCACCCTTGACACGATCTTTTCCCTCGAGCCGAGCTTTTCCAAAATGAGCGGCTTCGCTTCGTTTTCAAACATCGGCTCCAGCTCTTTCGGAGGTCCCGGCAGAAGCATATAAAAGCGCGATTCATGCTCAAGCAGCATTCCCGGAGCCATCCCGAAGCGGTTCGGCAGAACGTCGGAGCCTTCGAGGATCAGCGCCTGTTTGCGGTTGTTCGGCGACATCTCCCGGTTCGTTTTTTTGAAGTAATCCTGAATCGATTCGAAGGCTTCATCGTCAAGCTTAAGAGGGCGCCCGACAACTTCAGCGATCGTTTCTTTTGTCAAATCGTCTTTCGTCGGTCCGAGGCCTCCCGAAAAAATGATGAAGTCAGACCTTTGCTGTGCTGTCTGTATAACTTGTTTAAGGCGTTCCGGATTGTCTCCCACCGCCGTGTGATAAAAAACGTTAATGCCGATTTCAGCCAAATGCCTGCTGATAAACTGAGCATTTGTATTAACGATTTGTCCGAGCAGAAGCTCAGAACCGACAGCGATAATTTCCGCTTTTCTTTCCAACTTCATTGTTTCCACTTCCCCACGTTTAGTTCGATGTTTTTAAAGCTTCCCAGTTTTTAGCGAAATAATCCCATCCTGATACGACTGTGAAAAAGACAGCCACCCATAAAGCAAGAGAGCCGAATGGGAAGGATACAAGCTCAAACGGAAGATTGTGAAGCAAAAGGGCAGAGATGGCGATGATTTGAGCCCATGTTTTCACTTTTCCAAGCATGTTGGCCGCGACGACTTCCCCCGTTCCCGCAAGGACGAGCCGCAATCCCGTTACGGCAAATTCCCGGCTGATAATGACAATGGCCATCCAGGCCGGAGCAAGATGGTAATGCACCAGAATAATCAAAGCGGAAGACACGAGCAGCTTGTCTGCAAGCGGGTCAAGGAATTTCCCAAAGTTTGTCACAAGGTTCAGTTTTCTTGCATAATAGCCGTCAACCCAATCGGTGACGGAAGCAAAAATAAACAACAGTGCGCCGATCAAATGGGTGACCGGAATCGACTCGCTGCCGAAGGAGACAGCCCCCCACTGAAACGGCACAAGCATGATGACCATAAAAACAGGAATTAATGCGATTCTAGAAAGCGTGATTTTATTCGGTAAATTAAACATAAAGGTTCCTCCATATATGTATGTTTTCCTAATGATGATGAACGCAAGAAAAAGTCATCTGTGCAATTAAGATGACTTTTCCTCCTTTTTATTTTGAATCGTTATGTTTTGTGTCATCACAGTTTTAGGATCGAGCTTGTAAGAAAGAACTTCTCCGTTGATTTTAATTTCAACGCCAGGCGCATATCCGATCCGCAAATCAATTTGCGATTGATCGGTGATATTCTTTTGAAAAGTTTCTCCTTTTTTCATCATTCCTTCTTTAAGAGAGCTGCCTTTCTCGTCGCGCACCCTGACCCACGAGTTTTCGTTTGCCTTTACTTCAAGCTCCAGCTTGTCGGATCCTGATACTTCATAGGTTGTGGAAGAGCCTTCGCTTGCGGTCGCTTTAATGGTCAGCTTGTCGTTCTCATCAGACTGCTGATCCTTTTTTTCTTTGTCGTCTTCAGCGCTGTCTTTCTGCGCATCCGTGTTCTGTTGATTTTCCTTTGTCAGCGGGGAATCTTTCGAGACGTCATACTTGCTTTGCGATTCCTCTGTCTTAGGCTCTTCTGCCTGCTGATTCCCTCCGCCGTTTACAGCCTGAACGATGACGTAAATGATCGCGATTACAACGATAACGCCGGCTGCCACAAGCAGAGTAGGCAAAAGTTCAAGCGCTTTTGAGGCAGACTTGGGCAGCTCCCTCTGCGGCTTGATTGAAGAAAGCTTCTCAGAAACCTCATCATTGTAAGAATTAGGGATATCTTTTTTAAACTCTTCAAACAAGAGCTCCGAGTCGAGGCCGACAGCTTCGGCATACTGCTTGATAAAAGCCCTCACATAAAATTTCCCCGGAATGATATCATAGTTTCCTTCTTCAAGGGCCGTTAAATACCTTTTTTGGATCTTTGTGGCCGCCTGAAGGTCGTCCAATGACATCCCTTTTTCCTCTCTGGCTTCTTTCAGCCGATTTCCTAGTTCAGTCACAACAAACACCTTCCATTTTAAAAATCAAAGCCGGAAAAACCCGAATGGTCAAACATCTGCGGTTCTTCAGCATGTTCATATGTAATCACCTCATCGGGGCTGTTTCGCAATTCGATGATGTAATCAAAATCGTCCATCGTATATTCCGTATTTTGCACGAAAATGTCCGGGTGCTCGACAACTTTGGTCGCCGGCAGCCGCATGATCTCACTGACGAGCTGCAAATGGCGTTCAGATCCTCTTCTCGTCGACACAATGCCGTCCAAAATGAAAACATTCTCCGGACTGTATTCATCGGCAATCAGCTGGCTTCTGATCGTTTGCTTCAGCAGTGTTGAAGAAACAAAAAGCCACCTTTTGCTTGCACAGACGCTTGAAGCAACAATTGATTCCGTCTTGCCGACGCGGGGCATTCCCCTGATCCCGATCAGCTTGTGCCCGTCTTTTTTAAACAGTTCAGCCATAAAATCGACAAGCAAGCCGAGCTCGTCGCGTTCAAACCGGAACGTTTTTTTATCGTCTGCATCCCGCTGGATATAGCGGCCGTGCCTTACAGCGAGACGGTCGCGAAGCTTCGGCTCGCGGAGCTTCGTCACTTTAATCGTATCCATCGTGTTCAGAATCGATTCCAGTCGCTTGATCTGATCTATATGACGGCATTTTAACAAGAGGCCTCTTCTTTGAGTATCGACGCCGTTAATGGTCACAATATTAATTGAAAGCATCCCCAATAAAGAGGATATATCTCCCAGAAGTCCGGGACGGTTGACTTGGATTTCATATTCTAAGTACCATTCGAGCTTTGCCAAATGATAACCTCCCTACCCATCATCGTAGCAAAAATTTACCTTCCTTTATCATAAAGCATTTTGTCTCAATTAGAAAGCAGAATGTTGTGATTAAATAAGAAAAACGTCCGTTTCCCAAAATCGGGAAAAACCTGCTGTAACGGCGCCTGCATGCTGTTTACCCTGTCGGGGCGAAAAGCAAACAACAAAAGCGGTGCGCTGACAAAGCCGCGCCTATAAAAAAGAGAGAGTGAACACACTCTCTCCTTAATGTGAGCTGTTGTTTTCAACAAGCTTAACCATCACGTTCGCAATGGCGCGCTGCTCTTCTTCGGAAGCCACGCTCCAAAGGTCTGCGAGCACTCGTTCTTGATGGTTTTTTGAATCAACCTCACCGGCCAAATAATCGCCGATCTCATATGCGAGATCTGAGATGGTTTCGTTTGACATTCCTTTTTCTTGGGCATAGTTCAAACGGTCGCCCAAAAAGTTTTTCCACTGATCCCAATTATCCAGTACGGACATATCAGGCCCCTCCATTCTCTTGAAGTTACAGCCTTATTATGATCTGGGGGACCGTAAACTATACATGTTTTTAACAATGCCAGCCGCCATTAACTGACAAAATTTGACCCGTGATATAAGATGCCTTTGCCGAGAGCAGAAACAGGACGGCGTCTGCAACCTCTTCTGCTTCGGCCAGCCTTCCCATCGGAATCTCATCGACGATCATCTCTTGTTCCTCTTTTGAAAACGAGCCCATCATCTTTGTTTTCACAGCGCCCGGAGAAACGGCGTTGACCCTGATGCCGCTAAGCGCAAGCTCTTTTGCAAGAGCTTTGACAAACACATTTTGTGCGCCTTTTGTCATGCTGTATAAAACTTCGCACGACGCCCCTGTTTCACCCCAAATGGAGCTGACGGCTACAATGGCGCCGGATTTTTTCCTGACCATTGCCGGCAGCAGATTCCTCGTCAATAAAAACGGGCTTGAGACATGGAGCTGCACCATGTCCTGTACAGCCTCATCGGACATGTCTGTCACAAGCCCGCGGAAACTTTGTCCGCTGTTTAAGACGATGCCGTCAAGCGCCCGCCCGCCGATGAAAGCGGAAACGGCTTTTGCGCCGCCGGGGTCTGACAGATCGCCGTGAATGATTTCGGCGTGAATGCCGTATGTATGTGTCAGCCTTTCTGCAAGTGCAGCGGCTGCCTTCTCATTTGTATGGTAATGGAGGAGAAGATCATACCCGTTTTGCGCCAGCTTTTCGCTGATGCTTTGCCCGATTCCGCCGCTTGCGCCGGTGATAAGAGCGAGTTTTGTCATACCATATTTCCACCTTTCCGTTAAAAAGAAGAAAGGTTCAGCGTGCATCGGAAATGTCCTGACACGCTGAACTCTCAGGCCTTGCTTTATGATTTTGGAACGACTTTGCAGACGGTGATCCTGTCTTCCTCGATTTCTTCCTGGATGACGCGGTAAACGTCCTCAAGCGTAATTGATTCGAGTACGGTGACGATATCAAACAGACTCGTCTCCAGAAAAGCATACCGTGTAAACTGGTTGGCGATGTACTCAGGCGAATTCATTGATTTTAGGAAATTGCCGATTTTTTTCTTTCTAGCCAGTTCCAGCTTTTCGGCTGTTATCGTTTCTTTCGCTTTGAACAGCACTTGTTTCAGCTCCTCGGCAAGCTTGTCGGGCTCAGGCGTATCGCCGCCGACAGAGACGAAGCCAAATCCGTGTTCTTCGGTATAGTCATAGCTGAAAGTCTCATCGATATACCCTTGTTCATAAATTCTTTCATAATCGCTGGAGCTTTTGCCGAACAGGCACTCGAGGATGAGATTGATGGTCAGCTCATGCTTCAGCAAGGCTTCTCCCGTATTCATCGGATGAGCGCTTTTTAAACCGACGAGGCATTTTGAGCTTTGAACATTCATTTTGATTTCCTGTTCTTTTTTGAATACAGCCCCAGGCTCTTTAACTTCTTTGCGGACGATTTCAGGCTGGTCTGTATACGGTTTTTTCTGCTGGTTTTCGCGGACCTGGCGAATGATCGCTTCGGGATCGACCGGACCGACGACAAACAGCAGCATATTGCTCGGGTGATAGAACGTCTCATAGCATTCATACAAAAGGTCTTTTGTAATATGCGAGATGCTTTCGATCGTCCCTGCGATATCGATCCGGACAGGGTGCTCCTGGTACATGTTTTCGATCAGGCCGAAAAACAAGCGCCAGTCGGGGTTGTCATCATACATGTTGATTTCCTGTCCGATGATGCCTTTTTCTTTCTCAACCGTTTTTTCCGTAAAGTAAGGGTCCTGCACAAAGTCGACGAGCGTTTCCAGGTTTTCTTCCACATTTGACGTGCTCGAAAACAGGTAGGCCGTTCTTGTGAAAGAGGTAAACGCATTTGCCGAAGCTCCCTGCCTGCTGAATTTCTGAAAAACATCGCCGTCTTCTTTTTCGAAGAGCTTATGCTCCAAAAAGTGTGCGATTCCGTCAGGCACGCGGACCATTTCTTCTTTTCCGAGCGGGACAAACTGATTGTCAATCGATCCGTATTTTGTCGTAAAAACCGCATATGTCTTGTTAAATCCTTCTTTCGGAAGAACATAGACATCGAGGCCGCCGGGCATTTTTTCGTAATATAGTGTTTCCTTCAACTGTTTAAATTCGATCGTTTTCGTCAAGATGCTCCCTCCGTCCCTTTGAGAAAGTACGTTGTATCCAAATCGATTTTCTTTCCGACTTCGATGATGTCGTCTTTTGTGACATTGTCGATTCGTCCCAGCCAGTCTTCCAGGGAAAATTCGGTTTGGGCGGCAGCCTGCTGATAAATAAATTCGACTAAACCGTACGGTGTATCAATCGTTTCAAGAATCTGGTTTTGAATGACGGCTTTCGTCTGGTCAATCGCCTCTTCGGTAAAGCTGCCTTTTTTCATTTCCTGAAACTGCTCCTTGATGATGTCGACGGCTTTTTGATAATTGCCGACTTCAATTCCCGACATCACCATCAACAGCCCTTTAAAGCTTTCGATTCTGGAAGCCGCATAATAGGCAAGGCTGGCCTTTTCCCTGACATTAATAAACAGCTTTGAATGTGAAAATCCGCCAAACAAGCCGTTAAACAGCTGAAGCGCCGGATAATCATCATCCGTAAAATGCGTTCCCGTCCGAAATCCCATGTTCAGCTTACCTTGCTTGACATCAGCATCCTCGACGACTTCCTGAGGCTCCCTTGTGCGGGTTTGCTCAAGCTTGGGAACAGATCTCGGCTCCCGCTCGTTTGCTTCGAAGTATTTGGAAATGTACGAATCCACCTGCTGCTCATCCACATCCCCAACGACATAAATATCGAGCTGGTCTTCGCTGACCGCTTTTTGATAAGCTTCATACAGGCTTTGAGGCGTGATGCCGTCCACATCATCAAGCTCACCGTTGACGTGAAGCGCGTATGGCTCATCTTTGCACATCTCCTGAATCAGCCTCAAATTTGAATAGCGCATTTTGTCGTTATATACCGCCTGTATTCTTTGCTTTAGTGTACGTTTTTCCTGAGATACGTACAGCGGCAGAAAAGCCCCGTCTTCAAGCGCCGGCGAAAAAATGATCTCTGACAAAAGCTCGAGCCCTTTTTCCAGAAGCGGTGTCTGATCCTTTAAAAATTTTTCGTTTGCGATATCGAGCCTGAATGTAATGACATGCATTTCCCCTTTTTTGGAGAGGTCGCACGATACGGAAGTTCCGTAAAGTTCATCTAGATACGTTCTGAGATCGGCCGTTTTGGGGCGGGTGCTCGTTCCCCGCAAAAGCACATGCGGAAAAAGCGCCCTCTCTGTCACATCTTCCTTTGTTAAAGGAGCAAGCATTTTAAAAATAATCGAGACGGTTTTGAATTTTTCCGTTTTGACAATGTGGCTTGTCAATCCGCGATGCTTTCCTTTTATTTCGTTAAGGTATGTCATTCTAGAACCTCCTTCGTCCTTGTTTATATTATGTATTATGACCACATTTCAGCATATGCGCTTGGACTGTATGGTTGTAATTATATCAACTGGAGGAGATTTAAGGAAACTAAAAAACCTTATGAAAAAGACGGTGCAGATTTACACCGTCTTTGCAGCTTCATTTTCGTCTTCCTTCGGGTCAATATTAAACAGCACAAGCGCTAAGGCGGCTAAACCGCACAAAAGCGATACAATGAAAATCAGCCACCCCGCATTTGTCATCATATAAGCGAATACCGGCGGTCCGAGCGCAACACCGATGAACCGCATACTGTTGTAAAACGAAGAGATCGTGCCGCGCTCTTCTTTTTCAATTCCCTCGGTAATCAGCGCATCCAAAGAAGGGAGCGCTATTCCGATGCCGATGCCGCCGATGGACATAAACAAAAATAACGGGTAAAAGCTGTGGTTCCACCACAAACCGGCAAACGACAGAGACAGAAGGATCATGCCGATCAGCACGCAGGTCTTCATTCTGATCTTATCGTTTCCGATCAGCTTTCCGGCAAGATAGGAACTGACGGAAAGGAAAAGCAGCGGAATGCTGAGAAGCGCTCCTTTTGCAATCCCGTCAATTTGATGCTTTTTCTCCAAAGTATCCGACAGGTAAAAGAGAACCCCGAATAAAAGAAACATAATGATCCCGCCGATGACAAAAATGGAAACGAGCCACCGTCCTTCCCGTTTAAAAATCTCCTGTACGCTTTTTGCAAAGTTTTTTAATGTTTGCTTTTCATCATCTTTGTCCTTCGGTTTGGGAACAAAAAACAAGACGAGAAAAAAGCTGGCAAGAGACACGATCGGAATAAACCAAAACGGCATGTACCAAACCCAAGCTGCTAAAAAAGCCCCTAATATCGGGCTTAATACTTTACCGGCAGTATTGGCCGTCTCTATATCTCCGAGTCCCGCGCTGATTTCTTCATCATTTTGGAACAGGTCGCCGATAAACGGCATGACGATCGGCGCTGCGCCGGCTGAGCCGATTCCTTGAAGGACGCGCCCTGCTAAAATCATCGCAAACGGATCTTTGAAAAAAGTTGAAGCGAAACCTGCCAGAGCTCCTCCAGCTCCCGCAATCACAAGGCATGGGAGCATGATCTTTTTTCTGCCGAACCGGTCTGACATATAGCCGGTAATCGGGATGCATATAATCGCCACAATTGAGTATACCGTGATGATCAACGACACTTGAAACGAAGAAATGTTTAATTTTTTTTCGATCACCGGCAAAACCGGAATCAGCATCGAATTGCCGAGCGTCATCACAAGCGGGACCGAAGACAGCGCAAAAATGCTTTTCATGTCTTTTTTTCTGCTCAACTTTTTTCACCCAATTCATCAGTATTTCCATCTGTTATAGTTCCATGATGCGGGCTTATTTATGTATGAGCGCTAAGGCGGACAAAAAAAACAGCCGCTCCTAATCGAGCGCCCGCATATCAAAAACGTTTTCTGACGACGTGAAATCTGAATTTATCGGCCCGAAAATAGTTTAAAGAATATAAAACGGGCTTATCGTTTTGGTCATAATGAGTCTGTTTGAGCAGCAGCAAAGACGTTTCAGGCTCGCATTCAAGGATTTGGGAAATGGTGTCGTGATACCCGATTGGCACAATATCGGCAACAGCGTAGCTGATCACGGCGCCCGATTTGTTCTCAAGCCATTCAAACATCGATTCCTGCTCGTGTGAAAAACCTTCCGGGAGAATATCCACAGGTATTTTATCAAGGCAGTAGACAACCGGCATTCCATTTGCCGTTCTCACCCGCTCAAGCAAAAAGATCTCCGTTTCTTCCGCATATTGAAACCGGAGCATATCTTCTTCGGTAGGAGCGGTAACCTGTGAGGACATAAAAATGGTTCCCGGCGTCATGCTTGCCTGCTCGATCATTTTTGTAACGCTGTTCAGCTGCTCAATACCTGAAAGAAATAACGGTCTGGCATTTACAAAATGTCCGACTCCATGCCTTCTGATGATGACGTTTTCTTCTTCCAGTATTCTAAGCGCTTCGCGCAAAGCCGTTCTGCTCACACCAAGCATCTTTGACAGCTCAAATTCAGACGGGAGCCGTTCATTCTCGCAAAAGACCCCATTTTGAATATCATCTTTTATCCGATCAATCACTTTTAAACATAACCGTTGATTGTCAGCTTTTATCGACATGTTTTCCCTCCGTCTGACAGATCAGATTCAAATTACCTTTAATTGAGGATAACTATATCATGTTTTGTCAAATAAATAAATAGATGTTTTTAGTTTACATAATGAAATTATGTCAAACAAGAACTCTCTTCTCAAGAAGAGAGTTCTTCGTATTGCTCTTTTGACAAGAGGACTTCACGGGGTTTTGATCCTTCATATGGGCCGACGATCCCCCGTTCTTCCATGGCATCGATAAGCCGCGCCGCTCTTGTGTAGCCGACGCGGAATCTCCTTTGCAGCATCGACACGGAAGCCGTCTGCATGCTGACGACAAGTGCGACTGCTTCGTCGTAAAGGTCGTCTGTCACTTCGCTGACCGTTTCCTGCGTCTCTTCTGGAATCATTTCCTCTTGGTATTGGGCCTTTTGCTGGCTGATGACGTGATCGACAACTTTTTCAACTTCTTCGTCTGACAGGAAGGCTCCTTGAACGCGGAGCGGTTTGTTGGCGCCGACAGGCAGAAACAGCATGTCCCCTCTGCCGAGAAGTTTTTCTGCGCCTCCCATATCAAGAATCGTCCTGGAGTCGGTCTGCGACGATACGCTGAAAGCGATCCTTGACGGAATATTGGCTTTAATGACCCCTGTAATGACATCGACCGACGGCCGCTGTGTCGCGATGATCAGATGGATTCCCGCCGCCCTGGCCATTTGCGAAAGCCTTGTGATCGAGTCTTCTACATCAGAGGAAGCGACCATCATCAAGTCGGCAAGCTCGTCCACAATCACAATGATGTATGGAAGCTCCGGCTGCTTTGCTTCTTCTGCGGCATTCATCCGTTTAATATAGTCGTTGTACCCTTCAATATTTCTCGTTCCCGTGTGAGAAAACAATTCATAGCGCCGCTCCATTTCGTTGACGACTTTCTTCAAAGCCTGCGATGCTTTTTTCGGGTCTGTCACGACGGGAGCGAGCAAATGTGGAATCCCGTTGTAGACATTGAGCTCGACCATTTTCGGGTCAATCATCATCATCTTCACTTCATGGGGCTTTGCCCTCATCAAAATGCTTGTAATGATCCCATTGACACAGACGCTTTTCCCGCTTCCTGTCGCTCCTGCAACAAGAAGATGGGGCATTTTGTTGAGCTCTGCCAATACCGCTTCTCCGGAAATGTTTCGGCCAAGGCCGATCATCAGCTTTGCATCCGGCCGGTCATTCAGTTTCGATTCGAGCACTTCTTTCAAGGAAACCATCGCGACTTCCGCATTCGGCACTTCGATTCCAATCGCCGATTTTCCGGGGATCGGGGCTTCGATGCGGATATCTTTGGCCGCGAGCGCAAGAGCCAAGTCATCACTTAAGTTGACAATTTTGCTGACTTTGACGCCCACATCAGGATAAACTTCATATTTCGTTACGGCCGGACCGAGATGAACCTGGGTGACTTTCGCCTTAACTCCGAAGCTTTGAAACGTCTTTTCCAGCTTCCTGGCATTATCGTAAATATTCTTTTTATCCGCCTGCTGCCCTGTATGCTTCGGATCATCCAGCAATTGAATCGACGGAAGCTGATAATCCTTATTTTCAAGCTCTGTGAACGTGATCTCAGGCGCGCCGGAGGCCTGTATTTCCTCACCGGTTTCAGTCTCAGGAGGATGTTCGGCAGGAGCCGGAGCTTCGTACGCTTGAACTTCGGGCTTTTCATCGTGGTCGGAAAAGCTTGAAATAATCGGTTCTGATTGAATAACCGGATCTGGATCAGGCTCCGCTTCTTGTACAGGCTCTTCAGTCACTTTCGGTTTTCTCTGCGCCTTCTGTTTTTTTCCGGATTTCTTTTTCGGCGAGCTGCTTTTCATTTGTTTAAGGTCTGCTAAAAAGGCCTGCCACTGGTTTTTAATGAAGGACGCGACCGGGGTCATCCATTTGATCAGCGTCTCCTGAAGCGAACGATCCGTAATCAAAAGAAGGCCGATCAAGATCAGGAAGACGGCGATGATTTTAGACCCTGCAGATGCAAACAGAAAGTATGAAGCCGCGAATAAAAGGGCTCCAATCATTCCGCCCCCAAGATCAGGTGATCCTGTCTCGCCTTTTACATCCATCAGAAACAGCTCCCACGTATTTTGAATCACGCTCGGAGACTGAACCATTCCCCTTTCAGTCAAATGCTGAAACAGCTGGACATGGGAAAGAAGCAGCATGCTTGCGATGATGCAGTAAAGGCCCGCTTTTCTCCTCGTCAAAAAACTGGGTGTTTTCTTCTTCCAAAATAAAGACAGGCCCGTTAAAAAGAGGCCGAGAAGGCAAAGGATGAACCATTCACCGGCGAAAAAGCGGAACATGTAAATGAACGTTTGCCCTGCTACGCCAAGCTGCAAAACCGCAATAATCGAGATGGCGATACAGATTAATCCGTACAATTCAAATTTAAGATAGATCCGTTTTTTTCCTTGTTTTTGTTTCTTTGTTGATTTTCGTTTTCTTTTTGCCATGTTCCATCACCTTACTGCGTGTTAAAAAATGTAAAAACAAAGAGAAAGCAGCCTTTTTCGGCTGCGATTTTCCTCTGGATTCCCCTATTATAGCATATTTATCCTTGTGACACTCCAGCTATTTATAAAATGTCAGTTTAAGCGTCTGCCCCGGGGCCGTTTCTTGTTTTAAAAAATCCATCGGATTCGTGCTGAGAACCTGAACAACCCTTGCTTCCTCTCCGTTCATTTCGACTAAAAGGGGCACGCCGTTTACATCGATCTGTTTTAAGTTCGAGTTTTCCGCCTGCCCTGCGAACACGATTTCCTGCGGCATTGTCGTATACAGAATCATTGGATCATCCCTTCCTGGGCTCCCTTGTTTTGTTCGATTAATTGATTCAGCTTTTGAATCGCCTGTCCGACTCCGCCGGTTTCATCGATTAATCCGTATTTCACCGCATCGTTTCCTACGACATTCGTCCCGATATCACGGGTCAAATTGCCTTTTGAAAACATCAGCTCTTTAAATTTTTCTTCCGATATGTTGGAATGACTTGTCACGAAATTGATGACCCTTTCCTGCATTTTATCGAGATACTCAAATGTCTGCGGCACACCGATGACAAGCCCTGTCAGTCTGACCGGATGAATCGTCATCGTAGCTGTTTCAGCGATATAGCTGCGGTCGCAGGACACTGCGATTGGAACTCCGATTGAATGTCCGCCGCCCAGTACGATAGAAACCGTCGGCTTTGACAGAGACGCCAGCATTTCCGCAATCGCAAGGCCCGCTTCAACGTCTCCTCCGACCGTGTTTAAGATGATGAGCAGTCCTTCGATTTTAGGATTCTGCTCTACTGCAACGATCTGGGGAATCACATGTTCATACTTTGTTGTTTTGTTTTGGGGAGGAAGCTGTACGTGACCTTCAATTTGTCCGATAATGGTCAGGCAGTGAATGTTGGTGTCCTGCCCCATTTGCGGGAGTGTCGTTTCGCCTAGCTGCTGGATTTTGTTGACGAGACTGTCTTTTGCGTCTTGCTTAGCCGGCTGCTCCCCTTGGCTGTCCCCGTTTTGTATCCGGTTTGTGTCCATCTGGCTCACCTCTTTCTCGAGTTTCTTTTGTATTATGGACAATGGCGTTTTTTTCATTCAACGCATAAGGCATGAAAAAAAACCAAGAGGAGTCTCTTGGTTTTATACTTCCATGATGATTGGAATGATCATTGGTTTTCGTTTCGTTTTTTCGTATAGGAACTGGTTTAATGCGTCACGCATCGTCTGTTTTAAGGCGGACCATTCGACGACGGCGTTTTCTGTGCTTTCGTTGACGAGTTCCCTGACAAGCTCTGTCGCTTCAACGATCAGCTGCTCAGATTCTCTGACATAGACAAAACCTCTCGTGATAATTTCGGGTCCTGAAACAAGATGTTTTTTCTTTTTATCAAGGGTAATCACAACGATTAAGATTCCGTCCTGGGATAGAAGACGGCGGTCTCTGAGCACGATGTTGCCGATATCGCCGACACCGAGTCCGTCGATCAAAATATTGCCTGAATGTACTTTATCGCCGATTTTGACGTTTTGTCCGCGGAATTCCACGACGTCTCCTTTTTCAATTAGGAAAATGTCGCTCCGTTTCATGCCGATTTCTTCGGCAATCTTGGCATGCGCTTTTTGCATTCTGTATTCACCGTTTACTGGGATTAAATACTTCGGCTTCAACAGGTTGAGCATCAGCTTCAGCTCTTCCTGACAGCCGTGGCCTGATACATGGACGCGTTTTTGTGCGAATACGACCTGGGCGCCCGCTCTCGTTAAGAGGTCGACCGCTTTGGAGTAAATAAGCTCCTGACCCGGGATAGGGGAGGATGCGATCAGGACGGTATCCCCTTTCTCAATGTCAAGCTGCTTATGCCCTTGTTTTGCGATCCTGGTCAATGCGGCGAGCGGCTCTCCATGGTTGTCCCCTGTCAGAATCGCGACTTCTCTTTTCGGATACTTTTTGACTTCCTGAACAGGGATGAACAGATCTTCATCTGCCGTGACATACCCGAGTTTCATCGCCAGCTGGAGTATCGCCGAAATATTTTTTCCTGAAACCGCAAGCTTCCTGCCGTTTTGGAGCGCGGCATCAATGACCTGTTGAATCCGGTTAAAGTTAGACGCGAACACGGCAATGATCACGCGGTTTTCGGCATTGTACATCACATCTGATATCTCTCCGCCGACGAGTGCCTCTGAAGGCGTATAGCCCGGTTTCTCGGCATTAGCACTGTCGGAAAGCAGGCACAGCACACCGCTGTTGCCGATTTTGGCAATTTCGCCGATGTCGCTTGTCTGGTTTAAAACAGGTGTCTGGTCAAATTTAAAATCACCTGTGCACACGATGGATCCGAGGGATGTTTTAAAGCTGACACCGACGGAATCCGGGATGCTGTGATTTGTATTGAAGAATGACACCTTTGTCGATTCAAATGTAATAACGGATTTTGAATGAATTTCTCTTAAATCGGGCTTCTTGTTTACACCGTACTGCTTCAGCGTTTCCTTTAAAAGGGCAAGCGTCAGCTTCGTTCCGTAAACAGGCACAGAAAGTTTGTTCAGGCAGTAAAATACGCCGCCGATGTTTTCCTCATGCCCGTGTGTGAGAAAAATCGCCTTTACGCGGTCAGATCGTTCAATTAAATACGAAATGTCAGGGATGACCACATCGATACCCAGCATTTCATTTTCTGGATGCATGAGGCCGGCGTCAACCACGAATATGTCAGAATCGATTTCGATGACATAAAGGTTTTTTCCGATCTCTCCGACGCCTCCTAAGGCGATGATTCTAATATTTTCTGTATTTTTTTTCAAATTGTAATCCTCCTAATCTAAGTACCCGTCCATCATCACTTGTCCCTATTATACCTGAATCTAAATTTAGAAAACAAGAACCATTATGTATATGACAAACGGTCATCCCCTCCAAAAGAGAATGACCGTTTTCGTCCGTATTGTTTTTTACAGGCCCTTCATCAGGCTGCTTAAACGGAGTCGTTCATCTTCATTTAGCGGAATCAAAGGGAGCCGGACGGACCCGACGTCAAGACCCTTCAGCTGAAGAGCCGTCTTTAATGGAGACGGGTTCGGTGCGGCAAAAAGCCCTTTCATCAGCGGAAGCAGCTTTTGATGGATCAAAGCAGCCTGAGCCGTGTTCCCCTCCGTATAATGTTTGATCATTTCCTGCATTTCCGGTCCGATGATGTGTGATGCAACGGAAACGATTCCTCTCGCTCCCACGGACAGCGCCGGCAGTGTCAGGCTGTCATCTCCTGAATAAACCGCAAAGTCCTCAGGGGTTTCAGCTACGATTTTTGTTATCGCATCCAGGTCGCCGCTCGCTTCTTTAATGGCAATGATATTCGGGATCTCCGCAAGGCGGATCGTCGTTTCCGGTGCGAGCGAAGCAGCCGTTCTTCCCGGCACATTATAAAGCATGACAGGCAGTGACGTTTCCTCCGCAATCGCTCTGAAATGGCGGTACATGCCTTCCTGAGAAGGCTTGTTGTAGTACGGAGTGACGAGCATGACGGCGTCAGCGCCGGCTTCTTCAGCTTTTTTCGTCAGCTTGATCGACGCCTTCGTGTTGTTGCTTCCCGTGCCGGCGATGATCGGGGCACGGCCTGCCGCTTCCTTGACAGAGTATTGAATGAGCGCTATCTTTTCTTCTTCGGAAAGCGTCGGCGATTCTCCGGTTGTTCCGGCGACGACTAGGGAATCCGTCCCATTGTTTAGTAAATAATCGATCAGCTTTGACAGTTTTTGAAAATCGATATTTTCATTTTTGTCAAAGGGCGTAACCATTGCGGTTGCGATATTTCCGAAATTCATTTTTTTCACCTCATCATGATTCAATCATATTTATTTTGACAGTTCAAACACTTCATGCAGCGCATTCACGGCCGTCGCCATATTGTTCTCGTGCACGAGCACCCATATCGTCGTATGGCTGTCAGCAGACTGCAAAATCGGAATGCCTTTTTCTGATAAAGCGGTAACGATTTTTGAGGTGACGCCCGGAACGCCCATAATTCCCGCGCCAACAGCTGACACTTTCGCGCAATTTCTCGTCACGGCCGGTTCATAGCCCAATTCCTTCAGGATGCTGTGGGCGCGGTCTGTCATGTTTCCAGCCACCGTGTAGACAATTTCACTTGGTGTAATATTGAAGAAATCGACGCTGATGCCGGCATTCGCCATCGCTTTAAACACTTCAGTCTGTACGTTATATTGTCCTTCTTTTGCCGGGACTTTAAACTGTGTCACGTCTTTCACATGGGCGATGCCTGTGATGAGCCGCTCAAAAACGTCGCTTCCGGCTTTTGAGTTGTGATGGCTTGTGACGAGTGTACCCGTCTCGTTTGAATAGGTTGAACGCACGCGGATCGGCACTTTCGCCTGCATTGCGATTTCAACGGCTCTCGGGTGGATTACCTTTGCCCCCTGGTAGGCTAAATTACAAATTTCCGTATAGGTAATCACAGGCAGCGGCTTCGCTTTTTCAACGATGCGCGGATCAGCGGTCATGACGCCTTCGACATCTGTATAAATATCGATAAATTCCGCGTCCAATGCCGCGCCAAGCGCAGCGGCCGACGTATCGCTTCCGCCGCGGCCGATCGTTGTGATGTCCCCTTTTGCAGTCGCGCCTTGGAAGCCTGCGACGACGACCGCATCATGGTCGGCCAGCATGCTGACAAGCCGCTCCGGCTTCATTTCGAGAATTTTTGCATTCGTATGGTTGTTGTCCGTTAAAAAGCCCGCTTGCGCACCGGTTAAAGCAGCTGCTTTAATCCCGTTTTCCAAAAGCATGCTGGTGAACACAACAGAGGAAATCGTTTCTCCACATGATAAAAGCATATCCTGCTCGCGCTCGGTCATTGTATCCTGTCCGCCGTAAAGCAGATCAAGCAATGAATCAGTCGCATACGGATCGCCTTTCCGGCCCATGGCCGATACGACGACAACCGCTTTGTATCCTTCATTGACCGCTTCCTGAATATGGTTTAAGGCAAGCTTTCTGCCGCGGTCATCTTTTACAGACGTTCCGCCGAATTTTTGAACGATGATTTTCACTTTATTTCACTCCAAGTTGATTTCGGACGTAACAGAAGAGAGCAGGCTTTCATTTTTGCCTCACTCTCTTCTCACATCCCGTTAGAAATCTTAAACTAAATTTAAAGCTTTTAGGCTTTCTGCGATTTGTACGGAATTCCATGCCGCGCCTTTCAGCAGGTTGTCGGAAACGATCCACAGATGGAAACCGTTCGGGCGGTCAAGGTCTTTTCTCACCCGGCCGACAAACACGTCTCTTTTCCCTACTGCATCTGCAGGCATCGGATAGACCTGTTCAGCCGGATCATCCTGCAGAACGACGCCCGGAGCTTCTTTTAACAGGTTTTTAATATCTTCTGCTGTTACATCAGCATGGTCTGTTTCGATGTAGACGGATTCTGAATGCCCTGTTGCAATAGGCAGTCTGACACATGTGGCTGAAACTTGAAGCTCAGGCATGTGCATGATTTTTTTCGTTTCATTTATCATTTTCATTTCCTCAAACGTAAAGCCGTTTTCCTGGAATTTATCGATTTGAGGAATAGCGTTAAATGCAATTTGGTAGTGTTTTTCATCACTCTTCACCGGCATGATCTCAGGTTCGAACGGTTTGTCGTTCAAAATGGCTTCGGTTTGCCCGTAGAGCTCTTTTACCGCTTCGTTTCCGGCTCCCGACACCGCCTGATAAGTCGACACGATGATTTTGTTTAAACCGAAAGCCTTGCGGATCGGTTCAAGCGCAACAACCATCTGGATTGTTGAACAGTTCGGATTTGCAATAATGCCGTTGTGCTTGTGCAAATCTTCCTCATTGACCTCAGGTACGACGAGCGGAGTGTTTTGGTCCATCCGGAACGCGCTCGTGTTGTCAATGACGATCGCCCCGCGTTTGACAGCCTCGTGAGCAAGCGCCTGCGAAACGCTTCCCCCGGCGCTGAAAAGCGCGATGTTGACGCCTTCAAAGCTCTCTGGACGAGCTTCTTCTACAGTGTACTCTTCGCCTTTGAAAGTCAGCTTCGTACCTGCTGAACGTTTTGAGGATAATAAAGTCAGTTTATCCAGTTCAAAATTCCTGTCTTCTAGTGTTTTTAACATTTGCTGTCCTACAGCGCCTGTCGCACCAACTACTGCTACATGTAATCCTCTGCCCAATTGTAAAACTCCTTCCACCTTAATCGTCGTAAACGATTGGTTGACTATGCATTTTACATTTTATTTTAACATAGATGTGTGCCGTGGTGATTGATATTTTTTGTTACAACTTTATTTTCAAAAGATTTATTGATCATTATGGACCAGGATGGGCTGCATTTGTTTATGGGAGAGGGCTTCTTCGACCGCCGGCACTAAAAGATCCATTTTGGCGACGAGCGAATTCGGCTTTTTGTAAGGATCATCCTGGCCGAACGGAATAAAGTAAACGTTTTTTGCCGCCATCAGCCTCATCAAGTTGACGCCGTTCAAGCCGAGCGCGTCATTCGTTGAAATGCCGAGAACGACGGGGCGGGAGTTTCTCATTGTCGCCTTGGCCGCCATGAGAACCGGACTGTCCGTCTGGGCGTTTGCGAGCTTGCTCATTGAATTTCCCGTCAATGGCGCAACAACCATGCAGTCCAGCGGTGTTTTCGGTCCGAGAGGCTCCGCTTTCGGAATGGAATCAATGACTTTAAATCCAGTCAGTTCTTCTATTCTTCTGACCCATTCTTCCCCTTCTCCAAAGCGTGTGTCCGTCGACTTGACAGTATGCGTGACGACAGGTCTCACTTCAGCTCCTTTGTTGATCAGCGCTTCAATTTGCGGAAATACGGCATCATACGTGCAATGTGAACCCGTCAGGCCAAATCCGATTCTTTTTCCTTTGATCGACATTATGACAGCCCCTTTCGGTCAGTTGTTGATTCAGACAAAAGGTTGCACAAAACATTGGCAATAATCTGTCCCGCCGTTTTAGGCGCGACGATCCCGGGAAGTCCTGGAGCAAGCAGCGCTTTAATGCCTTGCTTTTCGGCAAAATCAAAATCAGTGCCTCCGGGACGGGTTGCTAAATCGAGAATTAATGTTCTGGGTGTCATTCGTGAGAGGACATGTTTATTGAGAATCAGGCTTGGAATGGTATTGATGCAAATGTCGATATTTTCAACATGCTCTGCAAGTTCGTTTGTGTGGAAAGGAGTGAGTCCCATCTCCATGATTCTGGCGAGGTGGGCGGAGTCGCGCGCTCCGACTTTTACGCGTGCGCCGAGCGCCGAGAACGTCCGGCTGATGCTCATTCCCGTCCGCCCGAGCCCGAGAACCATCACATTCGAGCCGTGAATCGTAAAGTCTGTATGCTGTATGGCCATCATAATGGCACCTTCGACTGTAGGTATCGAGTTGTAAATCGCAATATCGTCTCTTTCAAATAGCTTGATAAGACGACGGTTCGCCCCTTTGGCCATGCCGTCTAAATACTGGTTTGAAATCCCTGAATAAATCGCGCAGTGAGGCTGGGTTTTTTCTAAATGTTCTTGTTTTAACACCACTTTTTCATTGGAAAAAACAGTCGCAACCGTTCCTTCCATCGATGTGCCCGATACAGGCAGAATAATGCTGTCTATTGTGCCGAAGTCAAGTTCGGTCAGCTTTAGTTTTGTAGCTCCGGTAAACCCGTGATCAAGCTGGTCAAAACCGATTAAAAAGACCTTTGCATCCTGTTCTGTCAGCTTGCGGATGATCTCGAGCTGCCTTGCATCGCCGCCGATGATTGCAATCGTCAATCCGGTTAACATGGCTCTAACATTCACCTTCTTTTTTGACAAGGATCTAATTCATAAGCTAATTTCATCATATGACAAAAAGGAAATAGCGGTGAATTGAAATCCAGAAAAACAAAAAGCCCGCCCCAAGGGACGGGCGGGTGTTCCAGCCTTGCTTACTCATCTTTTGTCACGCTGCTTTCCGGAACATCCAAAATGATCATATCCGATCCGATTTTTTGAATCTGCGACCAGGGCACCTTGATGTCATTCCCCTGTTTTCTGCCAAGTCCGAACCATTTAACAGAAGGGATGATAAGAGCTGTAATCTGTCCGTCCTGCTCATTGATCTCAAGATCCGTCTGACCCAGTACGCCGAGCCGTTCGGCCCGCTTGACATCGACGATTTCTTTTCCCGAAAGTTCACTCAGCCTCATGAAAAAACCCCCTTTTGTTATGATGTATGAACCGATAATAAAAAACATGCCTGCCTAAAAAGACAAGCATGTTTTAAGAAGGCTTTATTTCGGCAGCTCACCCGACGGGCTGATTAATGCAGATGAGTAATCATCGGTGAAAATCCGGTTGGCAAGATTGTTCACACGCTCGAGGCTGACGGCATTCAACTTTTCGATGATTTCATCAAGCGTCCGGTGTTTACCGAGCAATAGCTCATTTTTGCCGTTGCGGCTCATTTTGCTGTTTGTGCTTTCGAGACTGAGCATTAGGCTGCCTTTCATTTGCTCTTTGCTGTTTTCAAGCTCTTTCGGTGTAATACCGTCGCTTTTCAGCATGCGCAGTGTTTCATGAATCGTTTCTGACAGGAGCTGAAGCTGATTTGCGCCGGTTCCGGCGTAGATGGTCATCATGCCGCTGTCTTCATAGGAAGTGTGGTAGCTGAACACGGAATATGCAAGACCTTTATCTTCACGGACATCCTGAAAAAGACGGCTGCTCATGCTTCCTCCCAAAATATTATTGAGAACGATCAAATCATAGATTTCCGGGTGGCCTGCTTCCAGCCCGTTGAAGCCGAGGCAGAGGTGAGCCTGTTCGGTTTCTTTTTTGCGCGTCATTTTCTCATGGTGAAAATCCGGTTTTGTCATGCCGGTTCTTTTGCCTTTGGCTTCATATGAGCCGAAATGCTTTTCAGCTTCTTTTATAAAAGTTTCCGGTACATTTCCGGCTATCGAAATGACGACGCGGTCAGGCGTATAATATTCGTCCATATACTTTCTGAGCGAATCTCCGTCAAATTCGGCAAGCGTGTCCTCTGTGCCAAGGATCGGATAACCGAGGGAATGGCTGCCGTATGACGCTTTGCTCAAGAGATCGTGAACGATGTCATCAGGCGTGTCCTCATACATTTTAATCTCTTCATAGACGACGTTTTTTTCTTTTTTCAATTCTTCTTCGTCAAATGATGAATGAAAGAACATATCAGAAAGCACTTCCAGAGCATAGCTTGCATGCTCATCGAGAACTTTGGCGTAATAGCACGTATATTCCTTTGAGGTAAACGCGTTGACCTGTCCGCCGATTCTGTCAAAAGACTCTGCGATGTCCCTTGCAGTGCGCGTTTTTGTCCCCTTGAAAAACATGTGCTCAAGAAAGTGCGAAATACCGTTAATTTCAAGTGTTTCATGTCTTGATCCGGTTCCAATCCAAACTCCGATGGCCACAGACCGGACAGTGGGATTGTTTTCGAATACGATTCTTACCCCATTTTGACAAGTATACCGTTTAATCAAATTTGTTCCTCCTATTCAAAGAACGGGCCGCACATCCTATTCTTCAACAAGCCTTTTTTCATTCATCAGCTGTGAAACAGTTCCGATTTGATAGCCTTTTTCATGCAGGTTCTGTATCAAAACGGCAAGACTTTTTGCAGTTGGATCTGTCGGATGCATTAATATCATGGCGCCGTTATGTACTTTGCTTAATACCCGTTGCTGTAAGACGGCCGGCTGCGGTTTCTGCCAATCGATCGTATCAACTGTCCACAAGATCGTTCCCATCCCCATCTTGTGAGCCTGATCCACAACCTCTTTGCGGAAGCTGCCGCTCGGCGGGGCGAACCACTTCGGCTTGACGCCGAGCGTTTCATCGATTTGTTCATTTGTCTTCCGCAGCTGTTCTGAAATACGTTCTCTCGTCAGTTTGCTCATATCCGGATGATTGTATGAATGGTTTCCGATTTCATGCCCGCCGTTTTGTATGGCTTTTGCCAGCTCAGGATGATGTTTCACCCATCTGCCCTCCAGAAAAAAGGTGGCTTTGACACGATGCTTTTGCAAAACGGGAAGCATCTCTTGCAAATATTCATTACCCCAAGCGACATTGATAATAAACGATACCATCGGTTTATCCGGGTGTCCGCGATAGATCGGCTCAGGCTTTAAGGAGTCTAAATGAACGTCAGGTTTCACTTGGTCGTAAACGAGCAGCTTCTCATCAAATGCACCTGCCCGTTTCATTTTTTTGTACGATTTTTCGATGTTTACTTTTAAGCCGTTGTAGCCGGGCATCGCTTTCCATATGCGATCAATTTTCGCATTCTGGGCCTTCACTTCATATTCAGGCGCTTTTTGCAAAAGCTCCTGGTACAATTCATCCTTTTGAGCGGCAACCGTGACCGCGTCTTTTTTCATCGCATCTATGTAATGTTGTGAATACGGACGGTTCATCATCTGATAGGACATCAGCAAAAGAAAGAAAAAAACGGAAACACGAACAATCGTTCTTTTCAATTGTATTCCTCCCTTCCCCACAAAGTATGTGAGAAAAGGACAAGATAGAACCGGACCGTTTTCACGGCTTAAAACAAAGAAGCCGGGTTACCCAGGCTTCCTTTTGCTTTGAAGACGAAGACAGAAGCAAGATAGACACCGTTTTTACGATTTTTGCTCTTCTTTTTCCTTCTGTTCCCGCAATACAGCTTTTCTTGATAAGTTGACGCGTCCTTGTTTATCGATTTCGGTAACCTTAACAAGGAGCTCGTCGCCGATTTTGACGACATCTTCGACTTTTCCTACCCGTTCGAGCGCAAGCTCTGAAATATGGACCAGACCGTCTTTTCCGCTGAACAGTTCAACGAAAGCTCCGAATTTTTCAATCCGCTTTACTTTACCTAAGTAAAGCTGTCCAACCTCAACTTCTCTGACGAGGTCTTCGATGATTTTCTTCGCTTTTTGGTTCATGCTTTCATCGGTAGAAGAAATGAAGATTGTGCCGTCTTGTTCAATATCGATTTTAACGCCTGTATCTTCAATGATCTTATTGATTTGTTTTCCGCTTGGTCCGATGACGTCGCGGATTTTATCCGGATTGATCGACATCGTCAAGATTTTCGGCGCATAAGGAGAAAGCTCTTTTCTTGATTCAGCCAATGTGCTCAGCATGCTTTCAAGGATCTCCATTCTGCCTTTTTTCGCCTGCTGAAGCGCCTCTTCCAAAATCTCTCTCGATAAGCCTTCAATCTTAATATCCATTTGCAGGGCTGTGACGCCTTTGGACGTTCCTGCTACTTTAAAGTCCATATCCCCGAGATGATCTTCCATACCTTGAATATCGGTTAAGACCGTGTAATTGTCACCTGATTTGACAAGGCCCATCGCGATTCCGGCAACCGGGGCTTTAATCGGCACCCCTGCATCCATCATCGCAAGCGTGCTTGCACAAATGCTCGCCTGGGAAGTGGAACCGTTTGATTCAAGCACTTCAGAGACGAGGCGGATCGTATACGGGAAGTCTTTTTCAGACGGAACAATCGGTTCAAGCGCACGTTCCCCGAGGGCTCCGTGCCCGATTTCGCGTCGTCCCGGCCCGCGCATCGGCCCTGTTTCCCCGACGCTGAACTGCGGGAAGTTGTAATGGTGCATAAAGCGTTTTGATTCTTCGACACCGAGACCGTCTAAAATCTGCACATCGCCAAGCGCACCGAGCGTACAAATGCTGAGCGCCTGAGTCTGACCCCTTGTAAAAAGTCCTGAACCGTGTGTTCTCGAAAGGAGGCCGACTTCTGAAGAAAGCGGGCGAATCTCATCGACAGCCCGGCCGTCAGGACGAACTTTTTCCTCCGTGATCAGACGGCGCACTTCATTTTTAACAAGCTGCGACAAAATGTCTTTCACTTGTTTCAGCGTTTCTTCATCGTGTTCCTCTTCTTCAAACTTTGCCAAAACCTCATTTTTCACTTCGCTGATCGCGTCCTCGCGCGCGTGCTTTTCATGAACCTGAATGGCTTTTAAGAGGCTTGATTCAGCCATTCCCCGCACTTTTTCTTTCAGATCGGAATCGATCTCATACAGGGTAATTTCTGATTTTTCTTTACCGACAGCGGCGACGATTTCCTCCTGGAACGCAATAAGCCGCTTGATCTCCTCGTGACCGAACATGATCGCTTCAAGCATGATCTCTTCCGGAACTTCGTCTGCTCCTGCTTCAACCATGTTGATCGCATCTTTCGTTCCCGCTACGACGAGGTGAATGTCGCTTTTTTCAAGCTGTTCAAGTGTCGGATTGATAATGAATTCGTTGTCAACCCGGCCTACCGTCACTCCGGCGATCGGCCCTTCAAACGGGATGTCCGATACGCACAGCGCAAGAGATGATCCAAACATTGCCGCCATTTCCGATGAACAATCCTGGTCAACGCTCATGACGATGCTGACGACTTGAACTTCATTCCGGAAGCCGTCTGCGAACAGCGGGCGGATCGGCCGGTCGATTAACCGGCTGGCAAGAATCGCTTTTTCGCTCGGTCTTCCCTCTCTTTTAATAAACCCGCCCGGAATCTTTCCGACGGCGTAAAGTCTTTCTTCATAATTCACTGTTAACGGGAAAAAGTCTACGGTTTTAGGTTCTTTTGAAGCCGTTGCGGTGCTGAGCACTGCAGTGTCTCCATAACGCACCATGACAGCTCCGTTTGCTTGTTTTGCAAGCTGGCCGGTTTCTACTGTCAGCTTGCGGCCGGCCCAATCTATGGAAAAGACATGTTTCTCTTGTCCCATTCTTATATGAACTCCTCTCTTCGGATAGTTTTTAGGTTACTCCTATTATGAACGAAATGAATTGAACATATCAATGGCAAAGTGCTATGTAAAGAATGAATCGGTGTCATTTAAAATCATTTATATGAACAACGCGTTTGGGAGTTGCCGGATATTCGTTCTTATACGATAAAAAAGCGGGAATCCTCCCGCTTTTTACGATTATCGACGTAATCCTAGTTTGTTGATCAACTCACGGTAACGAGTTACGTCTTTGTTACGAAGATACGTAAGAAGATTACGACGTTTACCTACCATTTTAAGAAGACCGCGACGTGAGTGATGGTCTTTCTTGTGAGTGCGTAAATGCTCGTTCAAGTTGTTGATTTGATCTGTTAGGATAGCGATCTGAACTTCCGGTGATCCCGTGTCAGATTCGTGTGTTTTGAACTCATTGATGAGTTGTGTTTTACGCTCTTGAGTAATTGCCATCCTGTTTCACCTCCATATAATATTAGCCCCGATTACCTAGCAAACGCCGGTGATTCGATTTGCCAAGTGAACGGTTTTAAAGCTACAGACAATATGATACTAGAAAGACGGGCCTAATGCAACCATTTATGATGAAGTTTAGCTTTTATCACCATTGTTGACGCGTATTGCCGTTTCCATACATCTAGATTCCGGCCGGCTTCCGCTCTCTGAAGAAGCGGATCGCTTCTTCTTTGTCTCTGGAAATCTGTTCGACAAGCTCGTCAACGCTGCCGAATTTTTTCTCGCTCCTCAGCCGCTTATACCATTCAACCTTGATTTCGGATCCGTATATGTCACGGTCAAAATCGAATAAGTTGACTTCGATTGAAGGCTGCCCCGGCCGTTTTTCGTAAAACGTCGGCTTGTATCCGACATTGCAGACGCCGTTGTAGACAGCGCCGCCGATTTCGGCTTTAACAGCATACACACCTGTCGGCGGGACGATGTATGTGTCTTTAAGGCCGATATTGGCGGTCGGAAATCCGATCGTGCGGCCCCTTTTATCACCGTGGATCACAAAGCCTTTCACATGGTACGGCCTGCCGAGCAGTTCAGCGGCATACTCGACGTCGCCGGCTCCCAGGACGCTGCGGATCCTCGTGGAGCTTACCTTTTGATCCTGATTGGAATATTTTGCGACAGACGTGCTTTTGACACGGCCTTTCGCATACGCCTGGAAGTTTTCCATTGTGCCTTTGCCGAATTTCCCGAAGGTAAAGTCAAATCCGGCTACAACATGAGTAACGTGAAAGCCGAGTATATATTGATCGATAAATTCCTCAGGTGATAGAGAAGCGAATTCGGGGGTAAATGTGACAACGTATAAAAAATCGACCCCTAAATCTTCGATAATGCTGATTTTGTCCTGCAAAGGCGTGATTAAGTCTTTCGGCTCCCGGCCTTTTTTGAGCACGGCAGAAGGGTGGGGATGAAAGGTCATCACCGACGTTTTGACCCCTTCTCTTGCCGCGGTGTTTTTTGCTGTAAGAATCACTTGCTGATGTCCCAGGTGAACACCGTCAAAATAGCCTAATGCCATAACTGATGTCGGAAAATCCTCACGCTTTAAGTCGTGTGGGTGGGAAATATGTATCGTCTTCAAGAACGGTCACCTTTTCTATTGTTCGCTTTTTTGCACGAGTACTTTTGCCGGCTTCAACAGGCCGGTTTTGGTCGGATGCGGATAATAGACGGCTGTGCACCGGCCTGCTTCCGTAAAGACCGCAATGCGGTCTTCGCTCGTCAAATGAGAAAAGCTGCCGGGCGTTTCAAGCACTGCTCCATTTTCCACTTTCTTAGCTAATGTATCACTAATTATCCATTTCGGCAAATGATCAAGCGCACGTTCGATGGGGACAAGCTTTTCAGATAATGTTCCGTCAGCGCTCAAGCCTTCGACGTCTTCAAAGGTCAAACATTCATCAAGGGTGAAAGGGCCTGACGCGGTCCTGACCAGATGGGACATATGCGCGGGATATCCGAGCTTCTCCCCGATTGTTACCGCCAAGGTCCTGACATATGTGCCTTTTGAGCATGTCACAACAAACCGGAAGCGGGCTTTATCCTGCTCATGGCGAATCTCGGATGTCAGTTCGATATGGTGGATGGTGATGGTCCGTTTCGGCCGTTCAACCTCGATTCCAGCCCGCGCGTACTCATACAGCTTTTTGCCGCCTACCTTGACAGCGGAATACATCGGCGGGACTTGCTCAATCGCTCCTTCAAGAGATCTCAGGACGCTCTGCACGGTCTGTTCATCAGGCGGCACTGAGACGGGTTTCTTTTCTGTCACTTCCCCCGTCTGGTCTTCTGTCGCCGTTGAAAAGCCAAGCGTGACCTCTGCATCATATGTTTTGGACTTTTCGGTCAGATACTCGACGATTTTGGTTGCCCTCCCGACGCAGATCGGGAGAACACCCGACACCTCGGGATCCAATGTACCGGTATGGCCGACCTTTTTTGTTTTCAGCAGTTTGCGGATCTTCATGACGCAGTCATGCGAAGTCATGCCGGCCGGTTTATGTAATAGAAGGACTCCGTTATACATTCGTGTTTCTTCGCCCCTTTCTTATTTGGAGCTAAAAAGGACAGGCAGTCGCCCGCCTATCCTTTTTAAGCTTATGATTCTTCTTTGTTTTCGTTCAGCTCGTGAATCAATGTTTCGATACGGTTTCCGTAATCGATCGATTCATCGAACTCAAACTGGATTTCAGGTGTTTTGCGAAGCCTGATTCGGTTTCCAAGTTCGGAACGAATAAAGCCTTTTGCTTTTGCCAGGCCTTTGAGCGTTTCTTCCCGTTTCTTTTCATCGCCTAAAACGGAAATATACACTTTGGCAATTTGCAGATCACCTGAGACCCTGACATCGGTGACTGTTAAAAATCCGATTCGCGGATCTTTCAGTTTTCTGCCGATAATGTCACCAAGTTCTTTTTTCATCTGCTCACCCACACGGGTAGCTCTCATCGTCATGACCATACCACCTCTACGTTAAAACCACTCTGTTCTCGTGATCGTCCGTTCAATTTCCGGAAAAGAGTCGATAAAGCTTAGAACCCGCTGCAGCTCTTTTTCCGTTTGCACGCGAGAGGAAGAAACGGCGGCAATACCAAAGCTTGTGCGCTGCCATGTGTCCTGGTAGTCAATTTCTGAAACAGAAACGTTGAACTTGGCGCGGATTCTTGTGATCACCCGCTTCAGCACCGCCCGTTTTTCCTTGAGTGATGATGCATCGTAAATGATGCATTCGCATTCAACGAAACCGATCACTTTCTTTCAATTTCTTGCATAACATACGCTTCGATCATATCGCCTTCGCGTATGTCGTTGTATTTCTTAATGGTGATACCACATTCATATCCTTGTGAAACTTCTTTCACGTCATCTTTAAAGCGTTTCAGCACATCGACTTCCCCTTCATAGATGACGACGCCGTCGCGGATCAAGCGGATTCCGCTGTCACGTGTGATCGTACCTTCCGTTACATAGCCTCCGGCAATCGTTCCGATTTTAGAGACTTTGAATGTTTGACGGACTTCAACCATGCCGATCACTTTTTCTTCATACTCAGGATCAAGCATGCCTTTCATGGCTGCTTCGATCTCATCAATGACTTTATAAATGATGCGATGAAGGCGGATATCCACATTTTCGGCTTCAGCGGTACTCTTAGCATTTCCGTCAGGTCTGACATTAAACCCGATCACGATTGCATTTGATGCAGAAGCTAAAATAATGTCTGATTCGGTAATCGCACCTACGCCTGTGTGGATGATTTTGACTCTGACGCCTTCGACCTCAATTTTTTGCAGTGCTGCAACGAGAGCTTCAGCAGAACCTTGAACATCGGCTTTGACGACAAGGTTAATGTCTTTGACGTCGCCTTGTTTAATCTGTTCAAACAAGTCATCAAGGCTGAGCTTCGCTTTATCGCTGCGCTGTTCTTCAAGCTGTTTGGTAGCGCGCGCTTCGCCGACTGAACGGGCTGTTTTTTCGTCTTTGAACACAAGGAACTGATCCCCTGCGTTCGGAACTTCGTTCAACCCGGTGATTTCAACAGGTGTTGACGGTCCCGCCGATTTAACGCGTCTGCCGATATCATTGACCATCGCGCGAACGCGGCCGAATGTGTTCCCGACGACGATCGGATCTCCGACGTGAAGCGTTCCGTTTTGAACGAGCAATGTTGCGACAGAACCTTTTCCTTTATCAAGCTCGGCTTCGATGACCGTTCCTTTTGCCCTGCGGTTCGGATTTGCTTTGAGCTCCTCGACCTCGCTGACAAGCAGGATCATTTCGATCAGCTCATCGATTCCCTCTCCTGACAGTGCGGAAAGAGGAACGAAAATCGTCTCGCCTCCCCATGCTTCAGGAACAAGACCGTGCTCTGTCAGCTCCTGCATCACCCGGTCAGGGTTTGCCGTCGGTTTGTCGATTTTGTTGACAGCGACGATGATCGGCACTTCAGCCGCTTTCGCATGGTTGATCGCTTCGACCGTCTGCGGCATAACCCCGTCATCTGCAGCTACGACGAGAATCGTAATATCCGTAACTTCCGCACCGCGTGCGCGCATCGTTGTAAATGCGGCGTGGCCCGGAGTGTCAAGGAAGGTGATCTTCTTGCCGTTTTCCTCGATCTGATAAGCGCCAATGTGTTGTGTGATGCCTCCGGCTTCGCCTTCGACGACCTTCGTTTTTCTGATGCTGTCGAGAAGCGTTGTTTTTCCGTGGTCGACGTGACCCATGATCGTTACGACAGGAGGGCGGATTTCGAGGTCTTTTTCGTTATCCGGCTCTTCGTATTTTTCGAATTCGGTTTCTTCATGGACGATCACTTCTTCGACGTCGACGCCGTATTCTGAAGCGATCAGCTCCACGGTATCTTTGTCAAGATCTTGGTTGATCGTTGCCATAGTGCCGAGAAGCATTAATTTTTTAATGATTTCTGACGGTTCTTTTCCGAGCTCTTCTGCAAGCTGTCCGACCGACATTGAGTTGGTGAATTCGATTTTTTCAGGCAGCTCTTTTTTCGGCTTGAACTGCTTCTCCTGCGGAGATTGATGATTTTTACCGCGTTTGTTCTTTTTGTTATTGTTGTTGTTTTTCTTCTTGTTTTTATTGTTAAATTGAGTATTCTGCACGTTATTCTTCTTTCCGTCTCGATTTTTGTTTGGCTTACTTCCGGCATTTTGTTTTGCGGCTTCTTGCTGCGGCTTTTGTCCGCCTGTACCGGCATCCTTTTTATTTCCCGCAGGCTTAGCGCCCTTCTTGAATTTTTGATCGAGCTGTTTGATCGCATTTTCTTCGATCATCGCCATATGGTTATTGACTTCGATATTCATATCTTTCAATGCCGCGATAATATCCTTACTTGAAACATTTATGGCTTTTGCATATTCATAAACTCTCATTTTAGCCATTCGTTCACCCCCAAAAAAATTAATCGAGCTTTCGGAGCAACGTATTCGCAAAACCTTGATCAGTGACAGCAACAACCACACGGGATTCTTTGCCGATTGAACGGCCCAAAAGCATACGATCTCCGACTTTTTTTACCGGTACATCGTAGTGCCTGCATTTGTCGGTTACTTTTTTCTCCGTGTTAGCCGATGCGTCGTCTGCAAGCAAAACAAGCTTTGCGCGTGAATGCCTGATTTCTTTCACAACCAGGTCTTCTCCGGACACGACCTTTCGAGCTCGATTCGCCAGACCCAGCAAGGAAAACCATTCTGATTCCGACATTTATCTGTTCTCCTTTTCCGCCAGTTCCAGCAGTTCATCAAAAATCTGATCATCAATCTGTGCTTGAAGCTGATTTGCTAAGCTGTTTTTCTTTTTTGCAGTTAAAATGACGTCTTTATCAAGTGTAAGGTAGGCTCCCCGGCCGTTCTTCTTGCCGGTCGGGTCTACGGAAACTTCCCCTTCCTTGGAACGGACGACGCGGATGAGCTCCTTTTTAGGCTTCATTTCCCCTGTTACGACGCATTTTCTAAGCGGGATCTTCTTTCGGCTATTCACCAAAGGTCACCTCTTATTCATCCGATTCTGGAGTTTCGCTTTCCAAGAAAAGCTCTTCCGGCTCCTCTTCTTCAAGCTCCCTTGGATAAATTCCAAGCTCTCTTGCATCTGTTTCGCTTTTAATATCGATCTTCCAGCTTGTCAGCTTGGCTGCCAGGCGGGCATTTTGGCCTCTTTTTCCGATGGCGAGCGACAGCTGGTAGTCAGGAACGACAACTGTTGTCGCCTTATCCTCTTCATTGACGATGACGTCGAGCACTTTTGAAGGGCTCAGCGCATTGGCGACGAATTCAACCGGGTCGTTTGACCAGTGAACAATATCAATTTTCTCGCCTTTCAATTCATTGACGATCGCCTGGACGCGCTGACCCTTCGGTCCGACGCAGGCGCCGACGGGATCGATGTCGGGATTATCCGTGCGGACGGAAATCTTCGAGCGGTCTCCCGCTTCTCGCGCCACAGATTTGAGCTCGACCGTTCCATCGTAAATTTCCGGGACTTCGATTTCAAAGAGACGTTTTAATAAACCTGGATGAGTTCTTGAAACGTAAATCTGCGGACCCTTCGTCGTTTTTTCGACTTTTGTAATGAACACTTTGATCCGGTCATGAGGCTTGTAGACTTCATTCGGCATCTGTTCTGAAACCGGCAGAAGCGCCTCGATTTTTCCTAAAGAGACATAGATGAACTTATTATCGATCCGCTGGACGATACCTGTCATGATATCTTCTTCGCGATCGATGAATTCAGAATAGATGACGCCGCGCTCCGCTTCACGGACGCGTTGGGTCACGACCTGCTTTGCCGTCTGGGCAGCGATGCGGCCGAAATCCTTCGGCGTCACTTCGATTTCCACAACATCCCCGACAATGTAGTTCGGATTGATGTTTACGGCATCTTCAATCGAGATTTCAAGGCGCGGATCATACACTTCATCCACGACATCTTTGCGGGCGAAAACGCGGATTGAACCGGTGTCGCGATTTAAATCTACCCTGACGTTCTGCGCCTGGTTGAAGTTCCGCTTATAAGCGGAAATGAGCGCAGCTTCAATTGCTTCAATAATAATGTCCTTACTGATTCCCTTTTCTTTTTCAAGAACAGTCAGGGCATCAAACAACTCACTACTCATGTTTATGGTTTCCCCCTTAAACAGTCAAAAATTAATTGAACGAAACAGCCAGCCTCGCTTTGGCTACTTTATCATATGGAATATTGATCGTTTTCCGGCGCGTTTTGATCATCACCGCGACCTCCACGTTTTCACCGTCAAATGCGGAAAGCTCGCCTTCAAACTCTTTATTGCCTTCAATAGGTTCGTACGTTTTAATATATACGTTTTTTCCGAGCGCTTTCATGAAATCGGCTGCTTTCTTTAAAGGCCTCTCAGCTCCCGGGGACGATACTTCAAGAAAATAGTTTTGCTTGATCGGATCAGCCTCGTCGAGCTTTTCACTAAGAGCTTCGCTAACCTTGGCACATTCCTCGATGTCTACGCCGTCATCTGAATCAATAAACACGCGAAGAAACCAGCTTTGACCTTCCTTGACAAATTCGATGTCAACGAGTTCAAGCTGAAGATTGTCTAGTATAGGCTGGACCATTTCGCTGACGGTATCGATCACTTTGTTACTCATACTTTTCCTCCTTGTGCAGGGTCCCATTCATCAGCTCCCTCGTAAAAACCCTGCTTCAAAAGCAGGGGATTTAGAAAAAACGATGAACATGTCGAGACAAAATTGCCTGTTCAATACAAAAGAGCGGGTTTCCCCACTCTTCGCCTCGGCTATCGTTAGCATTTCCAATAAAACTATACCATAACCATATTTTTATTGCAAATCATGACAGCGTTCAGTCTGAAGCATTTCGGAAGCGGATGATTTTTCATTCATCCGCTTCGCATGTTCTGAAATGACAGAAGCGGCAGAACTCGGATAAACGATCCGAAAACCGTCATCGTCCGGATAGAGTGTCTCGTCATCCTGAATGCCGGTCAAAATTCAAAATTGGCTGCCCGCCCCGCCCTGCTTTTCTCATGAGTTCACGCCATGTTCTGTAGACGTCGTCCCTTCTGGATTTATCCTGATAGCTGTACTCTTCTAAAACGACCGGTTTGCCGATTTCTTTTCCATCGCAAATATGGTCTGTGATCCACTGGTTCCCCCATTCGGGCGTTTTGCCCCAATGATCCGGATAGAGGTGAAATGTGCCGTAATCAATATGCATAAGAGCGGTCAGCCTTTTCCAATCCACACCTTCTCCGCCGCTGTAATGCCAATCAGGGTGCCCTTCTGTATGATAAAATCCTTCATCTCCAACCGCCACAAGATGGTGCTGATCAATGGATTTAATAAATTCGCTCATCTCATCTGCCCATTCGACAAGTGTATTTCCGGTCCTGTCAGACTGGACCCTCGGTTCATTGGCAAGCTCCCATGCCATAATCGCGGGATCATCTTTATATTTGACGCCATTATAAGTGTTGACTCGGTTCAGCATATAGGATACATAGTTCTTATCCGCCTCTTTGATGTCCGGATGAGTGTAAAACGCGTCATGTCCATCGGCCTGAAACCACCTGACATATTGATTCATTCCGCCAAAATCATCCCAGTTGTTCACATATGGAATGACAAGTTTTATCCCTGACTGTCCCGCTTTATAAATGGCATAGTCAAGCTTGGAAAAGCCTGATTCATCATCCATGCCCGGCCTTGGCTGCATGACGGTATTTTCCTGCGGCTGGCCGTCAAGAAATCCCTAGATGCGGATCACTTTCAAATTCATCGCTTTCATATCTTCGAACACATCATCGACCATTTTTTTAGATTTATAGTGAAAATAATAGTTATTCGTCCCGGCAAAATAAAAGTCTTTTCCATTTAAAGTGAACGATGTTCCGGCTGTCTCAACAAAAGGAGACGCGGCTAGTGCCGGCCGGGGATTGCCAAACTGGATAGCGGAGAGGGCAAACAAAAACGGCATCAGCAATGGCAATAAACCCTTTTTCGTCATCATTATGTTTTCCCTGCTTTCATAAAGAGGATGCATGGACGGCGTCATTGAGAGGATAGCCGGCAGTTCAAGGCGTGACTTTCACCTTCACGACCGTTTCGACGCCTTTCGGCCACAGTTCAAATGTAAAGGTGGAATCGCTTTTCAAATACTTTAAAACCCGCTCTCTCAAATACAAATCCCCGTCTTTTTCGTAAAAATCTTCGTCATAGTTCAAGTAGGGCGTCCATGACCATACTTCTTCAAGAACCGGCCTTCCGGTAGAGTCGACGACTCCTTTAACCGTAGCCAGCTTCGTTCCGTTCAATGACGCAGGGATTTTGAGATCACCGCTAATTGCCGATTGACTGATGGTGAATTCGCTTTTTTCAAGCTTCGGATCATCATAAAGGATGATATCCATAACCTGGCTGGCTCCTTTATGAAACGTAAAAGTGAGCTGTGCTTTTGCCCCCGGCTGCTCAGACCCGTTCATCAGCTTTGCCAAACAGGATGCTTTTATAGAGACCGTTTTTCCGGCATTGCCGACTGTATAATCGCTGCCTTCCTTTAATTGTGCTGATTTCTGATAGATGCCTGTCAGCGTATTGCCGTTCAGCTGAATGTCCACCGTCTGATCGCTGATGCTTTGACCTTTTTTGATAAAAAGATCTGCCGGTTTGATGATCGCATTAGGAACGCCGCGTCCCGCCTGAATGACAATGTCTTTTACAACAGGATCGCGCCACTGTCTCACAGTCCGGTCAAACTGGTCATTCCCATTGTCCCACCACATCGGGATCATTTGATATTTGTGGGCAAGGCGGACAAACGTATTGTGATAGAGCCGCTTTGAATGATTTTCATTGGCGCCGAGGGTACCATATTCACCGATAATAACCGGGTATCCTTTTTTTACAAATTTTTCATAAACAGGTCTGATGTCCTGCTCCATCTCGGAGATTTCGGCCATTGACCCCCAAGTCGTCCGACCCCACCAGTTTGATACATAATCCCAAGGAGAATAGTAGTGATATGTGAGGACAATCCGGTCATCATCAGGCGGTTCAAATGAATGAAGCAATTCATCTTTGTTATCTTCAAGCCCTCCGACGATCACAAGCCGCTGGCTGTTTTTGACGCCGGTCGAACGGATGGTGTTCAGCATCTCTCGGTTTAGCAGATTCATTTGATATGCGCTCATTCCGGTCGGTTCATTGACGATTTCAAACAGGAGGCGTTCACTTTTGTTTTTAAAGCGCTCGGCAATCTGCTTCCAGACTTTCCCCAGCTTATCTAATGTCTCTTGCTGGCTGTTTCCCATGCGGCTGATCCATAGCCAAGAATCGTGGTGAATATTTAACACGACGTAAAATTCTCTTTCCAAAGCCCAATCTGTCACTTCTTCCACCCGGTTCATCCAAGCGGTGTCGATCGGATACCCGGGAGCGCTGCCGATGTGGGAATCCCATGTCACCGGAATCCGGACGCTTTTAAACCCCGCATCGCGAATATCATCAAAAGTATGCTCGCGAACCGGCGGATTGTTCCAAGAGCCTTCTGTCGGAACGGCATCCAGCGTGTTGCCAAGGTTCCATCCAGGGCTCATGTTTTCCAAAAGATCAGTCGGGGGGATGCTGCTCTGCTTCGCTTGCTTTGCTGGCCCGCTCGTTCCCGAAGCTTTCGGAACTGCGGATAAAAGAACGGTTCCTATGATCAAAACGAACAGAATGATCGACTTTAAACATAAGGCTAACCATTTTTCTCTCAAACTTTTGATCTCCTTTTTAGATAATCGTGCAAAACGCTCGCTAAAATCCTAAAGTCTGCCTTTAAAAAAAGAAGGCGGCTGAACGCCGCCTTTGCTCCAACGGTCGAGCGCATCTCAATCTTACAATCTCCTATTGATTGTTATGCATTTCCGATTAAACGGTCATACTCAGCATAGGCTGTCGCCATATCGACCTGAGACCAGAAACGGTGATAGATGAAAACGGGTGCGCCGTTTTCCCATTTGCCCGTATTCGGATTCCACGATGTCTGATATTTGTTTTCCAAATAAGGCCACATCGGATCGTTTTTAATTTTCGGCCGGAGCTCCGCATGACTGATATAGACGCCGTTACCGCCTTTTGCCGGATCAGACGGCACGGTGTTGGGGCCAGGGATGGTATTGCCCTGCCCGTTTCTGCCGCTCCAACCATTCGGAAAGTAGATTTCCTTCGTAAAGTAGCGGATATAATCTTCATGTTCTTCCTCTGCTGCGATACCGATTCCGTCATTTTTACTCCATGCTGCATCAAGCAGTTCTTTTGCCAGATTTTTGGCTTTGTTTCCAAGAGCGGTAAAGCCGCCGGTTTCGGCTTTTGTTCCGGCTGCAAAGAAGACAAGCGTTTTAATATAGCTGCCGAGAACGCCGACATCTTGAGAAGGATTCTTCGTCGTGACATGCAGTCCCGGATTTCCGGTAAATGAATCAAACCCCTTCCACGGATCAGGCTGGCCGCTCCATTCAAGGTTTGCCGGAATCCAAAACTCGCCTGGGTCGGATTGTACGGCGATCTGCGGGTTTTGGCCGCCAAGGACGCGTTCTCCCGCATCATTTAAATAATAACCTTCTTCATCAGTAACCGGCCGTTCGCCCACAAACACATAATCAAGTGAATATGCGATCCATTTTTCAATCACATGCTTTGCCATTTGGAAGTTTTCAGACGATTTGTCACCTTTCTCCGCGAAAATATAATACAGTTCCGCCACCCTTTCCAGCGGCCAGACTTGCATCCCGAACCAATTGTTAGAAGGCGGATCGTGATATACAGGCGCTTCTGTGTAGGCCATTCCGTAAAATGTGCTGACATTCTGCGGATATGCGCTGTAGCTGCCGTTCCAGCTGTTCGTGGCGCCGCCGGCAACAGCCCCTTCTGACGAAAGCAGCCATGTGTAAAGTTCTAGCTGCCTTTTCAGCGCCTTTTCCCAATCGCTTCGCGCTGTGGATGAATTTGGAATCAATCCGCCTTCAGCCGTTGACAGTGCATAAGAGGCAACAGGGTTTTGATAACCTTGATGCATATGGCTCGCACCGATCCGCCACGCCCAGTTTGCATACTGTCCCAATCCGCCTCCCCAAGCGGTGTACCACGCCATTAAATAATGACATGCATTTTTCCCAGTACCGCGGGAAGGCGAGCCGTCAGCAGCACTTCCAATCTCTTGGAAGTATTTATCATACATGCCGTAACGGAGAAAGTCCCCCATTTTTTTAGCTTTTTCTAAATATTTAGTATTGCTGTAGCCCCATTGTCTGGCCCAGTACATCGCCTGAACGGCGCGCGCATCGGCATCTGTTGCATTGGTGTAGCGCCACTGCGGGGCAGGAGCCTGATTTTCTTTTGTAAACAGACTCATAAATCCTTCATTCGGTTTTCCAAACGTCTGATTATCCTGAGAGGGGTGCGGAACCGTTTCCCAAACAGACTCCTGTTCACCGCGCTGGTAAGTGTTGACATAAACAGCGGTGTGCGATGGGTTCAGCAGGTTCCCGAATCCATACCAGTTGTCGACGTCAAGCAGCCAGTGCATTAAATACGTTTCATTGCTTCCGTATGTGGATCTAAGCTCTCCGTCAAGCGGATCGTTTCCGGCCGGATATTGTCCGGTCAGAGCCGAAGGATAAAGATCAGGGTAGCGGTGTTCTGCGGCATATGTGGCAGGGCTTGAGGGGTTATAGTAGCTCATCGTAGGCTGTTCTTCGTTTCCATCGCCTTCATTGACCGGGATGATATATTTCTCCATATTGTCCCAGGCGGTTTCTAGCTTTGACCAGTCCTGTGTGTAGCGGCCATACATCGCTTCAAGCCACAGCCAATAGCTGTATGCTTCAGATGTTGTCATATGGCCGTAATCAGGCGCTTCGCATATGAGCGTTTCAACCGAGTGATAAGGAATGCCTTCAGGCGAAAAATAGCCGTTTTGCGGATTTTTAATTTGCTCATACAATTGCATAAAGCGTGTTTTATTGTCCATGATGCGTCCTCCTTTTGAAGCTTCATACTTCCGTTTCATATGATTGAATCCGGGCGTTTTTTAGCCGGGCTCATTTCCGAAAACAAGCCGGCCATCATCATATACAGGCATATACCAGGTTTTTGCCAGCTTTTGTGACAGTCCCTGGTAGGAGTGGTCATTTTCCGGATTCCAAAAAGACGTCCCCGCTGGAGCCGATAGGCGGAACTGGACTTCTTTTTTATGGGCGGATTGACCGCCGGGGTATATCATAACCCCGCTGAAGCTGACCTCCGTATAGTAAATATGTTTGCCGATGTGATGTGGCTTCAGCTGGGACGCCGACGCCCCTTCGTTGTATCCGATTGAGACCTTTATATCTTCAGAAGAAAATCCGGCATTCGCCGCTTCAGTCAGGTCAACGTAATAGCGGAAAGACAGCTTATCAGTTTTCTTTGCCGGCCATCCTGACCGGTTATTGAGCTGCACTCTAATTTCTGTGTAGTTGTTTCCCGAGCTGTTAATGGATGCCTCTGCAAAAAATTCATCTTCTGGTGTTTCCTTTTCGGGAAAATGAGGCAGCGGTGATTGCCCCGCACCGTACAGTTGAAACATTTTCGCTACATTGCCGGTAAAAGCAGCGTTGTAATCGATTGCAACTTCGTTTGACACATAATCATTTGTTTCGTCACGGTACGAATCATCCCTTCCCGGTCCGCCTACTAACGCGCCGTAGAGGGTATGGCGGTGATTTTCAGGCACATTCATATGATCGGCCCATGAACCGTGGGCGGTGCGGTGATGCGGATGCTTCGGCGGGTTTGTTCCGTATCCGACGATAAAGCTGCGCTGTTGCGGATTATCTCCGAGCATATAGTTCATTTGCTGAACTGCAAAATCCCGATACCTTTTTGCTTTGCCGGCATCTTTTACCCAATCTGAATAAACAAAGGCGAGAAAAGTGGCGTTTGAAGCATAGCGCAGCGATCCCCACTGCTCAAGCCATGCCAGCCCGCCTGGTGTATAAGTGATCCGCTCTGTGCTTCCATTATTTTTATAGCCTGTCGACCAATAATCAAGATTGCGTTCGACAGATGCGGTAAAACGGGAATCGTTCGTCAGACGAGCGAGCAGCAGCTGTGCTCCGTAAGTGACGTCATCCCAGGAAAGCGTCCAGCGGTAAGGCCAGTTTGCGGGATCGCCCCAATCTGAGACCGAAGCAAGCGCTTTATCCAAATATTTTTGATCGCCGGTTGCCAAGTAGAGCCAGACAGCTCCCCATGTCAGTTCATCTTTATATCCGCTCCACGAATTATAATATTGCTGCGCGTCTGTAATGCAGTCTGAATATTTGCCGCGGTAGCGGTCGGCAAAATCATACAATTCCTTGGCATGGGCCAATAGTTTATTTGAATAAGAAGCATCTGTCGGCTTGAAGATGATTGATGCAGAAGCTAGGGCTGCTGCTGTACCGCCGGCAAGGTCTGACCCAGGACAGGCTGCATCTATCTTATAGGCCGGCCGCTTCATAGGCATCACTTCGGCCGGGCCCCACCAGGCATGATCTTGGGCCCCATTGCCGACTTGGCCCCAAAACTCATAACGACCTGTATGCGCTTTAATAAAATAGTCTGTCGCCCATCTGATATTGTCTAATATCGCATCAAGCTGTCCTGCCGCTTCATAGGCATCGCGGTACTCATAGACAGACCACGACAGAACGGCCGCAGAATAAGCCATTGGAAGGCCGAACTTCACGTGATCTCCGGCATCATACCATCCGCCTGTCAAATCATGGCCGACATCTTTTCCATCCTCAAGAGCAGAGTCCCCTCTCCAATTCAGACGGCTGCTTTCCGGAAGCTTTCCGGAGCGCTGTGCCTCATAGAAAAGAATTGATTTTTGCAGCAATTCCGCATAATTTTGGCTCTCTTTCGCAGATGCAATGTCCGCCTTGCCGGAAGCCGGCATGAACAACATTGCAAACGCAAGCAGCAAAACAAAGAAAAACGCTTTCATTTTTAAAAAAGCTTTCTCTTTCAACTGACTCCTTCCTCCTCATTTTGTTTTCCTTCAAAACAGCCGATGCTTACATGACACTCACCTCCTTTTAGTGAGGGACAAATGGTGTCTGCGGTAAGTGGAGAAGAGCTTGATTGAATTTTTTTGAAATTTGAGGATGCGCTGCGGATTCATCTATTTCGGGTAAACATGCAGGTTCAGTGTTGTCCGGAGGAATGAAAAACTTTGTTTGTTTAATCAAGAAACTAACTTCCGTTTACTAAAAAGCAGGTTTCTTATAGAATCGATATCATTTTGAAAATATTAACATTAATGTATTTTTATTGTCAATCGATCTAACAATCTTTATTGCCGTAATATTCGTATCTCTCAATGAGCGCCAGGTTACAAACAAAAAAGAGACTGCCGAAAAAGTCGGCAGCCTTTAAAATAAAGAAAGCTGGTTCTGATCTGGAAGCGACTCGAGACAGCCGTGGCGCTCCAAGTATTCCATGATCGTTTTTGACACCTTGCCTCTTTTTTGTAAATCTTCTTTGGAAAGAAATTCGCCTTCTTCCCTTGCTTTGACAATATTCAAAGCGGCGTTTGTTCCAAGCCCCGGTATTGAATTAAACGGCGGAATCAAGCTGTTTCCGTCAATGATGAATTCGGAAGCGCTCGATCTGTATAAGTCGACTTTTTGGAAAGAGAAGCCCCTTTCGCACATTTCAAGCGCCAGCTCAAGCACTGTGAGCAAACTTTTCTCTTTCGGAGAAGCGTCAAGGCCTTTAGAGTTGATGTCATCCATGACGGCTCTGATCGCTGTCGACCCTTTGATCATCGTTTCGATATCAAAGTCATCGGCCCGCACCGTAAAGTATGCTGCGTAGTAGAGCAGCGGATGATGGACTTTAAAATAAGCGATTCTGACCGCCATTAAAACATATGCCGCAGCGTGGGCTTTCGGGAACATGTATTTGATTTTTTTACAGGAATCGATATACCAGTCCGGAACATTATTATTCTTCATTTCTTCTTCCCACTCAGGTGTTAGTCCCTTCCCTTTACGGACAAATTCCATAATCTTAAAGGCGAGGGATGGCTCTAGCCCCTGGTAGATTAAGTACACCATAATGTCATCTCGACAGCCGATCACTTCGCTCAGTTCACAAATATTGTTGTGAATCAGCTCCTGCGCGTTGCCGAGCCATACGTCCGTACCGTGTGACAATCCGGAAATCTGAACGAGCTCGGAAAATGTCGTCGGCTTGGTGTCTTCGAGCATCTGTCTGACAAAGCGGGTTCCGAATTCAGGGATGCCAAGCGTTCCGGTTTTACAGCCGATCTGCTCCTCGGTTACCCCTAAAGATTCTGTCCCTTGGAAAATTTTCATCACTTCAGGATCATCGGTCGGAATCGTCTTCGGATCAATCCCGCTCAGATCCTGGAGCATACGGATGACCGTCGGATCATCGTGTCCGAGAATATCCAGCTTCAGCAGGTTGTCATGGATGGAATGGAAGTCAAAGTGCGTCGTCTTCCATTCGGAATCGGTGGCATCCGCCGGAAACTGGATTGGTGAAAAGTCGTAAATATCCATGTAATCAGGCACAACGATGATTCCGCCCGGGTGCTGCCCTGTCGTCCGCTTGACGCCTGTACAGCCTTGGACAAGGCGGTCGATTTCCGCCCCGCGCATATGCAAATTGTTATCGTTAGCATACCCTTTGACATACCCGTAAGCCGTTTTTTCGGCGACTGTGCCGATCGTTCCCGCACGGTAGACGTTATCCTCCCCGAACAGGACTTTCGTATAGTTGTGGGCGTGCGGCTGATATTCGCCTGAGAAGTTCAAGTCGATATCAGGAACCTTGTCCCCTTTAAACCCCAGAAACGTCTCGAACGGAATGTCGTGGCCGTCTTTTCTGTAGGCCGCTCCGCACTTCGGACAGTCCTTGTCAGGCAAATCAAATCCCGAACCGACAGATCCATCGTTGAAAAACTCGGAATGCCGGCAATCCGGACAGACGTAATGCGGCGGCAGCGGGTTGACCTCGGTAATTTCCGTCAATGTTGCGACAAGGGAAGAACCGACAGATCCCCTTGAACCGACGAGATAGCCGTCATCAAGGGAGCGTTTTACAAGCTTATGAGAGATCAGATAGATGACGGCGAATCCATGGCCGATAATGCTTTTCAGCTCTTTTTCGATCCGCTTTTCGACGATTTCCGGAAGGTCGTCGCCGTAAATGCTTTTTGCTTTCTCATAGCTCATGCGGCGGATTTCGTCATCTGCGCCTTCAATCTTCGGTGTGTAAAGATCGTCTTTGATCGGCTTGATTTCTTCGATTCGCTCGCTGATCAAGCGGGTGTTCTTGACAACGATTTCTTTCGCTTTTTCCTCACCCAAAAATGAAAAGGCCTCTAGCATTTCATCCGTCGAACGGAAATGAACGTTCGGCAGCTCGTGCCTGTTGAGCGGATTGGCGCCGCCTTGTGAGGAAACTAGAATCTTCCGGTAAATTTTGTCCTCAGGGTTCAGGTAATGGACATTTCCTGTTGCTACTACTGGAATATTCAGCTTTTCGCCAAGCTTTGTGATGTTGGCGATGATTTCTTTTAACGCTTTTTCATCCCTGACGAGTTCAAGCTGGAGCAGGTGCCGGTAGACTTCAGGCGGCATGACTTCAAGATAGTCATAAAATGAAGCGATGTCTTCGACTTCTTCCGGCGATTTCTGCATCATGCCTTCGAATACTTCGCCTTTGTCGCACGCCGAACCGATTAAAAGTCCTTCTCTGTACTTTTCAAGCTGTGACCTTGGGATCCTTGGCACCCTGTAAAAATAATGGATATGTGAAAGCGACACGAGTTTGAAAAGGTTTTTCAAGCCTGTCTCATTGACTGCCAAAAGGGTCGCGTGATATGGCCTTGAACGCTGATAGGCATTGGACTGCCCCATATTTTCATTCAGCTGATCGTGGTACAGGATATTTTTTTCGGCCGCGTCTTTCAGCATTTTCACAAGGAGATAGCCCGTCGCTTCGGTATCATAAATCGCCCTGTGGTGCTGGGTGAGCTCGATGTCAAACTTTTTACAAAGCGTATTCAGCCTGTGGTTTTTGAATTCCGGATAAAGAAAACGGCCCAGCTCAAGTGTGTCAATGACCGGGTTCTGCACTTTCTCCGAATTCAGCAGACGCTTGTAGGCAACATTGATGAAGCCGATGTCAAAGCTTGCATTGTGAGCGACAAGCGTGTGATCTCCGACCCATTCTTTAAAATCTCGGATGACCTCTTCGGCTTCAGGCGCATCTTTCAGCATATCATCTGTAATCCCCGTCAGCTCGATGATCGTAGCCGATAAAGGGCGATGCGGGTTCGCAAACCTTTCAAAGCGTTCGATGATTTCCCCGCCTTTTATTTTTACGGCGGCCAGCTCGATGATCGTATCATAGACGGCCGACAGCCCCGTCGTCTCGACGTCGAACACGACATATGTTTCCTCTTCAAGCAGACGGTGTACGGGATTGTAGGCAATCGGCACGCCGTCGTCGACGAGGTTGGCTTCAAGTCCGTAGATCATTTTCACGCCATGCTTTTTGCTTGCCGCGAATGCATCAGGAAACGATTGGACAACAGCGTGGTCAGTGAGCGCGATAGCTGGATGCCCCCATTTTTTCGCTTGTTCGACAAGCTTGCCGATGCTTGATACGGCATCCATCTGGCTCATCGGTGAATGGAGGTGGAGCTCGACTCGTTTTTCGTCCTCTGGCGCTGTATCCTCACGGGTTTTCGCTTTGATTTCATTGACATCGTTGGCGATCATCACTAAATCGCGGACGAACGTATCGTTTTGTATGCTTCCTCTCGCCTTTACCCACATCCCTTTTTTCAGGGACTTCATCAAAACAGCGTCCTCTTTTTCACGCGCGAACATTTTGACGAGAATGCTGTTTGTATAGTCAGTTATTTTAAAGATACAAAGCGTTCTCCCGCTTTTCAGCTCTCTTGTTTCAGCGTCGAAGACATAGCCTTGCACCGTAATTCTCCGCTCTTCATCCATGATGCTGTCAAGCGTTCTGATCTCTTCAGAGTCTTTAATCTGGTAGCCGATCTGAAGAGGGCCTGTCGGCGCTTCATCGTCTTGGGCTTCCTTATCCTGCTTTTCCATTTCGATTAAAGCCTGAAGGGCTCTCTCTTGATCTTCGGCCATTTTTTGCTCTCTGAATTTCTGAATCTCTTGATCTGAGACAAAAATTTCTGTGTCAAGCTGGAGCTCAGGAAAACCGAATGTGCAGTAGTTTGACTGTATGAGCGAGCTGTATTTCTTTTTTAAAGCGGATGCTTCTGTATCTGTTTTCGTTTTAAGCAGGATTTTGTTTCCCGTCAGCTTGGGCTTTTGGTCGTTCAAAAGCGTCAAAATCGGCGGAGAAATACCATCGAGTTCTTGGATGCAGCGCGTCCAGTAATCCTGAACAAGCTGCTCATCAACCGAAGGGTTTTCCGCCTCGATGGAACAGGTGACCTGGGCGATATGGGAAAAGGTGCGGGTCAGCTGGCTGTGAAACCGTTCGAAGATTTGATAAGGCAGCACATTTTTCAATTTAAAGTGAAAGTGCCATGTCTTCTTGTTTTTATGAACGGTCAGCTTTATGATTTGTCCGCCTTCAAGATGGCGGATCATCGTATCTTCCGTTACATTCAGCTGCTGCAGAAGAATTTGAAACTGTCTTCTGTTGACAGAAAGCTGGTCTTCCAAGACAGATTCCTCCCTAAAAGAAAATCATAATTGAAGGTACCTTGGGACGATTCCCGAGGTACCTTCCTTTACTCTAGTTTAACATGTTTAAGAGTGAGAAGATAAGCTCTTGACCTGTTTTTCGATAAAGTCCGGAAGCTCATCAGCAGCGATTTCAAAGGATTCTCCGGTTTTGCGGATCTTCACTTCAACAACGCCTTCATCAGCTCTCTTTCCGACCGTGATGCGGATCGGCAGACCGATCAAATCGGAATCTGCAAATTTAACGCCGGCCCGTTCGGCACGGTCATCAAACAGTACGTCATAGCCGTTTGCTTTAAAATCTTCATACAGCTTTTCAGCAAGCTGAACCTGCGTGTCATTTTTCATGTTGAGCGCGAGGATGTGCAGGTCATATGGCGTCACTTCCAGCGGCCAGATCAAGCCTTTATCGTCATGATGCTGCTCAACGATGGCCGAAAGCGTCCGAGAAATCCCGATTCCATAGCAGCCCATCAGCATCGGCTGAGCGCGTCCGTTTTCATCAAGGTATGTTGCATCCATCGCTTCAGAATAGCGGGTGCCGAGCTTAAAGACTTGTCCGACTTCGATTCCTTTTGCAAAACGGATCGTTCCGTTTCCATCCGGTGAAGGGTCTCCTTCCTGGATCAAGCGGAGATCGGCGAATGTCACATTGTGCGCATCCCGGCTGATATTCACGTTTTGATAATGGTAATCTGTTTTATTCGCTCCTGCTGCTGCGTTTGCCATCGCCTTCACAGCAAAGTCTGCAAAGATTTCGATTTCGCGGTCGAGCCCCACCGGTCCGACAAAACCGGGTTCAGTACCTGTTATCTCTGCAACCTCTTCGGCGCTCGCGAATTCGATCGTTTCTGCTTGAAGCAGGTTTTTCACCTTAATATCGTTGACTTCATGATCCCCTCTCGTCAATACGAGGACAAAACGCCCGTCTGCTTTCATCAGCATTGATTTCATGCAGTCTGACGGGGATATGCCAAGAAAGGCGGCAACCTCTTCGATCGTTTTGACCGAAGGTGTGTGGACTTCCTGCAGCTCTTTCATTTCTGCCTGCCCGCCGGCACCGGTTTCCTTCACTTCAGCCATTTCGATGTTGGCAGCGTATGAAGACTGATCAGAGTACGCAATTGTATCTTCACCGACATCTGACAATGCCATAAATTCATGGGTATCCTTTCCGCCCATCGCGCCTGAATCTGCAATGACCGGTCTGAAATTCAGGCCGCAGCGCGTAAACACATTCGTATACGCCTGGTACATATCATTGTACGTTTCATCAAGGCTTTCAGCGGAGGAATGGAAGGAATACGCATCCTTCATGATGAATTCGCGGCCTCTCAATAGACCGAAGCGCGGGCGCTTTTCATCGCGGAATTTCGATTGGATCTGGTAAAGGGTCAGCGGAAGGCGCTTGTACGATTTCACTTCATCTCTGACGATGCTTGTGATGACCTCTTCGTGTGTCGCACCAAGGGCAAATTCACGGCCGTTGCGGTCTTTCAGCCTCATGAGCTCAGGACCGTACGTGTACCACCTTCCCGATTCCTGCCAAGTTTCCGCCTGCTGGAGCGCCGGCATCAGCATTTCGACGGCATTGATTTTCTCCATTTCTTCGCGGACAATACTCTGGATTTTATGAATGACTTTATTGGCAAGAGGCATATAGCTGTATACGCCGCTTGTGTTTTGTCTGATAAACCCTGCTCTGAGAAGAAGCTGATGGCTTTTCGCTTCAGCATCAGCCGGCACTTCGCGGAGCGTAGGAATTAAAGTCCTGCTCTGTCTCATTCGTTCGCACCTCATTTGTTTCAGTTGGTTACTTTTGAGTCGGGAACGGTGTCCCTAAAAAAGAGCCTTTTAAAAGGCTTGGCTGCACTTAAAAAAGGCAATTAGTTTTACAGAAATAAGCGCTGGATATCGTTCCATGTGACGACAAGCATTAAGAGCATCAAAAATGCGACGCCGATAAAGACGACAAACGCTTCTTTCTCGCGGTTGATCGGCTTTCCGCGGATCGCTTCAATAAACAGGAACAACAGTCTTCCGCCGTCCAGCGCAGGGATTGGCAGAAGGTTGACGATCCCGAGGTTGATGCTTAAAAATGCGGCCAGCTTCAGCAGGTTGATAACGCCTGTCTTAGCCACTTGGTCTGTCATGTCATAGATACCGACAGGACCGGCCAACATGTCGATCGAGAACTGTCCCGTGACGAGCATTCCGAGATTGGTCACGATGCTCTGCGCAACTGTCGCCGTTTCGGTCGCACCGTAGGAAATCGATGTCAGGATTCCTGTTTTCACCGGGTTGTAAGCGCCGAATCTGCCGACGGTTTCATCCCCTGCTTTGACTGCTTCAGGGGTTACGTATTTCGTCAGCTTGACATTGTCGCGCATCACAACGATTTTCATTTCTTTTTCAGGGTGTTCCCTGACTGTGTTGACAATATCCGTCCACGATCTCATGTTCTCGCCGTTGATCGTTTGAATGCGGTCTCCTTCCTGGAGCCCTGCTTCCGTCGCCCGTCCGTTGTCTATCAACTTGCCGAGCACCGGCTCGTCAGACGGCACTCCCTGCATCAGTCCGAGCATCACGAGAATGACATAAGCCAAAATAAAGTTCATAATCGGGCCGGCCGCAATCGCTTTTATGCGCTGCCAAACCGTTTTTGAATGGAATTGGCGGTTGTAAGGGGCGATCTGGACTTCTTCCCCGTCTACGATGAAAAAGGACGTTTCACTGACAGAAAATGAAGAGAGATGATCTTCATTGCCGTGTTCATAGCCCGTAATCCTCATCTGGTGCTCCAGGTCAGCCTGCTCGACTTCGATGACCAATGCGTCAGGATACTTTTCTTTTTGGTTGATAATGATCTTTTCGACTTTGTTTTCGCTGTCGAACAAGAGCCCGACCGTATAACCGGGCTTCACTTCAATCATCTCAGGATCTTCGCCGGCCATTCTGACAAATCCGCCGATCGGAAGAAGCCTGATCGTATAAACGGTCTCATTTTTCTTAAACGAAAAGATTTTCGGACCGAAGCCGATAGCAAACTCCCGGCACAGTATTCCGGCTCTTTGAGCAAGGATGAGATGACCAAGCTCATGGAAAAATACGAGCGTTCCAAAAATAAGAATAAACGCGATCACAGTATTCACGAACATACCACCTTATGTGAGTAATGTTTGGACAAACTTTCTGGCGTCTTTGTCCACTTCACGGATCTCTTGAAGGCTCGGCTTTGCGATCACCTGATGGCGTTCCAAAGCTTTTTCGATGATGTCTTCAATTCCGAGAAAGGAAATCCTGCCCGAAAGAAATGCCGCAACGGCTTCCTCGTTGGCCGCGTTTAAAACAGTCGGCATTGTACCGCCTATTTTACCTGATTCATAAGCAAATTGTAAGCAGCGGAACCTTTCAAAATCAGCTTGGGCAAAATTCAGCTGTCCGACTTCCCAAAGTTCGAGGGATTTGGCTTCATCGAACGGGAGGCGTTCCGGATAGCTGAGCGCATATTGAATCGGCACTCTCATATCAGGTGTGCCAAGCTGGGCGATGACGCTCCGGTCGTGGAATTCCACCATTGAATGAATAATGCTTTCTTTGTGAAGGAGGACATCGATCTGGTCATAAGGCAGATCAAACAGCCAGTGCGCTTCAATGACCTCGAGCCCTTTATTCATCATTGTAGCCGAATCGACCGTGATTTTTGCACCCATCGACCAATTTGGGTGATTGAGGGCTTCTTCCACTGTGACGCCTTCAAGTTCCTGTCTTGTTCTGTCCCTGAAGCTGCCGCCTGAAGCTGTGACGATCAGCCGTTTGATATGCTTCGGATTTTCCCCCTGAAGGGCCTGAAAAATCGCGGAATGTTCGCTGTCGACGGGCAGCAGCGGGACATCGTATTTTTGGGCGTGTTCTTTCACTATATGACCGGCTGTCACGAGAGTTTCCTTATTTGCAAGCGCAATTGTTTTTTTATGCTCCATCGCCTTTAAAGTCGGAAGAAGGCCGACGCTGCCGACGAGAGCGTTGACGACGATATCCGCTTCCGGGATAACGGCCGCTTCGATTAAAGCTTCCTCGCCGATCCCTGTTTTAAAGGTGTAGGAGAAAGAATGCTGTTTTAATGTTTCATATGTATGCTCATCCCCGACGCCTACATACTTCGGTTTAAATGTTTCAATGATTTCTGCCGCTTTTTCGGCGTTCTTACCGAAAGTCATGGCGGTCAGCCGAAACTTATCATCATGCGCTTTGATCACATCAAGCGTCTGTTCTCCTATGGAGCCTGTCGCCCCCAATAGACATATGTTCTTCAAAATTGCCGCACCTCTGTTTCTTTCTAGCTATCAGTACCCTTTTCTATCATAGCCCGAACGGCTGAAAAAGAACAAGCAGGAAGTAGAGAACCGGCATGACAAATAAAAAGCTGTCAAAGCGGTCCAGCATTCCGCCGTGTCCCGGGAGAATCCGGCCCGAGTCTTTCACTTGGTAATGTCTTTTGAACGCAGACTCGGCCAAATCGCCGATCTGACCGACGATTGATAAAAGCACGGTAATGATCAGCACAAACAGATAAGCGTGCGGAAAACCTGTGGCAGTCTGATAAATCGCGGAAAAAACGACCGCTGTCAAAATTCCGCCCCAAAAGCCTTCTACCGTTTTGTTAGGGCTGATTTCAGGCCAGAGCTTCCGCTTTCCAAACGCCTTTCCGATAAAATAAGCGCCGGAATCTGTTGACCAGACAACGCCGATCGCAAAAAAGACATAGCTGAGTCCGATGTTTCTGATTTCAATAAAGTAATAAAACCCGAATCCGATATAAACTGCTGCCAGCGCCACGAATGCCGCTTCGTCAAAAGTAAACGAGTTTTTGCTGAGCACCGTATATGCCAAAAGCAAAAGGACGGCCAAAAAGACGACCTCCCCCTTGGTTATACCCAGCCCCGCGTTTTCCGCGTATTGGCTTGGATACAGCAAAACCGCCAAAAGCAGCAGGCTGATGATACCCGGAGCGCTGATAAGCTTCAGGCCTTTCATTCTTAAAAGTTCAAATAGAGCGAGTATACCTATTGCATAAACTAGCAGGGTGAACGGCAGCTCGCCGAAAATCACGAGCGGCAGAAAAACCGCTGCCGCGATCACACCCGTCAATATTCTCTGTTTCATCTGCACCATCCTCTAAATTCCGCCAAACCTTCTCCCGCGACGCTGATATTCTCCGATAGCCTGAAGCAAGTGAACGTCTTTAAAATCAGGCCACAATACATCGGTAAATAAAAATTCGCTGTAGGCAAGCTGCCAAAGCATGAAGTTGCTCAACCTGATCTCGCCGCTTGTGCGAATCAGCAAATCAGGGTCCTGCAAAGCTTCTGTCATTAAATAATCGGAAAATAGCTTTTCATCGATTTCCTCGGTATTCAATGTGCCTTTTTTCGCTTCTTCGGCGATTCTCTTTGCGGCTCTGACGATTTCTGCACGTCCCCCGTAATTCAATGCAAAATTAAGAATAAGTCCATCATTGTTCTCCGTATCACGGATGGCTTTTTCAACCGCGCGGATCGTGTGGGGCGGCAGTCCTTCCCTATCGCCTGTCAAGCGGACCCGGACATTTTCTTCGACCAGCTCCGGGAGATACGTTCCCAGAAACTCTTCAGGCAGCTTCATCAGAAAGTCAACCTCAAACTTTGGACGCTTCCAATTTTCCGTCGAAAAGGCATACAGCGTCAACGCTTTGACACCGAGCTCATTGGCAAGCTTTGTCGTCTGTCTGACCACCTTCATGCCTTCGTGATGACCCGCAATGCGGGGCATCGCCCGTTTCTTTGCCCAACGGCCGTTTCCGTCCATAATAATGGCGATATGTTCAGGAATTTCTCCTTTTAAAATATTTTCTTTTGTGTAACATTCCATGTTGGAAGCAGCTGAATGCTGATTCTTCCAATTTTTGAGTATATTGAGCATGAGAGTCCTCCATCACCCAAAAGGTTGCTTTCCTGTTATATCATTCTAGATAACAACAGTATTAACAAAAAAACCCCCTGTAAACATGAGAGGGTCTTTTCACTATTATCTATTGTACAGAGTTTTTCATTAAACTTCCATGATTTCTTTCTCTTTATCTTTTGTGATCTCATCAATTTTTGACACATATTCATCTGTCAGCTTTTGTACGTCTTCCGTTGAAGAGCGCAATTCATCCTCAGTCATTTCACCATTTTTCTCTAGTTTTTTCAGATCATCATTCGCATCGCGGCGGATGTTGCGGACCGCGACTTTAGCATCTTCCGAATATTTTTTCACGAGCTTGGCAAGCTCTTTTCTGCGCTCCTCAGTTAGAGGAGGGATCGTGATCCGGATGATATTGCCGTCGTTTGACGGAGTTACGCCGAGGTCGGCTTTTTGAATCGCTTTTTCGATATCGCCGAGCGCCGTTTTGTCATATGGTGTGATGACGAGCATGCGCGCTTCAGGAGCAGTAATGGACGCAATCTGGTTTAAAGGCGTCTGCGCTCCGTAGTACTCAACTGTCACTTTGTCCAGCAAAGACGGATTTGCACGTCCTGCACGGACAGTGGCCAATTCGCGCTGATAAGCGCCTATCGCTTTTTCCATCCGTTCTTTTGTTTCATTCATCACTTGAGTTGACACGTTATTTCCCCCTTACGATTGTACCGATTTGTTCGCCTAAAACGGCTTTTTTAATATTTCCTTCTTCCATAATAGAAAAGACGATCAGCGGGATATCGTTATCCATGCAAAGTGAAGAAGCGGTAGAATCCATGACAGCCAAACCGTCTTTTAACACATCGAGATAAGACAATTGTTCATATTTTACGGCTGTTTCGTCAGTTCTAGGATCGGCATTGTATACACCGTCGACATTATTTTTGGCCATTAAGATGACATCGGCTTCGATTTCAGCCGCTCTGAGCGCTGCTGTCGTATCCGTTGAGAAGTATGGATTGCCTGTACCGGCAGCGAAGATGACGACGCGCTTCTTTTCAAGATGGCGAATCGCTTTTCTTCTTATGTATGGCTCAGCGACCTGCCGCATTTCAATGGATGTCTGAACTCTTGACTGAATCCCGAGCGTTTCAAGGCTGTCTTGCAGCGCAAGGGAATTCATGACCGTTGCAAGCATTCCCATGTAGTCCGCAGTTGCGCGGTCCATTCCGAGATCGCTGCCCGTTTTTCCGCGCCACAGGTTGCCGCCGCCGACGACGACCGCCACTTCAACATCAAGCTCGGCGATTTCTTTCACCTGTTTGGCGATGGACTGGATCACGGTCGGGTTGATGCCGTTTCCCTGTTCACCCGCAAGGGCTTCTCCGCTAAGCTTTAATACGATACGATTATACTTTGGTTTTTCCATAATAACCTCCAAGTGCATGCTTGCCGTTATTTATTATGCAAGAGAAAAAAAGGTTTGTAAACTGTTTTAAAAATAGGGACACAAATTGTGTCCCCTATTCTCCTTGAAAAGAACCTGCCGTGTGTTTTAAGGCAAGCGCTTTTCAATCTTATTTTTTCACTTGGTTCATAACTTCTTCAGCAAAGTTTTCTTGGCGTTTTTCGATACCTTCTCCAACTTCGTAGCGGACGAATGTTTCAACTGTTGCGTTTTTCGCAGCAACGACCTGTTTCACTTTTTCATCCGGGTTTTTAACGAATGCTTGATCAAGCAGGCAGATTTCTTCGAAGTATTTGTTCAGGCGGCCTTCAACCATTTTTGCAACGATGTTTTCAGGTTTGCCTTCTTGAAGCGCCTGCTGAGTCAAGATTTCGCGCTCGCGGTTCGCTTCTTCTTCTGACACTTGGTCGCGGGAAATGAAGCGAGGATTTACAGCTGCAACATGCATCGCGATGTCTCTTGCTGTTTCTTCGTCAGTTGTGCCGTTAAGGACAGTCAATACGCCGATTTTTCCGCCCATGTGCAGGTATGCGCCGAATGCAGCGTCATCGCCTTTTGTCAGGACAGTGAAGCGGCGAAGCGTGATTTTTTCTCCGATTTTAGCAACCGCGCTTGTGATGTATTCTTCTACAGTTGAACCGTTAGCCATTTTTTGGGCCATAGCAGCTTCAACGCTTTCAGGGTTTTCAGCAAGAATGTGGTCAGCCAGGTCGTTCAAAAGCTCTTTGAAGCCTTCGTTTTTCGCAACGAAGTCCGTTTCAGAGTTCACTTCAAGAATAACGCCTGTGTTGCCGTCGGTTTTGATCAAAGTCAAACCTTCAGCTGCGATGCGGTCAGCTTTTTTGGCAGCCTTTGCGATTCCTTTTTCTCTTAGAAGATCGATCGCTTTTTCCATGTTGCCGTCAGTTTCAGTTAACGCTTTCTTGCAGTCCATCATGCCTGCGCCAGTTTTTTCGCGAAGCTCTTTTACCATTTGTGCAGTAATTGCCATTTTTGATTTCCTCCTTATATATCAAACAAAATATGTAAATGTTGATCTGGTGAAAAAAAAGGTGATAAAAGGCAGACCCCCTTATCACCTTTTGACCAGGTTAAGCAGTTGTTGTTTCAGTTGTTTCTGCTTCTTTCGCTTCTGTTTCAGCTGTTTCTTCACCTTGTTTTGCTTCAAGGATGGCATCTGCCATTTTAGAAGTCAGCAATTTAACAGCGCGGATGGCGTCATCGTTCGCAGGGATGACAACATCGATTTCATCAGGATCGCAGTTTGTGTCAACGATTCCGATGATCGGAATGTTCAGCTTGCGCGCTTCTGCAACCGCGATGCGCTCTTTACGAGGATCGATGATGAACAGTGCGTCAGGAAGTTCTTTCATTTCTTTGATTCCGCCGAGGAATTTTTCAAGACGCTCTAATTCTTTTTTCAATTGAACGACTTCTTTTTTAGGAAGTACGTCAAATGTGCCGTTTTCCTGCATTTTTTCAATATCTTTAAGGCGTTTGATACGCTTTTGGATCGTTTCAAAGTTTGTTAATGTACCGCCAAGCCAGCGTTGGTTGACATAGTACATTCCAGAACGTTCCGCTTCTTCTTTAACAGAGTCTTGAGCTTGCTTTTTCGTACCGACGAAAAGGATTTTTCCTCCGTCAGCTGCAAGGTTTTTCGTGAAGTTGTATGCTTCTTCAACTTTTTTGACTGTTTTTTGAAGATCGATGATGTAGATTCCGTTACGCTCCGTGAAGATGTAACGCTTCATTTTTGGGTTCCAGCGGCGCGTTTGGTGGCCGAAGTGAACACCAGCTTCAAGCAATTGCTTCATAGAAATGACTGACATGTGTTATTTCCTCCTAATATAATGGTTTTTTTCCTCCGCTTAGGTCATTTTTATGCAGGACTGCACGAGATTGCACAGCACCGCTTGCATAAATCGTTAAGCGTGTGTAATTAACACCAAGAAATAATATAACATAAGCTTTCTCGACAATCAAGAATCGTTTTTCAGCTTTCCGCGAAATTTTAAGAAAAGCTCGATTTCTGTTTTCCCGCTTTTCAGCTGTCTTGCGATTTCCTCCGGAGAGAGCCCCTTTTCATATAATGCGAGAGCTTCTTCTTCATAGGATATGGATGCTTCTTGCTCCTTTTGATTGAGCTCATCCTCTTCCTGCTCCACCTCATTGATCATCGCTTCGATGTGAAGCGGCAGATCGCGCGATTCGTCCGCTTCCGGAAGGACGGGGGTTTGAGCAGGAATGTCAGGCTGTGTTTGCGGTCTTTGCGGCTTTTCTTCGGCATTCGCCCGAATCTCCTGAACGAGTTTTTCATTTTCGTCTTTTAACTCCATCAAGAAAGCGGTCAATGTATTCTCGGTTTCTTCCAAAAGCTGTTTTTGCTCTTTCTCCGCGGCCTTAAAAGCGCTGAGCCTCGTATTCAGAATGATGACGAAATAAATCAATATACCGTGGAGCGTAAAGCTCACAAGCCATAATATTGTTGACATATTTTTCACTCGCTAACCATGAAATTTAATCAAAAAAAGACTTCCCGTCGGACGCTTAAAAAATGCTGCCGGTTTCATGCCGGCAGCTTACATGTTATTGTACCACTTTATCCAGCAGATGCTTCAATTTCAAAAGCGCCTTGGAGTGAATCTGTGAAATGCGGGAAGTCGACAAATTCAAAACCTGTCCGATTTCCGTCAGTGTCAGCTCTTCTTTATAGAATAAGCTGATCACGAGCTGCTCTTTTTCTGAAAGCTCGTTTATTTTTTCTGCAAGCTGGGAAATCAGTTCGTCTTTGAGCATTTTTTCTTCAGGCGTGCTCGTTTTGTCGTCCCTTATCATCACCTGGACGTTCTCCCCGTCTTCATGGTCGTGAAGCTTCTCATCAATTGAAAGGAGGTTCGCAAAGAAACCTTCATTAATTGTGGTCACGACGTCTTGTTCGCTCATTCCCAGCTCAGCGGCGATTTCGCTCGGCGAAACATTTCTTAAGTAACGCTGTTCGAGCTTTTCGATCGCAGCTTCCACTTTCTTCGTTTTTTCACGGGATGTTCTTGGAAGCCAGTCTTCTTTGCGAAGGCCGTCGATAATAGCGCCTCTGATTCTGAAGGAAGCGTATGTATCAAACTTCAAATCCCTTCCCGGATCAAATTTTTCAAGGGCATCATACAAACCCAGCATGCCAAGGCTGACCAAATCGTCTTTATGAACGGACTTGGGCAAGCCGACGGCTATCCGGCCGACATGATATGTCACAAGCGGCATATAGCGGCGGATTAAATCATCGCCTGCCTGAGGATCTTTCCATTCTTTCCACCGCGACCAAAGCATCTGATCTTCATAGTTCAAGGATTGCATCTTTATCCCCCTATATTGCATATTAAATCGTCGTTACACCTTGTTTAACTGTCCGGATGACAAGTTCAGCTGACTGCGGATCGAACTCGATCGTCCTTCCGCTATTTCCGCCTGTATCCTCGCTTACAATCGGAATATTTAAGAGAGATAGATGTTTTTTAATCGCAAGCACATTTCTTGGCCCGACTTTCATCAAATCGTTTGTCATCTTAAATTTAAACATTTCGGCTCCTCCGGCCATTTTTGCTTTCAAAGCGTATTTTCGGCATCCGGCTTCAAGCAGCATCTTGACCGTTGCTTCGACAGCTGTGTCCGCGTATTTTGCCACGTTGATGTCCGGCGTCTTGGATAAGGAAGAGTCGGGAAGCATGACGTGGACGAGACCGGCCGTCTTTGCTTCCAAATCATAAAGCACGAGCCCGACACACGAGCCGAGACCCGATGTCCTGATCTTGTCGGGCGTGCGGACAATTTTTACATCGGCAATTCCCACTCTGATAATCGATGTTTCTTTTTCTAAGATTTTCATAGCGCTGCACCCAATGCATGAAAGAGCTTTTCAAAAGAATCATAGTCCGGCAGAAGGAACAAATGCGCTTTAACTTTCCGGTTGTGCTCCTCGTCAAAAATGGAGTTGTCGATCACGATGACCTGGTCTCCGACTTGGCTGAGTTCGATCAGTCCTTCGCTGATGACGGCTCCAAACATATCAAGCGTCAGTTCAGGGACGCTCGGGTACATTTGCCGGTTTGTTAAATCAGCGAGAGCGGTCAAATAAGATCCCGCCATAATGTTTCCGAGTTCATGCAGGGCAGAGGCTCCGATATCGTTCGGCGTCATGCTGTCAATCTCGAATTCCGGATTGCCGACAAGCTCCCTGATCAGCTGCTCGGCCTCTGAAAAAGGCATGATCACGAACATAGAACCAGGAAAATCCCCTTCCATGCGCAAAAAGATGCTTGCGACAGGAAGGTCTGCACCGCCGAATAGGTTGACAAGCTCATCAAACGACATCAGCTTGACAAACGGCACTTCCATTTCGATTTTCCTGTTCAGCAACAGAGCCAGGGCGGAAGCGGAATGGCCCGCTCCGATATTCCCGACTTCCCGCAATATATCAAGATGCTCTTCTCTAATTCCGTTAAATACGCTCATCATTGGCTCCTTATTTCTTCACATTTTCAGAAGCGGCGGCAAGGCTCGACTTCCGGTTTAAAACAGCTTCAGAGTCAATCAGATTGAGAAGTCTGGACCCTTGCTTGACGATGCCTTTAATCCATTGCCTGCCGTCTTTTCCTACCGTTTCGGGAGCCGATTCAATTTCCTCTTCCTCGACGGTGATGACGTCGTTCGCTTCATCCACCACCCAGCCGACTTCAATGTCCTGATGGGTGATGATGATGATTCTCGTTTCATCTGTAATCGTATCTCCAGGCGCTTCAATCCGCTTTCTTAAATCGATGACAGGTGTGACAACACCTCTCAAATTAATGACGCCGCAAATATACGGTTCCACTCCCGGCACCCTTGTTGGCTGCTGCCATTTTTCAATGGACATCACTTCGGATACAGAGATGGCATACTCTTTATGATTTACTTTGAACACAATCATTTTTTCACCGGTGGTAGTCTGTGTGGTCAAGAGGATCGCTCTCCTTTCGCTTTCTATTTAATAAGGGCGTTGCAGTCGATGATCAGGGCTACTTGTCCGTCTCCCAAAATCGTCGCGCCGGAAATGGCAAAGACGTTTGTTAAATAATCGCCGAGTGATTTTAATACGACTTCCTGCTGGCCGATAAAGGAGTCGACAACAAATGCCGTCAGCTTGTCCCCTTTTTTCACGACGATGGCGTGAAGCTGATCAAGATCATCTGAAGAATCCTCAACATTAAACTGTTCTTTCAGGTAAACCACCGGTACGATATGGCCCCTGAAGTCGATCACTTCGCGATCGTGCGTCTGAAGTATATCTTTCTTATCGATGACAGCCGTTTCTATAATAGAAGAAATCGGAATCGCAAACGTTTCATTTTCAAGTTTGACTAACAGCACCGATATGATCGACAGTGTAAGCGGAAGCTGAATGGAGAAAAGCGAACCTTCGCCTTCGCTCGATTTGATGCTGACAGAACCGCCCAATGATTCCAGTTTGCTTTTGACAACGTCTAAGCCAACCCCGCGTCCTGAAATATCCGAGATTTGATCTGCGGTTGAGAATCCCGGCGCAAAAATGAGTGCGTCGATTTCATGATCTTCGATCGTTTCGGCGTCGCGTTCAGTAATGACATTGCGCTCAAGCGCTTTTTCGAGCACCTTTTTGCGGTTGATGCCGGCGCCGTCATCCTCCACCTCGATAAAGACGTGGTTTCCGCTGTGGTATGCTTTCAGGCGGACTTGACCCGTTTCAGGTTTACCGTTTTTCACCCTGACTTCAGGCGCTTCGATCCCGTGATCAAGGCTGTTTCTCAAGAGGTGGACAAGCGGATCACCGATTTCGTCTATTACCGTTCTGTCAAGCTCTGTTTCCGCCCCGAAAATCGACAGCTCGATCTTTTTATTTAATTCTTTTGTCAGCTGGCGGACCATGCGCGGGAAGCGGTTGAATACCGTTTCAACCGGAACCATTCTCATATTGAGGATGATCGATTGCAGGTCGCCTGAAATTCTTGTCATCCGTTCGACGGTTTCCGTTAATTCGCCGTGTTCAAGCTCTTTAGCGATCTGCTCTAAGCGCCCCCTGTCAATGACCAGCTCCTCAAACAGGTTCATTAATGAATCGAGGCGGTCGATGTTGACGCGGATCGTCTTCGTTCCGCCGCCTGCTGCAGGTTTCGCCGCTTCTTTGTTGCCGTCAGGCTGCTTCGCCGGTTTTTTCTCCGCCTCTTTCGGTGCGGTTTGCTTTTCAGGTGCGGCAGGCTTCGCTTCTTCCTGTGCCGAAAAATCGTTTTTCAGCTCGGTCACTTCTATTTTTTCGATTTCGGAAACGCCGTTGATTTTGTTGAAAATCTCTTCTTCCCCGTGTTTGCTTAAAAAGCAAACGACGAATTCGGAATCAAAATCTTCCGATTCAAGGACTTCCGTTTCCGGAATCGTTTTAACGACTTCGCCGATTTCGTTCAGCTGCTCAAATACCATGTACACCCGAACGCCCTTCAACAGACAGTCCTCTTTCAATGCAACATTGATTTCGTAACATTTAAAACCTTGTTCCTCAGCTTCGGCGATGACCGTCCGCTGAAATTCGTCATAGGCCCATTTCGTTTCGGAAGATGCCGCTTCAGGCGCTTCTGCCGATGCGGCTGTCTCCTTGTTTGCGCCTGTCACATCAAGCTTGGCACAGACTTCGGAAACGTCTCTTTTGCCGTCGCCCCCTTCGATGATCGAAAGGACAATCGCTTCAAGGTCATCGAGCGCTTCAAACATGACGTCCATCCACTCTGACGTGATGGTCATTTCTTCATTCCGGATCGCGTCCAGCACGTTTTCCAGACTGTGCGTTAAATGAGCCATGTCTTCATAGCCCATCGTTGCGCTCATCCCTTTCAAGGTATGAGCCGCTCTGAAAATATCATGGACAAGCTGCAGGTCTGTAGGATTTTTTTCGAGTTCGAGCAATTTTTCGTTACAGGTTTGCAAATGTTCTCTGCTTTCTTCAATAAAGACGTCTAAATATTGATTCATATCCATATGAGTCACGCCCTCTCTTTTTTCATATACGTCATAATGGCTGCGGCAATCTCATCAACATGCTTGATGTCGTTTGCAAGCCCGTTGTTAATGACCGATTTCGGCATTCCGAAAACGACGGACGACTCGGCTGCTTCGGCGATCACCGTTCCGCTTCCATGTTTCAAAAGGCCTTTTACGCCTTCTGTTCCGTCGCTTCCCATCCCCGTCATAATGACGGCGATTTTTTCAAACTCTCGAAGTGAGGCCAGGGATTGGAACAAGTAGTCAACAGAAGGCTTGTGGCGGCTTTCTGTATCGCGGTCATCAAGCGTGATCACCAATTCGCCCTTTTCAAGGCCGACCGCCATGTTTTTCCCTCCGGGTGCAATGTAAACCCAGCCGTCTTTCGCTCTCTCACCGTTTTCAGCCTCCTTCACGGTTACTTCTGAGAGGTGGTTCAGCCTGTTCGCTAATGAGGCCGTAAACCCCTTTGGCATGTGCTGAACGACAAAAACAGGCGCCTTCAACGTTTTAGGAAGCTTGGGAAGCACTCTTTGCAGCGCCCTCGGTCCCCCAGTCGATGTACCGATGCAGACGAGCTGTTTTCCAGCCCGAAAGCGGACTGAATCGCTGCCGCTCACCAGCGGCTGCTTCGCCGTCTCGATGGCGGGCTTTGACATCGGAACAGGCCGGCCTTTCAGTTTCACCCGTCCTGCTGTCAAAACTTTCTCAATCAGCATGTCTCTTACTTTATATAAATCAATTGAAATCGAACCCGACGGCTTCGCGACGAAATCGATCGCCCCGAGTTCAAGACATTCGATCGTGATATCCGCCCCTTGCTGCGTAAGGCTCGATACCATGACAACCGGAACTGGATCGCTTGCCATGATCCTTTTCAATGTTTCTTTTCCGTTCATCACAGGCATTTCAATATCCAATGTGATCACGTCCGGACGGAGCTCCTTGATTTTTTGGAGCGCTTCCTCGCCGTTTCTCGCCGTTCCTGCTACAGCAATCTCGTGATTGGATGTTAAAAACTTGGTGATCATGTTTCTCATAAAAGCAGAGTCGTCAACGACAAGAACACGAATCATAATGTATTGCCCCTCCTCAGGAATGAAGATAATTTATCGATAAAGGACCGGTTTTCGCCAACTTCCGTTCTGCCGTTATGAAGCAGCGATTCTGCCAGCAGGTAAACCGCCCTGCTCGGCTTTGAACGCGGATTCTTCATCAGAAACGGCTGCTGCTCCACAACGGCTCTTGATACCAGGGGATCCTCAGGAATCGGCCCTGCATATGCAAGCTTTTGCTGTAAAAAAGCGTTTACCGTATTGGAAAGGCGGAGAAAGGCAGAAATTCCGTCTTTTTGGGTTGTACAGCGATTGACAACGACTTTCAGCTGAAGATCGCGTCCGGTTAATGCCAAATGCTTGATCGCGCTGTAAGCGTCCATGATGGATGTCGGCTCCGGTGTGGTGACGACCAGAATTTCATCCGCTGACAGGACGAATGGCAGCTGATCTTTTGACAGCCCCGCTCCCATGTCAAATATGACATAATCAAAGCTTGTCAAAGCCCTCGTCAATTCCTTCAGAAAAAACGTCCAGTTTTCCCTGTTCAATTCGAACATCGCATCCAGCCCCGTTCCGCCCGAAATGTATTGAAGGCCTCGCGGGCCGGCTGACAAGGCGCGCTCAAACGGCATTTTTTGCTGGAGGAGATCCATCACGGTGTAAAGCGATTGCCGGCCGATCAGAATATCGATGTTCCCCATACCGACATCAAGATCGATCAACAGCACGCTCTTTCCTTTTTCCAAGAAGGCGAGAGCCGTATTCAGCGATACATTCGACTTCCCGACGCCTCCTTTTCCGCTCATGACAGCGAGCGTTTTCGCTTTTGGATGAGCGATAGCGGCGGGCGGTTCGGCGAAGCGCTGCCCCATCCGCCTTCGTAAGCTTTCTGCCTGATCCATGTTCAACACCCCGTAAGCAGTCTAACAAATGATGCATTTGACAAGTAGCGAATATCTTCCGGAACATTTTGTCCGTTTGTAATATAGCCGAGGCCGATTCTTGATTCGGCAAGCAGATTCATGACGCTTCCCAATGAATCGGTTTCGTCCACTTTCGTGAATATCAACTGATCGATCGGAATGCTTGAGAACTGCTTAATGAGCTCCTTCATATCCTCGTACTTGCTTGTCGCGGACATAACGAGAAACGCCTGTATCTTACGCTCAAACGGAATGATTTCCGTCAGCTCCCTGACATATTTCCCGTCTTTGAAATTCCGGCCCGCCGTATCGATGAAGACGTGGTCAAAATCGGCGAACTTTTGCTGGGCCGCTTTAAATTCTTCTTTCGTGTAGCACACCTCGAGCGGTGCATTCAAAAGCTCGGCATATGTCCTGAGCTGTTCAACCGCTGCAATCCGGTACGTATCCGTCGTGATAAAAGCGATTTTTTTCTGCTTTTCCAGCACAGAAGAAGCGGCGAGTTTTGCCAATGTCGTCGTTTTGCCGACTCCGGTCGATCCGAAGAGCACGATATATTGCGAATGAATCGCCACGTCCTGCTCCTGATTGACGGGAAGAAGATCGGCCAAAGCATCTGTTAAGTGCGCCAGTGCCTTTTCATCCGTCCACTCTTCGCCGTTTCTTAAAGAAGTGCTGACCAACCGGCCGAGCGCTTTCGTACGGATGGCCGGCAATACCCCTTGCTTTGCCAGGAGCTGGTCCGCCTTTTTCAGCGGCTCAGGCAGCACATCAACAGGCTGCTCATGCTGCCGCATTTCCAGCAGTTCTTTCAGCTCTTTCACTTGGCTTGCCAAATCAAGGTGGTCCGGCTGCGGGACAGGCGAAGGGCTTTGTTCACTGACAACGGGCTTTTGCCGCTCCGGCTTCCTTGCGTCGGAAAAGTCCTGGTCGACAACCGCGATCACTTCAACCCCGTTTTTTTTCACAAAGCCGAGAAATTTTCTTGTTTGAATCTTTTTAGAATTCAAGATTACGGCGTCATTTCCGAGCTCCTGTATAATTTGTTTTGTGGCTTCCTGCATAGAACCAGCTACAAATTTTTTGATTTTCATGGAATATCCACCACTCCGATGCTTTGAACTTCTACATTGGCTTCCAATTCGTTATAGGAAAGAACCGGCAGATCAGGGAAATAGCGCTCAAGCAGCTGTTTGACATACATTCTGACAGGCGGCGAACATAGAAGGATCGGCACTTCCTGCCTTAATGAGAGCTGTTCGATTTCTCTTGCTACAGATTGAATGATATTTTCGGATAACGCAGGTTCAAGAGATAAAAAGTTGCCGTGTTCAGTCTGCTGAATTCCTTCGGCCACGGCCTTTTCGACGCGGCCCGAACAAGTCACCACTTTCAGCGTCTCATTTTCCTTCGCATATTGGGCGGTGATCTGCTTGGCAAGAGCCTGTCTTACGTACTCGGTCAGCATATCTGAATCCGTCGTCAGCTTTCCGTAGTCGGCCAGCGTTTCAAAGATTGTCACCAAGTTCCTGATCGATACTTTTTCTTTCAGAAGTTTTGCCAGCACTTTCTGAATATCACCGACAGACAGCGGATTCGGCGAGACCTCTTCGACCAGTACAGGATAAGATTCTTTCAAGTGGTCGATCAGCTGTTTCGTTTCCTGTCTGCCGATCAGTTCATGGGCGTGTTTTTTCACCTGCTCTGTAATATGGGTCGACACGACTGAAGCCGGATCGACAACCGTATATCCGAGCATTTCGGCCTGATCTTTCTGAGATTCAGGTATCCATTTAGCCGGGAGGCCGAAGGATGGTTCGATCGTGTCAATCCCTTCGATCTGATCGTCTTCGCCTGTCGGAGACATCGCCAAAAAGTGATCGAGGAGAAGCTCGCCTTTCGCGACTTCGTTTCCTTTAATTTTGAGCCTGTACTCGTTCGGCTGAAGAGCGATGTTATCCCTGATTCTGACGACCGGAATGACGAGCCCGAGTTCAAGTGCGAGCTGGCGCCTGATCATGACGATCCTGTCCAATAGGTCGCCGCCCTGATTTGCATCTGCAAGCGGAATCAATCCGTAGCCGAATTCAAATTCAATCGGGTCAATATCGAGCAGATGGACAACGCTTTCGGGGCTTTTTAATTCGTCCACTTCAGCTTCTTCCTCAAGGATATCCTCCACTTTTTCCTTCTCTTCACCGGCTTTGGAGAGCATATAGCCGCCGATGGCGAGAAGAAGAGCCAGAGGGCCTGTCAGGAGAATACCGATCGGCGTGAAAATCCCGAGCAGGAAAATCGTTCCCGCCGTGACATACAAAAGCTTTGGATAGGCAAACAGCTGGCCTGTAATATCGTGGCCGAGGTTTCCCTCCGATGCTGCTCTTGTCACGACGATACCCGTCGCCGTTGATATCAAGAGCGCAGGCAGCTGAGATACGATTCCGTCACCTACAGACAAGAGCGTAAAGTGTGAAGCGGCTTCCTGAATGCTCATTTGTTTTTGCAGCATGCCGATGACAATTCCGAAAAGGACGTTGATAAGGACGATGATGATCCCTGCGATCGCATCCCCTTTCACGAATTTGCTCGCTCCATCCATCGCGCCGTAGAAGTCGGCTTCACGCGCCACCTTCTCGCGGCGCACTTTCGCTTCCTGCTCGGTCACCATTCCGGCATTCAAATCGGCATCAATGCTCATCTGTTTCCCCGGCATGGCGTCGAGGGTGAACCTGGCAGCAACTTCAGATACCCGTTCCGCCCCTTTCGTTATGACGATAAATTGGATAATGATCAAAATGATAAAGACAACGAGACCGACCAAAACGTTTCCGCCGACAACGAAAGACCCGAACGTCTCGACTACTTTCCCCGCATCTCCGTTGGACAGAATCGAACGCGTCGTCGATACATTCAGCCCGAGACGGAACAGCGTCAAGAGGAGCAGCAAAGAAGGAAAAATCGAAAATTGCAGCGGTTCTTGCATGTTCATTGTGGTGAGAAGCACGATTAACGCAAGAGAAATATTAACGATAATTAAGATGCTCAACATCCATGTTGGAAAGGGTATGATAAGCATTGCCACGATGAGGACAACGCCGGATAAAATAGATAAATCTCTTGCAGACATGCTGTTTCTCTCCTTTTAAAACTGAAAAATTCACTAGATTTTTTGCTTTGTTTTGTAAACATAGGCCAGGATTTCGGCAACGGCCTTAAAGAATTCTTCCGGAACGGCCTGGTCGATCTCAACCTGGTCATAGAGCGCCCTCGCCAAAGGTCTGTTCTCGACCGTCATGACATCGTGTTCTTTGGCGATCTGCCGGATTTTCAGAGCCATCAGATCGACCCCTTTTGCGAGGATAAACGGCGCATCCATTTTGTTTTCGTCATATTTCAGTGCGACGGCGTAATGGGTCGGGTTCGTGATGATGACATCCGCTTTTGGCACTTCCTGCATCATGCGGCGCATCGCCATTTCCTTTTGCTTCTGCTTGATCTTCGACTTGATCAGAGGATCGCCTTCGGTTTTTTTGTATTCGTCTTTGATGTCCTGTTTCGACATTCGAATATTTTTCTCATAATCGAATTTTTGATAGAGGTAATCGAGCACCGCGAGAAAAATCAATGCGACTGCAGCGGAAACCCCCATTAAAAAGGTGAGCCAGCCGACATATGACAAAGCCTCGCCCGCGGACAGCGCCGGGATTCTGAGGATTTTGTCGAAGTTCAGCCAGAGAACGGCGAATGTCACGCCGCCGACAATCACGATTTTTAAAATCGATTTAAGCAGTTCAACAATCGCCCTGATGCTGTAAATCCGCTTGAATCCTTTAAGCGGGTCAAGCTTTTTCAAATCAGGCTTGATCGCTTCAGGGGCAAATAAAAACCCGACTTGCAAATAGTTGCTCAATACCCCGGAGACGACGGCTGTCAGCAAAAGCGGTGCCATGATGAGGCCCGATTCAAGCACAATACTTTGAAACAGGCCGGGAATATTGGCGACTGACACCTTCATCGTGATCAACTCTTTGTAATACTTTTCGATCAGGGCGAGCAGGCGGTCTCTCATAAAAGGTCCGATGAATAAAAAGGATAAAAACACGATGAGAAGTGTGACCGCTGTATTGACATCTGCACTTTTGGCAACCTGACCTTTTTTTCTGCTTTCCCGCCGTTTTTTCGGCGTCGCTTTTTCCGTTTTTTCACCTGCGAAAAATTGCAAATCCAACGTCTGCTTCATCATGCCACCCCAAGCAAAGTTAATAGATCTCTCATTGTCCGAATGGCAAATTCGAAGACGTGCTGCATCATGCTGAACATAACGGCCATGCAGATGATGAGCATGATAAAGGTGATCGCGATTTTCAAAGGAAGACCGACGACAAACACGTTGAGCTGCGGCACCGTTCTCGCCACAATCCCCAATGCCAGATCGACTAAAAACAAACAAGCCACAACAGGCGCAGACAATTGAAATGCTGTAATAAACATCGTGTTAAAGCTTTTTGCAATAAACTCGGCAAACCCTTCGCTTCCAAACGACAGCGCCATCTTGTCGACCGGAATGTATTGATAGCTGTAATAAATCCCGTCAAGCAGGAGATGATGCGCATTCAGACTCAGCATGAGAAGCAGCGCCATCGTATATAAAAACTGGCCGACAAGCGGGCTTTGCGCCCCTGTCTGAGGATCGATCACATTCGCCACCGCAAATCCCATTTGAAAATCAATGAATGATCCGGCGATTTGAACGGCTGAGATCATCATGTAGGCGATCAGCCCAAGCAGAAGCCCGATGAGCGCTTCCTTCATGGCTAACATCATGTAAACTCCGTCAACATCAAGCTGAGGAGGCTTTTCAATCGCCTGAAAACTGACGAGCGCAAGAAAAAATGCAAAACCTATTTTATGAACGGCCGGAATTGTCCGATAAGAAAATAGAGGCACCGTTACATAGAATGCTGTAATTCTGACAAACACAAGTAAAAAGGCTGGAAATGATTCGATTATTGACATGTTAAAACTACCCTGCAAAACGGTTTAAATTAGAGAACAGCTCAGTCGCGAATGACAAAATCGTCGACAGCATCCATGGACCGAAAACGACGAGTCCGACCAAAACGGCGACGATTTTAGGAATGAATGCAAGAGTCTGTTCCTGTATTTGGGTGGTTGCCTGAAAAACGCTGACGATCAGTCCGACGAGAAGAGCGAGCGCCAAAAGCGGCCCGCTGATAAGCAATGTAACGTATACAGCCCTTTCAGCCATCGATATAACAAATTCTGAATTCATGTATTAGCACCTACTCTAAAAGCTTTGCAGCAAAGATTTAACGATTAAATACCAGCCATCTACAAGCACAAACAGCAAAATCTTAAACGGCAGTGAAATCATGACCGGCGGAAGCATCATCATCCCCATCGACATCAAAACACTTGCCACAACCATATCGATAATCAGAAACGGTATAAATATCATAAATCCCATTTGAAACGCGGTTTTCAATTCTGAGATGACAAACGCGGGAACCATTGTTGAGAGCGGAATATCATCGATGGATTCAGGCGTTTCCATCTTTGCGTAATTCATAAATAAAGCCAGATCTTTCTGTCTTGTATGCTTGCTCATAAATGTTTTGATCGGGGCTTCCGCTTTTGTGTAAGCTTCATCCAAGGTGATTTTATTGTTCATTAATGGCGTCAGCGCTTCTTTATTAATCTCTGAAAAAGTCGGCCCCATAATGAAAAATGTCAGGAACAGTGCAAGTCCGATCAGCACCTGGTTTGGGGGCATTGACTGTGTTGCCAGCGATGTCCGGACAAAGGACAATACGATGACAACCCTTGTGAAACACGTCATCAGGATCAAGATCCCCGGAGCGATCGAAAATACTGTCAAAAGCAGCAAGAGCCGAACGCTGGCGCTGACATTTGCCGCATCGCTAGAATTAAATAAATCCATAAACTCATTCATGTTGATTTTGGCCTTTCTTTCTGCCTTCTGCGCGATTTTGTTTCAGTTCCGCGAGCTGTGCTTTTAACGACTCGGAAAAAGATGCCGTGCCGCTTTGTTTTTGCACGCCTGGAACTTTGACTTGATCCATCCATTTCTGCCATTCAATCTTGCTGTTCATCGCAGCTTCATGCTGCGTGAGAATTTCTTTATATTCCTTTTCATCATCGATCTCTTTCAGCAGCTGGATATTTTCGCCGACACCGACGACCAGCACCCTGTTCCCTACTTTAATCAGCTGTACGGACTTGTTTTGTCCGAGCGAAGTCCCGCCGATGTTTTCGACATACTGGAAGGGTTTTAGCAGGCGGTTGCGTTTATTCATGAATTTGACCAAAGCATAGATCAGAAAAATGACAAACAGTAACGCGCCGATCATTTTCACAAAATCAAATATGGAAACGGAAGGAGACGGGGGTTCGGTCTCCGCCTCTTCCTTAAGAGAACTTTTTTCCTCGGTTTTGTCTTTGTCTTTTGCTTTTTCTTTTTCTTTCTCTTTGCCCGCACCTTTTTGCTCAAACAGATGATCAACGGTCTGGTCCCCCGATTCCTCTGCGAGAGCCGGAGCATACGGCAAAACGAAAAAGGCAGATAGACAAAGGCCGGCTATGAAAATAAGAGGTTTCTTAAACAAGTTGTACACCCTTTAGCTTAGCGTTTTATTGATCGCTTCCATGACGCGGTCAGCCTGGAACGGTTTGACGATAAAGTCTTTCGCTCCCGCCTGGATGGCGTCGATAACCATCGATTGCTGGCCCATTGCCGAACACATGATGATTTTTGCCTGCGGATCGATTTCCTTGATTTCTTTAAGAGCCGTGATTCCGTCTTTTTCCGGCATCGTGATATCCATTGTGACAAGATCAGGTGAATGCTCTTTATATTTTTCAACAGCCTGTGCTCCGTCTTGCGCTTCTGCGACGACTTCAAAGCCGTTTTTCACCAAAATGTCTTTAATCATCATTCTCATAAATGCTGCATCATCAACTACTAAAATCTTGTAAGCCATTATTAATCTCTCCAATCAATCTGTTATTATCGTAATTTGCTGATTCGTTCCGCCTGACTTAAAATGTCTGTCACCCTGACGCCGAAGTTTTCGTCTATGACGACGACTTCGCCTTTGGCAACGACGCGCTGGTTGACCAGGATGTCGACAGGCTCACCGGCGAGTTTGTCAAGCTCAATGATACTGCCGGTTGACAGTTCAAGCACCTCTTTGACGCTGCGGTTTGTCCTCCCCAGTTCGACTGTGACGGACAAAGGAATATCCATGAGCATGTCAAGGTTTTGAAGGTGCGGCTGCGCTTCAGTCTGAGGGGCAAAGGATTGAAACTCTGCCGGTGCCACCTGCACAGGCTCTGAAACTTTTGCCGTCCCCTGCCGTTTAGGCGCAGGTTCCTGTCTCTGTGTCTGAGCAGGTGCCGGACTCGGACTAGGCGCCGGCTTTTCCTGTACGGGCGGCTGTGTCTCTTCAGTCTGCACAGGCTCTTCTCCGCCGTCCTGATTTGTTAATTCATCAATCAGGTCTTTTGCAAAGGTCAGCGGATAAAGCTGCATAATATGCGAATCGATCAGATCTCCGACTTTTAGTCTGAAAGATACTTTGACGAGCGGGTCCTCTTTCGGAATTTGCTCTGTCCCTTCCCCTTCATTTACATCAAGAAGGTCAACTTCCGGCGGAGAAATATCAATCTTCTTGCTGAAGACGGTGGACATCGACGTCGCTGCGGAACCCATCATTTGGTTCATCGCTTCTTGAACGGCGCTTAGATGAATTTCGCCAAGCGACGGATCTGCGTTCGTCCCGTCTCCCCCCATCATCAAATCAGCAATGATCGCGGCATCTTCCTGCTTGATGACGAGAAGATTGTTTCCTGAAAAACCTTCCGTATAGCTCACACCGATTGAAACATACGGGTGCGGGAACTCATCATTTAAATGGCTTTTTTCAATCACCGAAACAGTCGGCGTTGTAATTTCGACTTTTTGATTCAATAAAGTGGACAAAGCTGTTGCAGAGCTCCCAAAGGAAATGTTTCCGATTTCCCCGATCGTATCCTTTTCCATCAGGGACAACCCTGATTCCGGCTGCTCTTGAGCCGTATCATCGCCGCCTTTAAGCAGCGCATCAATTTCATCCTGTGATAACCTATTGTTATTCTCCATATTCTTCACCTCTTATGTCGTGATCTAGAATTTGAATCGCAGTCTTTCGATTCATTCGGCCGGCTTGTGCTAGAAATTTCGGTTTATCTCCGACCAAAACAGTAAGAGGTTCTGCTACTGATTTGTCCAAAGTGATACAATCTCCAATTTCTAAATTTAAAAACTCTTCAATGGTTAATTCCGATGATCCGAGTTCTGCGACAATTGGAATTTGCGCCGTCATAATCCGCTTTTCTATCGACTTTGTTTCCTCCGGTTTTGGTTCAATTCTGTCTGATTGCATCCAGTAGTGAACGGAAAGCTTAGGAATGATCGGTTCCAAGACGACGTGCGGGATGCACAGGTTGATAACCCCGCTGATGTCTCCTATTTGCGTGTTCAGCGAAATGACAACGACCGTCTCATTCGGCGATACCATTTGCACAAACTGCGGATTCACTTCAAAATCGGACATTTCCGGCTCGATTTCCGTGATGGATTCCCACGCATCTTTGTAATTCGTGAGGCAGCTTTCGAATAAATTGGACATGATTTTCGTCTCAATTTCCGTCATGCTGTCAATTTTGTTGTGGCTCGAGCCAATCCCGCCCATCACCCGGTCCATCATCGTATAGGCGATGGTCGGGTTGATCTCCATCATGATTCTTCCTTCAAGAGGGCGAACCTCAAACAGATTAAGGATCGTCATATTCGGAATGGACCTGATGAATTCCTCATACGGAACCTGGTCAACCGAGCTGACCGAGATCTGGATATAGGTTCTCAGCTGAGCCGAGAAATAAGTCGTTAGCAGCCTTGCAAAGTTATCATGAATCCTTGTCAAGCTGCGGATTTGATCCTTTGAAAAGCGGAGCGCCCGTTTAAAGTCATAGACTTTTACTTTTTTAACGGACTCTTCTTTTTTCAGCTCGTCGGCGTCCATTTCACCGGTCGATATCGCTGAAAGCAGTGCATCGATTTCATTTTGGGAGAGCACTTCTCCTGCCATCTGTTTTCACCTCCATGGTTCTGTCATCTATGTTCCTACTGCAGATTAAAGGAGGTAATGTATACAGTTTTCACTTTTCCCTCTTTCATGTAGTTCTTGTTCAGCTTTTCTTTCAGCTGTTCTTTAAATTTTTCTTTTCCTTTTTGTCCTTCAAGCTCATCTGCGTTCGTGTTCGCCAAAAGCGAGATGACTGAATCTTTAATTTGGAAATCCCGCTTTTCAAGCTCTTCTTTCGCCTCTTTCGAATCGGTTTCAAGCTTGATTGACAAACGAACCACATTGTCTGATTTCAAGTTTGTCGTGATTTCGGCGACTTCAACTGAAGATTCGACCACTTCATCGATCGAAGGTTCAGCATTTTGATCTTTTTCACTTGCGCTTCCATTGATGACAAAGAACGCAGCGGTTCCCAACACAGCAATTGCCAGAATAATCGTCAGCATAATTCCTAGAAGTTTTTTATTCATTCAGATTCCTCAATTCTTTGGTCACAAGAAAGTATTTGGATTTTTTGATAGAATGACACGATTGTATCCACAACTGTATCTTCATCTTCTTTGACAACAAACTTTTTTCCGTTGGACAGCGTAATTGTCGTATCCGGAAAACATTCAATTTGCTCAATGAATAGTGCATTCAGAATAAAGGGCTGTCCGTTTAATCGCGTAACTTTGATCATGTGTTATCAAGAGGCGCCTTCACGAGGACGCCTCCTTCCCTCCTATCGCTTCAGATTGACGAGTTCCTGAAGAATTTCATCAGAGGTGGTAATGATTTTCGCATTGGACTGGAAGCCGCGCTGCGCGATAATCATTTCGGAAAATTCTTCTGAAAGGTCGACGTTCGACATTTCAAGCGCACTCGTTTGAAGCTTTCCTGAGCCGTCTTCCCCAGGCACAACGACTTGCGGATCTCCCGAACTCAATGTTTCGCGGTAAAGGTTGTCCCCCGTTTTTGTTAAACCGGATGTGTTGTTGAATGTCGCGAGCGAGATCTGGCCGGCGGTCTGGTTCTCGTTGTTTTGATCGACATAAGACACGGTTCCGTCAGGTGCGATGCTGAAGCTTTGCGCGTCTTGCGGGATATTAATTCTTTCATTATTGGCCGTTAAGACGAACAGCCCGTCAACAGTGACGAGGTCACCTTCATCAGATCGGTAGAAGTTACCGGACCTTGTGTAGTACACTTCATCTCCAGATCCGACGCGGAAGTAGCCGTCTCCTGTAATGGTCATATCAAGCTGGCGGCCGGTTGTTGAAGGCGCTGCGTTTGTGTGAATGATATCGATCGATCCGATCGTTGCACCGAGTCCGACCTGCTGGCCGTTGACAGAGCCGCGATTTGCAGTAGACGACGACGCGCCGGAAAGCTGCTGACTGACAATATCTTTAAACGTAACCCGGCTTTTCTTATAGCCTGCCGTATTGATATTCGAGATGTTGTTTGCGACGACATCAAGCTTTGTCTGAAAGTTTTTCATGCCGCTGATTCCTGAGTATAGTGAACGTAACATAATTATTCCTCCCTGAATTGTCTGTTTTTATTTATCAGAATGGCTTACCGCCGTCACATTCCACGGATTGACTTCGGTTCCATCGTCAAGGACAAGCAGATACTGTCCGTCTGAGCTTTTAACTGATTTGACGAGCGCCGTTTTTTCTTCGCTGTCTTCGCCTTCATAGGTAACTTCTTTTCCGATCCAGCTGACATACATCGTCATCGGGTCCTGAAGTCCGACGAACGCCGACATCGTTGTGTTCAGATTCGTTAGTTGCTCAAGGCTTGAAAAGGTCGCCATTTGCGCAATGAATTCACGGTCTTCCATCGGATTTAAGGGGTCTTGGTACTGCAGTTGTTTCATGAGCAGTTTCAAAAATTCATCCTTGCCAAGATTGGAGCCGCTCCCTGCTTTTTCGGCTTTTTTTGCTTCGGATAAAAAATCGGATGTCGTCGATTTCGTGTTTGTTGTCCCTATGGCAGTTCTTGTATCAATTGAAGTGTCAGGCATTAGATCTCCTCCTCGCTGTCCAGTGATCGAGTCTCGATAAGCTCATCCAGAAACTCCTGAAAATCCTCATTTTCCTGCTCTTTTTGCTGATCTTGCTTCGGCTGATGCTGATTTTTCTGTTCGTCCGCCAGCTGTCCGAAAGTCTGATCGCTGTTTTGAAGCGGTACACCGAAGCGGTCAATTTGCACAGACATGTTGGGCAGCGCCTGTTTAAGGTGCGCGAGATTGTGTTCGAGCAGCTCTTTGGCCGACTGGGTCGATGCGATGATTTTGCTCGAAAACATCCCGTGCTGTTTGACGAGCTTGATCGTGATAAAACCAAGATTTTCAGGATTCAGACGGATCGTGAAACTGCCTGTCGATCTGCCGAACGGCGTATACTTCGCCTGTTTCCATGAGCTGAGAATTTGTTCTGAAAAGCTTTTCGGCTGAGCGGAAGATTCCTCTGCCGCCAAGGTCTGGAGACCCTGGATCAGCACTGCGCCTGTCCGATGATTGGCCAGTACAGAGGATTGAATCGGCTGTTCCTTTTGGCCTTGCTTTCCTTCAGTTTGAATTTCCCTTCCGTTCAAAACAAAGGACAACGGCTTCTCAGAAAGAGAGACATCGTTTTTTTTACTCATGAGCATTGCCTTCAGTTCGCTTTCCGCCATTTTCCACTCTTTTTGATCCGGTTCAGCGTTTGCGTTCATCATCTGCTCCATTAAACTTTTCAAGCTTTTCAGCTCAGCGTTTGACATGGACAAAAGCTGCGACTCGCTCGGATCTTTCGTGAAAAACTGGCGTTTAAGTTGATCAATCAGCCCTTCTGTTCCCGCCTTTGTCTGAAGAGCGGCGAGAAATTCCGGCGCCTGTTTCAATAATTCTGCGATTTGCGAAGTTTTTAGTGACGGTTGATTTTCATTTACGATCACAGCGAGCAGCTGCTGAATCTGACCGAGAATTTGCGGGTCAGGCAGTTTCGGCTCTTCTGTCCCGCTGTCGTCGGCAGGCAAAGCTTCAATAGCATCAGCCGTTTTGCCTGATTGTCCAGGCAGGTCGGCATTTTTAAGGAGCTCTTTTATTTGCTGCAACAGCTGTTCTGCCAATGCCAGTTCATCCGGAGATGCATTCAGCTCTTCAAGCTGCTTGAGGGAATTCAGCCAGTCTTCATTGAAAGAGCCGCCTTCATTACTTGAAAGCCATTGCTTCAGTTCATGCAAAAGCCCTTCTAACGGCGTATCCTGAGAAGGCTCTTCTCCCTTTTGAAAAGGGGAAAGTGAGCTGTTTTCCTTCTGGAGCACATTCTGAAAGAGTGCGCCCAGTGGCGTCCTGCTCGTTTTTGCAGATGCGGTTTCCACCGCAGGCTTGGCATCAAAGGAGATTGCGTCAAAAAGCCTCAAGCTATTCCCCCCCTTCTTTTTTCTTTTCGTTTTTCGCCTCGTTTTTCACAAGTTTTTCTGTGAATAGAGCCGCTTTATCAGGAGACATTTTTGAGAGGATCTCAGTCACTTTCTTTTTGCTTAAAGAATCTAAAATGTTGATTGCCTCTTCTTCTTTTAATTCGCTTAAAATTTTTGCAGCTTTATTGCTTTGCATGCTTTCATAAATTTTGACGACTTTTCCGTCTCCTTGACCTTCTGCGTTCTTTTCATCCTGCTCTTTTTCATCTTTTGCCGTTTTTTCGAGCGAGCTGATTTTTTGTTTCAGCCTTTTAATCTCTTGATCACTCGTTTTTAAGTCACTCGTCAGCGTTTCGATTTCGCTTTTTTGTTCATCGATCGTCTTTTGGAGCTTTTCAGCTTTGTTCTCCTGCTGCTTTGCTGCGTGATCTATGTCCTGATCCTCGCCGTTTTTCACAAGCTCTTTTACGACGGGGATTTTGGAGGCTGCATCCTGGAAATTGACGCCCAAAAGCCACATGCCGACGAACGCTACAACGATTAAAAAGATCAGCGGAATGACGATGACAAACAAAAATGTCTGAAATTTACCGGCTTTTTTTTCTTCGGTCATCGTTTTTCTACCCCTAGCTTCCTTGAGTTATGTACTGAGCAATGGAGATATCATCCATTTCCTTTAACTCATTTGCTTTGTTTTGCAGCGAATACATTTCAAACTGCTTTTCTTTCATTTTTTCAAATTTTTTCAGCTCGATATTTTTTTCCGTCAAATCGTGCTGTTTTTCATTCATTTCATTTCTCTTCATCATGACGAGCTTTTGATAATGGTAGATTGTCGTTTCAAGATTTGTGACAAATTGCTGATAATGCCGCATTTCCTGAACGCTCATCCCCGTCTGCATCTTGATTTCCTTGTTTTTTTCCAGCGTTTCTTTTTGGCTCATGCTTTCATACAGCTTTTCCGCGACTTTTTCGAATTCGGAAACTGAGTGCTGATATTCAGCGAATGATTGGTCTTTTTCATTTTCTTTAAGCTCAAGGAGCTTTTGAAATTTAAATGAATAAGCCATTCTTAATCCTCTCTTCCTGTCAGACTCTTTAATAAGGAAATGCTCTCTTCCAGCGATGCCGCTTCATCCACTTCCTGCTTGAGGAAGCTGATCAGCTTAGGATGGAATTGGATGGCCTCATCAATTTCTCTGGAGGACCCTTTTTTATAGGCTCCTATGTTGATCAGGTCCTCAGAGTTTTGATAGGTTGACAGCATTTCCCTGAACCGGTTCGCTGCTCTTATATGGTCTTTCTCGGCGATGTTCGACATCACCCTGCTGATGCTTTTTAAAATGTTGACTGCCGGAAACTGGCCTTTATTCGCAAGACTCCGGTCAAGAACGATATGACCGTCCAAGATTCCCCTTACAGTATCGGCGATCGGTTCATTCATATCATCGCCGTCGACAAGAACCGTATAGAAAGCAGTGATTGACCCGTTTTCCGTCGTTCCTGTTCGTTCTAAGAGCTTAGGTAAAATAGCGAACACCGAGGGTGTATAACCTTTCGTCGTCGGCGGTTCGCCCGTCGCCAGGCCGATTTCCCTCTGAGCCATGGCAACCCTTGTCACCGAGTCCATCATGAACATGACGTTTTGTCCTTTGTCGCGAAAGTACTCGGCAATCGCAGTTGCTGTATAGGCTGCTTTCAGCCGCATCAATGCCGGCTGGTCAGATGTAGCCACTACAACGATCGTGCGCTTCAGCCCTTCTTCGCCGAGATCTTTCTCTATGAACTCCCTGACTTCCCTGCCCCGCTCTCCGACAAGAGCGATGACATTCAAGTCTGCGGCCGTCTCTCTCGCAATCATTCCCATAAGCGTGCTTTTTCCGACGCCGCTTCCGGCGAATATCCCGACACGCTGTCCTTTTCCGACGGTCAGCAGACTGTCGATCGATCTGACCCCGACCGCCATTTTTTCTCTGATCGGCGGCCTTTTCATCGGATTAGGCGGCGCCTGGTCTGTCGAAACTTGAGCCAGACCTTTCGGGAGCGCGCTGTCGTCGAGCGGATTGCCGAAGGCATCGACAACTTGCCCGATCAATCCGGAGCCGACTTTGACTCTGAGCGATTCGCCCGTCGCTTCGACAATACTGCCGGGTGCAATATTGGCCGCTTCCAAATATGGCATCAGAAGAATGTTTTGGTCTTTGAAACCGACAACTTCAGCTTTGATGGCCTTTGGCCCGTCACCTTTTGTATAGATTTTGCAGACATCGCCGATTGAGCATTCAGGTCCTTTCGATTCAATCATCAGGCCGACCGCCTGTTTGACTTTTCCGTATCGTTTGTAGGAGTCTGCGGTTTCTATACATTCAAGGAGCTGCTTGAGCATCAACGGACTTCACCTGCCGTTTCAAGCAGGCTGAGCAGCTTTTGTTTCAGCTGCTGTAATTGAGTGTCGATGCCTGCATCGATTCTTCCGAAAGCCGTTTCAACATAGCACGTTCCTTTCGGCGCTTTTTCATCGGCGTATATCGCGAGATGGGCGCCATATTGGAGAAGCTGCTCAAGTTCGTTTTTGTGGCTTTGAATCTCCGTGTAATACTCCGGATCCACATAGACGGCAAGGTCATCGAACTCCTTCATTTCGGACAGCACCTGTTTGACGAGGGCTGTAAAAGCTTCTTTGTCGTCAGCTTTTTGATTCCAAACTTTTTTAGCCAGCGACACGGCAAGTTCGACAATTTCTTCGGAAGATTGTTCGATCTTTTCTTCATAGTCATGCCTCGCCGCTCTGACGATGGCATTGGCTTCATCCAAAGAGGATTGATAAGCGCTTCGGGCCTCAGCCTTTCCCTGTTCAAACCCCGCTTGAAAGCCTTCTTGTTTCGCCTGGTCTATCAGCGCTTCGCGTTCTGTTTCCCAGCTTAACCTTTCCTCTTCGATTTGCCGTCTGACCTGTTCGAGTTCAGCGCTGGCTTTTTTGTATATTTTCCCGGCTTCTTGTCTGGCATGATCGAGGAGGAATTCCGGATCCTGTCCGGTATCAAGTTCGGTTTCTGTTTCGGGAAGTTTGACTTCCTTTAATGAAATCGTCCGCCTTTCTTTTGGCGGTATTGATGATAATCGCTGTTTAATAATGTTAGACAATGATATCATCTCCTCCGCCTCTGGCGATTACGATCTCACCTGCTTCTTCAAGTCTTCGGATGACGCTTACGATTCTGGATTGCGCTTCTTCTACATCACGCAGACGCACAGGGCCCATGAATTCCATTTCTTCTTTAAATGTTTCAGCCATACGCTGCGACATGTTGCTGAAGACGATGTCTTTGACCTCTTCGCTGGCCACTTTGAGAGAGAGAAGCAGATCGTCGTTTTCCACATCGCGGATAACCCTTTGAATGGCGCGGTTATCGAGCGTAACGATATCTTCAAAGACGAACATCCGCTTTTTAATCTCGTCGGCAAGCTCAGGATCCTGAATTTCAAGGGCGTCAAGGATCGTTTTCTCCGTACCTCTGTCAACTCCGTTCAACACTTCGACAACGGCTTCAATGCCGCCGGTCTGCGTGTAGTCCTGAGTGAATGTGGAGGATAGCTTTTGCTCCAGAATCTGTTCGACTTCATTGATGATTTCCGGTGACGTCCTGTCCATGACAGCGATCCGTCTTGCAACCTCTGCCTGCACATCCTGATTCAGCTCTGACAATATCTGACCGGATTGCACGGGATCGAGATAAGACAGAATCAATGCGATCGTCTGCGGATGCTCATGCTGGATAAAGTTCAGAATCTGCTCGGGATCCGCTTTTCTGGCAAAATCGAACGGTCTGACTTGAAGAGACGATGTCAGCCTGTTGATAATGCTGGCGGCTTTGTCTTCGCCGAGCGCTTTGTCAAGCACCTGCTTGGCGTAGTGGATGCCACCTTGTGATATATATTCTTGAGCAACAGCCGTTTCATGAAATTCTTGAATAATTTCATCTTTTTTCTCTGGTGATACAGCTCTGACATTTGATATTTCAAGCGTCAGCCTTTCGATTTCTTCATCTGTTAAATGCTTGTAAACGGAAGCTGACACATCAAGCCCTAAGGATATCATGAGAATGGCCGCTTTTTGTTTGCCTGTAAGCCTGTCTTGTTTCATTTTTGCCATTTCAATACTCCTCCTAATCCTCAGTCAGCCAGCTGCGCAGCAATTTGGCGAATTCTTCAGGCTTATCTTTCGCCATTTTTTCAAGCTGTTTTCGTCTGACAGTTTCTTCCGTTTCTTTTTCATTGTTCACATCAGCAACCCGAATCGGTTCCTGAGGCGTCTCATACCATTCTTCCTCGTATTCGTCATCTCTATTTTTACGTCTTCTGACAAGCCAGATGATGAGGCCGATTACAGCAACAAGCACTGCTCCGCCTGCGATGTAAACCCACATCGGTATGCCGCCTGTTTCCGTTCCTTCATCGATTGTCTGCTTGCCGTCGAACGATTGGACAGAAACAACGATTTTATTTTCAACATCCTCATCTGTCAGAGGCTCTTCTTCATAGTTCTTGTCGATCGATGTTTTCACAATGGTTGAGAGGATTTTTTTAATATCGTCCTCCCTTTCAGCAGGCAGTGACTGCGGGTTGTTTGCATCAGGCGGTTCAACCATGACCTGGACGCCCAGATCTCTGATTTTGTACGGGCTCTCAGCGATTTCTTTATGGATCCTGTTGACTTCATTGTTGATCCGTTCTTCGCTTTTCTCATAGTCTCCGTTGTCTGTTCCGCCTTCTGTTTCCGCATAGTTCGTTACATCGTTTTCACCTGTTCCGTTGACACCTCCCGCTTGTGCTCCCTGTCCGGAATACGTTTCACTGACGCGCTCTGCGCTGACCGTGATTCCTTCCATATTTTCTTTGTCGACAGGTTCAACCAGGTCTTCGGTCCTGTTTTCTTTTGTGAAATCGATGTCAGATGTGACGGATACAACCACTTTATCCTGTCCCATCATCGTGCCGAGCATGGTTTGAATTTGTCTTTGCAGGTCCTTTTCGATCTGGGCTTTGACTTCCCTCTGGTTAGAATAGCTGTCAGCGTAAGAACCGGATTCTTTTCCTGTTTGATCGTAATATGTGGAGTTTTGATCCATGATCACGATGTTTTTCGGGTCAAGGTTCGGCACGCTTTTCGATACGAGATGATAAAGGCCGTTGATTTCATTTTGATCAAGCGTGTGGCCGGGCTTCACCTGAAGAACAATCGAAGCGGATGCTTCCGGCTTTTCCTCTCCGACAAAGACGGATTCCTTCGGCAGGTTAATCATGACCTTCGAATCTTTAATCCCGTCTATTCCTTTGATGAGGTTGGAAAGCTCGGTTTGCGTTGCTTTCACTTTCAAAACGTCAAATTCGTTGTCCGTCATGCCGAAACCGGCATTTTCGCCAAAGAACGAATAATCGATGCTTCCGCTTTTCGGAAGACCCTCTGCCGCAAGGTCGACTTTCAGCCCATCGACTGTTTCTTCCGGAACTTTGATGACTGAACCGTCAGTCGTTACTTCAGATGGAATACCTTTTTCATCGAGTACCTGTTTGATTTGACCGGTTTCTTCAGCTGTTAAATCCTTATAGAGCGGCACCATTTTATTTGACGAAGCAACAATTCCAATGACAATTGACATGATCACTGCCAGAGCGACAATGCCGATCAGCAAAATCTTCTGCAGCTTTGATCTGTTTTTCCAAAAATCAGTTATTTTCGTTTTAATTTGCAATAAAGTACGATTCATCTTACTCCCCCGGTAGTTACACTAATTCTCTTCGCTTTCAGACTCCTTTCTTACATTTGCATTCTCATGATTTCCTGATAAGCTTCAACCGCTTTGTTGCGGAATTCCGTCGCAGCCGTCAATGTAATGTTTGCCTTCTGGGCTGCAACCATCACTTCATCAAGGTTGACATCCTGACCGAGAGCAAGCGCGTTTGTCAGTTTATCAGATTCATTTTGAGATTGATTCAAAGCATTGATAGAATCTTTCAGCACGTTGGCAAAGCTGACTTGGTTCTCTGAACCGTCCTGCTTGTTCGCGATCTGATTGGTTGCATTCGTTCCCGCCTGCACGGATTGAACTCCAAACGGAGAGATTCCATTAACCATTCGTGTCATCACCCTACTTTCCGATTTCTAATGCTTTCATCAGCATTCCTTTTGTCGCGTTCATTGCTGTGACATTCGCTTCATATGACCTTGTGCTGCTCATTAAATCGACCATCTCTTTTAGCGGATCGACATTTGGCATCTGCACGTATCCATCTTCGTTTGCGTCGGGATGCGTCGGATCATAAACGAGTTTAAACGGTGTTTTGTCTTCGCTGATCTTGGTCACCTTTACCCCTTCTCCGACTCTCGCCGATGCATTCATCGATGATTGGAGAACGGATGAGAAGGATTCGCCTTTCGGAGCCGTCGATACAAGCTTTCTTCGATACGGCTGCCACTGTCCGTCGACCAGCTTCGCTCTTGTCGTATCCACGTTTGCCAGGTTGGAAGAAACGGTATCCATTCTGACTCTCTGTGCAGTCAACGCTGAAGCTGAAATGTTGATGCTATTGAATACCCCCATTATTTACCTCCTGTAATCGCGGTTCTTAGTGAGTTGAATTTACCGCTTACTCTTTCAACCAGCGCTTGATACTGGATTTGATTTTTCGCCATTTCACTCATTTCCCGATCAACGTCCACGTTGTTCCCGTTTTCTTGATAAGTCGTATTCTCTCTCGACACAACTGAATAATTTGACTCATTCCCTTTGAAGTCAATGTGTCTATAGTCTGTTTTTATAGCATTAATCCGGGAGGACTCCTCATTCAGCACATTTTTGAAGGATACTTTTTTCGCCTTGTAGTTCGGTGTATCTACATTAGCCAGATTATTCGTTATGACTTTTTGCTTAATGTTCGCTTGATTCAAGGCTCCCTCTAGTCTATGTATTGTTCCTGAAAATATATCCATCGCCAAATACCTCCAATCTTTTTCCATCTGTCTTAAAATCTTGTCGAGAATTGTAAAAACCATAAGCCTATTGTAAGGAATAATAGGCTTAAAGTCTATGATCTGGAAGCAAAAAAAAATCGTAAGAAATATCTATTTTATGAATAGTACTTTTGACCTAGATTATAAGAACTATGTAATGTTACGTGTATTAAAGTTCCGAAACATTATGTTAGTATATCTTTTATTCAAGTAACGCATTGATTTAGCACCGCAATCTATTTGTTTTCGCTATGAAAAAATTACGATAATATAGTTTAAAACATGAAATAAAAAAAGCCGCAGAACATGCCGTTCTGCGGCTTTCGTCTTTTAATGAGACTTTAGTTTTTCTAATTCCATCAAAAATTTGTTGTTCAGCACTTTAATGTATGTGCCTTTCATCCCTAATGACCTTGATTCAATGACACCGGCGCTTTCAAGTTTGCGCAGCGCATTGACAATGACCGAGCGGGTGATGCCGACGCGGTCTGCAATTTTACTTGCGACAAGCAGGCCTTCATTTCCGTCAAGCTCTTCAAAAATATGTTCAATTGCTTCAAGCTCGCTGTAAGATAATGAACTGATCGCCATTTGAACGACCGCTTTGCTGCGCGCTTCCTCTTCAATCTCTTCAGCTTTCTCTCTGAGAATTTCCATTCCTACGACCGTGGCGCCATATTCAGCAAGGATCAGATCGTCATCCTCGAATTTCTCCTGAAGGCGGGACAGAATCAAGGTGCCGAGTCTTTCGCCTCCTCCGATGATCGGAACGACTGTGGTCAGACCCGCTTGGAACAAATCGCGGTTTTCCACAGGGAAAGCCGTGTATTCGCTGTTAATGTCAAGGTTAGATGAAGTCTCCGGAATGTTGAAAAGACTTTTTGTATAGTCTTCAGGAAACTGGCGCTCTTCAAGCATTTTTTTCATCCGGTCATTTTCGATCTGCTGGTTGATCGAGAAACCGAGAAGCTTTCCTCTGCGGCTGACGACGAAAATGTTCGAATCAATCACATCGCGAAGCGTTTCGGCCATTTCTTTAAAATTAACCGGCTTCCCTGCCGCATTTTGCAGCATTGCATTAATCTTTCTTGTTTTTTGTAATAAAGCCATAATAAATTGATCCTCCTAAATTACTCTTATTTAATTGTTTATAAAATAAACTGGCTTAAATCCTTATTCTTAGCGATCGAACCAAGCTTTTCTTCAACATATTGAGGCGTGATGACAACTTCCTCCATCATCACATCCGGAGCCTCGAATGACAGTTCTTCCAAAAGACGTTCCAAAATGGTGTGAAGCCTTCTCGCCCCGATATTGTCTGTGTCCTGGTTCACATGATAAGCCACTTCTGCAATCTTACGAATAGCATCGTCAGAAAATTCAAGAGATATACCTTCCGTCTTCAATAAAGCCTTATACTGCTTTAGAAGAGCGTTGTCAGGCTCAGTTAAGATTTTCACAAAGTCATCGATGCTCAGCTTTTGAAGCTCAACACGGATCGGAAAGCGTCCCTGCAGCTCCGGAATGAGATCTGAAGGCTTCGCCATGTGGAATGCACCTGCAGCAATGAACAGCACGTGATCCGTTTTGACCGCACCGTACTTCGTCATGACGGTAGAGCCTTCTACAATCGGAAGAATATCGCGCTGCACGCCCTCTCTTGAGACGTCCGCCGAAGAAGAAGCACCGCTCTTTTTGGCAATTTTATCGATCTCATCGATAAAGATGATTCCAGACTGTTCGGCTCTCAGGACAGCTTCCTGGGCAGCTTCGTCCATATCGATGAGCTTTGCCGCTTCTTCATTTGTCAGCACTTTTCGCGCTTCCCTGACCGTAAGCTTGCGGCGTTTTTTCTTTTTCGGCATCAGGCTGCTGAGCGCATCCTGCATGTTCATGCCCATCTGTTCCATACCCGAGCCTTGGAGCATATCAAACATGGACGGCTGCTGCTCCTCCACCTCAACGGTGACATAATGGTCTTCAAGCTCACCGAGAGCAAGCTGATGTGCAATCCGCTTCCGGTTGTTTTCAATATCCGTGTCTTCATGCTTTTCCGCTTCATTGGTGTCTTGATCCTGATTTCCGCCAAACAGCATTTCAAAAGGATTTTTCGCACCCGTCTGTTTTTTTCTTCCCGGTACAAGCAGGCGGACGAGGCGTTTATTTGCGTTCTCTTCGGCGATGCCTTTCACTTCGTTCATTTTTTCCTCTTTAACCAGGCGGATTGACGTTTCGACAAGATCCCTGACCATCGATTCAACATCTCGGCCCACATAACCGACTTCTGTGAACTTCGTCGCTTCGATTTTGACGAACGGAGCGCCGACGAGCTTCGCGATTCGTCTTGCAATCTCGGTTTTTCCCACACCTGTCGGGCCCATCATCAATATGTTTTTCGGAACGATTTCTTCGCGCAGTTTTTCATCAAGAAGACTTCTTCTGTAGCGGTTCCTCAATGCCACGGCGACCGCTTTTTTCGCATCAAGCTGGCCGACGATGTATTGGTCAAGTCTTTCGACGATCTGCCTAGGAGTCAGCGGCTTTTTTTCCATATGCCTCAAATCCTTTCTATTCAAGTTCTTCTACAATGATTTGATCGTTCGTATACACACAGATTTCGCCCGCGGTTTCAAGTGAGGCCCTCGCAATCGCTTTCGCGTCAAGCTGACCGCCTGCATGACGTTTCAGCGCCCTTCCGGCTGCCAAGGCGTAGTTTCCACCTGAGCCGATCGCCAAAATGCCGTCGTCAGGTTCAATCACTTCGCCTGTTCCGGAAACGAGCAGCATGCTGTCAGCATTCATGACGATCAGCATCGCCTCAAGCTTTCTGAGGACTTTGTCGCTTCGCCACTCTTTTGCAAGCTCGACTGCCGCCCGCTGCAAATTGCCGTTGTACTCTTCAAGCTTCGCTTCAAACATTTCAAAGAGCGTGAAAGCGTCCGCAACAGAACCGGCAAAGCCGGCAATGACTTTCCCGTTGAAGAGCTTTCTTACCTTTCTAGCAGTATGCTTCATGACGACAGCCTGACCGAACGTAACCTGGCCGTCTCCCGCCATCGCGCTTTTTCCGTTGTGCTGGACGGCAAATATCGTCGTTGCGTGAAAAGATGACATAAAAGAACCTCCTTTATTTCCCTTTATGTGCCCGAGGGTGATGAGACATATATGTCTTTCTGAGCATATCTTTAGATACATGCGTATACACCTGGGTTGAAGAGAGATTTGAATGCCCAAGCAGTTCCTGAACGCTCCTGAGATCCGCACCCTCATTTAACAAATGGGTGGCAAAAGTATGGCGGAGCATATGCGGATGTATATGTAATGTACCCGAAGTCTTCTTGACCAGTTCTCCCAAAATGTAACGAACCCCCCTCGGGGTTAAGGGCCCGCCCCTTTGATTCAAAAAAATAAAAGGGCAGGGCTCTTTCGCTTTTAACAGAAGGATGCGTCTTCCATTTTGCAAATACAGATCCAAAGCCTCCCGGGCGAATGAACCAAATGGAATATACCTTTGCTTCCTGCCTTTCCCGTGCACCAAAACCGTATCTAAAAACAGATCCAAATCAGATTCCTTCAGGCTGCAAAGTTCGCTTACCCGCATGCCTGTCGCGTAAAGAAGTTCCAGGAGCGCCTGATTTCTTTGGCCGAGCGGTGTACTCAAGTCTGAAACCTCAAACAGTTCTTCAAGTTCCTTTTCATATAAAAACTTCGGAATCCGCTTATCCTGTTTCGGAAGACTGACAAGCAGAAACGGGTTTTCTTTTACCATCTTTTCCCTTAATAAAAATTTATAGAAGCTTCGCAGAGCCGAAATTTTCTTGCTGATCGTCCTGCGAGTGAGCCCTTTTTCATGCGCTTCCGTCAAGAAAATCCTCACATCCGGATAAGTCACGTCTTCAAAACCTTTTATGCCCTGAACTTGTAAAAAGCGTTCAAAGTCTTCAATGGAAGAAATGTAACCCACAATTGTATATTTTGAATAATTCTTTTCTATTTGTAAATATTCAATGAATAAAGTTAAAAAATTCTTAACATTTGCCATCATTACACCTCTTCGAAAAGGGCTTTTAAATGTTATCACATAACAAGTTCATCTGGCAATGAATAACTATAGCGTTTTCGAAATATTTCGAATTGTCTCCAATGCGCGCGAAGCATACTGTTCATTTCGTTCCTGCTTGTTTTTAATTTTAACACCCAATTCTTTGAACAGGCCGAAGTTTGCATTCATCGGCTGGAAGTTTTTCTTGTTTGTTTCCGTGATGTAATGGGCCATGCTGCCGATCGCTGTTTCATTTGAAAAAGCGACCGGTTCTTTTCCCTGGATGAGCCGAGCCGCATTTATACCGGCCACAAGACCTGAAGCCGCTGATTCAACATACCCTTCAACACCTGTCATTTGACCGGCGAAAAACAGATCGTCACGTTTTTGAAACTGGTAGGTTGCTTTTAAAAGACTCGGCGAGTTGATGAACGTATTTCTGTGCATGACGCCGTAGCGGACGATTTCAGCCTGTTCCAGTCCCGGAATGAGGCGAAGCACTTCCTTTTGGTCGCCCCATTTGAGGTGGGTCTGAAAACCGACGATATTGTAAAGCGTGCCGGCTGCATCATCTTGGCGCAGCTGCACAACGGCGTATGGGCGCTTTCCTGTTTTGGGATCTTCAAGTCCGACAGGCTTCATCGGGCCGAACAGCATGGTCTTTTTGCCGCGTTTTGCCATGACTTCAATCGGCATACAGCCTTCAAAGAAGATTTCCTTTTCAAATTCTTTCAATGGAACGGTTTCCGCAGACACGAGGGCGTCATAAAACCTGTCAAACTCTTCTTCTGTCATCGGACAGTTCAAATACGCTGCCTCCCCTTTGTCATAGCGGGATTTCAAATAGACTTTATCCATGTCAAGGCTGTCTTTCTCAACAATCGGCGCAGCGGCATCATAAAAGTACAGATAGTCTTCGCCTGTCAGCTCCCGGAGCTTTGCGGAAAGCGCTTCTGATGTCAGCGGTCCTGTCGCAATAATTGTCGGCCCTTCCGGTATTTCTGTGACTTCTTCATTAAGCACGGTCACATTCGGATGATTCTTTACTTTTTCGGTAACGTTTGCGGCAAATTCATGCCTGTCTACGGCAAGTGCACCGCCGGCAGGAACAGAACATTTGTCAGCAGCAGCGATGATGGCCGAGTCAAGAACCCGCATTTCTTCCTTTAATACACCGACAGCATTCGTTAATGAATTCGCCCGAAGCGAGTTGCTGCAAACAAGTTCTGCAAATTTATCTGTATGGTGTGCCGGCGTTTGCTTGACAGGCCTCATTTCGTATAAACGGACATTGATACCGCGTTTGGCAAGCTGCCATGCCGCTTCGCTTCCGGCAAGTCCTGCACCGATGACATTTACTGTTTGATTCATATTCACATCTCCTAATTTATGAGTTGACTTATTCTTTTAACACAACAAAGAAGGTGAGCAAAGCCCTGCTCACCGCTACTTTTGTTGTTCTTCCTTATAATCGCAATTCACGCACTGCACTTGAACGCCTTTTTTGAGCTTTTTCTCCACAAGCATGTCCTCGCATTTCGGACATTTCCGTTCAAGCGGTTTATCCCATGATACGAATTCGCATTCAGGATAGCGGTCACAGCCGTAAAAAATGCGGCGTTTTTTCGATTTGCGCTCGACGATGTTGCCGGTTTTGCATGAAGGGCATTTGACGCCGATCTCTTTTACAATCGGCTTGGTGTTGCGGCAGTCCGGAAAATTGGAGCAGGCCATAAATTTGCCGTAGCGGCCCATTTTATAGACCATCGGATGCCCGCATTCTTCACAATCGACCCCGGCATACTCAGGTTCGATTTCGACTTCCTGCATCTCGGCTTCCGCTTTTTCAACGCGCTTTGCAAAGTCCTTATAAAAGGAATCGATGATCTGCACCCATTGAATGTTCCCGTCTTCAACGTCATCGAGCTCTTTCTCCATTTTGGCGGTGAACTCAACGTTAATGATCTCAGGGAAAAACTCCATGATCAATTCAAGCACGATTTGACCGAGCTCAGTCGGGGTAAAGCGTTTGTTATCAAGGGCAACATACCCGCGCTTTTGAATTGTGTCAAGCGTCGGTGCGTATGTGGACGGCCGGCCGATTCCGAGCTCTTCAAGCGTTTTGACCAGCCTTGCTTCCGTATAGCGCGGAGGCGGCTGTGTGAAGTGCTGTTCGGGCTCGATATCTTTTGAAAGAACGGTATCGCCTTCAGCGAGAGCTGGTAGCATCTTATTCTTCTCTTCCATCTGATCGTCTTTGCCTTCAACGTACACTTTCATGAAGCCTGAAAACTTGACTTTACTGCCGTTTGCACGAAATGTCAAGCCGTTGTTTTCAAGGTCGACGCTCATCGTATCCAGTGTCGCCGGAGCCATTTGGCTTGCGACAAAGCGCTCCCAGATCAGCTTGTATAGCCGAAGCTGGTCTCTTCCCAATACGGCCTTCAGATCGGAAGGCTTTCTGAGCACCGAGGTCGGCCTGATCGCTTCGTGGGCATCCTGGGCGTTTTCATTCTTTTTGGCAGGCTTTCGCTTGCTCCCCAAAAATTCTTTTCCGTACTGTTCGCCGATGAATGATGCCGCTTCTTCTTGAGCTGTATTCGAGATACGGGTTGAATCCGTTCTCATATAAGTGATTAACCCGACCGTTCCTTCTTTGCCGAGATCGATTCCTTCATAAAGCTGCTGGGCGATCATCATCGTTTTCTTTGCCCGGAAATTTAATTTGCGCGCCGCTTCCTGCTGAAGCGTCGACGTCGTAAACGGGAGCGCAGGATTCCGCTTCCGTTCTTTTTTCGTTACCTTTTTGACCTCAAATTTGTTCCCTTTGATCCGGGAGAGGATTTGCTTCACATCATCTTCGCTTTTCAGCTGGTGCTTTTCGCCGTTGATTCCGAAGAAGCTCGCTTCAAACGTTTCTTTACCTTTGAGAAAAGACCCTTCAATGGTCCAATATTCTTCCGGTTTAAAATCGTTGATTTCTTTTTCCCGGTCAATGATAAGGCGGAGCGCAACAGATTGGACACGTCCGGCACTCAAGCCTTTTTTTACTTTTTTCCATAATATCGGACTGATTTTGTACCCCACAAGGCGGTCCAGAATTCTTCTCGCCTGCTGGGCGTCGACAAGATCCATATTGATCATGCGCGGATGCTTAAATGAATCTTTAATCGCATCTTTTGTAATTTCATTAAATACGACGCGGCAGTCGGAGTTCAGATCCAAATCAAGGCTGTGTGCCAAGTGCCACGCGATCGCTTCCCCTTCCCTGTCGGGGTCGGCTGCGAGATAGACTTTTTTTGCCTTTTTGGCGGCCGTTTTTAATTCTTTCAACACGGGGCCTTTCCCGCGGATCGTAATGTATTTTGGTTCAAAGTTCTGCTCGATGTCAACGCCCATCTGGCTTTTCGGCAAGTCTCTGACGTGCCCCATCGAAGCTTTCACTTTATATTTTTTTCCTAAGTATCGCTCAATCGTTTTTGCCTTTGCAGGCGATTCCACGATGACTAAGTATTCGGACATAACATTATCCCCCTCAAGAGGTGTTCTCTCTCTTTTCAATTTAGCCTTTTTATTGTATTCAGCATAATCGTCGTTTATATAGTCATTATTTTTACGAAAAGTGTCTGATTTAATCCTTCTATATGTTGAACGCCGATTAAAGCGTTTAAACTTGAAATCCTCACTATTATTAAATATTACAATACGGTTTGTCAAACGATAATTCTAAACAGGCTCCGTATATTAAGCGTGTGAAGGCGGAAGTTCGCTCAAAATATCTTCAATATTCAATACGAGTTTCGCCCCTTCCTGGATCAGCCTCGAAGGACCGATAGAGTTGGCGTCAAAGATCGGACCCGGCACGGCGAACACCTCCCGCCCCTGCTCAAGGGCTTGATATGCGGTGATGAGCGATCCGCTCTTTTCCTTTCCCTGAACGACAACGATTCCTTCCGTTAATCCGCTGATCAGCCGATTTCGCATCGGAAAGTGCCATTTTTGAGGTTTAATGTGGGGAGGGTGCTCTGATACCAGCAGGTGGCTTTCGGCCATTTGACCGGCGAGCTGGCGGTGTTCACGGGGATATATGCTGTTGAATCCGCCCGCGATGACGCCGATTGTCCTTCCCTTTGAACGGATGCTCTCCTGATGGGCAAGACCGTCAATTCCTTTTGCAAGGCCGCTGACGACCGTCCAGCTTTTTTTGCAAAGCTCCCTGACAAGGTGGACCGCTGCTCTTTTTCCGTATAATGACGGGCTGCGGGTACCGACGATTCCAATCAGTCTTTGGTCATGGAGAAGTTTTTCGTTTCCTTTTAAAAAAAGGACGGGAGGCGGGTCATGAATGGTTTTCAGGCTGGCTGGATAATCGGGGGAAGATATGGCGGTCATGCGGACACCGTCCGCCTCGTAAGAACGGATCAGCCGTTTCACGTTAGACAGTTCTTGTTCGGCCAGTTTTCGTATGGAGCACAAGTCTGATCTTTTTAATGAAAGCTTCGTTAAAAGATGGTTTTTTTCGCCCGTAAGAGACAAGGAAGGGTCTTGCTTCCACCACTTGGTCAGCAGAGAAGGGGAGAGTGTGCCGCGAAGGCGGAGCAATATCAAAAGCTCGCTGATGTCGTTCATTCAAAAACCTCCAAAAATTTTTAAAACAAGACAATCTGAAAGTACTAAACGATATAACCAGTTATGAAAAAGCAGGAATAGACCAATCGGACTATTCCCGCTCATGTTAAAATCAGTGTGTTTTACACGTTTCGTAAAGGCCTTTTTCCTTCAGCACTTTAATCAATGTTTCTCCCATGACAGAAGGCGTTTCAGCCACTTCGATTCCGCAGGCATTCATCGTTTTGATCTTTTCGTCCGCGGTGCCTTTTCCTCCGGAAATGATGGCGCCTGCATGCCCCATGCGCTTGCCCGGAGGCGCTGTTTTTCCTCCGATGAAACCGACGACAGGTTTGGTCATGTTGGCTTTCACCCATTCAGCCGCTTCTTCTTCAGCTGTTCCGCCGATTTCGCCGATCATGATCACCGCATGTGTATCAGGATCTTCATTAAAAGCCTTCAGCACATCGATGAAGTTTGTGCCGTTGACAGGGTCTCCGCCGATGCCCACTGCAGTCGACTGGCCGACTCCTGCTTCGGAAAGCTGATGAACCGCTTCATATGTAAGGGTTCCTGAACGCGACACAACGCCGACATGGCCTTTTTTATGGATATATCCGGGCATGATCCCGATTTTGCATTCCTCAGGCGTAATGACTCCCGGACAGTTCGGACCGATAAGCCTTGTTTTCTTGCCTTCCATATACCTTTTCACTTTTACCATATCCAGCACCGGAATGTGCTCAGTAATACAGATGACAAGATCAAGCGCAGCATCTGTCGCTTCCATAATCGCATCGGCCGCAAAAGCCGCAGGAACGTAAATGACAGACGCATTTGCCCCGGTCTGCTTTACAGCCTCTTCGACCGTGTTGAACACAGGCACCCCTTCGACCTCTGTTCCGCCTTTGCCCGGTGTGACTCCGCCGACAATTTTCGTTCCGTATTCAAGCATCTGCTTTGTGTGAAACAAAGCGGTTGAACCCGTTATCCCCTGAACAATGACTTTTGTGTCTTTATTAATAAATACACTCATTTTGGTCCCCTGCCTTTCTTACTTCACTAAGGATACGATTTTCTGCGCGCCGTCAGCCATTGATTCCGCAGACGTAATATTGAGTCCTGAATCATCTAGGATCTTCTTGCCGAGGTCGACATTGGTGCCTTCAAGGCGAACGACAAGCGGCAATGTCAGACCGACCTGTTTCGTCGCTTCAACAACGCCTTCTGCAATGACGTCGCATTTCATGATGCCGCCGAAAATATTGACAAAGATCCCTTTGACATTTTGATCAGACAAAATGATCTTGAACGCTTCCGTTACCTTTTCAGCTGTCGCGCCGCCTCCAACGTCAAGGAAGTTGGCCGGTTCCCCTCCGTAGTGCTTAATAATGTCCATGGTCGACATCGCAAGCCCCGCTCCGTTGACCATGCAGCCGATGTTTCCATCGAGCGAGATATAGCTTAAATCATACTTGGAGGCTTCGATTTCCTTCGGATCTTCTTCATCGAGATCTCTGTACTCCAAGATGTCTTTTTGTCTGTATAGCGCATTGCTGTCAAAGTTCAGCTTGGCGTCAAGGGCCATGACTTTTCCGTCCCCTGTGACGACGAGCGGATTGATTTCAGCAATGGAACAGTCTTTTTCAGTAAACGCCTTGTACAGTCCCATCATAAACTTAACGGCTTGGCCGACAAGCTCTTTCGGGATATTGATGGTGAAGGCGATTTTTCTCGCCTGATAACTCTGCAGTCCGACAGCCGGATCGATCACTTCTTTGACGATTTTTTCCGGTGTTTTTTCAGCGACTTCTTCAATTTCCGTGCCGCCTTCTTCAGAAGCCATCAGCACGATGCGTGAAGTCGCCCTGTCGAGAACCAGACCGACATAGTATTCTTTTTTGATATCGCAGCCTTCTTCAATAAGTAAGCGTTTTATTTGTTGGCCGTCGGGACCCGTCTGGTGAGTGACAAGCGTCTTCCCCAACAATTCTTCCGCATAGGCTTTGACTTCTTCTTTTGATTTTGCAATTTTAACCCCGCCAGCTTTACCGCGTCCGCCGGCGTGAATTTGAGCTTTCACGACATAAACCGAGCTGGACAGCGCTTCCGCTGCTTTGACCGCTTCATCTGCTGTAAATGCCACTTTACCTTCCGGAACAGCCACTCCGTATTTTCTGAGTACTTCTTTCCCTTGGTACTCATGGATATTCATTTCCCATCCTCCTAACTTATGTAGCAAAAATAAAAATAGACTGCGCTTTCATTTTATATAATCATAGATCGATTGTCTAGGTTTCGATGAGAAATCGTAAAATCCTTCTAAACATTCACACTTTTATTTTATTAAAAATATAAAATTAATAGAGGAAACGGCTTTTTTTCAAAAGTCATTCCCTCTTTTTCATTTTTTCATCAAGCGTATAGACGAATGAAAAGATCTCGGCAACGATTTCGTAAAGCGCTTCAGGAATGTGGTCGTCAAGTTCCAAGTGGCGCATTAATTCGACAAGCGTCGCATCCTCCTGAATCGGTACACCGGCTTTTTGCGCCTCTTCAATGATCTTCTCCGCCGTGTATCCCGATCCTTTGGCAACCACCTTCGGCGCCTTATCTTTCATTTCATCGTAGTGAAGCGCAACAGCTCTTCTTAATGGAACAGATTCTTCCTTCATATTTTCACATCCACTGCGCTCTCTGTAATTTGTTCAAAACGGGCGTCCAAAAAAGGAGCAAGCTTCATGTTTTCCCGTTTTTTTGCTGTGACGCCTGACAAGCTGTAGCCCAGTTCTTTCAGGTTTTCCTTTAAAGCCGGGACCAGCGGTTCAATCAAAGGCTCCAAATCGAACCCAGTTTCAATCGTAACCGTCATGACGTTTTGCTGGATCAAACAATCGATCACCGTCTCTTCCAAGGCCTCCAGCTGAAGGTAAAACATGAGGCGGCACTGGGAAGGGTCGATTTTTCCGTCGTCTTTTTTCTGCCCTTTTAAGAAAACGGTCAAATCCTGGACGCCGTTCTTTGAAAACAGAGGGTACGACAGAAAAAGCTGGCTTTGGGCAGGCTGATCATTCTGCAAAAACAGCTGTCCGTTTAAACGGTGAAAGATCTGGTCCGCTTCCTGTTTTACAGGAGCCGGAAGATCTGAAGCATGCCTCATTTCATTCAGCACAAGCTTTAAAGATTGAAGGCCCTGCTCTTTGAGAACGGCGCCGTTTTCCATCGCTTTCAACAATGAGAGTTCATCTCTGACGCCTAAAACGTCTTTGATCTTGAGGAGAACGGATAATACATCGGCTTTATTCGTCAATGCAGGTGCTGTTTCTTTCATGATATGCTGCAATAGTTCCGTCTCTTTTGGCGTGAATCCTTCCAGAATGGCCGGAGCTTGTCCGGAAGATCCTCGCGATTCAAGCGCTCTGATGACGCCCGCCGCTTCTCTTCCAATCTGCGTCCCGTTCGTTTCGGCTTGTGCCGCCAATTTAGCGAACAGGTCTTTAGCTGCCGCGATTTCTGCGATTTGCGGTTTCTGCTGAACTGCTTTTGCTTCTTGTTCTAGAGCGCCGCCAGCGTCTGCTTTTTGCAGAGGTTTTCCGCCTTCTGACTGAACCTGCGGCTTTAATGACTGAACAGCCTGCAGTTCTCCTTTTTCCAGCGGTCTGACGTGTTCCGCAAGCTTTTGAATCAACCTTTCGGCATGCACCTCGGTCTCCGCTTGTAAAACAGGCAAAAGCGCCTGTTTCAGCTTTTCCATGCCTGCGGATGGCTGAGTGGCGTTCGTGATCATCTCGAACGTTTTGGCAATCTGTTCGTTGAGCGGAACGGGGTTTTTGACGGCCAAAATCGAATCGAGCACGCCGGGATGGACGGGAAGTTCGCGTTTAAGAGCGAACATGACGGCATCGGCGCCTTTCTGGGCATCAGACTTCGGCAGATTTTCAAGCCACTTGATGGCCGCTCTTAAATCGTTTTCCCTGATCGGCTGCTGCTCCTTCAGCAACGCTCCGACCAGAAAGACAGCTTCCTTCGTCCGCCTCAGAGAAAGCCCGTTCAACAGCTTAAAGGCGGCATCCTGCACTGTCTTCGGGTTTTTATCAAACGCTTCAACGACCTGAAGGCGGCCTGTCGCTTCATCCGGCTTCTTTTCATACGAAAACCAGTAATGAGCGCCCGCTTTCAGGGGTGCCTCTAGCTTCCCCTGCCATTTCGTATTGCCGATTTGTATTTCGGCGAACTGCTCGCTGATAAAGCGGAGCACTTTGCCGAGCATCAGCCTTTTCTGATCCGTCTCCGTTCCGCTGATCCGCTGGAGAGAATCCGCTTGTTCAAATTGTTTTCTTAAGCTGTTATGTACATCGTTCAGCATCATCAAAGTCATTCTTCCTCCGGAACGTTATTCATGTGCTTTAACAGGGGCGAACGATCTTCGGTGTATCGGCGACGGGCCGTATTTGGCAAGGGCATTCAGATGCTCCTTTGTTCCGTAGCCTTTATGCTTTTCAAACCCGTAGAGAGGATACTTTTCAGCGTATTCATCCATCAGCCTGTCCCTCGTCACTTTTGCGATGCATGCGCCTGCCGCTATCGAGGCGCTTTTGGCATCCCCTTTAATGATCGATGACTGCTCTGTATCGACTGCAAGCGACATGGCGTCAATCAGAAGATAATCCGGTGCGACGTCCAGCGCTTGGACCGCTTTCAGCATCGCCGCTTTCGAGGCTTCATAAATATTCAGCTCATCGATCTCATGGGCGTCCGCGATCCCGACGCCGACTGCTGCGGCTTCTTCCATTATGTATGAATAATAGTCTTCTCTTTTTTGCTTTGACAGTTTTTTCGAATCTGTCAGCCCTAATATTTCACAGTCTTCTTTGAGGATGACAGCGGCGGCAACAACCGGTCCTGCGAGAGGCCCTCTGCCCGCCTCGTCGATTCCGGCGATATATTGATAGCCCCGCGCTCTCAGCGACCGTTCAAAAGACGTCATCACCTGCCACTCTTCCCGCATGGCCGAAAGCCTTTCATTTTTCTTCAGCCAGGCGTCGACGAGCGCTTGGACGCTTTTCCTCTCATCATTTTTGCACTGCTCTATAAAAGGGTCTTTTTCATCACTCACCGATTGAAGATGTTCTTTAATTTCTTTGACGGTTAATGTTTTCACTTTCTCTTCTCCCCTAATGTTCTTATCGGCGCATCTCCTGCAAAAATAAAGGCCCGCTCTTTTAAAAGCGCGCCTTTTTACATATCCTCCGGCTTTTCAAAAGAAAGCGGACCGAACTTTTCGGTGCGGATATCGCGGATGATGACTTCTGTCGTCTTGTCGTAATTGATCTCGCCTCCGGCCATGAGACAGCCGCGTTTTTTTCCGATCTCATCAAAAAGCGCTGCAATCTCTTCAGGAATCTCCTCCAGGTCATAGCGCTTTTTTAAGCGCTCAGGGTAATTCTCTTCCAAAAAGCGCAAACCGTAGACGGCGACATCCTGCAAGTTGATAATCGAATCTTTAATTGCGCCTGTTGCCGCAAGCCTCAGCCCGACAAGCTCGTCCTCAAATTTCGGCCATAAAATCCCCGGTGTATCGAGAAGCTCGAGCTCTTTTCCGACCTTCACCCACTGCTGCGCCGTTGTGATCCCGGGTCTGTCGCCCGTTTTGGCGATGTTTTTTTTCGCAAGCCGGTTGATTAAGGTCGATTTGCCGACGTTTGGTATGCCGACGATCAATGCTCTGATCGCGCGCGGCTTTACACCTTTTGCTTTCATTTTATCAAACTTTTCTTTCAGCAGCTCTTTTGATGCGGGAAGAATTTGATTGAGCCCCTGTCCGTTGACCGAGTTGATGGCGAGGGAAGGAATTCCGTCTTTTTCAAAGTGCTGCTTCCAAGCCTTTGTCACGGAGGAGTCCGCTTTATCCGCCTTGTTGAGCAGCATGATTCTCGGCTTGTTCTTTAAAATCTCTTCGATCATCGGGTTTCTTGAAGACATCGGAATTCTGGCGTCGACCAGTTCGTATACAATGTCGATCAGCTTGAGTTTCTCCGTTACTTCCCGCCTCGCTTTGGCCATGTGCCCGGGGAACCATTGGATCACCATTTGTCTGACACCTACTTTCTGTTATTGCTATTCTTTTAATGGTGCGGTGCATTTATACTTGTTTGACAAAAAAAGAGCTTGTTATGGTTAACAAGCTCTTTTCGTTCGTTATCATTATCGTCTGATTTCTTTAATACGAGCCGCTTTTCCACGAAGTTCGCGCAGGTAATAAAGTTTCGCACGGCGTACTTTACCATGACGGACAACTTCGATTTTCGCGATTTTCGGTGTGTGCAATGGGAATGTACGCTCAACTCCGACACCGTAAGAAATCTTACGAACTGTGAAAGTTTCGCTGATTCCGCCACCACGACGCTTAATCACGACACCTTCAAAAACCTGGATACGCTCACGGTTACCCTCGATAACTTTAACGTGTACACGTAAAGTATCACCAGGACGGAACGCAGGCAAATCAGTGCGCAATTGTTCTTTTGTGATATCTTCAATCAATTTTTGCATCGTCTTCAACTCCTTCCAACAGATGCTCTTGCGCGAGTTAAGCGGCACAGCGGAACATCGTTTTCAAACTTAAACGAGCGTTCCCGTTCAAGTCACAAGTAGTATCATACCACACCTTTTTCCCGGGTGCAATAGAATCTACCGGTTTTTCCATTCAGAAATCCATTTTCGCTCTTCTTCAGATAAAGGATAGTTTTCCAGAAGGTCGGGACGCCTTAAAAAAGTGCGCCTGAGAGACTCCTTCCGCCGCCATTCTTTGATTTTCGCATGGTTCCCGGATGTCAGAACGTCCGGCACCTTCAGGCCTTTATAATCTGCCGGCCTCGTGTAATGGGGGTGTTCAAGAAGTCCTGTGCTGAAAGAGTCTTCAAGGTGCGATTCTTCCTTGCCGAGCACGCCCGGCAAAAGCCGCACAACACTGTCTGCGATCATCATCGCCGGCAGCTCTCCCCCTGTCAAAACGAAATCTCCGATCGAAATCTCGTCTGTAGACAGGTGCTCCCTGATCCGTTCATCATACCCTTCATAATGCCCGCAAATGAACATTAAATGTTCTTCCTGCGCCAGTTCTTCCGCCTTCTGTTGGGTATAGCGTTCCCCCTGGGGGCAGACGAGGATGATTCTCGGAGACCCTTCGGCTTCAGCCGTCAGCTTTTCGACCGCGTCAAAGACGGGCTGCGGTTTCAGCACCATTCCGGCTCCGCCGCCGTATGGATAATCGTCAACGGTTTGGTGCTTATTGTCGGAAAAGGCCCGAAAGTTCACCACGCGAAAACGGACAGCGTCCTTGTCCTGGGCTTTTTGCACGATCGACGAGCCGAGCACGCCTTCAAACATTTCCGGAAAAAGCGTTAAAAAATCGATTTTCATTCGTCAAGTAACCCTTCCATGATATGAATCTTGATCGTTTTATCCGCCACATTAATCTCTTTGACAACGGCGTCAATATAAGGGATGAACGCGTCTTTCTTTCCCGGTCTGGCCACGACCCAGACATCGTTGGCACCCGGCGTTAAAATCTCTTTGACCTTGCCGATTAAATCCCCGTCTTCCGAGAAAACATCGCTGCCGATGATTTCGTGAAAGTAGTATTCGTCTTCCGCCAACTGGCTTAATTGGTCTTCGGGAACTTTAATCAAGGCATTTTTTAATTTTTCGGCTTCGGTGAGCGTTTCAACCTCTTTAAACTGCAAAAGGTGGAACTGTTTGTGAAGCCTGTGGGCGCTGACGGTCACCTGGACAGGCTCATCTTTTCCTTCCAGGAACAAGTAGAGCGTGTTTCCGGGCTTGTACCGTTCCTCAGGAAAATCGGTTCTTGAAATGACGCGAACTTCGCCTTTTACCCCATGAGTATTAACAATTTTCCCTACATTAAACCATTGTTTCAGCATTTCTTCACCTCGGACGAATTTCAATGACGATCCCGTCTTTAATCACGATTGTTTTCCCCGCCGTCATATCATGCCAATTATCCCCGACTTCAATGTCCATTAAAGCGTCGATTTCTTTTTCCTTTACTTCGCTGCCAAGCGGCAGTGTGTGGATTTGATTGATTTGAAAAACGATCATTTTGATCTTGTCCTGGCGTTTTTCAATTTCTTTTTTAAATGACTCAGTCGCTGCCGGATTGTGGTGTTCCTTTTCGTGTTTCCTGAGCTGGAAATAGAGCTGGTTGCATTCGCGCTCAAGAATTTCCTTTCTTTCTTCAAAAGAAGCCAGCAGCTTTTTTTTGCTGTTTTCAGTCAAAACCTGCATGACGGTAACACGTTGGATAATTTGCATGGCATCATCACCTACTGTCCCGTGATTTTTCCTTTCCCTGAAATCCGGCAGCCTGGCATAAGCTGACAATCGGAATCGTTCATCTGTTTCTATTTTTCTTTCATGTTAAAAAAGGGGGAGGTTTTCACCCTCTCCCCTTAGTCTGCGATCTCAAGTTGAACTCTCTTAGAAGACTGTGCGCCTGCCGCAAATACGACAGAGCGTATCGCTCTTGCAGTGCGCCCTTTTTTGCCGATGATCTTGCCGGTATCCTCTCTGTTGACAGACAGGCGGAACATCGTCCGCTCTGGATTTTCCTCTTTGAAAACCTGAACATCATCCGGGTGATCCACAAGCGGTTTGACCAGTGATACAATCAGCTCTTCCAAGTGCAGATCACTCATTATTTGCTTTGTTTAGCGTTGTGGAATTTTTCCATAATGCCTTCTTTAGAGAACAGGTTGCGAACCGTGTCAGACGGTTTAGCTCCCGTTTGAAGCCATTTAAGCGCAAGCTCTTCGTCGATTTTGACTTCCGCTGGTTTTGCAACCGGGTTGTAAGTTCCGACTGTTTCGATGAAACGGCCGTCACGCGGTGAACGAGAATCTGCTACAACAATACGATAGAAAGGAGATTTTTTAGCTCCCATACGTTTTAAACGAATTTTTACTGCCATTTTACTAGCACCTCCGAAAATATTTCAACAAGATAGTATATTAACAATGATAAAAGTGTTTGTAAAGTGTTTTTTCTTAACAACGTTTTTATCATCTGAAAACAGGTTTACATGAAGGGCAGTTTAAACCCTTTTTTCTTGCCTTTTGTCATGTTTGTCATCTGTTTCATCATTTTTTTCATTTCTTCAAATTGCTTTAAAAGACGGTTGACTTCCTGGACGGATGTCCCGCTTCCTTTTGCAATCCGCTTGCGCCTGCTTGCATTGATGATCTCAGGCTGCTCTTTTTCCTTCCCGGTCATCGACTTGATGATGGCTTCGATATGGATGAGCTGTTTTTCATCAACCTTCACGTTTTTTAAGCCTTTCATTTTGCCTGCGCCGGGCATCATTTGAATCAGGTCTTCAAGCGGCCCCATATTGCGGACCTGTCCGAGCTGTTCCAAAAAGTCGTCGAGCGTAAAGCTCATGTTTTTCATTTTTTGCTCGAGTTCTTTCGCCTTTTCTTCGTCTACGTTGGCCTGGGCTTTCTCGATAAGGGTGAGCACATCGCCCATTCCGAGAATCCGCGAAGCCATCCGTTCGGGATGAAACGGCTCCAGCGCATCAAGCTTTTCGCCCATTCCGGCGAATTTGATCGGCGTGTTTGTCACGGCGCGGATTGACAAAGCCGCCCCGCCTCGTGTATCACCGTCAAGCTTCGTCAGAATGACACCCGTCACACCGAGCTGTTCGTTGAAGCTTTTGGCAACATTGACCGCGTCTTGACCCGTCATGGAGTCAACGACAAGGAAAATCTCTTCCGGCTGAGCTGTTTCTTTTACCTGCTCAAGCTCATCCATCAGTTCTTCATCAATGTGAAGGCGTCCCGCCGTATCGATGAGAACGTAGTCGTGATGATCTTCTTTCGCCTTTTCGATGGCCTGCTTGGTAATCTCCACCGGACTGACCTTGTCACCCAGTGAAAATACCGGCATATCGAGCTGCTTGCCGAGCGTTTCCAGCTGTTTGATCGCCGCCGGCCGATAAATGTCTGCTGCCACGAGCAGCGGACTGCGGTTATGTTTTTTGCGAAGCAGGTTGGCAAGCTTTCCGGTCGACGTCGTTTTACCGGCCCCTTGCAGACCGACCATCATGATGACGGTCGGCGGACGCTTTGCAGTGGCAATCTTGCTTTCCTCGCCGCCCATCAGCTCCGTCAGCTCTTCTTTTACCACTTTAATGACCTGTTGTCCGGGCGTCAGGCTTTTCATAACGTCTTGTCCGACAGCTCGTTCGCTTACCTTTTTCACAAAATCTTTCACGACTTTAAAATTGACGTCCGCTTCAAGGAGCGCTAAACGGACTTCGCGCATCATGTCTTTGACGTCTTGCTCCGTTACTTTTCCTTTTCCGCGGATTTTTGAGATCGTTTGTTGCAGTCGGTCGGCTAATCCTTCGAATGCCATATTAAGTGCCGCCTCCTAATCTAATTTCTCAAGCGCATCGATCAGGGACTCCGCCTCGGGCTGACCGTCAGTCAGCTTTCTCAGCTCTTCAAAAATCTTTTTGCGCTCTTGAAATTTTTTAAACAAAAGTAGCTTTTCTTCATATTGCTCAAGCATGGCTTCCGTCCGTTTGATATTGTCATAGACCGCCTGCCTTGAGACATGATATTCTTCAGCTATTTCGCCAAGGGAGAAATCGTCTAAGTAGTAAAGCGACATGTAGCTTTTTTGTTTTGATGTCAACAACGACTGATAGAAATCGAATAAGTAATTCATTCTCGTTGTTTTTTCAAGCGTCATGAGACTCTCCCCTTTGTTAAGTCAAATCCCTTTACGATACACTAGTTTACGCTGAAATATTTGATCTGTCAAGTTTTTATCTTGTCATACATGACGGAGAAAAAGAAAACCCCGGCGAAGGGGTTTTCCGCGCCCTACTCTTCTTTCTCGATCAGATCGGAAAACAGGCCGTATACATATGATTCTGCTTCAAACGGCTGCAGGTCATCCATTTTTTCTCCCAGTCCGACAAACTTGACCGGAATCTGCAGCTCGTGGCGGATGGCGAGGACGATGCCGCCTTTTGCCGTTCCGTCGAGCTTCGTCAGCACGATGCCTGAGACATCAGTCGCTTTGGAAAATTCACGCGCCTGTGTCATCGCATTCTGCCCTGTCGTCGCATCCAGTACGAGCAGCACTTCATGAGGTGCATCAGGCACTTCGCGCTGAATCACGCGCTTTACCTTTTCGAGTTCTTTCATTAAGTTCACTTTATTTTGCAGGCGGCCCGCCGTGTCGCAAAGCAGAACATCGGCGCCGCGCGCTTTCGCGGCTTGAACGGCGTCATAGATAACGGCCGCAGGATCTGAGCCTTCCGCCTGTTTGACGACATGCGCGCCGACGCGCTCTCCCCACACTTCAAGCTGGTCGATCGCTCCGGCCCTGAATGTATCTCCGGCAGCAAGGACGACATTTTTGCCTTCTTTGATGAATTGATGGGCGAGCTTGCCGATCGTCGTCGTTTTGCCGACGCCGTTGACGCCGACGAATAAAATGATGTTTAAGCGGCCGTCTTCGACGCGGAGCTCTGATGCTTCCTGCTCCCCGCCTTCATAGATTTCGACGAGCTTTTCAGAAATGACGGACTGAACCTCTTTCGGGTCCTGAATATTTCTTCGTTTGACCTCGCTCTTCAGTTCGTCAATCAGCTCCATCACCGTTGCAACGCCGACATCAGCGCTGATCAGAACCTCTTCAAGCTCTTCAAAAAAATCCTCGTCCACTTTCCGGTAGCGGGAGACAAGCTCATTGACCCGCTCCTGAAACGTATTTCTCGTTTTCGCCAGGCCCTCTTTAAATTTGCCTGAGACCGAATCGGTCTGCTGTGTGATTTTTTCTTTCAGTTTTTTAAAAAAGCTCATGTCCTGTAACCTCGCTTTATTGAACTAATTCTTTTGTTTCTTCAAGCTTGACTGAGACCAGCTTGGAAACGCCTGATTCCTGCATCGTCACGCCGTAAAGGACATCGGCTTCTTCCATGGTTCCTTTCCGGTGGGTGATGACGATAAACTGGGTTTCATGGCTGTATTTTTTCAAGTATTGGGCAAAGCGGAACACGTTCGCTTCGTCAAGCGCCGCCTCGACTTCATCCAGCACGCAAAACGGAACCGGTCTGACTTTGAGGATCGAAAACAGGAGCGCGATCGCCGTCAAGGCCCGTTCCCCGCCGGAAAGTAGGCTCAGGTTCTGCAGTTTTTTGCCCGGAGGCTGAGCGATAATATCGACGCCCGATTGAAGCAGGTCATTCGGATCTGTCAGCTTGAGCTCGGCTCTTCCTCCGCCGAACAGCGCCCGGAAGACGTCTTCGAAATGGGAACTGATCTGCGCAAATGTTTCCGCAAAACGCTTCGTCATTTCCTCATCCATTTCCTCGATAACCTTAAAGAGCGTATTTTTTGCTTCGAGCAGGTCGTCTTTCTGCTCCGAGAGGAAGAGGTAGCGTTCATTGACCCTTTCGAATTCCTCTATGCTGCCCAGGTTCACCGTTCCCAGTTCTTCGATCGCAAGCTTGATCAGCTTGACGCGCTTCCTCGCTTCTTCAGGGGAAAGCTCCAAAGGATATTTTTCCCTTGCCCCTTCAAATGAAAGACCGTACTCTTCTCTCAGGAAAGAGAGCAGGTTGTCGAGCTCGACTTCCATGCGGCCGAGCTTGACTTCCTCGTCTTTTAAGAGACCGGCCATCTGCTTATACTGGCGCTTCATTTCTTTCAGTTCCAGTTCTTCGGTTTCAAGGCCTTTTTGCAGTTTCATCCGCTGCTCTCTTCTTGATGCGATAAGCTCTGCGGTTTTATTTTTGTCGTTCAGCTTCTTTTTCGCAGCTTCTTCAAGTTTTTCCTCACCGGAAGAATTGGAGGACATCTCTGTCGTCAAGAAAGAAAGATCCTCTTCGGCGACCTTGAGCGCTTCCGCATTCTCGGCATCCTCTTCTTCAAGCCTTGCGAGCTTTTCCCGTTCGTTTGCACACGACTGTTCGGTTTTCGCCAGCACGACTTTCAAATCGGTCAGCTCGCTTTGCAGCGCTTCTTTCGTCGAGCTCTGCGTCTGTTTCCGCTCCGTCATGGCTTCGATTTCGGAATCAAGGCGCTTCAGCTCGCCGGCGATCGATGTGAGCTTTTCTTCAAGCTCTTTTTTACGCCGCTTCTTGTCTTCGTTCTCTTCGAGCAGTGCCGATTTTTCCTGGTCGTAGAGCTCCAAATGGCTGTTGACGTTTTTCTCGGCGATTTCGAGTTCGTACAGACGCCCTTTGATTTCCTGCTGCTCGGTTCTTAAGCGTTCCCCATCCTCGCGGAGTGACTGAAGTTTGGCATCAAGCTCCTGAATCGTCTGCTTCAGGGCTTTCACTTCTTTTTCGAGCAATTCGGTTTTCTCTTCCATCTCGGCGAGGCGTTTTGTCTGGGCTTCCAGTTCCCTGTTGCGCCCCAGAAGTGAGCTGCTTTTTTTCTTAACAGCTCCTCCCGTCATTGAACCGCCCGGATTGACGACATCCCCTTCAAGGGTGACGATCCGGTATCTGTGGCCGAGCCGCTTGGCAAGGTCGTTGGCTCCTTTTAAATGTTCGGTGATCAGCACGGTGCCGAGCAGGTTTTGCACGACGGTCCGGTAGGCCGGATCAAATGAAACAAGCTCGCTGGCGATGCCGATGAACGACGGGTTTTCTTTCGCCGTCTCGATGTCTCTCGACTGGATGCGGCGCTCTTTGATGACGGAAAGCGGGAGAAAGGTCGCCCTTCCGAACGAATGCTTTTTCAAATATTGAATCGCCCGTCTGGCGGCGTCTTCATCTTCTGTGACAACATGCTGGGCTGTTGCGCCGAGCGCGATTTCGATCGCTGTTTCATACCGCTCGTCCGTCTTTAACAGCTCTGCAATTGCGCCGCGAATTCCCGGAAGCTCGCTCTTGGCCTTTAATACTTCTTTGACGCCTTGATAAAACCCTGAGAAGTCCTCCTGCATCGCTTCAAGCATTTCCTTTTTAGAGCGCGCCTGCTGAACGTATTGATAAGCCTGGTAAAGGGCGGATTCCTTTTTCTCGTACTGGCTTTTTTTCTGTTCATAGCTTTTTTGTGCGTCCCTGAATGCTTGAATCTGGCTGTGAAGACGCTCGTCCACAAGGCTGAATTCTTGTTCGGTTTTCATCTTTCGGTCGGCAATTTCCTTCCGCTCGCTTAAATATTTTTCATTGTTTTGGGCGAGCCGTTTTTGCTGTGCCGCAGATTGGGACATTTGGTCTTCAAGAAATTGAAGCTCGTTTCGGACGGATGCCTGTTCGTTCAAGAGCTCGAAGTAATCGCTTTTCAGCTGTTCGATTTCTTCTTCTACATTTTCGCTGTATCCGGAGAGAGCCTGATTTTTTTCTTTCACCTGGCGGGCAAGCTCTTTTGCTTCGGCCTCGAGCTTTTCAAACACAAGCTTCTGCGCGGCGATTTTCTCTTTCAGGCTACGCTCTTTTTCACTGCGCTGGACGATCGCTTCTTCAAGCTGGGCTCTGTTTTGCGTCGCGTTTTTTTTGCGTTCCTTCAGCACTTCTTTCCGGCCTTCAAGCTTCTCCAGTTCCTCGCTTGTCAAAAGCAGCACTTGCTGAAGCTCATCGACCGATTCATCGAGCGCTTGAATTTTGTCTCTTGCCTCTTCGATTTTGGCTTCTTTGGCCTGGATGGCCGCAGAAGAGGACATTTCTTCGTCTTTCGCCTTTTCGACTTTTTGCTGAAGGGCTTCCCATTTTCCGTGAAGCTCTTCGATATCATGCGCCGTTAACGCGATTTCGATTTTTTCAAGCTCAGCCTTTTTTTCAAGGTAGTCTTTGGCGATCGATGCCTGCACTTTCAGCGGCTCCACCTGTCCTTCGAGCTCGTGGAGAATGTCTTCGACCCGGTTCAGATTGTCCTGGGTTTCAAACAGCTTGTTTTCGGCTTTTTTCTTTCTCGTTTTGTATTTTAAGACGCCGGCCGCTTCTTCAAAAATGCTTCTCCGCTCTTCAGCCTTGCTGCTTAAAATCTCTTCGACTTTGCCTTGGCTGATGATGGAAAATGCTTCTTTTCCAAGCCCTGAATCCATAAAAAGATCGATGATGTCTTTCAGGCGGCACGGCTGGTTGTTGATGAGAAATTCGCTTTCCCCCGATCTGTAAACTCTTCTCGTCACACTGACTTCGTGAAAATCGATCGGCAAAAAGCGGTCGTCATTGTCAAGCGTCAGCGTCACTTCGGCAAGGTTCAGCTTTTTCCGCGAGTCGCTGCCGGCAAAAATGATATCTTCCATTTTGCCGCCCCTGAGCGATTTGGCTGACTGTTCACCGAGCACCCAGCGGATCGCGTCGGTGATGTTGCTTTTTCCGCTGCCGTTCGGGCCGACGACGGCTGTCACGCCTTTTACAAAATCTACAGAAATTCGTTCTGCAAACGATTTAAATCCTATCACGTCTAAACGTTTGAGGAACATGGTGATCCTCCTTATGTATTAAAGTATTACAATTCTATCATAACCCTATTGAAAAGGCTCAAAATACATTGAAATCCCCCTGAGTTTTGCAAGGGGGATTTATTGTTTCATATGGTGTTTTTGCAGCTTCGCAAGCGCTTCTTGAGCAGCATGCTGTTCTGCTTCTTTTTTGGAACGGCCGTTTCCCACCCCAAGTACTTCTCCTTTTAGCGATACATTTGCTTCAAATTCGCGGTTGTGCGCCGGTCCTTTTTCCTGAAGGATTTTATACTCCAGAATGCCTCGTCCGTCGCGTTGTACAAATTCCTGCAGCTGGCTTTTAAAATCCATCACATGAGAAAAAGCACCATCGTCAATTTTAGGGAAAACGTACGCTTTCAGAAAGGCCACGACAGCTTCGAGCCCCTGATCCAGATAGAGCGCACCGATAAAAGCTTCAAACACATCGGCTAAAAGCGCCGGACGCTTTCTTCCTCCAGTCATTTCCTCTCCTTTTCCCAACAAAACTAGCTCTCCGAAAGAAAGCTCGTGGGCCAGGGAAACCAAAGAAGGCTCACATACGATCGCCGCTCTCAATTTCGTCAAATCACCCTCGCTCATCGCCGGGTATTTGGCGTATAAAAATTGAGAAATCGTCAGTTCCAAAACGGCGTCTCCTAAAAATTCAAGCCTCTCATTATCTTCATATGGCTTCTTTCGATGCTCATTCACATAAGATGAATGTGTAAACGCTTGATATAAAAGCTTCTCGTTTTGAAATTGAACCGAAATCCGTTCCTGAAATTTTTTAAACTGCTCCGCTTTCTTTTGAAACATTTTTTTGTCTCTGAAATGTGAATGTTTTGACATAGCAACCTCCATATGGGCACATCAAGTTCACCTCACCTCCTATGAAAAGGCAGGCTCGTGTATCATTGGGCAAGACATGAAAATTAAAGCTGCATTTATAAAGGGATAAAGCCCCGTCTTTAAACGGGACTTTAAATGAGCTTACTGCTTACTATTTATGTAGTTCACAGCGTCACCGACTGTTGCAATCTTTTCAGCATCTTCGTCAGAAATCTCCATATCAAACTCGTCTTCAAGTTCCATGACAAGCTCAACTACATCCAGGGAATCAGCGCCTAAATCCTCTTTAAAAGAAGCTTCAAGAGTGACGTCAGCTTCATCCACGCCGAGGCGGTCTACGATGATTTTTGTTACACGCTCTAATGCGTCTGCCATAGCTATTCACCTCCCCTCAAGTATTATAGTTGATTCGTTTTTAAAAAACCAGAGATAATTCAATTTTTGCTGTCGTTTAAACCATAGCCATTCCGCCGTTGATGTTCAGCGTCTGGCCGGTCATGTAGCTCGCATGGTCAGATGCGAGGAAAACAACGGCACTGCTGATGTCAGACGGATCGCCGAACCGTGCAAGCGGAATCTGCTTCAGCATTTCATCTTGAATGTCTTTCGTCAGCTTGTCCGTCATTTCCGTTGAAATAAATCCCGGAGCGATCGCATTAACGGTGATGTTTCTTGACGCCAGCTCTTTCGCCAGTGTTTTCGTCAAGCCGATCACGCCTGATTTTGCTGCGACATAGTTGGCCTGCCCGGCGTTACCGACAACGCCTACAACCGAGGTGATATTGATGATCCGGCCACTTCTTTGTTTCATCATCTGTCTTGTCACAGCTTTAGAACAATTGAACACACCTTTTAAGTTTATGTTAATGACGTCGTCCCATTCATCTTCTTTCATTCTCATGAACAGATTGTCTTTTGTAATGCCCGCATTGTTGACAAGGATGTCAAGCGTGCCGAAGCGTCCAACCGCTTCTTTCATCATCGCCTGAACCTCATCCGCATTGGAAACGTCCGCTTTAAAAGCAAACGCATCGCGGCCGAGCGCTTTGATTTCGTCTACGACTTCGTTCGCTTTCGCTTCATTTCCCGCGTAGTTGACGACGACATTTGCTCCGTTTTTCGCCAGGTCCAGGGCGATCGCGCGGCCGATCCCTCTTGAGGCTCCTGTAACAACGGCTGTTTTATTCTCCAGCATTTTCGTTTTCCTCCTTCAACGTTTGAACGGCAAGTTCAATTGTGTTCGGGTCTGATACAGCAATCGTTTTGACTCTGCGGTTCACTTTCTTCACAAGCCCTGACAAAACTTTTCCGGGACCGATTTCGATGAACGTTGTGACGCCTTCGTCAATCAGGCGGCTGATTGTTTCTTCAAAGCGCACAGGGGAATACAGTTGTTCAATCAGTTTATTCTTAATATCGTCTTTATCCGTTACAAAGTCGGCCGTTACGTTGGAGACGACCGGAATCGCTGCATCGTTGATCGTGCACGCATCAAGAACTTCACGAAGCTTATCAGCTGCCGGCTTCATCAGTTCAGAATGGAACGGCCCGCTGACTTCAAGAGGAATCGCGCGTTTCGCGCCCTTTTCTTTGGCGAGCTCTGAAGCGAGCTCCACGCCTTTAGCTGTTCCCGAGATGACGATTTGCCCGGGGCAGTTCAAATTGGCCAGCTGAACAAGGTTTCCTTCTTCAGAAATTTTGTCCGTCACTTCTTTCAGCGCCTGGCTGTCCATGCCGAGAATTGCCGCCATCGCGCCTTCTCCTGCCGGCACGGCTTCATTCATGAATTCGCCGCGCTTTCTGACAGCATAAACCGCGTCTTTAAACGACAAAGCGCCGGCAGCTACCAATGCGCTGTATTCGCCGAGGCTGTGCCCTGCCGCATAGTCGGCTTTAATGCCGTATTCCTTCAGTTTTTCAAGCGCTGCGACGCTTGCCGTTAAAAGGCTTGGCTGCGCGTTGTATGTAAGCGTCAGTTCCTTTGCATCCCCTTCAAACATGAGGGTGCTCAGTTTTGTTTCAAGCGTTTGATCCGCTTCTTCAAAAATCTTCTTTGCATTCGGTTCTTTTTCATACAATTCGTGTCCCATGCCGATATGCTGCGAGCCTTGGCCCGGGAATAGAAAAGCAATCTTGCCCATGTGTTAAAACCTCCAGACTATTCATCTGCTTTTTGTTGAATTTTTTCTTCGATAAATGCCGCGACATTTTGACTGACCATCTCTCTTGCCTGGCGGATCGCGTGATAAACGGCGCGTCCGTCAGATGATCCGTGCGCTTTGATGACGGGCGCCTTTAAGCCGAACAATCCGGCTCCGCCGTATTCAGAGTAATCCATTTTTGTTTTCATTTCTTTCAGCTTCGGCTTCAGCGCAGAAGCGGCGAGCTTCGCCGTGAAGCTCGAAGTCAGCGTCGTTCTCAGCATTTTAAAAATGGACAGCGCCGCGCCTTCTACCGTTTTCAAAGCAACGTTACCGGTAAAGCCGTCTGTCACGATGACATCAGCGACTCCGTCCAGCATATCGCGTGCTTCTACATTACCGATGAAGTTCAGATCGGTTTCCTTTAATTGTTGAAAGGTCTGCTTGGCAAGCTCATTTCCTTTTTTGTCTTCGGTTCCGACGTTTAAAAGTCCGATGCGCGGATTTTTGACGCCAAGCACCTGTTCTCCGTAAACAGATCCCATAATGGCGTATTGAACAAGATGTTCGGGCTTGGCGTCCACATTCGCTCCGACATCAAGAAGGAGAAAGCCGTCTCCGGAGACGGTCGGCAATGTCGGTGCCAACGCAGGCCTTTCAATCCCTTCAATCCGGCCGACGATAAAGAGCCCGGCCGTCATAAGCGCTCCGGTGTTTCCTGCGGAAATGCAGGCATCAGCCCTGCCTTCGGCAACTTCCCCAGCCATCAGAACCATCGATGAATTCTTCTTTCTTCTGACGGCTCTGACTGGCTCGTCGGTCGCTTCGATGACTTCTTCCGCGTGTTTGACGGTGATCCGCCCGTGTTCTGTTAAATGGGCGGCTATTTTTTCCCGGTCGCCGATCAGCGTGATCTCGAGGTCTTCAAAATCTTCGACCGCTTTCATCACGCCTTCAATAACCGCTTTGGGAGCATTGTCCCCTCCCATGGCATCTACAGCAATTTTCATGACTTACGCGCCACCTTCTATGATTGTTTTGAACGATACATGACAAATTCGCCTGAAAACACAGGCTCTTCGGCAACATAGCTGTTCACTTCAACAACTGTTCTGCCTTTATCTTTATCAAGCTTCACGACTTTCGCTTTTGCAACGACCCGTTCGCCTTGCTTGACTTGCCTGGTAAAGCGGATGTCCGCTTTGGCTGTCAATGCGAGCTCATCATCGATGAGGGCGACGGCGAGCGAGTTGGCCTGGGCAAACAAATGGTGGCCCCTGGCGATTTGATTTCGGCTGAAAACGTGCTCCCTTCTGATCTCAAGAATTGAAATCGCGTGCTCATCCAGCTCCAAGTCAATAATCTCGCCAATGACCTCGTCGAGCGGGAGAGACTTGACTTCATCTTCAAGAGATTTCTCGGCAACACTTTTGATTCTTTCTCTCAGTTCAGGTATGGAAAGTTCCAAACGGTCCAAGCGAATCGTCTGAATGCTGACGTTAAATTTCTCCGCTAACTCCTCGTCTGTAATAAACGGGGTCGTACGAATCGTCTGCTGCAGCAATTCTTGGCGTTCTCTCTTACTTTTTCTCATGTTTTTAAACACCATCCGCGCAATTATGACTAGGTACTAATAGTAGTATATAATTTCATAGATTGGAATGCAATCTTTCTTTACCCGCCCACGATAAATTTTCACGGGACTTCAGGTCAGCTCAGCTTTTCTCCGTCCATAACCCCGCTGTTTTGCAAGTGTACCCGCAGGCTTTCATATTCGGCATCCGTCCAGAACGCTTTTGAAGAGACAAGTTCTGCAGCGTCTCTTCTTGCCGTTTCCAGCGCACGGTAGTCGTGAACCATGTCGGCAACTTTAAACTCCGGCATCCCGCTCTGTTTTTTGCCGAAGAAGTCCCCGGGCCCTCTGAGTTCAAGATCCTTTTCAGAAAGCTCAAAGCCGTCCGTCGTCTCAGACATGATGCTCATGCGCTCTTTGCCCGTTTCAGATTTCGGGTCTGCCATCAGGATGCAATACGACTGGTGATCGCCCCGCCCGACCCGGCCGCGAAGCTGGTGCAGCTGGGAAAGGCCGAACCGGTCGGCATCATAGATCAGCATGACCGTCGCATTCGGAACGTTTACCCCGACTTCAACGACGGTTGTGGAAACGAGAATCTGGCATTCGTTTTTGCTGAACTGCCTCATCACCTGTTCTTTCTCGTCATTTGACAGCTTTCCGTGCATGAGACCGATTTGCCATCTTCCTCTGAAAGCATGGGTCAGCATGCTGTGCACATCGATCGCATTTTGAACGTCGAGCTTGTCCGATTCTTCAATCAAGGGACAAATCACATACGCCTGTCTGCCTTTTTTCAGTTCTTTTTCGATAAATGCGAGAATCCGTTCAAGCATGTCGTGCTTCACCCAATAAGTCTCGATCCGCTTTCGCCCAGCCGGCATTTCATCGATGACGGACACATCCATTTCCCCGAAAACCGTAATTGCCAGCGTTCTCGGAATCGGCGTCGCCGTCATAAACAAGACATCGGGATCTTTCCCTTTGCTTCTCAGTTTTTTTCTTTGCTCGACGCCGAAGCGGTGCTGTTCATCGGTGATCACGAGCCCGAGCTGTTTAAAGTGGACATCGTCCTGAATAAGGGCGTGCGTCCCCACCAAAATATCGATTTCTCCTTCTTTTAATCTTTCTAAAAGCTCTCTTCTCCTTTTCCCTTTCACAGAGCTTGTTAAAAGCGCCACATTGACATCGTGTTGTTCAAAGAGGGATACAAGCGAATCGGCGTGCTGTTCCGCCAGTATTTCGGTCGGCACCATCATCGCCCCCTGGAATCCCGAAAGCAGCGAGGCGTATAGCGCAATCGCGGCGACGGCTGTTTTGCCTGAACCGACGTCTCCCTGCAAAAGCCGATTCATTTTATACCCTGAAGCCATATCCCTTAATATGTCGTCGAGCGCTTTCGCCTGCGCGTTTGTCAAAGGAAACGGAAGGCTTTTGACAAACGAATTGACGTCTTCCAGCTGAAAGGTGTGGCTGATTCCGTCGGACGCTTCCCGCTCGAACTTCCGCAAAGCCTGCATTTTCAGCTGAAACAGTAAAAATTCCTCATATACAAAACGGCGCCGCGCATGTTTTAAAGCTTCCCTCGACTCAGGCTTGTGCATCGCCTTCACGGCCTCCTGGTAAGACAGAAGTTTATAGGCGGTCCGAAGCTTCTCCGGAAGGGGATCTTCGGCAAACGGCAAATGGCTGCGGACGGCTTCCTGAATCAATTTCCTCATCGTCTTTACGGTGATGTTTTCTTTGACGGAGTAGACGGGTTCAATCGACTGATCACCTTGGTGCGGCCCGTTTTTCAGCTCCTGCACCATTACGGATTGTCTGTGCTTGTCCCATTTTCCGGTTACCGTAACAATCGAGCCGATCGCAAGCTTTTTTTTCAAATAAGGTCTGTTAAAGCAAACCGCTGTAATCAAATAGTTTCCGACTAATAGCCGGAATGTGAGGCGGCTCCGCTTTTTCCCGTAATAGGCAAGAGAAGGCTCGCTGTGAACCTTCCCTTCCACCGTCACTCGTTCGTCGTGTGCCACTTCTTCCAAATCGCGCAATTCATAATCGTCATATCGGTACGGGAAGTAGTTTAAAAGATCGAGAACTGTATAGATTCCGAGCTCGTTTAACGTTTTTTCCGTTTCCGTCCCGACGCCTTTTATAACAGATATACTAAGTTGCAGATTGTGTTCCACGTGCAGCTGACGCTCCTCCGAATATTTTTTTCTCCAATTCTTTGCCCGTCGGTGTTGCGGCAAGACCGCCCCGGCCTGTTTCCCTTAGTGCCGTCGGCATCGTCTGGCCGATTTTGTACATCGCATCGATCACTTCATCGCATGGAATGCGGCTTGTAATGCCGGCAAGCGCCATATCAGCCGCGACCATTGCATTGGCTGCGCCCATCGCGTTCCGCTTCACACACGGCACCTCAACGAGCCCTGCGACAGGATCGCAGACTAGACCGAGTACGTTTTTTAAAGCGATGGCCATCGCTTCGGCGCATTGTTCAGGGGTTCCTCCCGCCATTTCGACGATGGCGGCAGCCGCCATGCCCGAGGCCGAGCCGACTTCAGCCTGACAGCCTCCGGCGGCTCCCGAAATGCTCGCATTGTTGGCAACGACGAATCCGAACGCTCCCGATGTAAATAAAAAGCGGACCATCTGCTCTTTCGTCGGGTGTAGTTTCTCTTTTACCGCAAAGAGCGTCCCCGGGACCACGCCGGCCGATCCGGCCGTCGGCGTTGCGCAAATCGTTCCCATCGCAGCGTTGACTTCATTTGTCGCAACCGCTTTGCTGACAGCGTCAAGGACGACGTCCCCTGACAGCCCTTTGCCTGATTTGAGATAGGCCTGAAGCTTAACGGCGTCTCCTCCCGTCAATCCGGAGTGCGACACAACGCCTTCAACGCCTTTTTGAACAGCATCTTCCATCACAGCCAAGTTAGCTTCCATCTGCTTGAATATTTCTTCCCGCGTCCGGCCTGTCACCTCGATCTCCTGCGTGATCATGATGTCAGAGATGGACACGTTCTTTTCTTTTGTCAGCTGAATTAATTCTTTCACATTTCGAAACATATCGTCTCACCCTCCTTTTAGTCAGCGATCTGGGTCACCTCAATGATGTTCGGCAGCGCTCTCAATTCATCAAAAACAGCCGGATCAATCGTTTGATCGACCTCAATCGTCATGAGCGCTTCCTGGCCGACGTCTTTGCGGGCCACTTCCATATGGCCGATGTTGATTGCGAACTTTGCAAGCACATTGGCTACGCCTGCAATCGTTCCGTAGCGGTCGTTATGGACGACTAAAATAGCGGGGTGATTACCCGATAATCGGAGTTCGAAGCCGTTCAGCTCAATGATTTCGATTTTCCCTCCGCCGATTGAGACGCCTGCGAGTTCAAGGGAGCCTTCATCATCAGAGATGAGGATGCGGGCTGTATTGGGATGCTTCGGAACCGCTTCTTCTTCCCGGAACTCAATGGCGATTCCCTTTTCTTCGGCTAGGCGGATCGAATCTTTGATTCTTTCATCAAATGTATCAAAATCCAAAAGGCCGCCGATGATCGCAACATCTGTTCCATGTCCTTTATACGTTTCGGCAAAAGAACCATAGAGCGATACAATGATTTGTTTCGGCTCCCTCCCAAACACGCTTCTGGCGACTCTGCCGATTCTGGCCGCGCCGGCCGTATGAGAACTTGACGGTCCGATCATGACGGGCCCGATAATATCAAACACACTTCTGTACTTCATCCTTATCCCCCTTTTACACACAGATTCCCCCGCTGTACGGAGGAAAAAAAGCCGTTTTTTTTTAGACTAATCGATCATGCCCCGATTGGCAAGCAGACAACGCCCGAGCGGACTGATGCTTTAAAAAAAGCCAAAAGAAGAGAAGGGCTTTTATCAACTTGCCCTTCTGCCTTTGATCCTTTATTCAACAGCCAGAATGTAGGAATACAGCGGCTGTTTTCCGTCGTGCACTTCTACTTCAACGTCTTCGTACGTCTCGCTGATGAAGGCAGCGAGTTCTTCGGCCTCTTCTTCCGGCGCGTCTTCACCTTTGATCACGGTGACGATTTCACTGTCTTCATCGATCATGCCTGCAATCAGCTTTTTCGCTGCTGTTAACTGGTCAGACGCCGTCTCAACGATTTTTCCGTTTAATATGCCCATAAAATCGCCTTTTTTAATATCGATGCCGTCAATGTTTGTGTCTCTGACCGCATAGGTGATTTGTCCGCTTTTTACCTCGCCGATCGCACCGAGCATAGCGGCTTCATTCTCGTCCGCTTCAAGGGCCGGGTTGAATGCGAGCAGTGCGGCCATCCCTTGAGGAACGGTCTTCGTCGGGATGACAATCACATGTTGTCCGGCAACATCCGCAGCCTGGTTCGCCGCCATGACAATGTTTGAATTATTCGGCAGAATCACGACCGTCTCCGCATTGGCGTCTTTGATTGCCTGAACGATGTCTTCCGTGCTCGGATTCATCGTCTGGCCGCCTTCTATGACCTTTGTGGCGCCGATGCTTTCGAAAAGCTCGGCAATCCCTTCTCCCATGGCCACTGTGACGATGCCGTACGGCTGTTTTTCTGCCGGCGCTTTTTCAGCCGGTGCAGCCGTCTCACGTTTGTTCTGACTGAGAATCGCGCTGTGCTGTTCTCTCATATTTTCGATTTTTATGTTGATTAGGCTGCCGTATTTTTGCGCATAAGTCATGACTTCCCCTGGATATTCGGCATGGATGTGCACCTTGGCGATATTTTCGTCTGAGACGACGAGCAGCGAATCACCGAAGCCGCTTAAATCCTGGCGGAACACATCTTCATTAAAGTTTCTTTTGCCGCTGTCGAGTTTCACCATAAACTCCGTGCAGTAGCCGAATTCGATGTCTTCTGTGTTCATGTGGCTTTGAGCGTTTTTATGGTGCTCCGCACTGACAAGATCATCCAATGACGGAAGGGCTGCCGCTTTTTCAGAAAGCTTTTCTCCCTTTAAAGAAGCGAGAAACCCTTCATACACGTAAAGAAGCCCTTTTCCGCCGCTGTCGACGACACCGACTTCCTTTAAAACCGGAAGCAGCTCAGGCGTCCGCTCCAATGAAGCCTCCGCTTCATTCACGACGGCTTCCATCACCTTGATGATATCGGTTTCAGTTTGAGCGGTGAGCACTGCTTTTTTTGCCGCATCTTTGGCAACCGTCAAGATCGTGCCTTCGACCGGTTTCATGACAGCCTTGTAGGCGGTGTCAACTCCGGCCTGGAACGCGGCGGCAAATTCTTTCGCGTTAATGTCCGACTTCTGTTCAATCGATTTGCCAAAGCCTCTGAACAGCTGGGATAAAATGACGCCCGAGTTTCCACGCGCTCCCATCAAAAGCCCTCTTGACAGGCTTTGTGCCACTTTGCCGATATTGGCGGTATCGATTTGCTCCACTTCTTTTGCACCGGATGTCATCGACAGATTCATGTTCGTTCCCGTATCTCCGTCCGGAACCGGAAATACGTTTAACGCATCAACTACATTTGCGTTTTGAGACAGATGGTGTGCGCCGTACAGAACCATTTCTGCAAAAGCTTTTCCATCCAGATTTCGTATAGACACTCTTGTTTTCCTCCTAACTACGGGTTCGTCACTCGTACTCCTTGAACGTAAATATTTACGGAATCTACTGCAAGACCCACTGTATGATCGAGCGTATATTTGACTTTTGTTTGAACATTATGTGCCACTTCTGAAATTTTTGTTCCGTAGCTGACAATGATGTACATGTCAATATGAATACGATCTTCTTCCTGGCGGACGATAACGCCTCTTGCAAAGTTTTCTTTTCTGAGGATTTCAGTCAGTCCGTCTTTAATTTGGTTCTTGGATGCCATACCTACGATCCCGTAGCAGTCGATCGCTGCGCCTCCTGCAACCATGGCGACCACTTCGTTTGATATATCAATCTGTCCGTATTTTGTTCGGAATTCAATGGACACGTTGGTTCCTCCTTTTCGAGTCTCGCTTTTGACCTCTGGTTATCATCATTCTACTATAAGGACCTTCTTTTTAAAAGAACAGGCAGGCTTCTCTCCAAACCTAACCCTACTTATACTACAGCGCGTTCATTTTTTCAAGATGTCAAGGAATTTTTCTTGAAAGCAGAGCAATCAATAGTTGCAAACGGTTTTTAGCTGTGGTAAATTATTAAAGTATCTGAAGCATCACAGGTGATCAACTGATAAAAAATGATGATGTTTTTTTTGATAGTTAGGAGGGAAACAAATGGCACGTAAATGCGTTATTACAGGCAGAAAAGCACGTTCTGGCAACTCTCGTTCTCACGCGATGAACGCTTCTAAACGCACATGGGGCGCTAACGTTCAAAAAGTGCGCATTCTTGTGAACGGCAAGCCTAAAAAAGTATATGTATCTGCTCGAGCTTTGAAATCTGGAAAAGTTGAGCGTGTATAAGAAAAAATAAACGCCTGCCAAGAGCGACTGTACGCTTTAGGCAGGCGTTTTTTCGTTCCTCTGCTATCCGGGGAGAGCCCTTTGACCCGCTCCGCAAAAAAAGCGCACCCGGCGCTTCTTAGTCTTTGCGAAACGAGCCAAGCATCGCCCGGACGATTCCCCCTAAAAACTTCGGTAATTTGATGGTGTAAAATTTCATTCCCTTCCCTCCTCAAAGAGTCCGCAACCGCATCCACCTTCAACATCGGATCCCAAACACAAAGCAAGCGGAAGCGCCAGGATATTTAATCAGTGCTTCTTATCATTATTAATATGCCTTCAGAAAACGAAAAAGCACCTTGTGAATGGATGAGTTCGTTACTAATACATAGTGTCGAACCGAGAGCAATATGACACTTATTTAAAGAATACTTAAATCCTTCGAGAGAAAGGTTTTTTACCGTCTCCGTAAACGGCAGGAATGAAATATACGGTTTTGTTTGATCATGCATGGCGGTGTAGGAACCTGGGGGGTGCATGCTGATCGTATTTTGGCGGTCGATCATGACGGTCTTGACGTTTTGCTTCATCGCGGTATAAAGAAGGTGCAGATTCCCGAGAAAATGGTCTGCTCTGCCTCCCGAAATGCCGAACATTCTGATGAATGAAGGCCGCTGTCCGACGGCCCAGCTTAACGCAAGGTCCAAATCCGTCTGATCTTTTTCCGCCTGATAAATATGGAGGCGGGGAGCAGCCTTTTCAATGGCTTTTTTTTGTTCTTCTGTGATGCTGTCAAAATCCCCGAATGCTTCATCAGGCACGATCCCCGCTTCCAAAAGGGTGACAGCGCCTCTGTCAACCCCGACCCAAAGCGCATCCCCGTCCTGATACTGCACCAAGTCGGGAATCAGATGATCAGGGCCTCCCGCTACAATATTGATCGTTTTCATCGCATTGTCCTTTCTGTGAACGCCCTAAAAAAAAGAGCGCAGCTGCAGAAAGCCGGCTCTCTTTCATCGGGACACCTTACCCAAGCGCACCTTTTATATCGGAAATGGCTTTTTTGCGGTCTTTTTCGTTATAAACGGCAGATCCCGCAACAAGCAGGTTCGCTCCCGCTTCGATACACTGTCTTGCCGTATTTTTGTTGACGCCACCGTCCACTTCAATCAGCAGGTCGGCGAGTCCTTTTTGCTCAGCCATCTCCTTGACCTGCCTGATTTTCGGCAGGACTGAGGAAATAAACGACTGTCCGCCGAAGCCCGGATTCACTGTCATCAATAAGACGAGATCAAGGTCTTCAAACACATGCTCGATCTGCTGCACAGGGGTATGCGGATTCAAGACGACACCCGCTTTGACTCCCTGCTCTTTGATGAGCTGGATCGTCCTGTGAAGGTGCGGGCACGCTTCAACATGGACGGACAAAATATCGGCGCCCGCTTTTGCAAAAGCAGGTATATAGCGGTCAGGCGCTTCGATCATTAAATGAACGTCGAGCGGAAGTTCAGTGATCGGGCGGACGGCTTCCACTACAAGCGGCCCGATGGTCAGGTTGGGAACGAAATGGCCGTCCATCACATCGATGTGGATGAAATCGGCGCCGCCTTGTTCAACATCTCGAATTTCCTCCCCTAGACGGGCAAAATCAGCTGAAAGAATCGAAGGAGCAACATATACCATATCTTAATACCTCGGCTTTCTATCTTTGATCTCTGTTAAAAATTCAACATAATGGTCGTAGCGATACTGGGCGATTTCACCGTTTTCCACGGCGCGTTTGACCGCGCAATTCGGCTCTTTCAGATGCAGGCACCCGCGGAACTTGCATTCGGTGCTTTTTTCACCGATTTCCAAAAATGCAGACCCTAAATCTTCAGCTTCAATACCGGCAAACTCAAGCGAGCTGAAGCCCGGGGTGTCCGCGACGAGCCCGCCGTTTATATCGATCAGCTCCACATGGCGCGTCGTATGTTTTCCCCTTCCCAAATGGGCGGAAATACCGGCGGTTTTCAGTTCAAGGTCAGGGCTGATCGCATTTAAAAGCGAAGACTTGCCCACGCCGGACTGGCCGGCGAATACGGTGATTTTATCTTGAAAATGGGGGATGATGTCTTCGATGCCGCTTCCGTTTTCCATCGATGTTAAATAGACGCTGTACCCGATGTTCCGGTAGTCTTCGGCATATTGATGAATCCGCTCTTTCAGCGAATCATCATCCACGAGATCCATTTTCGTAATGCATATGATCGGCCAAATATCCGCCGCTTCAACAAGCACTAAAAAACGATCCAATAGCGACGTGCTGAATGTCGGCTCCTTTGCCGAAAACACGAGAACCGCCTGATCCACGTTGCTGATCGGAGGTCTGACCAATTCATTGAATCTGTCTTTAATCTCGAGAATGTAGCCTTCCTTATCGTTATCGGCCTGGTAGACGACATCGTCGCCGACGAGAGGGGTTACTTTATTTTTTCTGAAGACCCCTCTTCCCCTGCACTGAATGATCTGATCGCCATCCAATACATAGTAAAATCCGCTTAATGCTTTAATGATTTTGCCCTCAGGCATATCGCACCTCCCTTATTCATCCTCAGGATATTCAATCGTTTTTGACCTGACCACTTTATCGTTGATCGTTACTTGATAATACCCTTTTTGGCCGGGCGCAATCCTGAATTTGATCGTCCGCTCTGCCGGCGCCGTGATTTTGAAATTTTCGTAGACGTCGGAAATGCTGTGTTCTTCATCATCGATCGAAATTTGGACGTTTTGTTCTTCGCCCTCCGCTCCCGGTTCATAAGGGATATCAATTTTCTCGGTCACCGTTTTGACGGGTTTTTTTTCGGGTCCGAGTGAAAACGTGACCTCGACTTTGTCTCCCGGCTTGACGGATGCCCCCGCCTCCGGTTTTTGTTTGATGACCTGACCTTCCGGCACGTCTTCAGAATGCGCCTCCTTTTCGATAAGGACAAGCTGATGGTCGTCCAAATAGCCAGAAGCCGCCTGTTTGCTGTATGTTTTTAAATCCCTCAAAGTAATGGCTTCCGGACCGAGGCTGACCGTTAATTTGACCTCATCGTCGGCGGCAACGATTTCGGTTCCGGCTGCAGGGTCCTGTTCGATGATGGTGCCAGCTTCTTCTTCATCGTGCACTTCTTCTGTCTTGATGTTTTTAAAGCCTTTTTGCTCGAGAATCTTTTTGGCGGCGTCGACTTTCTGGCCGACCACATCATCGACTTCTGTTTTCTCTTTGCCTGAGCTTTTATAAAGCTTGACAGTTGAACCTTCCTTTACGTTATCGCCGGCTGCAGGGTCCGTCTTCACGATCAGCCCTTCTTCAATTTTATCGTCGGCAATGTCTTCAGCATTCGGATCCACTTCAAATCCTTCGTCTTCAAGCTTGATGACGGCTTCTTCATACTCAAGGCCGGCAACATCGGGAACGGCAACGTCTTTTGGAATAAAGAGCGACGGAAACACCGTTAAAGCCAGGACGGCTGACACAGCCAGAACGAAAAACACTGTCAGCAATATAAGCGGCCATTTCTTTCTTTTTTTCTTCTTGTTTGCTTTTGCCTGCTTCTTCTTTTCTTTTTTTGATAATGGAGCCGCTTCCTCTTCTCCGTCGCCGGATTGCGGGCTGCTCTTGTCCTCCGGCAAGTTCTTAATGATCGGAACAGCTTTCGTCATCTCATCATCGGATTCAATCGTGAATCGCTTTTCGTTGAGCCTGTCCGGATCAAAAGCCGTTTTCAAATCGTTTTCCATCTCTTCGGCCGCTTCATAGCGGTGGAATGGATCTTTTGCCATCGCTTTCAGGACGACGTTTTCTATGCTTTGCGGCACAGCCGGATTCCACCTTTTTACCGACGGCGTTTCCGATTGCAGATGCTTCAGCGCGATGCTGACCGCCGATTCTCCTTCAAACGGCATACGCGCCGTCAGCAGCTCGAAAAGCACGATGCCGAGCGAGTAGATATCGGATTTTTTCGTCGATAATCCGCCTCTCGCCTGTTCGGGCGACAAATAATGGACAGAGCCCAAAACCGAGTTGGTGTGCGTGATGGTCGTCGAGCTGAGCGCCATGGCGATGCCGAAATCAGTCACTTTAATGTGGCCCATATGGTCGATCAAAATGTTGTGAGGCTTAATATCCCGGTGGACAATCTGGTTATCATGGGCATGTGCGATGGCGGAGACGATCTGCTCCATGATCTGGACCGCTTCTTTCGGATGAATCGGGCCTGTGCGGTTTATGTATTCTTTCAAGGTCATCCCCTCGACGTACTCCATCACGATATAATAGATGTCATCTTCTTCTCCGACATCATAAATGCTGACGATATTCGGGTGGTCGAGGCTTGCGGCGGACTGCGCTTCCCTTCTAAACCGCCTGATGAAATCGGCATCGTGAACGAAGTCAAACCGCAGCACTTTAATCGCAACTTCACGGTCGAGGATGATGTCCAGCGCTAAATAAACGTTCGCCATCCCCCCGCCGCCGATGGCGCGCAGGATTTCGTAACGTCCGCTGATCCGTCTGCCGATTAACACTTGTCTTCACCTTCTTCAATTTGAGAAGGAAGTTCCAATAGCGCGACGGTGATATTGTCTTCGCCGCCGTTGTCATTGGCTAGCTGAACGAGCTGATCCGCTTTTTCCTCCGCAGAGGAAAGAGCCGTGAGCATATCCTTCAGTGTCTCATCATACACTTTATTCGTCAGCCCGTCAGAGCATAATAGAACTTGATCACCCGGTTCGATTTCAAATGTGTGCGCTTCAACCTTCACTTCCGGATCTGTGCCGAGCGCTTTTGTCAGCACGTTTTTCCGCGGATGGTGTTCGGCATCCTCCTTCGAAATCCCCCCAGTCCGCACGAGTTCATTGACAAGCGAGTGATCTTCCGTCAGCTGTATGAAATTGTCGCCTTGCAGGAGATAGCAGCGGCTGTCTCCGATATGGGCGACCGTCAGCGTTTTTCCCGTGTATAAAGCGCAGACGACCGTTGTCCCCATTCCCTGGCACTCTTCATGCGCCCTCGAATGGTCGAAAAGTTTTTGGTTGACGGCTGAAATCTGCTCTTTCAGCCACGCTTCGCTTTCAGCCGGCGAAGCCGGGACTTCTTCGGTTTCCTCCCAGATATCCCGAAGGGCTGAGACGGCCATCCTGCTGGCGACATCGCCGGCCAGATGACCTCCCATTCCATCGCAGACAACAGCTAATACCAGTCCGTTTTTTTCAGTAAAAATGCCGGCATCGTCTTCATTGTGCTGGCGTATTTTTCCCCTGTCCGTTTTTAAGGCTGTTTTCAACCTTGATTCACCTCGTCTCTTCCTGGCGCTCCTTTGCACGAAGCTGTCCGCAGGCAGCGTCAATATCATGGCCTTGCTCTCTTCTGATCGTGACATTTACTCCATGAGACTTTAATGTTTTTTCAAAGGCGAAAATCTGTTCTTTCGGTGTTCTGACATAGTCTCGTTCAGGTACATAGTTGACCGGAATCAAGTTGACGTGGCATTTGATTCCTTTTAGCAATTCAGCCAGCTCTTCCGCGTGTTCAACCTGATCGTTGACACCGCCGAAAAGCCCGTATTCAAACGTAACCCTTCTGCCGGTTTTCTTAATGTAGTAATCGATAGCTTTCATCAGATCCGGCAGCTTGTAGGCTCTGTTGATCGGCATCAGCCGGCTTCTGATCTCAGTGTTCGGCGCGTGCAGTGAAATCGCAAAGTTGATCTGCAGCTTTTCGTCTGCAAAATCATAGATTTTCGGAATGATCCCGCTCGTTGATACGGTGATATGGCGCGCCCCGATATTCAGCCCTTTATCATGGTTGACGATTTTCAGGAACGCAAGCATTTCCTGAAAATTATCGAACGGCTCGCCGATTCCCATAATGACGATTGAGCTGACGCGTTCATCTGTTTCATCAAGCGCCTGCTGCACTTTGACAACCTGGGCGACGATCTCTCCGGCTTCCAGGTTTCGCTTTAAGCCGCCGAGGGTCGACGCGCAGAACGTACAGCCGATCCGGCAGCCCACCTGTGTCGTTACACAAACAGAATTGCCATATTCGTGCCGCATTAATACGGTTTCGATCGTGTAGCCGTCATGAAGCTCGAATAAAAACTTCATCGTTCCATCTTGTGAAGTCTGCTTAACGGCCGTTTTCAGCGTCGTTAATACGAAATGCTCGTTCAGCTTTGTCCGCAGCTCTTTTGAAAGGTTTGTCATCTTTTCAAATGACGTGACTCTCTTTTCGTAAAGCCATTCGAATATTTGCGCGGCGCGGAAAGGCTTTTCGCCGTTTTCCGAAAGCCAGCTTTTCAGTTCTTCTATTTCAAAAGAATAGATGGACGGTCTTTCTGTCCGCAATTCTTTTCTCACTTTTTGTTTCGATTCCATTATTGTGATCCCTTCTTTCTCATGCTGCAAATAAAGAAGCCGTCCGTTCCAAAGTAGTGGGGAAGGATTTGAATGCTTCCATCCTTGACATACGGCGCCGTTTTTTCGGGCAGCCGCTCGGCGAGGGTGGGGTCCGCTTCAAATTCGTCGTGTTCTTCCAAAAAAGCATGCATGACTTGTTCATTTTCGGTCGGGTCCATTGTGCATGTGCTGTAGACCAATGTCCCGCCTGTTTTCAATAAAGGTGCGATTTCGTTTAAAATCGCAAGCTGAATCCCGGCGAGACGCGCGCTGTCTTCGGGCGTTTTGCTGTATTTGAGATCCGGTTTTCTGCGGATGACACCGAAGCCCGAACACGGTGCATCGACAAGAATCCGGTCAAACTGCTCCGGCTCGAAGGCTTCGCCGGCTTTTCTGGCATCCAGCGCCCTTGCTTCAATGTTGGAAAGTCCGATCCGGCCTGCCGCTTCTTTGATCAGCTTTACTTTATGATGATGAAGATCTAGGGAAACGACCTTTCCCGTATCTTCGAGCAGTTCGCCGATATGAGTGGATTTTCCTCCCGGAGCTGCGCATGCGTCCAGCACCGTTTCTCCCCGTTCAGGACCGAGGGCTCTCGCTACCAGCATTGAGCTTTCATCTTGTATGGTGACTTCGCCTTCTTTGAAAAAAGGAGTGGACGCAATCGTTCCTTTTAGCAGTTTGACAGCGTCTTGGGACAAGTCGCCTTCTTCCGCCTCAATCCCCGCTTCATTCAGGCGGGAAAGAAGCGTATCCCGGTCGTGTTTCAGCCTGTTGACGCGGATCGTCTGCTTCGGCGGGATCATATGAATCCGGCAGATTTGTTCTGCCGCTTCGAACCCGTAGGCATTCGTCCATTCTCTGACAAGCCATTCCGGATGGCTTGTCTCAACCGCAAGGCGTTCAATCGGGTCGGCAATGTCGGCAAAAGAAGGCACGCCTTCCCTCTGAACGGAGCGCAGAACACCGTTAACAAATGAAGAAATTCCTTTATGCCCGCGTTTTTTAGCAATTTCAACAGCTTCAAAAAGAGCGGCCCGGTCAGGGATTTTCTCCAGGTATTCCATCTGGTACAGCGACATTCTCAACAGATGAATGACCCAGTCTTTCACTTTTTCCGGCTTTTTAATAAACGGCTTCAGCATATAATCAAGCGCCAGCTTGTTCTGAAGGGTGCCGTAAACGAGTTCTGTCAAAAGGCCTCTGTCTTTGTCGCTTAAATCGTTCGCTTTCATGACAGACTGAAGCAAAAGATTGCTGTATGCCTGATTCTGGTCAAGCTTAATCAGTGCATCAAGCGCGACTTCTCTCACATTATTTTTCATCGTCATGCCCCAATTTCATTCCGGCTTGAAGACCCGCTCCCCTGACAAAATCTCCAGCCTTCATTCTTTTTTTGCCGGCAGGCTGCACTTCCGTTAATTTTAACGCGGTGTCATTTCCGGTAGAAACAACAACGCCGTCTTTATCAACGCTAATGATCTCTCCCGGTTCTGCCTGTTTTAAGGTTTCGCATTTTTTCGCAGTCCATACTTTCAGCGTCTGGCCGCTTAAAACCGTATATGCGACAGGCCATGGATTCAAGCCCCTGACTTGGTTGTACAGGACTTCGCCGGGCTTCGACCAGTCGATTAGTTCTTGTTCGCGCTTAATGTTTGGCGCGTATGTCGCTTCCCGTTCATCCTGTTTTTCCGGGGTTACCGAACCGTCAATGACTTTCGGAACCGTTTCGGAAAGAAGCGCAGCTCCGGCCTTGCTCAGCTTGTCGTGGAGCGTGCCGACATTATCGGTTTCTTCGATGTCAACTTCAACTTTGGCGAGCATATCGCCTGCATCCAATTTTTCGACCATGTACATGATTGTCACGCCCGTTTTCTCTTTGCCTTCCAGAATGGCGTAATGGATCGGGGCTCCTCCGCGCAGCTCCGGCAGAAGAGAGGCATGGACGTTGATACAGCCGTATTTCGGATAATCGAGGAGCTTTTTCGGCAGGATCTGTCCGAATGCCGCCGTTACAATTAGATCGGGTTCAAGCGCCAAAATCTTGTCCGTTTCCGCTTCTTCCCTCACTTTCTCAGGCTGGAGCACGGGAATGCCGCGACGCAGCGCTTCCTCCTTGACAGGCGGCGGGGTCATCACCTTTTTTCTGCCTTTCGGGCGGTCAGGCTGAGTGACGACACCCACCACCTCATAGCCGTCATCAATCAATGTGCTGAGCACCGGGACGGAAAAATCCGGCGTTCCCATAAAAACGATCCTTGTCATCCAATCATCCTTCCATTTCCTCAAGTTCTTCCGCATCATAATAGCGCGTTACTTTTGATGTGAATAAAATACCGTCCAAGTGGTCGATTTCGTGCAGCAGCGCCCGCGCCAAAAAGCCCTCAGCTTCAATCGTAAACGGTTTCCCGCGGCGGTCGAACGCCTTGACCTTTACATAATCCGAACGCTTCACTTCACCGTATAGATCGGGAAAGCTCAGACAGCCTTCAGGACCCGTTTGTTCACCGCTCTCTTCGATGACCTCCGGGTTGACCAGTTCAATTCTTCCCGTGTCATCGCCGATATCGACGACTGCCGCTCTTTTTGAAACGCCGATTTGCGGGGCAGCCAGTCCGACTCCGTCCAGCTCAAGCATCGTATCATACATATTATCGAGTAGTTTCTTTAATGATTTATCAAAAGACGCAACGGGTTCGGCAGGGGTCTCAAGAACCTCCGCCGGATACGTTACGATCGGTTTTACTGCCAATCTAGAAGCCCTCCATCACACTGTTATTTTTACATCATCATATATGGATTCATGTCGATCGAAATCGTCAACTGCTTTTGTTCAATGTCGCGTTTGTAATGATCCATAATGGTTTTAAGCAACGATGTAAGCTGGTTTTCCTGTTTGTATTTTATCACGCATTGATAGCGATATCTATCTTTGATCCTGGCGATCGGTGATGCGACAGGGCCGAGAATCTTCGCCTCACTTGAAATGTTCTGTTTTAAATAGTTGGCGATTTTTTCAGTCACGAGTGCCGCCTTCGTCACTTCCTCGTGCGATACGCTGACCAGCGCCAAGTAATAATAAGGAGGATAGGCCTGTTCCCTTCTGTGCAGCATCTCCTGCCGGAAGAATGTTTCATAATCGTGCGTTTTCGTGAGCTGAATGCTGTAATGGGACGGTGTGTACGTCTGAATGATCACCTTGCCCGGCTTTTCGTGGCGCCCCGCTCTTCCGCTCACCTGCGTCATCAGCTGGAACGTTTTTTCAGCGGCTCTGAAATCGGGGATGTGAAGCATCGTATCCGCGCTCAAAACACCGACGAGCGTGACGTTTTCGAAATCGAGCCCTTTGGCGATCATCTGTGTTCCAAGCAGGATATCGGCTTCGCCTCTGCCAAAAGATGTGAGCAGCTTCTCATGCGCTCCTTTTCTTGAGGTTGTATCGACGTCCATGCGGATCACCCTTGCAGCCGGCAGAACCTTTGTCAATTCTTCTTCGACCCGCTGCGTGCCTGTACCAAAGTAGCGGATATGCTCACTTCCGCATTCGGGGCAGCTTGACGGCATACCGGTTTCATAGCCGCAGTAATGGCACTTCAGACGCTGTCCATACCTGTGGTACGTCAATGAAATTTCGCAATGAGGGCACTGGATGACATATCCGCAGTCTCTGCACATGACAAATGAGGAATAACCCCTTTTGTTTAAAAACAGAACGGCCTGCTCTCTTTTTTCAAGGGTTTCCTCAAGTCCGGCCATTAAGTCTTTGGAAAACATCGAACGGTTTCCGCTGCGCAATTCCTCTCTCATATCGACGAGAGACACGTCAGGCATGACTTGGTGATTGACGCGGTGCTTGAGAGAAAGAAGCTTGTACACGCCTTTTTTCGCCCTTGCGAACGATTCGAGCGTTGGCGTCGCACTGCCGAGCACGACCGGACACCGGTGGTATTCAGCCCTTTGAATCGCCGCTTCTTTCGCATGGTATCTCGGCATCTCCTCCTGCTTGTACGATGTTTCGTGCTCTTCATCAATAATAATCATGCCGAGATTTTCAAACGGCGCGAAAATCGCCGAGCGCGCCCCGACGACGAGACGGACTTCTTTGCGGTGGATTTTCCGCCATTCATCATATTTTTCTCCTGTTGAAAGCCCGCTGTGCAGTACGGCTACCTGTGAGCCAAAGCGCCCTTTAAAGCGGTTGACCATCTGCGGCGTCAGCGAAATTTCCGGGACGAGGACGATCGCTTCTTTACCGGCTTCCAGCACCTTTTCGATCGATTGAAGATAGACTTCCGTTTTTCCGCTTCCGGTCACTCCGTGAAGAAGAAACACATCGTGCCGCTTGTCTTCGATCGCATCTGCTATCGCCTCGTACGCCTGCGCTTGCTCTTCAGTCAGCGGAAGCGGTTCGGTTTTTTTGAACATTCTGTCCTGATAAGGATCCCTGTAAACCTCCTCTTCCCTTTCCTTTAACAGCCCCTTGTCGATCAGCGCTTTTAAGGACGCGGAAGAGCCTCCCGTTTTGTCGATCAGAGCCTTTGCCGGAACAGCACCATCCTCTTTGCGGTCGATGAAAAACTGAAGGACCGCTTTTTGTTTGACAGCTTGCGGGGAGAGGCCGTCAAGCGCTTCTTTTAAATGTTCTTTCGCGCAAAGGGGGGCGATCATTCTCCGCGTTTTTTTGTTTGTTTTCTGCTTTACTTTATATGCCACTTCAAGATTGCCCTCTTGAACGTGGCGCTGAATCAGCTTTAATGTCCCGTGGTCATCTATATCTGAATAAGAAAGCGTGTCTTTTTGCGAGAACAGGGTTTGAAGCGGTTCGGGAAGCGGCTGATCGCCGATCACCTTGATTTCTTTGCCGTATTTTGCTTTCATAGCCGCGGGGAGCATCGCCTGCAAAGCTGTAATTTTAAAAGAAAGTGTTTTTTCTGTCAGCCAGTCTGACAGCTCGAGCAGCTCCTCCGTCAAAACGGGCGTCAGATCAAGGATATCCTCGATATCCTTAACCGAACGACCGGCGAGCTCCGACGATTCTTTCACGCCGGTGACAAATCCCTGGATTTTGCGGGCTCCGAACGGAACGATCACGCGCATCCCTTTTTTAATCATGCCTTTGAATTTGTCGGGGATGCGGTAGTCAAACGGTCTGTCGATATTTTTGGTTGTAACATCGACGATCACTTCAGCGAAATTCATGAGGACGTCCCGCTCCGTCCGGCAAGCTCAGCGGCTTCCTTCAAGACTTCGGCGGCAACCTCCCGCTTTGACATCAGGGGATGTTCCGTCTTTTTGCCGTCTCGATGAAACACCGTCACGATGTTGGTTTCCGTTCCAAAACCGGCGCCTTCAGCTGTGATATTGTTGGCGACAATCATATCGAGATTTTTTGTCTCCAGCTTTTGTTTGGCATAGTCTTCGACATGCTGCGTTTCGGCAGCAAAGCCGACCAAGATTTGCTTTGTTTTCCGCTCTCCCAAGGCTTTTAAAATATCCTTCGTGCGCTCAAGCTCAATGACGAGGCCGCCATCCTTTTTCTTCATTTTTTGATCGTGAACATGCTTTGGCCTGTAATCAGCGACAGCTGCTGTTTTAATGACGATGTCGCTCTTATCGAAAACGGATAGTGCCGCTTGATACATATCTTCTGCAGACTGAACATGAATAACGTCAACCCCTGCGGGATCATCAAGCGCTGTCGGGCCGGCAATCAGGGTCACGCGCGCTCCCATTCTTGCTGCTTCCTCAGCGAAAGCATAGCCCATTTTCCCTGTTGAACGGTTGGAGAAAAAGCGGACGGGATCGATTTGTTCTCTTGTCGGACCCGCTGTAATTAAGACTCGCTTTCCTTCAAGCAAACCGCTGTTTTCGTTTGAAAAATACGACTCGGCCAACTGGACGATCCGCTCAGGCTCTTCAAGTCTGCCTTTGCCGATATAGCCGCACGCAAGGTAGCCTTCACTCGGCTCGATAAACCGGTAGCCGTCTTTGTAAAGAACGCTGATGTTCCGCTGAACAGCCGGGTGGTCGTACATATGGACGTTCATCGCCGGAGCGATCCATACCGGGGCTGTCGTCGCCAAAAGCGTCGTCGTCAGCATGTCGTCGGCAATGCCTGAAGCAAGTTTTCCGATCACATTGGCCGTTGCCGGAGCAACGATCACCAGATCCGCCCAATCTGCGGCATCGATATGGGCAATGACACGGGGATTCGGTTCTTCGAACGTATTGGTATATACTTCATTGCGCGAAAGCGCTTGAAAGGTGAGCGGAGACACAAATTCACAGGCGGATTTTGTCATGATGACTTTCACATTGGCTCCTGCCTGTACGAGCTTGCTCGTCAAGGCGGCCGCTTTGTATACCGCGATTCCTCCGCTTACTCCCAGCAGGATGTTGCGATTTTTCAGCATCGTTTTTCTCCCCCTTATGTTCTGTTCGCCGGCCCTGAAAAAAATAACAACCTAGTGTATAGGTTGCTATTTTTAAGGCTATTAGCGATTTTCCTTTTCGAATGTAAGCAGTCCGGCATCGATTTCTTCCAGTGCTTTGCCGACATATTTATGCGACTTCGGATTTTCGATCTGCGCGTCTTTGTTGATCTGCATTTCGCGGGCGCGTCTTGCCGAGACGGTAACGAGCGTGTATTTTGAATCCAGTTTATTCATTAAAGAGTCAATTGACGGATCTAGCATAATTATTCAACCTCCAGCATTTTCTTATATCTTGGAGCAACGCGGTCGCGCCGTAAATGTTCGGCGAGAACGATTGCTTTGATTCTTTCGCATGCAAGCTCAATGCTGTCATTTTCGACAACATAGTCATAGGCGTCCATCAGTTCGATTTCTTCCTTCGCCGCTTTCATCCGGTTCTCGATCAGGGATTCTGTCTCTGTGCCTCTTGTGACAATCCGGTTTTTCAATTCGGCAAGGCTCGGAGGCGCCAAAAAGATAAACAAGCCTTCAGGAAATGCCTTTCTGACTTGCAGCGCACCCTGGACTTCGATTTCGAGAAAAACGTCCCTTCCGCTTTCAAGGGTCTGTTCGACGTAGTCAACGGGTGTTCCGTAATAGTTGCCGACATATTCGGCCCATTCGAGCAGCTTGTTGTTCTCGATCATCTCTTCGAACTCTTCGCGCGTCTTAAAAAAGTAGTCGACGCCGTCTCTTTCGCCTTGCCGAGGTTTTCTTGTCGTCACCGAAATCGAATATTCAAATTTTGTGTCCTCCTGAGCAAACAGCGCCTGCCTGACTGTCCCTTTTCCGACGCCTGAAGGGCCGGAGAGAACGATTAATAAACCTCTTTCTTTCATAAAGCTCTTATCCCTGCCCTTCATCCATAATTTCTTCTTTAACGGAAAGCCTTTGTGCTACTGTCTCAGGCTGGACGGCAGATAAGATGATATGGTCACTGTCCATAATGACAACCGCACGGGTTCTTCTTCCATATGTAGCATCTATAAGCATGCCGCGGTCTCTGGCATCCTGGATCATCCGCTTAATAGGCGCGGACTCCGGACTCACAATCGAGATCAGCCGATTCGCGGATATGATATTTCCAAAGCCGATATTGATCAGTTTAATCGTCATCCTATACGTTCCCCCTGTACTTGGACGTCTCTAGTTTAACCTGCAGAGAACATCCGTAAACAATACGCACAATCGCTATTCTATATTTTGCACTTGTTCTTTTATTTTTTCAATAGAGCTTTTCATTTCGACCACATGTTTTGTGATCTGGTGATCATTCGCTTTTGAACCGATCGTGTTCGCTTCACGGTTGAGCTCCTGAACGAGGAAATCGAGCTTTCTCCCCGCGGCCCCGCCCGCTTCGCATATATCGCGGAACTGGCGGAAATGGCTTTTCAGCCTCGTCACTTCTTCCGTGATATCCGAACGGTCTGCAAACAGTGCGACTTCCGTCAGCAGACGGCTTTCATCGAGACCGTCTGTTGACCATTCTTCAAGCCGCGCCTCAAGGCGTTCCCGATAGTGGTCGACGACCTTGGGAGCAAGCTCTGCGATGTCGTCTGTCAGCTTTTCAAGCCTTTCAATATGCTGAAGGCAGTCATCCTTCAGCCTCAGCCCTTCTGCTTCGCGCATGCTGCACAATTCAAGAACGGCAGCCTCAACCGCTTCAAGAAGAACCTCTTCAAGCTTGTCATTTTGAATCGGCTCTTCTTCGACTTGAATGACATGCTCAAACTGAAAGGCGTCTTGAAGCGTGATGTCTCCAGAAAGCCGGCAGCGGTCTTTCATTTCGCGCGCGGCTTTCTGGTACTCTTCAAGCAGCGGCCAGTCAACCTGGATTTTCCGGGTGACCAGAGCCTCGTCGTCAACGGAAACGAACAGCTCGAGCCGCCCCCTTTGTATATGTTTAAAAATCGTTTGCTTTATTTTGTCTTCTAAATAGAGCAAAGGTCTTGGCATGCGTGCATTTACTTCTTTAAACCGATAGTTGACAGATTTCAGCTCAACAGCTGCTGTCAGCCCATCCTTCGTTTTGCTCGCGCCGCCGAAACCGGTCATACTCCGTATCATAAAACACACCCAATTCCGTATAAGTGAAAAAGACTTTCTTTGATTTAAATTTACGCAAGATGAAAAGGCAATAGAAACCTCTATTACCTTTAAGATTATATCATACAAGCCTATTTTTTTCTTGTCAAAAGTGACCCGGCCAATAAAAAAGTTGGAATCGCTGACATTCCGACAATCAGGAGCCAGTCTGCCATTAAAATCGGAACCGTATGGAAAATCGGCTGCAGCGGCGGATAATAAATAACGACAAGCATCAAAAGAATCGAAGACAATACTGCGCCGAGCAAATAAATGTTTTCAAACGGATTGCGGTCAAAGATGGACCGCTCGCTCCGGCAGTCGAACACGTGGATCAGCTGCGCAAGGACGAGTGTTGCAAAAGCGACCGTCTGAGCATACTCAAGCGCTTCTGGATTGCGATTGTAAATGAACATAAACGCCCCGAGTGTGGCGATTCCGATTAAAAAGCCGCGCGATACGACCTTCCAGCCGAGCCCCCTTGCAAACACGCCTTCTTTCGGACTCCGCGGCTTCCTCTGCATCACATCGTCTTCAGGCTGATCCATGCCAAGCGCCATGGCAGGCAGGCCGTCCGTCACAAGGTTGACCCATAGAATCTGTATCGGGACAAGCGGCAGCGGCAGAGCGAGCAGCATTGCAAACAGCATGACTAAAATTTCGCCGACATTAGATGCGAGCAAGTACCTGATGAACTTTCTAATATTTTCATAGATATTGCGTCCTTCTTTGATGGCCGATTTAATCGTTGCAAAATTATCATCGACAAGGATGAGCGACGACGCCTCCTTGGCGACATCCGTTCCCGTAATCCCCATCGATATACCGATATCCGCCTGTTTAATCGCAGGAGCATCATTGACTCCGTCTCCCGTCATGGCGACGATGTGGCCGTTTTCCTGGTAGGCGGTCACGATCTTCAGCTTATGTTCGGGCGACACCCTTGCAAACACGTAAACATCGTCAACTATTTCCGCCAATTCTTCCTGCGAGAGCTCGTTCAGCATCTGGCCGTCCATGACCTTTCCGCGCGGAGGCAATAATCCGAGATCTTTTGCGATGGCCGTTGCCGTTATCACATGGTCGCCGGTGATCATGACCGTTTTGATCCCCGCTTCCCGGCATTCTTTAATCGCTGTTTTCACTTCGGGCCGCGGCGGATCGATCATCCCTAACAGCCCGATGAAAGTTAAGCCTGACTCCGCTTTTTCGAGCGGGGGATTTTCTGTTTCTTTGATCAGTTTATATGCGACAGCAATCGTTCTCAGCGCTTGGGACGCAAGAGTTTCCAGCGCCGCGCTTGTTTCGGCGAGCCTTTCCTTTGTGAAGATTTCGCGCTTTTCTTCTGTCAGCGTATGCGACGAACGCTTCATCAATACATCCGGCGCACCCTTTGTGATGACAAAGCGCTTGCCGCTCTTGTCTTCCACAATGACAGACATCATTTTCCGCGTCGAATCAAACGGAAACTCCTCGATGATTTTAAAATGTTCGTCAACATATCTGTCCGTAAAACCTGCTTTTCGAGCCGCCGTTAGCAAAGCGCCTTCAGTGGGATCGCCGTCAAGACGAAACTCCCCGTCTTTTTCGATAATCGAAGATGAGTTGCATAATGCGCCGAACAATAGTACCTGTTGGAGCGGTTTATGGTGCTTGGCTTGGACGTCGCGCCCGTTCATGCTGAAAGAGCCTTCGGGTTCGTAGCCGATCCCTGATACGTTCCACGTTTTTCCGCCTGACCAGACATGGGTAACCGTCATTTTGTTCTGCGTCATCGTTCCGGTTTTATCGGAGCAAATAATGGACGCGCATCCGAGCGTCTCAACCGCGGGCAGCTTTCTGACAATCGACTTTTGCCTGATCATCCGTTGTACGCCGAGAGACAGAGCGACCGTGACAATGGCCGGCAGCCCTTCAGGTATGGCCGCGACGGCAAGGGAAACTCCCGCTAAAAACATGCTGTATAGATCATGTCCCTGAATGACGCCGGCAGCAACGACAAGCAGCGTCAGGAACAAAGCGGCGACAATCAAAATTTTGCCGAGCTCTTCAAGCCTTCTTTGCAGAGGGGTCGCCGTATTCCCGGCAGATTCAAGCATATCGGCAATTTTCCCCATCGCAGAGTTCATTCCCGTGCCGATGACGACGCCGGTGCCGCTCCCCCTTGTGACAAGCGTTCCCATGAAAGCCATATTCTTCAGATCGCCCAGCGAGACATCGGATGCCTGAAAAGCTTCTGCCTGTTTTGACACGGGGAGCGATTCACCCGTAAGGGCCGATTCTTCTATTTCAAGGCTCTTTGTCTCGATAAGCCTGAGATCGGCGCCGATTCTGTCTCCGCTTGCAAAACGGACAACATCTCCCGGAACAAGCTCTTTGGAAGGGATCTTCACCCAGTCTCCCTCCCGGAGCACAGCCACTTGAGGAGCTGACAGTTCTTTCAAAGCCTCGAGCGATCTTTCCGCCCGCCTCTCCTGAAAGAATCCGAGAATGCCGTTAACAAAGATGATCGCGATGATCGCGATGGCGTCAATATATTCGCCGAGAAAACCCGAAATCAACGTGGCCGCAAGCAAAACAAGAACCATGAAATCCTTGAATTGAGAAAAAAACAATGCGACCGCCGATGTTTTTTCCCCTTCCTGAAGTTCGTTTGTTCCGTGTCTTTCCAGCCGCTTTTCGGCCTCTTCTTCTGTTAAACCTTTGTCGATGGACGTTTTTGTTATATTTAACAATTCGGTTTGTCCCATCTCGTGCCATTTCATTGAATCGTCCACTCCTCCTGCCCTAAAGGTTGCTTTTGGTTTATCCATCTCTATAAGTCAATTTATTCAGACTCGTCCCAAATCATGCTATAATTATTGAATGGACGTTTTACGAAGAGGATTAACGAGAAAAGGGAGTTTTTCATATGTCTTTTGACGGCATTTTTACATACGGAATGATCGAAGAATTAAATGAGACAATTCGAGGCGGACGGATCGCAAAAATACACCAGCCGTTTAAGCACGAGCTCGTGTTTCATATCAGGGCGAACGGGCAGAACCGCAAATTGCTGCTCTCCGCCCACCCGAGTTATGCGCGGGTACACCTGACAAACGAAACCTATGACAACCCGAGCACCCCTCCGATGTTCTGCATGCTCCTCCGCAAACATCTGGAAGGCGGCTTTATCGACCAAGTCGAGCAAATCGGCATGGACAGAATGATGGTCTTTCATATCAGGAGCCGGAACGAAATCGGCGACACGCTGACAAGAAAGCTGATGGTCGAAATCATGGGAAGGCACAGCAACATCGTGTTAACCGACGGAGAAAAAGACGTTATCATCGACAGTTTGAAGCATCTGTCACCTTCGGTGAACAGCTACCGCACCGTGCTCCCGGGATACGATTACATTCTCCCTCCCGCACAGAACAAACTGTCCCCTCTGGAAGCGGAGACTGAGGATATTCTCCGCCACCTGAATTTCCAGGAAGGCAAACTGGACAGGCAGATCGTCGATACCTTTTCCGGCGTCTCGCCTCTGTTTGCGAAAGAAGCCGTCTTTCGTGCGGGCCTTGCCAACAGGGCGACACTGCCAAGCGTCTTGACAGAGATGTTCAGCGAAGTCAAAAACCGGCGTTTTCAGCCCCGGCTTGTCACGACAGAAGATGGAAAAGAATATTTTTACCTTCTTGAACTGACCCATATAAAAGGCGATAACAGATCCTTTCATACGCTGAGCGAACTTCTTGACCGCTACTATTTCGGAAAAGCAGAGCGGGACCGCGTCAAACAGCAGGCTCATGATTTAGAGCGTTTCGCGGCAAACGAAAAGAAAAAAAACGAAAACAAAATCAAAAAGCTGAAAAAAACGCTTGAGCAGTCCGAACATGCGAAAGATTATCAGCTGTACGGAGAGCTGTTGACAGCGAACCTGTACCAGCTGAAAAAAGGTGACAAAGAGGCGAAAGTCATCAACTACTATGATGAAAACAGCGGAGAAATCACGATTCCGCTTAATCCGAATAAAACGCCTTCTGAAAACGCACAAAGCTATTTTACAAAATATCAAAAAGCGAAAAACTCGGTGGACGTCGTGAAGGAGCAGATCAGATTGGCAGAAGAGGAAATCGCTTATTTCGACCAGCTGATTCAGCAGCTTTCGTCTGCCTCTCCGAAAGATATAACTGAAATCCGCGAAGAGCTCGCCGAAGGAAAATATTTGCGTGCCAAACAGCAAGGGGGCCAGAAAAAACAGAAAAAACAGGCGCCGACGCTCGAAGCATACGAATCTAGCGCAGGAGAAACGATTCTCGTCGGCAAAAACAACAAGCAGAACGAATATTTGACGATGAAGCTTGCCGCCCGCGACCACATCTGGCTTCACACGAAAGATATTCCGGGGTCACACGTCGTCATCCAATCGAGCGACCCGGACGAGCAAACCATTCTTGAAGCGGCGCAGATCGCTGCATATTACAGCAAAGCGAAAAACTCCGCTTCGGTTCCCGTCGACTATACAAAAATACGCCATGTCAAAAAACCGAATGGCGCCAAACCCGGGTTTGTCACCTACGACAGCCAGCAAACCGTTTTTGTAACACCTGATGAAGACTTGATCATCAAGCTGAAAAAATAATAATGCCAAAAGGCCTGAACCTCAAGGGTTCAGGCCTCTTCTTTTACGGAGAAGCTCGTCGATCTCTTGGACGAGCTCATCATCGATCAAATCATCGATCTGTCCGGCCAGCTTGATCGTGTGACGCGGGCTGGCTCCGTTTGTCGAGACAGATATGGTTATGTTTCCTCTGTTGATTATTTTCGGAACATATACATTTCCAAGCTCCGCTTCACTCGCAACATTGATGAGCTGATCAGGAGCGGCTGATGCGGCGATCCGCTTGTTCATCTCGTGATCATCGGTCGCGAGAATGATCAGAAATGCATCCTTGAAATCACCGGGTTCCGCTTTTTTCTTCTTCCATTCGATGCCGTGCTCTTCGATCAATCCGAGCATCTCTTCTGATGCTTCAGGGCTGATGACGGTTGCAGATGCACCTTCTGCCAGCACCGTATTCAGCCGCCGTGCTGCAATCTTCCCCCCGCCTGCAATGACCGCGGCTTTGCCTTTAATGTTAATGTGAAGCGGCAGCATCTGATGCTCCTCTAAAATCAAAGCGGCCGGCTTTGTTGATAACCGCTTCCTCAATGCGGTGCAAAAAGGCGTTTTTAACATGGGGGTGAAAGCCGAGGTAATCCGTCAGCACGACATCCGGATTGGTTTCTTTCAGCTTTGCGGTTTCCCTTTCAATCTCGTTCATCAGCATACCGGTAAACAGCAGATACGGCACGATGAATGTCGTTTTTCCGTCCCGTTCTTTGAGCTGTTTAAACACATCCAGGTAGTGCGGTTCACAGGCTGTCATAAAGCAGGGAATGACCTCGTCAACGGGTGTGAGGTCTCTCAGCCGCTCGCAAATGTCATAGACATCCCGTTTGACATCCGGATCAGAGCTTCCCCTTCCGATCAACACGACTCTTGCATGTTCATATGGCGTCCCCGTTTCTTCGATCCTTGTAAAAACCGCTTTGACGACTTCCTGATCGACGCCGATCGGCTTTCCGTAAGTGACGCTGACGGAAGGATATTGCGAGGAAGCACGGGCAAGCTCTTCAGGGATGTCCCTTTTGGCATGTGCGGCTGTCAATAGAAGAAGCGGCACGGCCGCGATATGCGTCGCCCCCTTTTCCACACACGCTTTAAAGCCGGTTTCGATATCCGGTGCCACCAGTTCCAAAAAAGAGATTTCCTGAATGGGGGCGGACATGTTTTCTTTGCAGCTCTCCAAAAAAGCGGCTGCTTCTGTTTGCGCTTTTTTCAGACGGCTTCCATGGCCGATATATAAAATCGCTTGTTTCATATTAAAGCGCCTCGCTTAATGCCGGATCTTTCAGCTCGGGTTCAAACCAGCTTAACTGTGAGCTGAATTGAACGACATCCCCGATGACAATCAGGCTCGGGTTTGCAATCTTTTCGCTTTCGGCTGTAGCGGCAAGCGTTTCAACCGTGCAAAGCACCGTTTTTTGTTTGTCCGTCGTTCCCCAATGGATGAAAGCGGCAGGCGTTGACGGATCTCTGCCGTTTTCGATCAGAAGCCTTTCAATTTGCTTCACGTTTTTGATCCCCATATAAATGACAAGCGTATCGATCCCTGTGGCTAACGCTTTCCACTTCTCTTCAAAATTTTCTTCTTTTTGATAATGGCCTGTCACGAAAGCGACGTTTGAACTCGCTTCCCGGTGTGTCACCGGAATGCCCGCATAAGCAGCAGCGGCAATTCCCGAGGTGATTCCCGGCACAATTTCAAAAGCAACCCCGTGTTCAGCGAGGGTTTGCGCTTCCTCGCCGCCTCTGCCGAATACGAAAGGATCGCCGCCTTTCAGTCTGACAACGGTTTTCCCTTTTTTCGCATACTTGACGAGAAAATGATTGATCGTTTCCTGCTTCATCATGTGGTAGTCCGGAAGCTTTCCGCAGTAGATGAGATCCGCTCCCTCCTTGGCATGCTGTAAAATCTGTTTATTCACAAGCCTGTCATACAAAATGACATCAGCTGTCTGGATGGCTTTTAAAGCTTTGATCGTCAGTAAATCGGGGTCTCCAGGACCTGCCCCAACGATATATACTTTCCCCATCTTAGATCTCCCCCCGATCTGCAACGTCTTCTTCAATTCATTATAAATCATAAAGAAAGCGTTTGGTGCCTGAAAATATCACAAAAACCAAACGTTTTCTTTATGAAATAGGAAAGTGCATGTGCCGCACTTTCCTATTCACCCGCATTTTATTTCGTTTGATCTTTCACGTATTGGACGAGCTGGTTTTTGCACTCCTCCCGGTTATGTGCGCCTGTATCAAGAACAAGCTCAGGCGTATCAGGCTCTTCATAAGGCGAATCGATCCCCGTGAAAAATGGAATTTCTCCGTTTCTCGCTTTTCTGTACAAGCCTTTCGGGTCGCGCTCTTCACACGTCGCCAAATCGCATTTCACATAGACTTCGTGAAACTCATCTTCCTCGACGAGCTGTCTGACAAGCCCGCGGTCTTCTTTAAAAGGAGAAATGAACGCCGTAATGACGATCGTCCCCTGTTCGACAAAGAGCTTCGCAACCTCGCCGATCCGACGGATGTTTTCCTTCCGGTCTTCATCAGAAAACCCGAGGTCCTTGTTCAGCCCGTGCCTGACGTTGTCGCCGTCAAGCACCGTGACCTGGTAGCCTTGTTCAAACAACTCACGCGCAGCAGCGTTGGCAATCGTTGATTTTCCCGAACCGCTCAAGCCCGTCAGCCAAATGATTGAGCTTTTATGTTGATTTTTCTCATGATATTCCCGTTTTGTAATGGACGCTTCATGCCAGACAATATCTTTATTTACCAAGAGATGCTCCCCCTTAAGAAACCCCGGCCGTTAAGCCTTTGATTAATGTTTGAATGACTTCAGGACGGCTGAATGTGCTCGGCGGGAACTCGCCGTTTCTCAGCATGGCCCTCACCTTTGTGCCGGACAAAATGACATGATGTTCTTTGCCGTGAGGGCACGTTTTCGCCGTCGCCATTGACCCGCAGACATTGCAGTAGAAGCTGTGTTCGAATTTCAGCGGCGTAATGCCGATCTCTTCCGGCGCGAACTGATCGAACAGCTCCTGCGCTTCATATGTGCCGTAGTAATCGCCGACTCCGGCATGGTCTCTTCCGACGATAAAATGCGTGCATCCGTAGTTCTTTCTGACAAGCGCATGGAAGATCGCTTCCTTCGGCCCCGCATAGCGCATCGCCGCCGGAAAAACGCCGAGGAAGACGCGGTCTTTCGGGTAGTAGCCGTCAAGCAGCACTTGATAGCTTTCCATGCGGACATCAGCCGGAATATCGTCTGATTTTGTTTCCCCGACGAGCGGATTGAGGAAAAGGCCGTCTACCGTCTCCAGCGCCGTTTTTTGAATGTATTCGTGCGCTCTGTGAACCGGATTTCTCGTCTGGAATCCGACGATCGTTTTCCAGCCGAGTTCAGCGAATTTTTTTCTTGTTTCCAGAGGTTCGAATGTGTGCGCCGGAAATTGCTTGACGCTTCGTTTAATGAGCGTGATCGGCCCGCCCACATAAACGCTGCCGCGGTCAAACAATTTTTTGACGCCCGGATGTTCGAGTTCGTCGGTTTTATAGATATTGACGGCTTCCGTTTTCTTGTCCGGCGTATAGATGTCTTCGATCTCAATGACGCCGTAGGTATCCCCATTATAGGTGAGGCGGACGGTGTCACCCGCTTTTAAGCTTGAAGCTTTTTGCCCGTCAACAGGCAGAGTGATCGGAAGCGTCCATATTTCTCCGCTTGATAGTCTCATATTTTCGACAACGGACAGATAGTCTTTCTCTGTCATAAAGCCTTGGATCGGGCTGTACGCACCGATTCCGATCAGCTCCAAATCTGAAAAAGCCATTAAATCAAGCTCAATTTCCTGTGCGATATGTTGAAAATCGTATGCTTCATTGACGCGGTTAACCAAGACACCGCCGTGTGGTGCTAAACTCATAAACTTGTTTCCCCCTACTTTGTGTTTAAATTCCTCCGCCTTGCTCATGGACGGAGCTGTGTTCTTTTTTGACCGCTCTCATCAGGCTGAGCGTTCCGACAGATGCCAGAAGGACGCTTGTGACGACGATGAGAGCATAATAGTCTCCTTTTAATAAAAGGCTGACCAGCATATAGGATAGGCTTAATGAAAGGAACGGCGAGACGACCCATACTTTCAGCATCGTTTTGACCACTTGTTTATGAAAGACATTGCCGCCGTTTTTTGCCATTCCCATCCCTATAATAGAAGATGATGTGACTTGCGCAAGCGGAACCGGCAAACCGAAAATTGAACTGATGATGACAAGCCCGGCCCCCGTTCCGGAAAGGAGAATCCCCTCTCCTTTTGAAAATCTCGTAATCTTTTTGCCGTTTGTTTCAAGAACGCGCCTGCCCAGTAAAAGAGCGCCCAGCGCGACAAACAGTCCGCCGTAGAGCGTTCCTTCCCCGACTGTCAAAACATGCGCCGCCACCAGAGGTCCGACAGCGTTTGCGACATTGTTCATGCCTGCTGAGAAGGCTTCAAAAAACCCGGTGATCAACAGAATGACCGCCAAAACCTTTGCTTTTTTTCCCGCGGCAGGACGTTTGATCGTTTTTTTCATGATTTTTGCCATCGCAAATGTAAACGTGAAAGCGACGATTGGTACAATGACCCAAAATGAGACGATGACAAGCAAAGATTTCACATACAAAACCTGATAAGCGACACCTACTCCGACAACAGATCCGACTGTCACTTCACTTGTCGAAAGCGGAATGCCGAGTACATTTGCGATAAAGAGCGACAGCGCCGCCGATCCGATAATAATGCAGACGATTTCGAGCGAAATCACCCGTTCGGGAATGATGCCTGAGCTGATCGTTTTCACGACGTTTCCTCCGCCGATGACGGCGCCCGAGAGAACGCCGGCTGCACAGATCAGGAGGGCGTGAAACTTCTTTTTGACGGCTTCAGATCCATAGGCGATTCCCATTGAAGCAGCTGCACCGCTCGCTCCGATATTCATCGCAAAAAACATGCTAAATAAAATGGCGGCAAGTTCCATGACTCATCTCCTTACTCGTGTAATCCGCATTCTGTTTTAGCCGATCCGTTCCAGCGGCCTGATCGAAGATCCTCCATCGTAAAGGCCGGAGAGGTGCACGGAGCGCAGCCGATGCTTGGATAGCCTTGATCATGAAGCGGATTGTATGGGAGATCGTGCTTTGTCACATATCTCCAAATATCCTTCCACGTCCAATGAATGAGCGGACAAACTTTGATGGACTTGAATTTTTCATCTTTGTTCAAAAAGTTCGTTTTGCTCCGCCCGGGCGATTGCTCGCGGCGCAGGCCCGACAGCCACGCCGGGTAGCCTGATAGCGTCTCGCGGAGAGGAATGACCTTCCTCATTTCACAGCAGGAGTTCGGAGCGGTCTTCCATAGTTCGTCCCCATATTCTTTCGCCTGCTCTTCGACGGTAAGCTCCGGTTTTTTCATGATAATCTGAAGGCCTGGATATCGTTCTTTGACAGCGTCGATCGTTTCATACGTTTCTTTAAAATGAAGCCCTGTATCAAGGAAAACGATGACTGCATCTTTTTTCACCTTATAAATCAAATCGATCAGGACGATCCCCTCAATTCCGAAGCTGCACGCATATACGAGCTGATCCCCGTAATGTCCGTACGCCCACTTCAGGACGGACAGCGCTCCTTTATAAGAGTCATCTTCCTGAAAAGAGATGTTTGGTTCCTCCCATGTGCTGTAAGTAAAAATTTTCGGTTCCCCCTTTTTTCGCCAACAAAAAAACGGCTTCCAGCAGAAAAAAACTGTGAAAACCGCCTCTAGTTTGTCTAGTCAGCTATTTCAATCTTATTTTTTCATTTTTTTCGATTTGAATGACTTTGCCGTCTTGAACAACGAATGTGATCGATCCGTAATTCATGTCTTTCAGCATGTCTTTCATTTTGATGATCACCTTTTCAAGCTGTTCATCTGTCTTCACTTCTAGCTCCTCCTCTGCCCCTTAAAAATTAAAATCTTTCTTCCAATTTTGAAAGAAAGACGAGGAACTCCGCTATTCCTTATCTCTCAAAATGAGGGCATTTTGCTGGAAGTAGCACCTTACGCTTCACACGCAGGTTGCCGGGTTTCATCGGACCAGTCCCTCCACCGCTCTTGATAAGTTTGCTTTTGTTATTTTAAAATTTTAGCACAATTCGAATAAAAGTCAACCCGACTTTTTTTATAGGATTAATAAAAAATAAAAATAATCCGATTTTACTATTTTAAAATCTGCAAAAAGGCGCAAAAAAAGCCGTTCTCCCATTTGGAGAATACGGCTTTGATCATCAGTCCATCCAAGACTTGCTTTCAGGATTCGCCTTCCATTCTTTCAGTTTGGCGGCATCCTGTTCACTGATATATCCACCGGCAAGCGCAGCCTCTGTCAACGTATCGTAATCAGTCAGCGTGTGGTATTCAACGCCCGCTTCGCTGAAAGCGGCGGCGGCTTTTGGAAGCCCGTAAGTGAAAATGGCGGCGACGCCGAGCACTTCACATCCCGCCTCTGTAAGGGCGGCTGCTGCTTCAAGGACGCTTCCGCCCGTTGAAATTAAATCTTCGATCACAACGACTTTCTGTCCTTTTACAACGGCGCCTTCAATTTGGTTTCCTTTGCCGTGCGCCTTCGGTTTGCTTCTGACGTAGCACATCGGCAGGCTCAGCCTGTCAGCGGCAAGCGCGGCATGAGGGATTCCCGCGGTTGCCGTACCGGCGATCATTTCGGCTCCGGGAAATTTGTCTTGAATCAGTCCGGCAAGCCCTGAAGCTATATCATGCCTTACTTCCGGATATGAAAGCGTCAAACGGTTGTCGCAGTAGATGGGCGACAGGATGCCGCTCGCCCATGTGAACGGCTCGTTCGGGCGCAGGAAAACCGCTTTGATTTTTAATAAATGGTTTGCAATGTCTGTTTTCATGCCTTGGTTCCCTCCCACTCATGTCCTATTCTTCTGTAGGCTGACACAGGATCTTCCGCCTGTGTAATCGAACGGCCGACAACGATCGCCGACACGCCTTTTTCCCGTGCGTATGATGGCGTCGCCACCCGGACCTGGTCGTTATTTTTGTCATCTGCCATGCGAATTCCGGGTGTCACGGTCAGAAAATCTAAAGACACAGCACGGTAAATGTGTTCGGCTTCATGAACGGAGCAGACGACGCCGTCAAGTCCGCTTTCTTCAGCCAGCCGGCTGTAGTGAACAACTGTATCGAGAAGCGGCCTTTCAATCAGCAGCTCATGCTGAAGCATTTCTGAAGACGTGCTTGTCAGCTGGGTCACAGCAATTAATGAAGGGCGTTTTTGGCCTGCCGGTGTCCCCGCTTCAAGGCCTTCAAGCGCCGACTCCATCATTTGCTTTCCGCCTGCTGCGTGCACATTGACAAGACTGACGCCAAATCCCGCCAGCCTTTTCATCGCCTTGTATACGGTCGTTGGAATGTCGTGGCACTTTAGATCGAGGAAAATGCGGCAGCCGCGCTCCTGTAACTTTTCAAGGATGGCAGGTCCTTCCTGATAAAAAAGTTCCATGCCCACCTTAACGAAAAGCTCTTCCTCTTGAAACCGGTCCAAAAACGCATATGTTTCCTGTGCTGATGCAAAATCAAGCGCGATGATGGGCGGCGTATGTTTCATCCTTCCAGCTCCTTCCGACACACTCGTTCAACGAACGGTATCCGTATTTTTCTAAAACACGCGGCAAATCGGCGATGATTTCGGGACAAGCAAACGGATTAACGAAGTTTGCCGTGCCGACGGCGACTGCGCTCGCACCCGCCAGCAAAAACTCAAGCACATCTTCCGCTGACTGGACGCCGCCCATGCCGATGATCGGAATGCTGACCTTTTGGCTGACTTCATGTACCATTCTGATGGCCACCGGTTTAACGGCAGGGCCTGATAATCCACCGGTTTGATTCGCCAAGATCGGCTTTCCCGTTTTTAAGTCGAGCCGCATCCCGATCAGCGTGTTGATCATCGTCAGACCGTCCGCTCCCGCTTCTTCTATGGCAAGAGCGATGTCGGTAATGTTCGCGACATTCGGTGACAGCTTCACATAGACAGGGACGCTTGCAACCTCTTTGACCGCTTTCGTCAGCTCGCCGGCCATTTCCGGCTGCGTACCGAAGGCGATGCCTCCCGTTTTCACGTTTGGACAGGAAATGTTCAGCTCGAGCGCATGAACGTTCGGCGCTTTGCTGATTTCTTCAGCCACTTCAACATAATCGTCGATCTGCGAGCCGGCGACATTGGCGATAATCGGTGTATCGAACTGTTCGAGCCACGGCAATTCGCGTTCCATGACAGCCTCTAAACCCGGATTTTGCAGACCGATGGCATTAAGCATGCCGGCTTGTGTCTCGGCGACGCGCGGTGTCGGATTCCCGAAGCGCGGCTCGCTCGTCGTCGCTTTAATCATAATTGCACCGAGACGTGAAAGATCATAAAAGTTCGCAAATTCTCTCCCGAATCCAAAGCAGCCTGAGGCCGGCATGATCGGATTTTTTAATTGAAGGCCCGGCAAATTGACTTCAAGCATCATAACAGCACCTCCTGAGCTTTGAAAACAGGGCCGTCAAGGCATACCTTCACATAAGACGTTTCGCTTTCTTCCGTATGGCAGACACAGGCAAAGCAAGCGCCGATCCCGCATCCCATGCGCTCTTCCATCGACAGATAAACCTCTTTATCCGGATAGCGCTGTTTTAAAGCTTTCAGCATCGGCGTCGGTCCGCAAGCCATCATGCAGTCAAACTGAAGCCCCTCGTTTTCAATGACATCTGTAACAAATCCCTTTGAACCGCGGGTGCCGTCTGCGGTTGCCACATACACCCGGCCGAAACGGCTGAATTCCTGTTCGTAAAAGACATCTTTTGCAGAAGCAAATCCTAACATATGGATCGTGTGCACCCCTCTGTTTGTCAGCTGTTTGCTCAGCTCGTAAAGCGGTGGAACACCGATCCCCCCTCCGACGAGAAGAGCCGTTTTCCCCGGTTCAAGCGATTCAGCCGGAAAGCCGTTGCCGAGCGGACCGAGGACATCGATCTGATCTCCTTCCTGTTTTAAAGAAAGGAGGCTCGTGCCTTCCCCATCTTGGCGAAAGATGATGGTCACCTGCCGGGCGGCTCTGTTGATATCGGCGATGCTGATCGGCCGCCTCAAAAGCGGCGTGAGGGAGTCTGAGACCTTGATGTGAAGGAACTGGCCGGGAGCGCCGCAAACTTCGGCAATCTCCCCTTCCAGCACCATTTGATAAATTTGATCCGCGATACACTTGTTTGAACGGACTGTCATGTACCCTTTTCTCATCTGACAGCCGCCTTTTGCTCGATTTTAACCGCCGGCATATGATCGGCGCGGAAGCTCATGCTTTCAAGCACCCGTAAAATCGCTTCCGCCGTATCAAGGGATGTCAGGCAGGCAACGCCGTTTTCAACGGATTCGCGTCTGATTCTGAAGCCGTCCCTTGCCGGTTGCTTCCCTTTTGTCAGCGTATTGACGACGAACTGCGCTTCCCCGTTTCGAATGACATCAAGGAGATTTGTGCCTTCTTCGCCGATTTTCCCGACGGTTTTAACAGGTACGGATGCGGCTCTTAAATAGCCGGCCGTTCCTTCCGTAGCCAATATTTTATAGCCGATCGCATGGAACCGCTTGGCGATCGATAGTCCTTCCTCTTTATCTTTATCAGCAACTGTCAGGAGAACAGAGCCGTAGTTCGGAATTTGGATGCCTGAAGCGATCAGTCCTTTGTATAGCGCTTTTTCCAATGTGCTGTCTTTGCCCATGACTTCCCCGGTTGATTTCATTTCCGGTCCGAGCGTGATATCCACTCTTCTCAGCTTTGCAAACGAAAAGACCGGCACTTTCACATATACGCCTTCCTGCTCTTTTTGGAGGCCTTCTGTATAGCCCATATCGGCAAGCTTCCCGCCGAGAATCACTTTTGTTGCGAGATTGGCCATCGGAATGCCGGTGATTTTGCTGAGAAACGGCACCGTGCGGCTCGATCTCGGGTTGACTTCAAGGACATAAACCTCATCTTTTGAAAGGACAAACTGAATGTTGAGCAGGCCGACGATGTTTAAGCCTTTTGCAAGCTTAATCGTGTATGCTTCAATCTTTTTCTTAATGTCCTCTGAAAGGGATTGCGGCGGGTAAACGGCAATCGAATCCCCCGAGTGGACGCCCGCCCGTTCGATGTGCTCCATAATCCCCGGAATGACGACCGTTTCACCGTCAGAAATCGCATCCACTTCAATTTCTTTTCCGGTTAAATATTTATCGATCAGGACAGGGTGCTGCGGATTGATTTTTACTGCATTCTCCATATAATGGAGAAGCTCTGCTTCATGGTAGACGATCTCCATCGCACGTCCCCCGAGTACATACGATGGGCGGACAAGCACCGGATAGCCGATGTTGGCTGCGATTTCAACGGCACCTTCCACAGATGTCGCCGTTTTTCCAAGCGGCTGAGGTACATGCAGCGTTTCAAGCGTCTGTTCGAACTTGTCACGGTCCTCGGCGCGGTCCAAATCTTCAAGGGATGTTCCAAGAATGGCGACGCCCCGCTCCGCGAGCTCTTCGGCAAGGTTGATCGCTGTCTGTCCGCCAAACTGAACGACGACGCCTTTCGGCTGCTCCAAATCGATGATATGCATGACATCTTCAACAGTAAGCGGCTCAAAGTAGAGCTTGTCGGAAATGCTGAAGTCCGTTGAAACCGTCTCAGGATTGTTGTTGATAATGATTGCTTCATAGCCGGCTTCTTTAATCGCCCAGACCGAATGCACAGTCGCATAATCGAATTCAACCCCCTGGCCGATCCGGATCGGACCCGAGCCAAGAACGATGACGCTGTTTTTGTCCGTTCTGACCGATTCGTTTTCTTCTTCATACGTGCTGTAGAAATACGGTGTCTCCGATTCAAATTCAGCCGCGCATGTATCAACCATTTTATAAACAGGCGTAATGCCTGCTTCTGTTCTAAGATCATAAAGCTTTCTTTCAGACATCTCCCAGAGAAGGCTGATGAAGCGGTCTGAAAAACCGAGCTCTTTCGCTTCTTTTAAAAGGCCGAGTTCGCCGCGCCCGGCTTTCAGCTTCTCTTCAAAGCGAATGATTCCCTCAAGCTTGTGCAGGAAGAACAGGTCAATTGCCGAAAATTCGTGGAGATCGCTGACTGTGTATCCTCTTCTGAACGCTTCGGCCAAGTAAAAGAGCCGTTCGTCTCCCGCTTTTTTAATCCGTTTTTCAAGCACTTCATTTGAGATCTCACCGGCATCTTTCAGTTCCAGGTGGTAGACATCCGCTTCAAGAGAGCGGACCGCTTTTAGGAGAGATTCCTCCCATGTTCTTCCGATCGCCATCACTTCGCCCGTCGCTTTCATCTGCGTGCCGAGCCTGCGGTTTGCCGATTCGAATTTATCAAACGGCCAGCGCGGTATTTTTGAAACGACATAGTCGAGTGCAGGTTCGAAAGATGCGTACGTTTTTCCTGTAACAGGATTCATCATTTCGTCAAGAGACAAACCGACGGCGATTTTGGCGGCAAGCTTTGCGATCGGATAGCCCGTCGCTTTTGAGGCAAGTGCTGATGAACGGCTGACCCGCGGGTTTACCTCGATGATGTAGTACTGAAAGCTGTCCGGGTCAAGCGCCAGCTGAACGTTACAGCCGCCTTCGATTTCAAGCGCGCGGATGATTTTCAGCGATACATTGCGAAGCATTTGGTATTCGCGGTCGCTCAGCGTCTGGCTCGGCGCTACAACGATGCTGTCCCCGGTATGAATCCCGACCGGATCGATGTTTTCCATATTGCAGACGACGATCGCATGATCGCTCGAGTCTCTCATGACTTCATACTCGATTTCTTTGTAGCCGGCGATGCTCTTTTCAAGCAGACATTGATGAACCGGGCTCATTTTTAAGCCGTTTTCAACGATTTCCTTCAGCTCGTCTTCGTTTGAGCAGATGCCTCCGCCTGTTCCGCCAAGCGTGTATGCCGGCCTGACGATGACAGGAAAGCCGATGCGCTCGACAAACTCGCGCGCTTCGCCGAGCGAGTGGATGATCTCGCTTTCCGGAACCGGCTCATTCAACTCATTCATCAAGCTTCTGAACAAGTCGCGGTCCTCCGCTTTTTGGATCGCCGACAATTTCGTGCCGAGCACTTCAACGCCGCACTCAGCCAAGATGCCGTGCTCGGACAGTTCGACCGCCAAGTTAAGGCCCGTCTGCCCGCCCAATGTCGGCAAAATCGCGTCCGGCCGCTCTTTGCGGATGATCCGTGTTAAGAATTCAAGCGTCAGCGGTTCGATATATACGCGGTCGGCCATTTCCGTATCTGTCATGATCGTCGCCGGATTTGAGTTGACAAGAATGACTTCATAGCCTTCTTCTTTTAAAGCGAGGCAGGCCTGTGTGCCCGCATAATCAAATTCCGCCGCCTGCCCGATAATAATCGGCCCTGATCCGATCACCAAGATCTTTTTGATATCTACGCGTTTAGGCATACCGCTTCCCCTTCTTTCTCTGTGGTTTCAATCATGTCTAAAAATTGATCAAATAAATGGTTTGCGTCTTCCGGCCCCGGTGAAGCTTCCGGATGGTATTGAACCGTGAAAGCCGGTTCGTGTTTATGTTTAAGCCCTTCGATTGTGTCATCATTAATCGCCACATGGGTCACTTCAAGCGGCGTGTTTTCAACGGACGATACAGTATAGCCGTGATTTTGAGCCGTAATCGATACTCTCCCAGTTGCAAGCTCTTTAACCGGATGGTTGGAACCGCGGTGTCCGAATTTCATTTTCGCCGTCTTTGCTCCGCAGGCGAGGGCAAACAGCTGATGGCCGAGACAGATGCCGAACAATGGAACCTTGCCGAGAATGTTTTGAATCATGGCGATCGCTTCCGGTACGTCCGTTGGATCTCCGGGTCCGTTTGACAGCATCACGCCGTCAGGCTTCAGCTGCATCACTTCTTCTGCCGTTACATTGTGAGGAACGACGATCACATCGCATTTGCGCTTGTTCAGCTCCCTTAAGATGCCGTGCTTCATTCCGAAATCGACGAGCACGATTCGCTTCCCTCTCCCAGGGCTCGGATATGCCGTTTTTGTTGAAACTTGGCTGACCTGATCGGTCGGAAGGTTCGTTTCTTTCAGCTTTTGAACCAAAGCCTCAGCATTTTCTTCCGGGCCGGCAAATACTCCTTTCAGCGTACCTGCTGTTCTGATCATTCTTGTCAGCTTTCTCGTGTCAATCCCTGAGAGTCCCGGGATGTTCTTCATTTTTAAATATTCATCAAGTGTATAAGCAGAGCGCCAGTTTGACGGAAGTTGACATAACTCTTTTACGATAAACCCTTTCACATAAGGGGTGATGGATTCAAAGTCGTCTCTGTTGATCCCGTAGTTTCCGATCAGCGGGTATGTCAGTGTGACAATTTGTCCGCAGTATGAAGGATCTGAGAGGATTTCTTGATAGCCTGTCATCCCTGTATTGAAGACGACTTCTCCCATGGTGTTTTCCAGGCTGCCGAATGCTTCCCCTTCAAAAATCGTTCCGTTTTCTAGTACAAGACGTCTTTTCATTTTACAAGTCTCCCCTCTTGGTAAACGAGTTTTCCCTTTGCCATTGTCATAACCGGCCAGCCGAAGCAGCTGATGCCGTCAAACGGCGTGTTTTTCCCTTTAGAAAGAAAGGTGCTTTTGTCAATTTTTTCTTCGCGTTCAAGATCAATGAGTGTAATATCTGCGGACCGTCCGGCTTCAAGCTTCCCGTAAGGAAGTCCGAACGCCTCGCAAGGTTTGACCGTCATATAATCGTGCAGCTGTTTCAGCGTCCATTTGCCCGTTTTGACAAAGTGCGTGTAAAGGAGCGGAAAAGCCGTCTCCAAGCCGACAATTCCAAATGGCGCCAGGCTCATGGTCTGTTGTTTTTCTTCTTCTGTATGAGGGGCATGATCCGTTGCGATAAAATCGATTGTTCCGTCTCTAAGCCCCTCAAGGAGCGCTTCTCTGTCTTCCGGACTTCTGAGCGGCGGATTCATTTTATAATTTGTATCAAGACCGGGAATGTCGCTGTCTGAAAGGAGCAGATGGTGCGGCGTCACTTCCGCCGTCACGCGGATTCCCGCTTTTTTGGCATCGCGGACGACTCTGACCGATTCCTTCGTGCTGATATGACAGACGTGGTAATGGCAGCCTGCCGCCTCGGCCAGAAGAACGTCCCTTGCGATGTGAACCGCTTCGCACACCGACGGAATCCCGTTTAAACCGTTGGCTTTGGCAAATTCCCCATCGTGTACACTGCCGCCGTAGATCAGTGAATTGTCTTCACAGTGAGCGACGATGGCTTTATCGATCGAAGCCGCTTTTTTCATCGCTTCATACATCATCCCAGCCGTTTGAATGCCGACGCCGTCATCGGTAAATGCGAACGCACCTGCATCTTTCAGCCCTTCGAAGTCGGTCATTTCCTGGCCTGTTTGTCTGATGGTAATGGAAGCATACGGGAGCACTCTGACAGATGCCGTTTCGTCAATGCGGTTGACGAGCCACTCCATCTGCTCTTTCGTATCGGGGACAGGCCGCGTATTCGGCATTGCGGCGACAGTTGTAAATCCGCCTCTCGCTGCGGCTTTTGCACCTGTTTCGATCGTTTCTTTCTTCTCGCCGCCCGGCTCTCTGAAGTGAACGTGAAGGTCAACAAGCCCTGGCGAGACGAAAAGTCCATCGGCATCGATGACCGTTTCCCCAAAGGCGGCCTCAAGGCTTCCGATTTCGCTGATTGCATCGCCTTCAACCCTGATATCGCGCTGTACTTTTTCACCTTTTTCGTCGAGTATGAAGCCGTTTTTAATTAAATAAGACATAAGCCTGATCTCCCCTTTTTTTGTTTTCGCCGTTTAGAAGCGCTCTTTTCAAAACCGCCATTCTGATATATACACCGTTTTCCATTTGTTTGAAAATTCGCGACTGAGCAGATTCGACCAGCGCACTGTCAATCTCGACGCCTCGGTTGACAGGCGCAGGGTGCATGATGACCGCGTCTTTTTTCAGGAGCTCCGCCCGCTTCAGCGACAATCCGAAAGTTTCAAGATAATCGCGTTCTGTCGCTTTTTTCTCATGACGTTCGTGCTGAATCCGGAGAAGCATCACGACATCCGAATGTGCAACCGCTTCGTCAGGCGACACATATGTCCCATATGGATTGTCTTCATCCCGCCATTCGTCTGGACCTGAAAAAAGAACCTTTGCTCCGAGTCTTGTCAGCACTTCGGCATTCGACCTTGCCACTCTGCTGTGTTTGATATCTCCGTGTATGGATACCGTGAGTCCGGCAAATCTGCCCCATTCCTCGTGAATCGTCATCAAATCGAGCAAAGATTGAGTGGGATGCTGACCGCAGCCGTCACCGGCATTGATCACTGGAATGCCGGCGTGTCCGATGAGTTCATCATAATAATGATCCTGAGAGTGTCTGATCACACATACATCAGCGCCGATGGATTCGAGGGTCTTGACGGTATCGTACAACGATTCTCCTTTTTGTACACTTGTTGAAACACCGTCCAGGTTCAACACATTCATGCCGAGTTTCTTTTCAGCCACTTCGAAGCTGAAGCGCGTTCTTGTGCTCGGTTCAAAAAACAGATTGGCAGCAAACTTTCCGGAGAGGACGGAATCGGACTTGCCTTTTTTCAGCTCTCTCGCCTCTTCAATCAGCTCGTGGATATCCTCAAGACTAAGCTCATTCATTGCGGTCAAGTGTTTCATTTTTTCTCCCCCTCAGGCTTTAATTTCCCGTAAAAAAACCCCAAGCTATAACGGCTTGGGGTACAGTGAATCAGAGAATGCGCTTCTTTGCACTTCTCTCTCCGCAACCCTTTCAAGCCTCTCTGGACTTCATTTAAAAGGTTTTTAAATATGCTCTTCTATTTCAATCCCGTCCTGATCTCCCTTTGATTCAGGCAGGACAAGGTTTAAAACCACTCCGACGATCGCCGCAAGCGCCATGCTTGACAGCTCAAACCCTGAGATTTTGATAAATGCGCCGCCCACTCCGATGACGAGAATGACGGATGAAATGATCAGGTTTCGCTTGTTTTCCAAGTCAATTTTGTTATCGATCAGCATGCGCAGTCCGCTTGATGCGATGATACCAAACAGCAGGAAGGAAACGCCTCCCATGACTGCGGAAGGGACAGAGCTGATCAGGGCCGAAATTTTACCGATAAACCCGAAGCACAGTGCAATGACAGCCGCTCCGCCGATGACAAATACGCTGAATACTCTTGTGATGGCCAGTACGCCAATGTTTTCTCCGTAAGTCGTTGTCGGCGGTCCGCCGATGCATGAAGCCAGCATCGTTGCGACGCTGTCGCCGAAAATCGAGCGGTGAAGCCCGGGCTTCTTAATGAAATCCTGGCCGACGACCTTGCTTAACACCATTTGATGTCCGATATGTTCTGACATTGTCACGAAAGCAACGGGCACCATGGCGATTCCGATTCCGACAGCCGCCGCGCTCGGCGTATAGTCGACAAACGGAAACACGAAATCCGGAACAGCAAACCATTTGGCGTCAAGAACCATCTGGAAGTCGACGATTCCTTGAGTCAGGGCGAACAAGTATCCGCCGATAATTCCGATCAAGACAGGAATCAGGCTGAAAAATCCTCTTAAGAAAATCGCGCAGATGATGGTGAGCGCGAGTGTGAATCCTGCGACGCCAAGATGTTTGGCGCTGTAGACGAGCACTTTTGCTCCCGAATCTTCATACATGGCCATATTGACAGCCGTGCTTGCCAGCCCGAGTCCGATGACGATAATGACCGGACCGACGACAACAGGCGGCAGGAGCCTCATCAGCCAGTCCGTTCCCAGCTGCTGGATAAGAAGGGCGATCAGCCCGTAGGCGATGCCTGCCATAAATGCGCCGATCATGGCCGCCCCAGGGCCTCCGGCGGCTTTTGCCGCGATAATCGGGGCAATAAATGCAAAGGATGAACCTAAGTAAGCCGGGATCTGTCCTTTTGTAATCAAGAGATAGGCAAGCGTTCCAAGTCCGCTCGTAATGAGGGCCACGCCCGGGCTCAAGCCTACAAGCTTCGGCACAAGGATCGTCGCTCCGAACATGGCAAACAGATGCTGCAGGCTGAAAGATATCCAATTCAAAGGTTTTGGTACTTCTCTGACACCAAGGTTCACTTTTTTCTGACTCATATTTTTTCCTCCTGATGATCGACTCACTGTCTATGATGTCTTCATATCCTGAAATGATTGATGCCCATTAAAAAAGCCTCTTTGCTTAAATTGCGCAAAGAGGCAGACAAAGACCGCCGCACGGTAAGGCGGTTTTCTTTTGTTCTATCCCTCTTTGCAAACTCACTGGAATGCATTTAAAAAAGGATGATCATTCACTTTTTATAAATCGCCGCAAGGTCGCGTCCGTCAACTTCCTCTAATTGAACCATGACCTTCTCGGCTTTCGATGTCGGGATGTTTTTCCCGATATAGTCGGCTCTGATCGGCAGCTCTCTGTGGCCGCGGTCGACAAGCACCGCGAGCTGGATGGATGAAGGCCGCCCGACATCGACGAGCGCATCCATGGCCGCTCTGACCGTCCGGCCCGTGTAAAGCACGTCATCGACGACGATCACCTTTTGATCGGTGATGTCCGCCGGAATATCCGCTCCTTTGACAAGCGGCTCTTCATTGGACGTTTTTTTGGAGAGATCATCCCTGTAAAGGGTGATGTCAAGCTCTCCTACGGTGACTTTGTTTCCTTCGATTTGCTCAATCCGTTCGGCAAGCCGTTTGGCCAGATAGATGCCTCTCGTTTTGATTCCGACAAGGATACAGTTGTTCATTCCTTTGTTTCGTTCAATCATTTCGTGGGCGATTCTTGTCAGCGCCCTCCTGATCGCCTGTTCGTCAAGCACAACAGCCTTTTCCTGTTCTTGCATGGCCAAACACCTCGCATCTTTTAAAGGATAAAACAAAAACCCCTTCTGCTTAAAGGCAGAGAGGGGTCTTTAAACGAATTCATTGATTCGCTTGTCCGGTATCCTTCTCAGCCTCTCTGGACTGTGTTAAAGAATCTGATTTAACTGCATTTATTATTTCAAAAAAGAAAACGTCTGTCAACGTTTATTTCGAATTTTGTCGAGGAGATTTTTCATGTCGTCAGGCAGAGGCGCCTCAAATTCAACATATTCTCCCGTACGCGGATGGTCAAACCCCAATACGCCCGCATGCAGCACCTGGCCGTTGAAATCGACCGTCTTTTTCGGGCCGTATTTCGGATCTCCCGCGAGAGGAAAGCCGATATATTTCATATGCACGCGAATTTGATGGGTTCGCCCCGTTTCAAGCTGGCATTCAACGACAGTGAAATCATCGAACCGTTCGATTACTTCAAAATGAGTGACGGCGTGCTTTCCGTTTTCCCTTGTGACCGTCATACTCTGCCTGTCTTTTTTATCCCTGCCGATCGGCGCGTCGATCGTCCCGTGGTCATGCGGGATGACGCCGTGGACAAGCGCGGTGTATTTTCTCGTCACCGTTTTGTTGACAAGCTGGTTCACGAGCGACTCATGCGCCATGTCGTTTTTGGCGACCATCAACAGGCCTGAAGTGTCCTTGTCAATCCGGTGGACGATACCCGGTCTCATCACGCCGTTAATGCCTGACAGATCGTCACAATGCGCCATCAAACCGTTGACAAGCGTCCCTGTCAAATGGCCGGGAGCCGGATGAACGACCATTCCGCGCGGCTTGTTGACGACCAGGACGTCCTGGTCCTCGTAATAAATATCAAGATCCATCGGTTCAGCCGTGACATCTAGCGGTTCCGGTTCGGGAACATGGACTGACACCGCATCCCCTTCCTGAACTTTATAGTTGGCTTTAACCGCATTTCCGTTCACTAGCACGCGGTCTTCTTTAATCCATTGCTGGACTTGAGTCCGCGACCAATCCGCTTCTACTGCGGTCAAGTACTTGTCAATCCGTTCACCTTTATGTTCTTCATGAACGGTCATATCATAATGCTCCATGTTACAGCTCCTTCTTCTTCTTTCCGTCTAACAGCATTTGTATAAATAAGAGCAGGACACCGACGCATAAAGATGAATCGGCAATGTTGAAAATCGGATAATGATAATTGACGATCGTCACGTGGATAAAATCGACAACTTCTTGTCTGAAGACGCGGTCGATGAAATTGCCGACTGCACCGCCAAGCATCAAGCCGAGAGCGGTTCCGAGCAGGATTTGCCCTTTTGCATGTTTTTGAATGTAGTAAACAATGCCGATGACAACCGCTGTCGTAATGATGTAAAAAAACCACATCTGCCCGGCCAAAATCCCCCATGCCGCACCCGTATTCCTGTGCGACGTAATTTGAAAGAAACCGTCGATGACGGAGATGCTTTCACCATACTCCATTTTGCTGACGACCAGCCATTTTGTAAATTGATCGATACCGATAATGAGCAGTGCAATTATGTAATAAGGCACAAACCGTTCCTCCAGTTTCTGTTTCTCTTCATTTAAGCATTTTAACAAGAAAAAGAAAAGGAGTAAAGGAATATTCGTTGACATCCTGCAAGAGGGCAAAAGCCCTCCCCTCTTGCAGAATGTTATGAGTAGAGCGCCCGGTTGAACGTCTCATCCGTCTCAGCCCAAATAGGAAGCGTCTTTTTTTCATACTGGGCATGATATAAAAAATCGTTCGCAGTTCGCGCCGTCGGCAGAATAGCCATTTTTGCCAGCGGAATGGCCTGATTCGTTTCTTCGCAAATGCCGTATGTTCCGTTTTCGATTTTTGAAAGGGCCAAAAGCACGTCCTGAAGCTCTTCTTTGACATGATACATAAGTGTTGCCTGCTGATACGAATTGATGCCTTGAGAATCCTGCTGAAAAAAGGAGTATTCAAAAAGCCTTGCTTCCAGTTCTTCTTTCATTTGAAGAAGTTCGGTATGAATTGCCGCCAGCTGATCGTTCACGCCTACATCAACTCCTGCTCTTATCGTTTGTGACCTTAGTGTTACCGACAATGCCGGTATCCAAGCCCAAAAGATTTTTCCTGACGTACAAAACGATGTCAGCAATGGTATCCTTTCTGAGGACTTTCACAGGATGTGATGGCGGCGGCGTTCAGGCAAGACGCCTGGGCAAGCCTGACGACGAATGATAGGGTTTGGCGGCATGCAAAAAGCGGTTCGGAAAAACTCCGAACCGCTTCGTGGTTAATTTTGATAATACGTCTTCACAATTCCAGCACAGCGAGGGCAAAGTTCCGGATGATCGGCATCCTGGCCGATTTCTTTGGAAACCATGCGGCACCGCTCGCAAGTCTCGCCTTCTGCCTGAGCAACGACGATTTTTCCTGTTTCAAACGTCTGCACATCTTCAGGCGCTTCGGCTTCCGTTCCGCCGATGGCAAGCTCTGATACGATGAACAGCTGTTTGACGTCTTCCTTGATTGAAGAAAGCAGCGCTTTTGCTTCTTCATTCGGATACAGCGTCAAGTTGGCAACCGAAGATTTTCCGATGATCTTTTCATTCCGTGCAGTTTCAAGCGCTTTAAGAACATCGTCGCGAAGCTTCATGAAGCTGTCGAACTTCGCTTCCGTCTCTTTTGCATTCGGAATGTCTCTTGTTTCCGGCATATCTGTAAGCTGCACGCTTTTTTCCGATACGAATGTGAAGTGGCTCCACATTTCGTCCGCAGTATGCGGCAGGATCGGCGCAATCAGCTTGACAAGCGCAAGCAGCGTTTCGTAAAAAACGGTCTGCATACTGCGGCGGTCTTTATGATCGGCGTGTTCAATATAAACGACGTCTTTAGCAAAATCCATATAGAATGAGCTGAGCTCGATCGCACAGAAATTGTGGACAGCATGGTAAATGACCGCAAAATCGTATTCTTCATACGCTTTCTTGACTTTTTCAATAAGGCTGTTCAGCTTGATCAGAATGTACTGATCGACTTCGCGAAGATCGTCCACAGCGATTGCATCTTTCGCCGGATCAAAATCGGCGATGTTTCCGTGAAGGAAACGGAACGTGTTGCGGATCTTCCGGTACACTTCTGCGACTTGTTTTAAGATTGCGTCAGACACGCGGACATCTGCTTGATAGTCGACAGACGCAACCCACAGCCTTAAAATATCGGCCCCAAACTGGTTCATGATTTTTGCCGGAACAACGACATTGCCGAGCGATTTACTCATTTTGCGGCCTTCTCCGTCAAGGGCAAAACCGTGTGACAGCACACCTTTATAAGGTGCTTTACCCGTTACGGCAACAGCTGTCGAAATCGATGAGTTAAACCAGCCGCGGTATTGGTCAGATCCTTCCAGATACAAGTCCGCAGGTCTTACAAGATCATCGCGCTCTTCCAGTACGGCCTGATGTGACGAACCTGAATCAAACCAGACATCCATGATATCCTGTTCTTTTGTGAACTTGCCGTTCGGACTTCCCGGATGTGTAAAGCCTTCCGGAAGCAGTTCATTCGCTTCTTTTTCAAACCAAATGTTCGAACCGTGCTCCCTGAATAGTTCAGAAACGTGGTCGATCGTTTCATCCGTGATGATCGGCTCCCCGTTTTCGGCATAAAATACCGGAATCGGCACACCCCATGCGCGCTGTCTTGAGATACACCAGTCGCCGCGGTCGCGGATCATATTGTAGAGGCGTGTTTCGCCCCATTCAGGCACCCATTTTGTTTCTTTAACTGCGTCAAGAAGCTCGTCTCTAAAGTCTTTGATGGAAGCGAACCATTGGGATGTCGCACGGAAAATGGTCGGTTTTTTCGTTCTCCAGTCATGCGGATAGGAGTGGGTCATGAAATCGAGCTTCAGCAAAGCGCCTTTTTCTTCGAGCTGTTCTGTAATCGGCTTGTTGGCCTGATCGTAAAACAGTCCTTCAAAACCAGGGGCTTCGCTCGTCATATGTCCTTTTTCATCAACTGGGCAAAGCACGTCAAGTCCGTATTTCTGACCGATGATAAAGTCGTCTTCCCCGTGTCCCGGAGCGGTATGAACGCAGCCTGTACCGGCATCTGTTGTGACGTGTTCACCGAGCATGACAAGCGAATCTCTGCCGTATAAAGGATGAACCGCGACGATATGTTCCAGGTCTTTTCCTTTAACAGTCTGAACGACTTCATGATCTTCAAAGCCGATTGCTTTTGCCACGCTTTCAATCAATGCGCTTGCCATCACGTAGCGCGCGCCTCCGGCAGCAATGACGCTGTACTCCAATTCAGGGTGTACGGCGATACCGAGGTTGGCCGGAATCGTCCATGGCGTTGTCGTCCAGATGACGATTTTTTCGCCGTTTGTCAATACACCTTTTCCATCTTTCACATCAAACGCAACATAGATAGACGGCGAGCGTTTATCATGGTACTCGATTTCCGCTTCAGCCAGAGCAGACTCACTTGAAGGGGACCAGTAAACCGGCTTCTTCCCTTTATAGATATAGCCTTTTTTTGCCATCTCGCCAAATACTTTAATTTGCTGCGCTTCAAACTCAGGCTTAAGCGTCACGTATGGATTTTCCCAATCTCCTCTGACACCTAGACGCTTAAATTGCGTCTTTTGGCCTTCGATTTGCTGCCATGCATATTCTTCGCAAAGCTTGCGGAATTCGGCTACCGTCATCTCTTTGCGCTTCACTTTTTTGTTTTTTGTAAGCGCCGTTTCAATCGGCAGGCCGTGTGTGTCCCAGCCCGGAACGTACGGTGCATGATAGCCGCTCATCGATCTCGAACGGACGATGAAGTCCTTCAGTACTTTGTTAAGCGCATGGCCCATATGAATATCGCCATTCGCATACGGAGGTCCGTCATGAAGCACGAACATCGGCCGGCCTTCGGTTCGTTTCTGAACGAGGCTGTAAATGTCCATATCTTCCCATTTCCCCTGGATTTCAGGTTCACGGTTCGGCAGGTTTCCTCTCATCGGAAAATCTGTTTTCGGCATTAAGAGCGTGTCTTTATAATCCATTACCATTCCTCCAAAACATCTTTTCTAAAACAAAAAAAGCCTTTTCATCCCATAAGGGACGAGAAGGCTTTGATCTCGCGGTACCACCCTTTTAGACAAGCCGATTCGGCTTATCCGCTCAAACATCGTAACGTGATGGGACGTCCTTTCCTACTGGACGGTTCAGAAAGGAAACTTGAGGGCTGATACACAACGATTCCAACAATCCCGGGCTTACACCGCCCCCGGGTCGCTTTCATTGTTTTCAGGAATCAATGTCTGTCCCTCTCAAACGTTTTTCACTCAATTTATGAACGTATTATATGCGAACGGATGATGATATGTCAAGATCGCAAACGAAATTCTATTCCTTTTCATCCATGACTGCGTCTACTTCATATTCAAGCAAATGATCCCAGTCATCGTTTTTCAACAGGTCAAGCTGCGCTTCGATCAGCATTTGGAAACGGGTTCTGAACACTTTTGACTGCTTTTTCAGCTCTTCAATTTCCATCGCGATCTTTCTCGATTTTGAAAGGGACTCATTAATGATCCGGTCAGCGTTTTTCTCAGCTTCACGGACGATGAGCTTCGCTTCTTTCTCGGAATTGCGCTTTACGTCTTCTGCTGCTTCCTGTGCGACAAGGATCGATTTATTCAACGTCTCTTCGATCGTCGAAAAATGGCCGAGACGCTCGTCAAGCTCGTTCACCTTTGTTTCAAGTTCATTTTTTTTGCGCAGAATGATCTCATAATCCTTTCTCACCTGGGCCAGGAACTCGTTCACTTCATCTTCATCATAGCCGCGGAACGCTTTCGTAAATGTTTTATTATGAATGTCATTTGGCGTCAAAGGCATGCTGCCCACCTCCATTATTTTTCTTTATGTACACTTGTCCTAGTCAACATTATAAAGCAAAATTCGACCGGGCGGAGAAAAAACTGTTAAAACGCGTCATTTTTGTTTTTCAAACGTCAATCTCCATTTGCCCTTCTTCGTTTTGCCGTCAATGTTTTTCATCCTGAAGCGGCCAAACCCCCGGATCGAAACCATATCCCCTTCCGCCAGCGCATATGAAGGGTCTTCGATGACTTTCCAGTTCACTTTCACGAGGCCGTTTTTCACGAGAACCTGTGCTTTCTGCCGGGATTGCCTGCTCATTGCCGAGCAAATCGCATCAAGCCTCAAAGATGAAACCGTATCATCCCTTATTTCGACATCCTGCTCCGGTACTTTAAGCTTTGAAATCGGAATTTTTTCAAGGGAAACTTTCACTTTGCCGATTTGTGTCAGCTGCGTGAAAACAAAATCAGCGACTTCTTCCGAACAGATAAACTGCCATGTCCCGTCCGAAAAGATCAGGTCGCCGAACTTTTGGCGCTTCAATCCGATGCCCATCAATGAGCCGAGAAGCTCGCGATGCTCGATGGTGGCAAATTTTTGCGGATAGATGACTTCCCAGCCTTGAAGCTGAAAATCTTCGGCAGACGGCTCGGCATATTCGGGGAATAACACAGCCCTCTTTCGTTCGGCCTCAGGGAAGCCCCCGAAAAATTCAAGCCTGACGTCGTCCGACTGACCGATGACAGATTGCAGGATCACCTGTTCCCGCGGGTCCAAAAAATCGGTCAGCTTCATCCGGTACTGTTCCGCCACGATTCTTTTCCACTCAAGAGCCTGGTCGATAAACGGCTCTTCGTCTTTTCTGAAATGCTGGTAAATATCGCTCATTGTCTTTCCTTTCTATGTAAAGAGGCCTGGCCTACAGCCAAGCCCGATACTCGGCCCGCAAAGATTGAAGGCACGCTCCTGAAAAACGGTGCCGCTGCCGCCGGCAAGTCCTTACGGGAAATCGGCATGATGTCTTTAAAAAGCGCCGAGCATTCTGAAAACCGCAAGAAGCCCTGCATCTGCGAATTTCAGGACAAAAATCGCCACGATTGGAGAAATATCAATCATCCCGAGCGGAGGAATGATCCTTCTGAACGGTTCGAGATAAGGCTCACAAAGTGAAGCTAGCACCCGGCCGAATGAAGACTCCCTTGCATTAGGCACCCAAGACATAAAAATGTAAATAATGAGCGCAAACGAATAAACGGTTAGAAGAATACTTAAAACTCTATAAATATAAAATAGGATCATCTGCGATTTACCACCTCTGATGTTCTTCTTCTATGAGCTCGGAAATCGTGCCGGATACATCGACGTTCTCAGGCGTGCATAAAAAGATGTCCGCTCCGATCCGCTGAATATCGCCGCCGAGAGCATATACAGTTCCACTCAAGAAATCAACGATTCTTTTCGCCTGATCGTGCTGAATGCGCTGCAGGTTCACGACGACGGCGCGGCGGTTTTTGATATGGTCTGCGATTTCCTGGGCTTCCGCGTACACCCGAGGCTCACTTAATACTACTTTAGAAGATTTCTGAACGCTTTGCAAACTTACGACATTCTGCTTCCCAGCCGCTTTAGACTGGTAGGCGGTTCTGTCTTTTGATTCATGCTCTTCAGGGATTTCTTCCCTGTCTGTTTCAATATACTCGTATTCATATTCCTCATCATCCAAGGAAAAAAAGTTTTTAAATTTGTTTTTCAAACTCATGATTGTCCACCTCCAGTTTCATTTCCGACTAAGGAAGATCCGATTCTGACGAATGTCGCGCCTTCCTCGACTGCGATCGTATAGTCGTTAGACATCCCCATCGAAAGCTCGCTGCACGGGGCGTTCCATTGATCAAGCCCGCGAACCTCGTCGCGCAGCTCTCTCAGCAAGCGAAAACAGTTTCTGATTGCCGTCTCATCATCCGTAAAAGGAGCCATCGTCATTAATCCCGCAATCCGGATGTTTTCATATGCAGACAGTTTTTTTACAAAAGGAAGCACTTCTTCTTTTGCCATGCCGTGTTTTGAAGATTCAAGGGATATGTTGACCTGAACAAAACAGTCAATCGGTTTTTTTGCCCTCTTCTGAATCTCATCGGCCAGTGAAAGCCTGTCTAAAGAATGGATATATGAGACATGATCAATGATTGCTTTTACCTTTCTCGTCTGCAGGGTTCCGATAAAATGCCATACCGGATCGCTGTCTTTCAAAGCGTCGAGCTTGTGAAGCAGCCCGGTATCACGGTTTTCTCCCAAATGCCTGATTCCTGCATCAAGCGCTGCCTGCGCCCGTTCCGGGGAAACATATTTCGTGACAGCGATGACGGATATTTCGTCGGGCCTTCTTCCCGCTTTGATACACGCTTCGTTGATCCTGTCATTTATATGTCGTAAATTGCTTTTTACATCCACCTGTACGCTATACCTCCTTTAATCCGATGAAGGACATCATCCGTCCGGTTTTTCCCCGGTCTCTCCGATGGGAGAAAAACAGTGAACGCTCGCAGCTCGTACAAAGGGAACTCACCTTGATCTGGCCGTTTGGAATTCCGGCATGTACAAGCAGCTGCCTGTTCACTTCTTTTAATTCGAGACGGTACTCCCCTTCTTTTATCGTCAAAAAGGCTTTGTCTTCTTGTTGAAGAGGAAGATTTCTGATTTTGTCTATTACATGATCGTCGACAGTGTAGCAGCACGCGCCGATCGCAGGCCCGATCACGGCGTGGATGTCTGCGGGATTTGATCCTTCCCGGCTGACCCACGTGTCAACCATGCTGGCGGCGATCCCGAGTGCAGTGCCTTTCCAGCCCGCGTGAGCGATTCCGGCCAGCGAGCGGACCGGATCGTAAAAATAAACGGGAACGCAGTCGGCAAAGCAAAGCGCCAAAAACAGATTTGGCCTGTCTGTATAAAGTCCGTCCGTAGCCTTCAGCGCCGTATCGTATCCGAAAGCGCCGCTGGCGCGAACGCCATCCGTCACTTTTTGAATCCGGTCTTCATGCGTCTGATCGGCAAATACCCAGTCGTGCAGATCCGTTTTTAGGATGTCGGCAACCTTTTTTCTGTTATTGATGACATGCTGTTCATGATCCTGAACGTGCAGCCCTGTATTCAATGAGTGAAAAGGCGGTTCGCTTTCTCCGCCGTTTTTTGTCGTAAATCCGGCTGTGACGGCTCCGCCGGTTTCCGCCGTCTGATTCCATTCCTCAATCAAAAGCATTGACGGAGCATCAAGACGAAAGGGGTTATATGTATTCATGGTGATCAGCCTTTCGACAAACATCGTAGTCTTTCATCATATCGCTCCTATTTTAACACATCTTAATGCATTCGTTTAGTTTCGTTTCAAAAAACTAAACGAAATGTATTGTTTGCAACATTTATTCCCGTTTTTACAGACGGTCTCACCGTTCACAACGATTTCAGGCGGATAAGGGCCCGCCGATTGATCAGCATCATCTCATATGCTTGATCAGCTTAAACGCACAAGAATTACATCTTCTCCAATTTTAACAATATTTCGCCACGGAATGACGATTTCCTCTTCTTTTCCGAAAAATCCGAAAACTTTCCCCGTCCCTCCGATGACGATCGCCTGTATTTTGCCTGTCGTTACATTAATATCGATATCGCCGATGCTGCCGAGCTTTTTTCCGTTTGATACGTTGACGACATCCTTTATTTGAAAATCAGAAATATTCATCATGTCCACCGCACCCTCCTCTGATCAAATGTCCTTTTAAGATTATATGAAAGGCAGTCCTTTATTTAGACTGCCTTTTCAGTGGTTTATTTCGTTTTTTTCCTGCCGGCTAAAATGTCGAGATGGACGGTCATAACAGCGGATTCCTTCTTTAAAAAGGCATTGATCCGCTCCTTTTCCGCGCGCCATGATAAAGGCGTCATCTTGATAAGCGACGGGAGGAGGTTTTGGTCTAAACGTTTGCTGTAGGCGATCTCCGTTCTGTCGATCAGATCAAAATGAGACGAGAACCGCTCAGCCGTATCCTCACTCGTATAGGCTTGTTTGTCCAAGCCGTCGTACAAAAATCCCCTCAGTTCTTTCAGATGGCCGCTTTTCGGAATCACTTTCAAAACGATGCCGTCATCCGATAACAGCCGCTCGAATTCCGCGTCATTAGAAGGCGACAATATATTGAGGATCGCGTTGAATGAACGATTCCGAAACGGTGCGGCAGCCAGATCAGCGACACACCAGATCGCCTCTCTTTTTTGTTTAGTCGCCGACACAATCCCGGCTTTCGCCAAATCCAGCCCGACTCCAAGGACAGGCGTTCCGGAACGCGCTTGAAGCATTTCAGCGATCCGCGCCAAATGCGAACCTTCCCCACAGCCGGCATCGAGGATGCTGGCAAAGTTGCAAAACGGGAAGCCGGCTTGTTCGAGACGGTCTGTCAACGCGCCGCTAAGCGGTTCAAAAAAGCCGGCGGCTGCGACCATTCTTCTGGCTTCAAATAAATCTTTATCATATTTAACAGAAGGAGAATGCGTCGTGACATTGACATATCCTCCTCTTGCGATATCAAACGTATGTCCGCTTGCACAGATCAGGCTTTTTAAATCAGTGACCGCCATGTTCGCTGTGCATATCGGGCACTGAAACATCGCTTCATGTCTCTTCATGAGCGATGCTCTTTTTAACTTTTTATTCATCATTGTTACACCTCATTCATTCGCATTTAGATCAATGAAAAAGGCATAGACAAATAAACCCGCTCCTTCGGCATTTTTCAAAGCCGTAGGTGTGGATGGTTTAAGCGTTTGTCTATACCTTTCATTATCTGTAGCGAATGAATTGGATGATCATCATGATGAACTCCTTTTTAACATGACGTTCTCTTATATCTTACCAGCTTCTTTAAGATGAGGAAAGCTGAAAAAGAGCCTCCATGGAAGGAGGCTGCCAAAGACATCAGCTGTTTTAAACGTTGAGGTTCGCAGGCTTTTTCTTGGACAAATACGGTCTGCCGTCCGTCCATACAGCCTGGACTGGCATATCGAAAAATTCGGAGAGAACCTCGCCGGACATCATCTCTCTTGTCTTTCCCAATGCAAACACTTCCCCTTTTTTCAACAGCAGCGTTTGGCTGAAAGCGGGGAGAATTTCTTCTGCATGGTGTGTAACGTAAAGCATGGATGGTGCACTGTCTTTTTTGGCAATTTGTTCAACCGTCTCCAGCACCTGCTCCCTCGCAATGAAATCAAGACCGGTGACAGGCTCGTCGAGAATCAGCAGCTCAGGATCGGCCATCAAGGCCCTTGAGATCAGCACCTTTTGCTTTTCCCCTTGGGAGAGCGTTTCATATCTCCTGTCCGCATAATGGATGGAGCCGAATTCCTCCAAGAGGGCGATCGCTTTCTCCCTGACAGACTGTGAAGGCGATTCATAAAGGCCGATCGAAGCGAAAGCGCCGCTTAAGACAATTTCAAATGCACTGTCTTCAGGATAAAGCTTCTGCTGCAAGGCCGCTGATACAAGGCCGATTTTTCGCCGAAGCATTTCGCCCAGTTCCGTTTTTCCAAATTCACGGCCTAACACGGTGACTTTTCCTGTTGTCGGAAAATAATAAGCGCACAGCATGTTCAAGAGAGCGGTTTTGCCGGCTCCGTTCAATCCGTATAACGCCCAGTGCTCACCCTTTTTCACCGTCCAATCAATATCCTTTAATATCCACTCTCCGTTTCGTTTTAGTGAAGCACGCTCAAGCTGCAGAACCATCTGAAATCCTCCTTTTTTATGTAAATATTCTGATAAATTAAAATATAATTCTTTTATTATAGCTTATTTATTTAACAAAGTGAATGATGCATTTTCCATTTTTAGCATGTGAAAAGCCGCAGATTGACTGCGGCTTAGTGAATGTTCTTATTCATTTGTTTAATGGCAGCTTTTTCCAGCCTTGAGACCTGGGCTTGGGAGATTCCGATCTCATCAGCGACTTCCATTTGCGTCTTACCTTGGAAGAAGCGTTTTCTGAGGATCATTTTTTCCCGTTCATTCAGCCGTCTCATGCCTTCTTTTAAGGCGAGCTCTTCGATCCATTGCGAATCCTTGTTGCGCTCATCGCTGATTTGATCCATGACATAAATCGGATCTCCTCCGTCATTGTAAATCGGCTCAAACAAAGATACAGGATCTTGAATGGCGTCAAGCGCAAAAACGATTTCTTCATGGGACACTTCAAGCTCTTTAGCAATCTCCTGAGCCGTCGGCTCCCTGCTTGTCTCACTGATCAGCCTTTCTCTCACTTGCAGCGCCTTGTACGCGATATCCCTGAGTGACCGTGAGACGCGGATCGGGTTGTTATCGCGCAAATATCTGCGGATTTCTCCGATGATCATTGGTACAGCATATGTTGAAAACTTAACATTGTGGCTCAGATCAAAATTATCAATTGATTTCATTAGTCCGATGCAGCCGACTTGGAATAAGTCATCAACATATTCTCCTCTGTTGTTAAACCTTTGAATGACGCTTAAGACAAGGCGCAAATTGCCGTTAACAAGCTTTTCTCTTGCTGTTGTGTCTCCTTCATCCTGCATTTGCTTGAACAACTTTCTCATCTCTTCGTTCTTCAGTACGGGCAGTTTTGATGTATCAACCCCGCAGATTTCAACTTTATTCCTTGACACTTTTTTCCCTCCCTACAGGAGCTGCTGTACAAAGTTCAGTATCTCCTCGGGTGGGAAAAATATGCATCACCAATTTCCAAAAATAAGAAGATCGAGTCGAAAACCCTTGACTGTCAACGCTTCAAATTTCATAAAAAAATTAAACCATTTTGTTGAATTCTTTTCGCAGCCTTTTAATAATTCTTTTTTCAAGCCGGGAAATATATGACTGGGAGATGCCGAGCATATCGGCAACGTCTTTTTGCGTTTTTTCTTCTCCTCCGACAAGCCCGAAGCGGAGCTCCATGATCTGTTTTTCTCTGTCATTCAGCTGTTCAAGCGCTTTTTTCAGCAGCTTCTTATCAACGTTTGCTTCGATATCTTTTGTAATGATGTCGTTTTCTGTTCCGAGCACATCTGAAAGAAGCAGTTCATTTCCGTCCCAATCGATGTTCAGCGGTTCGTCGAATGATACCTCTGAGCGAATTTTATTGTTTCTTCTTAAATACATCAAAATTTCATTTTCAATGCATCTGGAAGCATATGTAGCCAGTTTGATTTTTTTCTCGGGATTAAAGGTATTCACCGCTTTGATGAGGCCGATCGTGCCGATGGAGATTAAATCCTCGATATTGATGCCGGTATTTTCAAATTTTCTTGCGATGTAGACAACCAGCCTGAGATTTCGTTCAATCAAAATCGCTCGTGCCGCCTGATCACCGTCAGGCAGCTTATGGAGAAGCACCTGCTCTTCATCTTTTGACAATGGCGGGGGCAGCGCCTCACTTCCGCCGATATAATAAATTTCGTCGCTTTTCAGCCCCAGTTTTATTAAAAGTTTGTACCATAGATAGGTTAACCTTAATTTTAGTTTTTTCATCTTCCTCCCCCTTCTAAATAAACGTCTTCAGGAGTATGATAATGTAACAGCCTTCAAGTTTAAGAAACGTGTTTGACCGGGTTTCCGGTCAGCATTTTCGGATGGACGATGGCGTCAAATTCGCCGTCAGCGGAAAGCGGTGATGTGCTGATGCCAATCAGGCATTTCGGCGCTTCAATCACCTCTCTTTCCGTACAAATGAGCACATGATCCGGCTTTAAGCAGAGCAGAAACTGATGCTGATGGCCGACCCCGCGGTACGGAATCAGGCGGATCCGCCCGATATAAGGCAGTGTTTCATCAAGTTTCCCGACGGCATCAAGCGGGCTCATTTCCTTGATGATCACACTCGCCTCTTCTCCCAATACACCTTTCAATTTTTCAATATTGACGATCATGACGGGCGTTTTTGTGATTGGGTCGTAGAGCTGGTTACCGGAGTCAATCAATCCGGTGAAATGAAGCGTATGTTCATCAATGCCGGCCTCTAGGCGGACGCGTTCTTCGTATTGGATTTTCTTCGCTTCAGCATCTTCAAAACGCTTTTTTGAAAACAGCCATACAGCCGGAAAACCCACACCGACAAACAGCCAGCTGACGGGGTCTCCAAAACCGGACCAATTCGTCATAAAGACGCCGTTTTCCATGATCGAATCCGTTTCAAGCAAAGAATGCGCTCCGATAATCCCCCCTCCCATTAAAAAAGTGGCAAAATAAAAAGAAAACAAATTCTGCAAAAAAAATCGGAACCGCTTAAAACCAAATGTCACAAAAACGATCGCAACTGAAAACGACAGTTTGCCTGCAGGATGAAGGACGTACGGCGAAAAAGGTGTAAACATAAACAGAACGATGCTTGACGCGACAAACGCCCCTAAGATCAGCCTCCGCTTTTTAACCCTTCGCTTTAAAATAAATGCGGTCATCATTAAAAGCAGCAAGTCAAAACAAAAGTTTAACAGCCATATCGCATCTAAATAGATTTCCACATCCGTCCCCTTTCTGCGGCTCGATGACCTTAGTGTGTTTTCCTAAGTATAAATCAAGCCCAAAGGTAAAGTCTGTCAATTAATGTTGCGCAAATCGTACATTTTTTGAAGTTTTCGTACTGAATTTGTCGATCATAAAACGAAAAAGACGCTGCCATTAAAGACAGCGCCTTTTCACCTTTATTTCAGCTTTTCATTGATGTACAGTTTGCCTTTTGCCGTTTGCCTCGTTTCATTGCCGTAATTATCCCGGACGATGACCTCGATTTCCGCTCCTTTTGCTTTTGCGGTTGAAGTCGCGGTCCAAAATCCTTCATATTTGCCTTTTGAGACTTCTCTGATCGGCAGCTCCGTTACATTTTGGGCGGCCGTTTTGAAATTGGTAAGCGGCATTCTGATCACAAAGACAGCATCCAAATCAGCGGCGCTTTCAAACTCGATTTTCACGGTTTCTCCCGTTTTGAGCTCGAGATCTTCGGCCGGTTTCAAACCGGTGATTTGCGGCGCTTCAAAGTTGACATCTACCGTGATTTTTTTGGTCGTTTTGTTGCCTGCCGCATCTGCTGCCGTTACTTTGATTTCATTTTTGCCGTTGTCAAGCATAATCCTCGCAGAATATTCGCCATTGTCAACAGCCGCTTTTTTGCCGTTTACATGAACCGATTCTAAGTGGTCGTCTGATACTGTTCCTTTCACAGTGACGGTCTCTTTATTGAGATTTGAGCCGCTTTCTGGCGTGTCGATGGTAAGCTTCGGTTTTTTCTGGTCAAGGACGATCCGGACCGGTTCTGAAGCATCCGTCGATCCGGAAGCCGATGACGATTTTGCGGTGATCACATTTTCCCCTTTATTCAACGGAATCTCTATTGAGAAAGTGCCGTCTGCCGCCGTTTCCGCTGTTCCGGCTGCTTCATCCCCGTTAAAGAGATGAACGGTCGTGTTCGGAGACGATGTTCCTTCGATGACAGCGTTCTTTTTGTTGGTGATGAATCCGTCTTTAGGAGACGTGATCACAGGCACCGCCAATTCATAGTCGACCAAAGCGCGGATCATAAAGTTGCCTTGGTCTGATGGCGCTTTTGACCATGAGCCGTCCGTATACTGCCAGTTGCGGCCGGAATATTCCCCGTCTTCGTCTGTAGCAAGTCCAGGTGAGTTGGCCAGATCTTCTGTCTGGACGTACACGAGGTAAAAGTCTTTTCCGACGATGATGGCTTCGTCACCCAAATCAACGGTCGTCCATTCACCTGTGCGGAGCGCTTCAGCCTTGAACGGGCCGGCGATTTTTTTGCCCGGAGAGCCTTTTTCACCCGAAGCATCGTAGACTTCGACTGCAAAATCAGTGCCGCCCGGATCAGGGAATTCTGTATCCCAGAATTTGAACAAACCGCCTTTCAGCATGGCTTTTTCCTGCCCGTTTTCAAGCGTCATTTTAACGGCCAGCCCGTTGCCGGATTCATAGAAAGCCCAGGCGTTTTCCCCGGTTCCGTCGTCATAGCCTATTTCCCCCGGATAGCCGATGAAAGGATCGAGCTCGATATCTTTCGAGACATCTCCTTTTAAATCAACGGAAAACTCGCTGCTGTAATATCCGTTTGCAGAGACTTTTACCGTATACGAGCCGTCATAGGCCGTTAATGAATAGTTCCCGTCGTCGTCCGTCTGAACTGGTTTTACAGATGCATCTTCAACGATATACAGCTTTGCGTGTCGGACAGGTTCACCCGTTTTTTTATTTTTTATCGTTCCGGTGAGCGTCCCTTTCTTCAGTTCTTTTAAGACAAAGTCTGCCGTCGTTGTCTTGTTTGCCTCAATTTTTACGGTTTGGGCATTCGATTCATATCCGTACGCTTCTGCTTTCAGCGTATAGGTTCCAGGTGCATGAGCCAAACTGTATGCGCCTGTTGCCTGGTTGGAATATGTCGACTTGCCCGTCTCCTGCACGCTGACCTGAGCCCGCACCGGAAGAGCCGCAGGAGCTGCTTTTTGCGTCTCAGGATGTTCTTGAACGGCTTCTGCCGGTTTTGCTTTTTTCGGATCAATCGTTTGTTTCTTCGTTTTCTTATCCTTTATTTTGGCCGGCTGTTTTTCAACGCCCAGTCGTTTTTTCGTACCAGCGCTCTTCACTTCCTTCACAAGCGCTACATCATCGATATACAGCCCGTCACCCTCAATGCTGTCGTCAGATTGAAGGTTGAACATAATCTTAATGGTCTGTCCCCCGTATTCCGACAAATCGATCTGTCCGTCTTTCCATTCTGACGTCCTGCCGCTGTACTCAGCAGCCTGGATCCATTCATCTTTCCCTTCAGGCTGTACGTAAACGAAGCCGTAATCAAAGTCCTCCTCAATATCGTGCCAGTATTTGTATGTGAGATAAAGCTTTTGATTTTTTGGAACGCTGACAGGAGGCATGAGAAGATTCATATTGGCCGAACTTTCATACGGCCCTGTCAGATTTGTTGCGAATACGTTTTTTCCCGATGCTGCGGCATTCGGGCCTGACTGAGGAATTCCTCGCTCCCATGAATTCTTCACGCCTGATGTGATCCAGCCGTTGGCGGAATTCTCGAAATCTTGTTTATACCCTGTTGTCACAGCCGGGGAAATCGGGATTTCGTACACTTTGGATTCCGTTTTGTTTCCTCCGAAGTCAGTGACAATCCACTTGTAGGAAAGGACTTTTCCTTCAGAAACGGATAAGGCTGCCTCGTATGTTCCTTTTTTATAATCGCCGGAAGTTTGTTTGGCAGCGATCGTCTCCCAATCGGAAGCATCCGTTTTATAGCTCAATTTGACCGATATGATGCTGACATCGTCTTCCACATCAACTGTAAGAGGCGTTTCCGAGCCTGAGAAAATTTCATTGATTTCTTGATGGTTTAAGACCGGCGGATTTTTGTCTTCGCCTTCTTTTCCGACTTGTCCTTCCGCTCTGCCCAACCCGTCTGTGACAGCGGACACCGCATCAAACACGTTCACGAGCCCGTGGCCGTATCCGTTGTTCGGCGATTCGGTAAATTTGCTGTCTGTGAGCGGTGTTGCAGTTTCCATCAATATCTTTTCGGTCTCATCAACGGTGATCGACGAATCGGCTTGTTTGATAAGAGCTGCGGCTGCTGCGACATGCGGTCCTGCCATTGAAGTGCCGTCCCAGCCGTCTTGATAGCCGCTTCCAGGCACAGAAGAGCGAATGTTGACACCAGGTGCTGTTATTTCAGGCTTGGTCTCATCATACGGGGAAGGACCTTGAAGTGAAAAATCGGCTAAGCGATTATCGATGTCTGTCGCTCCGGTCGCGAACGCTTCGGGGTAGTTTGCCGGATTGGCAATCGAAGCAGGTCCTCCCGGATTGGTGAAATCGGCGTTCCCCGCAGAGAACTCAGGGAAGATGCCGGCAGCACGCCACGCTTTTACGATATCCCTGTAAAACTCATCAATCCCGGCTCCCCCTGACCACGAGTTATTGACAACATCCGGAGCCATTTCAGGGTGCGGGTTGCCGTCTTTATCTTTCGGCGCCAAAATCCATTCACCCGCCGCAAGAAGGTCTTCGTCCGTTCCGCCGTCATCTGAAAAAGCTTTCACGGCAATCCACTTCGCTCCCGGCGCCACACCGATTTGGTTTTGACCGTCAGGCTCAGAGCCGACCATCGTCCCGGTTACATGCGTGCCGTGCTCCAGATCGTCAAACGGTTCAGAAGCGCCTGACACCGCATCATACCAGCTGAATTCGTGATTAGGCTGATCAGGCTGCTGCGGGTCATATCCGCGGTATTTTTCTTTTAAGGCTGGGTGATCCCACTGCACGCCCGTATCAATCGACGCGACAACCGTGCCCGTTCCGTCATATCCCATTTTCCAGGATTTGGGTGCGTCGACTCGATTGATATTCCATTCGATTTCTTTTTCATCCTTAGCTGCTGATTTTTTCACAGACTGTTTAGCCGGTTTGATCAGCTGCCTTTTTTCGTTCGGGAGCACTTTCTCTACTTCCGGAAAAGCCGCTACTTGTTCCATAACCTCTTTCGTCGCATGGACGGCCATCCCGTTAACAATATAATAGGATCGGATTTTTTTTACATTCCCCTGTTTTTCCTGCTTTTTTAAATAACGTTTTAGATCACTTTGTGTCTCATCCGCTTTGACTCTTAAAGCGGAGACAACAGCCGAGCGCTTTTGATATTCTGTTTTAGCCGCGCTCAGCGATTTTTTCTTTGCATTCTTTTCCGCCTGCTTGGCCACTTTTGGTGTATCGACTTGATCTTTCAGTTTAATCAAAAATGTGACTTGATCTTCTTTTTTGAACTGTTTGACAAGAGATTTCGAAATTTTTTCCTTACCTGCAGCTGCTTGTTCTTTCATGGAAGTAAGCGCAGGCTTTGCCGCGGCATCTGAAACGGCGGGCATGAACAGCGAGCCGATTAATAAACCGCTTAAAATGGTGGAAAACGCCTTTTTTCTCAGCTTTCTTTTCAAATGAACATCCCCCTTTTTTATGAAATTGGCTGGATTTGTCCGTCCTCCCCTCCTTGTGGATGCCTTGTCTGACTTTGATGTAACTTAAATATAGTAAAAACTGGTTAATTTTTTTGTCGGTATTTGTCAAGGTCATGTTTAAAATTAGATAAAAAAAGGACAAAACCTTTAAGCGGTTTTGTCCTTTTTTATCATTTAGTTTTTTTAGCTGCGTCAAAAGCTTTTAAAGCGTTGACCAAGCCGTATCCGTAGCCGTTATTCGGCGATTTTTTAAACGTTTTGTCAGTCAGAGGCGTCGCCGTATTCAGCAGGATGCGCTCGATTTCATCGACTGTGAGGTCCGGATTGGCTTCCCTCATTAAAGCGACGATGCCGGATACATGCGGGGTTGCCATCGATGTTCCGTCTATTGCAGCATACTTGTGTCCCGGATAAGCAGAGCGGATGCTGACGCCCGGGGCGGAAAGATCGGGCTTGATTTCGCCATATGGTGAAGGCCCTTGCAATGAAAAGTCGGCTAACGCGTTTGTGCTGTCAACTGCGCCTATCGCGAAAGATTGCGGATAGTTGGACGGGTTTTCAACTGAACCCGGTCCGCCCGGTTCGAATTTGCTGACATTGCCTGCTGCGAATGCAGGAAAGATATCAGCTGCCCGCCAAGCTTTGACAATATCCAAATACCATTCATTGAGTCCGCGTTCCCCTGCCCAAGAGTTGTTGACGACATCTGGAGCCTTTTCAGGGTGCGCTTTTCCTTTCGCATCTTTCGGGGCCAAAATCCATTCTCCTGCAGCCAAAAGGGATTTTTCATCTCCGCCGTCCTCTGAAAAGGCCTTGACAGCAATCCATTTCGCTGTCGGCGCGACACCGATCTGGTTTTTGCCGCCGGCTTCTGAGCCGACCATTGTGCCTGTCACATGTGTGCCGTGGCCCAAGTCGTCATATGGCGTTTTCTTATTACTTACCGCATCAAACCAGTTGAACTCATTGTCGGGACTGTTCGGTTTAGAAGGGTTGTAGCCCCTGTACTTTGTTTTCAATGCCGGATGATCCCACTCAACGCCGGTGTCAATCGAAGCGACGACGGCTCCTTTGCCTTTATAGCGCTTTTTCCAGACATCCGGCGCATGAACCTGCTGAATGTTGGAAGCAGGGGTGCGATCCGCGGATGTTTTCGATTCTACCGTAGGTTTTTCGGTGTTGCCCAGCTTAATTTTTTGATTGGGCAGCACCTTTTCAACCTCCGGAAATGAAGCCGCTTTTTCCATAACATCCTTTGTTGCCGTCACGGCGATGCCGTTTACAATATAGAAAGATTCCACTCGCTTAGCTGTTCCTTTTTTCTCTTCTTTTTCCAAAAACGATTTTAAGTCTTTTTGCGTTCTCTCAGCTTTTGTACGCAGGGAAGTCAGCACGGCTGAACGTTTGATTTCTTTTACTTTTTTCACTGTCATAACGCTTGCTTTCGCCCGGTTTTCAGCTGCTGTTGCCGCTTGCTGAAGATTCGCCTGGTTTTTCATTTTAATTAAAAAAGTCACTTTATCTTCTTTCTCAAAACGTTTGTAAAGAGCGCTTGATATTTTGCTTTCTTCCTTGGTCTTCGCTGCCGTGCCTGTTTCAGCCTGCACGGTCACCGGAGCGAGAAGTGAACCGATGAGTGCAGCGCACATGAATGTGCGGAATAATGGCTTTTTCTTCACATGAGATCCTCCTTTAAGCAATAGCAAATATAGTCGTTTCTTGCGTTTCTTTGTCTAGAAACAGAAACTATTAATAATGGTAAAAGAAAAGACTTATAGATATTGTCGTATTTTGTCATTTTTCCTTTATCGGTTTCAAATTCGTTCTATTTACATATGACTTGTTCACCGTTTATAGTTCGGCCAGATGACAAGACAAAAGGAAAATCCGTATATCCGGGATAAAAGAGAGAGATTAGATGCGAGGCTTTTGAGGGAGCTGCTTCCATCAGGATGACAATTGATGCTTTTGGAGGAGGATCTGCGGCTAGGTCCAGGGTATAAAAAAAGCCGCCGACTTATTGTCGGCAGCTTTCCAATGTATTGTAGACGTTTTAGCGTTTATTGCGGTTTCTTAAGAAAGTCGGGATGTCAAGCGTATCCTCGGCAGGCTGAGATGGACTGCGGTGCGGCATGCTTGGCTCCTCGCGCTTCGGCTCCCGTTTCGGAGCAGGCTGATGATGATGCTGTTTTAAGCCTTGGTTTAAAGGTCTCTGCGGCTTTGTTGCATCTTGATCCTGTTCGATAAAGCCGGTCGCGATGACCGTAACGACGATTTCGTCTTTTAAGTTTTCATTGATGACAGATCCGAAGATCATGTTGACGTCCTGGTCAGATGCAGCTGCAACGATGTCTGCTGCTTCCTGAACTTCGTAAAGGCTTAAGTTGGTTCCGCCTGTAATGTTCATCAGCACGCCTTGGGCGCCGTCAATCGCCGTTTCAAGCAGCGGACTGGAAACAGCTTTTTTAGCGGCTTCTGCAGCGCGGTTCTCACCTGTCGCTACACCGATACCCATCAGTGCGGAACCTTTGTTGGACATGATCGTTTTGACGTCGGCAAAGTCAAGGTTGATCAGTCCAGGTGTTGCGATCAGGTCTGAAATGCCCTGAACACCTTGGCGGAGAACGTTGTCCGCTTCGCGGAACGCTTCAAGCATCGGTGTGTTTTTATCGACGATTTCAAGAAGACGGTCATTCGGAATGACGATCAGGGTGTCGACGGCTTCCTTCATTGCTGAAATACCGCCTGCCGCCTGAAGCTGTCTTTTTCTTCCTTCAAAGGTAAACGGCCTTGTGACAACGCCGACAGTCAATGCGCCCAGGTCTTTTGCGATTTGTGCGATGACAGGTGCTGCGCCCGTTCCTGTTCCGCCGCCCATTCCGGCTGTGACGAACACCATATCTGCACCTTTCAGCGCTTCTTCAATTTGTTCTTTGCTTTCCTCTGCGGCTTTTTTGCCGACTTCCGGATTGGCTCCGGCGCCGAGCCCGCGCGTCAGCTTCGCACCGATCTGCATTTTCGTTTCCGCTTTTGAAAGGTTAAGAGCCTGAGCATCCGTGTTGACTGCGATAAACTCGACTCCCTGAACGTCATTTTCGATCATCCGATTGACGGCATTGTTACCGCCGCCACCTACTCCTATTACTTTAATCGATGCTAAGCCGTCTATATTTGTTTCAAACTCTAACATGCTAAATCCTCCTAATCCGTCGAATGACTAATCTCTATTCCCAAAAGAAGTTAAATATTTTCTTCATTTTGCTCGGCTTTTTCTCAGCTTGAGCCTGCTGCTTGGATTTTGGCTTCGGTCGCTGCTGCACTTCTTTTTGATGAGTTGCCGCGACTTCCTGAACCGCTTGTTCCGGCATCTTAAAACCTACTTTTCTGCCTTGGATTTTTGCGTTGCGGTAAGCGAATTGGATGAGGCCGACTCCTGTCATGTATTGAGGTTCTCTTACACCGATATAATTCGGGCTAGCCACTCTGACGTTATTTTGAAGAACATCCTGTGCGAGGCTGAGGACACCCGGCATTCCAGCCTGTCCCCCTGTAAGCACAAACCCTCCCGGCAATTCTTTTATTCCCATGTTCCGCAGTTCCTCTGCCACGAATAAAAAGATTTCTTCGAGCCTGGCTTCTATAATGTCTGCGACTTCCCGCTGAGTAAAGGTCTGCTTTTGGTCCGTCCCGATCACGGCGACTTCAAATGATTCCTCTTCAGACGCTTCTTCATAGAAAGCATGTCCAAACTGCTTCTTCACCCGCTCAGCTTCGTCTGTGGAGGTGCGCAATCCGATTGAAATATCCTTGGTGATGTTTTCTCCTCCGAGGGGTATGACACGGGTCGCAAGAAGGTGGCCGTCTTCAAATACGGCAACCGTTGTCGATCCTCCCCCGATGTCGATTAAAGCCACTCCGAGGTTTTTTTCGTCCTTTGATAAAGCGACAGATCCGGCAGCCAGCGGCTGAAGGCAAATATCCGTTATTTCAATTCCCGCTCTTTCCACACAGCGGAGCAGGTTATGTAAAATCGTTTTTGAGCCCGTGATCAGCGATCCTTCCACTTCAAGGCGGACGCCGAGCATCTTTTTCGGATCTGTGATATCGCCTCTTCCGTCAACGATAAACTGTCTCGGAATCACATCGACGATCAGCTGTTCAGGCGGGATGGAAACGACTTGAGCGGCCTCCATCACCCGGCGCACGTCTTCAACGTGGATTTCTTTATTCTCGCTTGAGACAGCCACAACACCGTTCGTTTCTTGAATATGGATGTAGTTCCCATTAACCCCGACGATCGCGTGGGTCAGCGGAAAACCTATCATTCTTTCTGCTTGTTCAAACGCTTTTTTTATAGAATGAACCGTTTCATCTATATCAACGATTGATCCTTTTTTCAGCCCCTCTGAGGGAACATTTCCGACTCCGATAATGTTAAGAGAATCGTCTGACATTTCACCGACGATCACTTTAATATTGGACGTACCGATGTCTAGACTGACGTAAAGTTCATTGTTGTTCATTCTATGGCACCTCCTCACATTTCAGTCAATTCTATTCTATTATTTGCCGAACAACAATACAATGAATCTGGTTTTACAAGTGTGTAACAATCAATACAAACCAATACGCTTCGTTTTTAGTTTTAGGATTACTGTGAATATTCGTGATATCCTATGTATATCCTCTTTTAAAACCGATTTTTTTTAATTTTTTCTCCTCGAGGCCGTCCATTTGGCGAGCAGTATTCTTCTGATGACCGCGATGTTTTGAAAAAGCCTCATGCCAAATGCAAACATACCGACTAAATACAAGTCTACACCAAGATGAACGCCCAGAAAAGCCAAACTTATGGCGAGAATAATATTGAAGAAAAAGCCTGTCACAAAAACTAGTTCATCGTATACACTTTCCAAATGGGCCCTTATTCCCCCGATCAAAGTATCGAGCGATGCCAGAATCGCCAGGGACAAATAATTTGAGTACTCATCCGGAATGGTGAAATTCGTGCTGAACCCGATTGTAATTCCGAGCAAAAGCCCTAAAACCGGAAGCCACATTAGGAATTCTCTCCTTTTGATTTTTCGAGCGGTTTCAATGGCGCAACTTGCATTGAACCTTCGTAAGCTTTGATTTTGATTTGTTTTTCAGGCCTTTTGATTTGCAAATCCAGATTTTCTCCCGCGAACAGATCCTGCAGGGATGAAGCATTCATTCGGCTATATAGTTTATCGGCGTTTTTGCCGATGACTTTTACCGTTATCGGATAGTTGTCCAAAGGATATCCGTCTATTTTGGTTGTTCCGTTGATATCACGGATCACCGTCGTGTTGACAACCCTTCTGTCATTGATGGATATTTCTTCTGCTTCATACATATTCAGTTCATTAATCAGCTTTTTCAGAAGGTCGGGAGGGGGATTTTGAATGGATTCTCCCGTCAGTTCTTCCGAAAACAGCTGAGAAATGGTGATGATGATTCCGTTCCCTGTAACATCTGTGAAGCCGGCCTGTTTTTTTAAGTTTTGAAGCGTTTCATTCAACGCTTTTGTCCGCGAGGTTTCTTCTTGATGACTGTATGTGTTCAGCATTTTTTCATACTTGTCAATTTCGCTGATCAAATCAAGCTGTTTTTTCTGTTCTTCCTTCAAGTCCTCCCTGAGGTCCCAAATGTCCCGCGTATCGCGGACCTTCGGCGCCTTCAGCGAATTGAACTGCACGGACAGCATAATGCCGAAAATGAGCATCAGGATGCTCAAACTGATGAAACGATTATTTTTCTTCAACGTCCGCCCACCAACTTTTCAACGTTCATTCCCCCTGCTTTAAAAGGGGCTCCATCTCGATTTTATCTTGTTTTTCGATGCTGACTGAAATATGATCGCGGCTCAGCTGGTCCACAAGCCCTCCTGCAATGTTCAGCGCCGGCATCAGCACATCCGCATCCCCGATGGCCGAAATGACAAACGGCGCCGGATACTGGTTGCCGTCAACCGTAATGACAGGGCCGTTGCACGATATGTAGGAATGATGTGTCACGCGCTGTCCGTTGATCGACACCGCGGCCGCCCCGGAAATCCACAGCTCATTGAGCAGGCGGAAAATGTGGCTTTCATGGACGATATAGTTGTTGACATTCTCACCCTCTGGGATGTACGAAGCGTCTTTCAGCGTCACTTTGATCCCTTCGCCCTGAACGCCGATTTCCCCGACGAACATTCTGTACCTCTCAACATCTTCCACAATATTGTAATACTCTTTTTTTTCCTTTTTCAAAGCCGTCTCTGTTTTCTGTACTTCCTGCTGTTTTTTGTAAAGCTCCTGTTCCAGCTTCTTATTTTGCTTTTCTTGGGAAATCAGCCGGTCGCGCAGGGAATATTCTTCTTTCCAATTTTCGGCGGTTTCTTCATGGTCTTTGTTTTCCCTTGCGAATTGATAGGAGAAAGACAACAGGAAGCCGAGGACAAGCATGGCGAGTGAAAGATTGACTGTGTGCCTCTTCAATTTCCGTCTCCCTTTTTGCTTTCATCCGTTTTTTTCAGCGGTTCAAAATAAGTCGCGACTTCCATATGGATAATCCCTTTTTCCCCTTTCGGAAGCTCTTTTACGATCGCCGGATAGCTGTTCATTTTCTGTCCGAACGTTTTCAGCGAAGCTGTCACGATATAGCCGTCGTTCATATACAGCCTGATCAGCCAGGGGTTTGATTTTTGAGGCGTATAGTTGATCTCGGAAATCGATTTTTTCACGGAATCGGAAAGCTTGTTCAGCTGTTTCGCCATTTGAACGAGCTTTTCGTCTTCCTCCCAGTTATTAAGGGTCGGTCCGATGTCAGTCGGCGTCACCTCTTCAGGAAGCACCGTGCCGTTTTCAAGCACGGAGTAGTACACATTATGTTTTTGCAAAAATGCAATGCTTTTATACTCTTCGATGGAGATGGCGATTTTGTTGGGCAGTTGTTTAGAAATTTCGGCTTTTTTGATCAGTTTATTCTGCTCGATCTTTTCTGCGGCTTTTTGCTTGCTCAGACTCCAGAATTCCGTCTGTCCTTTATGGATCGAAGAGAGGGAAATGATCTGGTCTTTTGAAACGTTTTTGTTTCCTTTAATCTCTACCGTCGAGACTTTGCTGATCGGCGTCTGCAGGTAAATGATGATCAGCATCATCGTGAAAAAGAGCAGAATAAAGGTGATCAGCCGGCGGTTTGCCTTTTGCTTTCGCTGTTCTTTAATTTTGGGAATCCGTTCTTCTATATTCACTACTTTTTCTTTATCAATACCGGGTTTCACGTAGGCTCACCTCAGGTTAATAAAGCAGACAAAAAGACTTTTATTTGCTTATTTTTGTTCAAAAAAAGACGCGCTCCCCGACATATGAAAGCACGGGGCAAGCTAAAAAGCTTCCGTTTAGCGAAACAAACGACATACTAGGATGCCGTTTGCTTGTTTGTTTCATACATTATATCATAAGGCGATCTGAAGTAGAGAGGCCGTTTACCGTTTTTCTCCGATAATTTCGACCTCAGTGTGCATGTCGATATCGTATTTTTCTTTAATCGTTTTTTGAATGAATGCAATCAAATCAAGGACGTCTTTCGCTGTTGCGCCTCCTGCATTGACAATGAAATTGCCGTGCATCTCTGAAACCTTTGCCCCGCCGATCTGATGGCCTTTCAAACCAGCCTCTTCAACTAGCCGGCCCGCATGTTCAGGCAGCGGGTTTCTGAAAATGCTGCCTGCGCAAGGGTTGGACACAGGCTGCGTTTCTTTTCGGTAGTCTTTGTTTTTCTGCATCTGCGCGACGATCTCATCGCGTTCTTTTTGCTCCAATTGGAGAACGGCTTCAAGACAAATGCCCGGCCGCTCGTTTTGAAGGATGGACGTGCGGTAGCTGAACGCCATCTCTTCATTCGTCAGCCATTCGATCGTTCCGTCTTCAAACAGGATCAATGCTTTCACCAATACCCTGCTGATATCAGAGCCGTGGGCCCCGGCATTCATGTAAACCGCTCCGCCGACCGAACCCGGAATGCCTGCGGCAAATTCAAGGCCGGAAAGCCCTTTTTTGCTGATGCCTGTCGCAAGCCTTACGACAGAGTAGCCGCTGCCGACCGTCACTTGCTCGCCGTCGATTTCCATATGGTCAAGTCCTTGGCCGAGCTTGATGACGACGCCTCTTATCCCTTCATCGAGGACAAGAAGATTCGAGCCTCTGCCGATGGCCGTCCACTTGACGCCGTGCTTCTTGATCACCTTCATCGTATCTTTGACAGCTTGAATGTTTTTCGGAATCACCAGCACATCAGCCGGTCCTCCGATTTTAATCGTTGTATGGTTGCTGAGCGGCTCGTTTTCCAGAACTTTGCCGACTTCAAGTTCTTTTAATTCTTGTATCACCTTATCCATCGAAAACCTCCAAAATCCTTCTGACTTATCATTTTGCATGATGTTTCAGTTCTTTCAGCACATTGTACAAGCGTTCCGCGGCGTCCGGCACGCCAAGTGATTTCGTACGGCTGCTCATCTCTTTCAACGTCATTTCGTCTTGTAAAATATGATCGATCGCCTGAATTAAGCGGTCTCCATTAAGCTCTGATTCTTTTAAAACGACTGCGGCGTTCTGCTCCCCTAGTGAGCGTGCGTTCACTTCCTGGTGGTTGGCCGTAACATACGGACTCGGAATCAGAACGCTTGGAATCCCGAGCGCGGTAATTTCCGCTATTGTCGTTGCACCCGCGCGCGCCACGACGACATCGAACTCTTTTAAGTACTCGGGCATTTGATGGAGAAACGGCTGAACGACCATATTCGGAGCGGCGCCTTCTTTGTCAAGCGCAGCTGTGACTTTATCATAGTGAACTTCCCCTGTGACATAAAGAACCTGGTAATCCCGCTTTTTTAACTCGTTTTGCATCGCGATGACCGCTTCATTGATCGGAGCGGCACCGCGGCTGCCTCCGAAAATAAGAACCGTTTTTTTGCCTTCTGAAAGACCTAAAGCGGTCAGGGAACGCCCCCCTTTTATAGAGACGACTTCAGACGCCCTCGGGTTTCCTGTAAAAACAACTTTTTCTGCAGGAAAATGTGTTTTCGCTTCATCAAAACAAATCGCTACCTTATCAACATATTTGGATAAAAACTTATTGGTGAGTCCGGGAAGGCTGTTTTGTTCGTGGATAATCGTCGGAATTCCCAGTTTTGAAGCGGCGTACACCACGGGTCCGCACACATAGCCGCCCGTGCCGATCACGGCGTCGGGCTTAAACCGTTTTAATTCTGTTTTGCATTCTTTTACGCCCTTTAAAAAACGCATGACGGTTTTGACGTTTTCAAATGACAGTTTTCTTTTAAAACCCGTAATTTCAATCGCTTTGAAAGGGATCCCTTCCCGCTCGACGATGTTTTTCTCCAGGCCTTTTTCGGTTCCGATATATAAAAACTCAACATCTTCGTGATGCCTTTTCACTTCTTTAATAAACGCAAGGGCGGGGTAAATATGGCCGCCCGTTCCGCCTCCGCTAACAACAATCCGCATCTGTTCTCCCCCTTATTCCTTATGTACATGCCGATAACCCTGCTATCTCGCAACAGGGTTATCGCCAAAATCTAGTATCTAGAATACCTGCTGACATTCAGCAGCACGCCGACCGCCATGAGCATCAAGGTCAGTGATGAACCGCCATAGCTTAAAAACGGAAGCGTAATGCCTGTAACAGGAATCAGGCCGGTCACGACGCCAATATTGATCATAACCTGAATCGCTATCATCGAAATGACGCCGACGGCGACAAAACTGCCGTATAAATCGGGCGCACCGAGCGCGATTCTGATGCCTCTCCACAGTAGAACGCTGAAGAGCAAAAGAATCAGCGATCCGCCGATAAAGCCGAGCTCCTCTGATAAAATCGCAAAAATAAAATCTGTCTGCGGCTCAGGCAGATAAAAAAACTTTTGCCTGCTCTGGCCGAGGCCGAGGCCGAACAGCCCGCCGGGCCCCACCGCATAAAGAGACTGAATGATTTGAAAGCCGCTTCCTAAAGGATCTTCCCAAGGATTCAAGTATGAAGTGATCCTTTTGATCCGGTACGGCGCCGACAGCACAAGGCCGATAAAGCCGCTCAGACCTAGAAGACCGAGAAAAACGAAGTGCGAAATTCTCGCCCCCGCGACAAAGATCATAATGATGCATGTGCCGACCATCACGGTTCCTGTTCCGAGGTCAGGCTGCATCATGATGATCAGAAAAGCTGAAAAGACAATGCCGAGCGCCGGCACAAAGCCTTTTCTAAACGATGTAATCTTCTTTTGCTTTTCTGATAAAAACTTGGCCAAAAATGCAATCATCGCGAGCTTCATAAACTCGGACGGCTGAATGCTGAAAGCGCCGACTCCGATCCAGCTCCTCGACCCGTTCCGTTCCATGCCGATCCCGGGAACAAGGACGATGATGAGCAGAAAGAAACATACAATGATCAGTATTTTCGCATAAGTCCTCCACGTCCAGTAGTCGACGTTCATGATGAAAAACATGGCGATGACCCCGATGCCGGCAAACAAAAGCTGCCGTTTCGCAAAGAAAAAGGAGTCGTCGTATTTGTAAGTCGCCCATACCGCACTGGCGCTGTATACCATAATCAGTCCAATTGTTAAAAGCAATAGCGTAATGATAACCAGCAAAAAATCCGGTGACGTTTTTTTTGTTTGCAAAGCCGAACACCCCAAGCTCTAATTCTTAGGGCTATCTTTACGAGACAAGCCCTTATTTAAGCATATGCACGGCGTTTACAAACATGTCACCACGTTCTTCAAATGTTTTGTACTGATCCCAGCTTGCGCAGGCCGGGGACAGAAGAATGACATCTCCTTCGTCTGACAGGCTGAACGCCGCAGTTGCTGCTTGTTCAACATTATCGACACGTTTAACCTGTTGTATTCCCATTTCTTCGGCCAGCTTCTCAAACTTCGGCGCGGTCTCGCCGAATGTGATCACCGCTTTGACAAAAGACATGTGCGGCTTTAGTTCATCAAATTCATTACCGCGGTCAAGCCCCCCTGCCAGCAAAATGACCGGCTTTTGAAAGGCGGACAGCGCTTTTTTCGTCGCAAGAATGTTTGTCGCTTTGCTGTCATTGTAAAACAGTCTGTTTTTGATCGTCGCGACGTATTGCATCCTGTGCTTTACACCGGTAAAGCTCGTCAGCACCTTACGGACGGCGTCATCGGAGACGCCTGCGGTTTTAACGATGCAAAGGGCGGCCAAAATGTTCTCCAAATTGTGCTCTCCCGGTAAAACGACGTCTTCCACCGGCATGACCGGTTCGCCGTTAAACATGATCACGCCGTCTTTCACGCACGCTCCGCGCTCAAGTGTCCGGCGGACAGAAAAATTCACTTTCTCCGCTTTTGAACACTCGGCGAGCCGGACGACTGTCTCATCGTCCAAATTGACAACGGCAACGTCTGTTTCCGATTGATGTCGATAGACCTGCTGTTTGGCAAGCTCATAATTTTGGCGCGAATGGTGATAATCGAGATGGGCATCAAATACGTTTAATAATAATCCGATTTTCGGTCTGAATTGATAAGTCCCCATAAGCTGAAAACTCGACAGCTCTGTCACGATCCATTCGTCTCCCCGGGCCTGATTGGCCATTTCACTTGCCGCCGTGCCGATATTCCCAGCAACGAGCGCTTTTTTCGAATCGGCTTTCAGCATTTCATAAACAAGCGTTGTCGTTGTCGTCTTTCCGTTTGAACCGGTAATGCCGATGAACGGAGCATCTGTCAGATGATAGGCAAGTTCAACCTCCGTCCAGACCGGTATCCCCCGCTTCAGCGCTTCTTCGACCATCACGTTTTCATAGCGGATGCCCGGATTTTTAATCAGAATGTCGATCGAATGAAGATCAAACAGTTCCGTCGGATGAGAGCCGCAGACGACTTCCACCCCTTTTTCCGCGAGAATCCGCGCAGGTTCATTTTCCTCAAAAGGCAGCTGGTCATTCACGACAACCTTTACGCCTTTCTCATGAAGGATCGAAGCGGCAGCATATCCGCTTTTCGCCAGCCCCAGTACGAGCACATTTTGATTTTGCAATAAATCTTGAGTATCCACTTATAACCACACCTCGATGTAAATTCCTAAGACGGCTAGCAGAAGCCCCGCTGTCCAAAAAGTGACGACAACTCTCCACTCAGACCACCCGACAAGCTCGTAATGATGGTGAAGAGGGCTCATTTTGAAAATTCGTTTGCCGGTCGTTTTAAATGAAATGACCTGCAAAATGACAGACAGCGTTTCAATGACGAATACGCCGCCGATGATGACAAGCAGGATTTCCAGTTTCGTTAAAATCGCAATCGTCACAATCGCGCCGCCGAGGGCAAGCGACCCTGTATCTCCCATAAAGACTTTCGCGGGGTGCGCGTTAAACACAAGAAATCCTAATACCGCTCCGACAACGGCAACTGCGAAAATGGCGACATCGTATTGCGACTGGTTCCACGCCAAAATCGCAAACGCACCGAACGCGATGGCGGCGGTACCCGACAACAGACCGTCAAGCCCGTCAGTCAGGTTGACGGCATTTGAACCGCCGACAAGCATAAAGATGACGAGCACCGGATAAATCCAGCCGAAATCAAACGACAGCTCTGTTCCCGGAATGCGGATGTCAGTCGGCAGCCCTTGAACGTGGTAGACGGCATAGAATACCAGAGCAATCACGATTTGGCCGATCAGTTTTTGTTTGGATGTGAGTCCAAGATTGCGCTTCATCACGACTTTAATATAATCATCCAGAAAGCCGAGCAGACCGTATCCAACCGTAACAAACAAAAGGAGGATCATGTTCATGCTGACTTCGGAAAATTTCATCGTCATGGCAATCGTCGTCGCGATAATCGACAATATGATCATGACGCCGCCCATCGTCGGCGTTCCCGATTTTTTCTGATGGGATTTCGGACCTTCCTCACGGATGCTCTGCCCGAATTTCAGCCTTCTTAAAAACGGAATGAAAATCGGAGATAAAAGAACGCTGATTAAAAAGCCCATGATAATGGTAAATAAAATTACTTGTTCGAGCATCGTTCTTCTCTCCTTTCCGCATGATATAAGAAGCAGCATACGCATTTATCATATTCACTGTTTTTTTTCATATGTTGATTTATTTCATCCATCATTTCAACAACTCTTTCCTGTAGTTCTTTTTCGATTATTTCAGCTCAAGAATGGCTCTTTTGGCCACCTCAGCGTCATCAAAATCAAAGGTTTTACCGCCGATCTGCTGGTAAGTTTCATGGCCTTTGCCTGCGATCAGGACGACATCGCCTTTTTTGGCGTTTGCAATCGCAAAAAAGATCGCCTGCTCGCGGTTAACGATGCTGTGATAGTAAGCCCCTTTTACGCCTTCTTCCATATCGTTTAAAATGGCGAGCGGGTTTTCGCTTCTCGGGTTATCGGCTGTAAAGACCGGTTCATCAGCAAGATCAACGGCGATTTTCGCCATTTTCGGACGCTTCGTCTTATCACGGTCTCCACCGCAGCCGACGACGACAAACAGCTTTCCTTCCGTTAAGCCTCTGCACGTATTCAGGACATTTTCGAGGCTGTCAGGGGTATGGGCATAGTCGACGATCACCGGAAAGTCCTGGCCTGCGTCCACAAGTTCAAATCTGCCTCTGACGCCTTTCAGCCCTTCAATTCCTTCTGTAATCGTAGCAAACGGGATATCCGCTGCAATCGCGATCGCGGCAGCCGTTAAAACATTGTAGACGTTGAACAGGCCGACAAGCGGAATCGTCACTTGGGCAGAACCTTTGGGCGTCACCAGGTCAAAGGTTGTCCCTTTCGGGGCCATTTTGATATTTTCAGCCTTGACATCGGCATCGTTTTGAATTCCGTATGTCAAAAGGTGTGCTGACGTCACTTGGGCGAAATAGGCTGAAGCAGGATCATCCGTATTCAGCACGGCCCACTTCGGTTTTTCGTGGTTAAAAGATCCGCCAAGCTGCGAGAAAAGCAGACTTTTCGCATGCTTATATTCTTCCATTGTCTGGTGGTAGTCAAGGTGGTCCTGCGTCAGGTTCGTAAAAGCGGCGATATCGTAATCACACCCGTGTACCCGGCCCATGTGGAGAGCGTGTGAAGATACTTCCATGACGGCTGTATCCACATCCTGATCCACCATTTTCCGAAACGTTTTTTGAAGTGTGACACTTTCAGGCGTCGTATTTTTCGCGTCAAACGTTTCGTCATGGATTTTCGTGTACATCGTGCCGATCAGTCCTGTACGGCTCCCGGCTTTTCTGAAGATCTCCTCCACCATGTGGGAAGTCGATGTCTTGCCGTTTGTGCCTGTAATGCCGATCAGCTTCAGCTGTTTCGTCGGCTGGCCGTAAAAGGCGTCCGACAGCACGGCAAGCGCTCTTTTCGTATGACGGACGATGATCACCGGCACATCGGCGTCCACTTCCCTTTCCGCCACGATGGCGACGGCCCCTTTTTCAGCGGCTTGCCGGGCGTAGTCATGCCCGTCGACTGTATAGCCTTTTATACAAACAAAAAGACTCCCTGTCTTGACTTCCCTGGAGTCCATCTCAATTGAAGTTATATCAGGGTCTTCTTGGCCGGCATAGGAAGGTGCATTTTTTAAATATGTAAGAATCTTTGTTAATTTCATCGTATCAAACCTCTCAAGTCTAATCATTCTTCATTCGTTGTCATATTTTCCTGCATTGATTCTCCGCACGAGCTTCGCGCAGACATACAGTTCATATTTTAGCGTAAAAAAGAGGATACATCCAGCTAATCCTTTAAAATCGATATATTTTTTAGGAGGAACGGCCCCCGGACATCAGCCGGCTGCCGCTCCTCATATTGATCCGAATTAATCAGAGGCTCCGTCTTCGCTGTCAAGGTAAATGCGAATGGTTGATCCTTCTTTTACTTTCTCGCCCGGTTTAGGGGACTGCTGAACGACGACATCGCCTTCTCCGGAAGCTTTCAGCCTGAGGTTGATCAGCAATGGTTCAAGCTCTGTCACGGAAAGCCCTATAAGGTTCGGGACCTCGATCAGCTTTTTGTCCAGCCATTGATATTCGCGTTCAATCTGATCTTTCCGCTTCTCAACGCCGAGCTGCGGAAGGCTGTCTCTCATGATGTTTCCGACGATCGGCGCTGCAACCGTACCCCCGAATTGAATCGTGCCTTTCGGGTTGTCGACGGCGACGTAGACGACGATGCTCGGATCATCGGAAGGAGCCGTTCCGATAAATGAGACGATGTGGTTGTTTTTTAAATATTTCCCGTCTTTTACTTTTTGAGCCGTACCGGTTTTGCCGCCCACCCGGTAGCCGTCGACGAAAGCGTTCCGTCCCGTCCCCTGGGCGACAACGCTCTCCAGTGCGTAACGGATCTGTTTGGATGTCTCTTCAGAAATCACTTTTTTCTTGGCGATCGGCGTCTGTTTTTTCACTGTTTGTTTTGTTACGGGATCAATCCACTCTTTAGCAATATACGGCGTATACAGCGTTCCGCCGTTGACAGCCGCAGAAACGGCGGCGACCTGCTGGATCGGTGTCACCGATACCCCCTGGCCGAAAGCGGTTGTCGCCTGCTCTACAGGACCGACGCGGTCAAGAGGGAATAAGATGCCTGTTCCTTCGCCTTGCAAATCGATCCCGGTTTTTTGTCCGAAGCCGAAATTTTTAATGTAGCTGAACAGTTTTTCTTTGCCCAGCCGCTGACCAAGCTCCACAAATCCCGGGTTGCACGAATTTTGGACGACTTCGAGAAACGATTGTGCGCCGTGTCCGCCGCGTTTCCAGCACTTCAGCCTTGCACCGTCCACTTCAACGGAACCTTTATCATAGAAGTGATCTTTTTGGAGGTTGACTTTGTTCTCCTCCAAAGCTGCGGCAAGCGTGATGATTTTAAAAGTAGAACCGGGCTCATATGTGCTCCATACAGGCAAGTTCCGATTATAGACTTTAGGATCGATTGATTTGTAGTTTGCGGGATCAAAGTCCGGCCGGCTGACCATCGCCAATATCTCCCCGTTTTTCGGGTTCATCGCAACACCGACCATTCCGTCCGGATTATACTTCGCTTCTGCGATATCAAACTCCCGCTCCATGATCGTCTGCACCTTTGAATCGATCGTCAGCTTCATATCAAGCCCGTCTTTCGGCGGGGTATAGTCATCCGCCTCACCCGGCATCCTCTTGCCTTTTGCATCGGAATAAAATTTCACATAGCCTTTTTCACCTTTCAGCTCTTCGTCATAAAAGGCTTCGAGGCCAAGCAGACCCTGGTTGTCAATGCCCGCAAATCCGAGCACGTGGGACAGATAGCTGCCGAACGGATAATGGCGGATCGAGTCTTCTGCAATGTATACACCTTTCAAGTTGAGATCTCTGACTTCTTTTGCTTTCTCGTGGGAAATTTTCCGGCCCTCGGGATTGATCCTTTCAATCGATGTTTTTTTCGTGACATGTTGATACGCTTTTTCTTCCGACATATTCAAAACGCTGGCCAGCAGTTTGCTCGTTTTGATCGGATTTTCAACCTGCCTCGGAACAACCAAAACCGATGGCGCGCTTTGGTTTGTCGCCAGCTTGACACCGTTCCTGTCCAATATTTCGCCCCTTTCCGGCTCAAAAGGAAGGTTCCGGCTCCACGAATCTTTTGCTAAAGTCGTCAGTTTATCCCCCAGAACGAACTGAACGTATCCTAGCCTTGTATCAATAATCAAAAAGATGATCACACCAAAAAGCAGAACGAATATTAAACGTTTTCTGACCGTTACATTGGAAACGCGCAAGAGACCGTTCACTCCTTATTTAGGCTTGTTTCATTTTATGCCTTGGAGCGTTTTGATAGAACGGCCCGATTTTTCATATATTCAAGGCGCCGCACCCAAACGGAAGGCTATCGACTTTGAGCCGATAGCCTTTTAGACGGGATCTATTCGTTTTTCAATCTGACTTTTACGACCGAGTTTGCTTTTAATTCTTTGCCTGCTTTTACATTTTGACTCTTCACATACCCCTGGCCGCTCGTTTCGATATGAATGCCTGCCATGGCGCCGAAGCGGAGGGCGTCCCGCTTTGACCAGCCCGTCATATCAGGCAGTGTGATTTTCCCGTCGGCTTTCAGGAAGACCCGTTGATTCGGCAGGACGGTTTCGCCTGCTTTCGGATACTGTTCTTTCACAGCCAAGCCATCGCCGATCGTAACAGGAACAAGGCTGCTGTTTTGTGCCTCTTTTGCGGCGGATTCAGCTCGTTTGCCGGTGAAATCAGGCATTTCCAGCTGTTTTTCTTCCTGCTTGTCTTCTTTTTTGGTCTCTTTTGGTGTGATATTTAAATAGTGAAGACTGTTTTTCATCACCGGATTGAAAATTTTTGCTACCGGTGCAGAGCCTGTTTCCGTAGCCTTTAATTGCGGCTGCTGTACGGCTACATAAACGAGAAGCTGCGGATCGTCCTTCGGGGCCATACCCATGAAGGAAAACACGTAGTTTTCGCGGCCGGTCAAATATCTGCCGTCTTCTCCGGCAATTTGCGCCGTACCGGTTTTTCCGGCGACATCAAATCCTTCGATCTTGTACGGCTTCCCCGTTCCTTTTTCAGATGTGACGACTTTTCCCAACAGGTCGCGCACTTCTTTTGCCGTTTTGGAAGAGATCGGCTGGCCGACTTGTTCCGGTTTATTTTGATAAGTCGTTTTGTTTTTGTCAGAATCAACGACATGATCGATGACATAAGGCTTCATCATTTTTCCATTATTGGCGATCGCCGTCGCGGCCTGAAGCTGCTGGATCGGTGTAACCGCAGAACTTTGACCAAAGGCAGTTGATACTTTATCACGCAAATATTCAAAATTGATTTTGCTGTTCGCTTCCCCGGGCAGGTCGATGCCCGTTTTGTCGTAAAAATGGAATTTCCGCAAATATTGATTGAAGCGGTCTGTGCCGAGTTTATCATTGGCAAGGATCGCAAACGCGACGTTTGAGGATCGTTCAACACCTTCATTAAATGTGATCGGGCCCCAGCCGTTGCCGCCATTATGGTCTTTGATCGGCTTATCTTTTTTAGAAACCGAATATGATCCAGACTTGTATTGTTCCCCTCCATTATATACGCCTTCTTGGATCGCCGCCGCCAATGTGAAAATCTTCATCGTCGAGCCCGGCTCAAAGCTGTAGGAGACAAGGTCATTGTAATAGTTCGTGACATCGCGCACATTCGGGTTGAAGCTCGGCCTTTGCCCCATCGCGAGTACTTTGCCCGTTTTCGGATCAACGACCGCCGCCATAATCTTCTTCGGCTTGTATTCTTTTTGGACGGTCGTCATGCTGTCTTCCAAAAACGCCTGGATTTTTTGATCGATCGTCAAATACACGTTGTCTCCGTTGTTTGGCGCTTTAATACTTTCATTGCTGTTCGGCAGGCGCCAGCCCGTTCTGTCGGTATCGTACGTCATGTATCCGTCCGTTTCTTTCAAATAATCGTTCAGCGTTTTTTCAAGGCCCATCATGCCTTGCATTTCACCCGTTTTTCCGTTGACCTGCGAATAGCCGATGAGGTTGGAAGCGAAGATTCCGTTTGGATAGTAGCGCTTCGTATCGCGGGTGAACACGATGCCCGGCAGCTTCAGCTTTTCGATTTTTTCTTTTTGGGCGTATGTCAAATCCCGCCCCGCCGATCCGAATTCGACCTGAAACGCTCCTTTTTTATTGAGAATATCGAGCACTTTCCCCTCATCCATGCCGAGGATCGGCGCAAGCTTCTCAGCCGTCAGCTGCTTGTCTTTCACGTATTGAGGTTCCATCTTTTCGCTCATAATCGCGACAAGCTTATATGTCGTAGCGTCTTCGGCAAGCACTTTTCCGTTCCGGTCAAGGATCGATCCCCGCTGGGCTTCGATCGTCCGCTTTTTCTCATACTGTTCGTTCGCCTTCTGTGCAAGCACTTCACCGTTCACTTTTCCCGTCGCTTGAATAAACGCAAATCGTCCTACGATGACAAAGAAAAAGAGGGCAAAACAAATACTAAGTATTGCCGCTCCTCTGTTCATGAATTTATTTTTTTTCGGCATTGTCCATCATTCCTGTATGTCTTTCACTTTTTTATCACCTAATTTAAGGCCTTTTTTCCGGGCGATATCCATGATACGGTCCGGCTCTTTCAGCATATCGGCTTCTTTTTCGAGGTCATCAACTCTGCTGCTTTCCGTTTCAACCTTCTTTTCGAGCTTTTGAATTTCAATATTGGTCTGATACGCGGCGAAAGCCTTTGAAATCATAAATAGTGAAGCGCTGAGTACAGCCAGGGCAAAAAGCACAATCAGTACCTTTTCCCCAAGCGTGATCGATGCTCTTCTCCGGATGATAACGGATTGTTCTGCACTGTTTGTCTGTCGTTGCTGTTTTTCTACTTTATAAGCTAAATTGCTCATAGACTGATGACCTCCTTTTAATTCGCACAGCTCACTCTCGTGCTTTTTCCGCGATACGCAGTTTCGCTGAGCGCGCACGGTTATTGTGTTCAAGCTCCTCTTCGGAAGCTGTGATCGGCTTTCTGTTGACTAACTTTAATTTCGGTTCAAACTCCTTGGGAATCACGGGCAGTCCGTGAGGCAGTTCAGGAGGCGATGACATCTCTTTAAATGTCGATTTGCAGATCCGGTCTTCCAGTGAGTGGAATGTGATGACCGATACCCTTCCGCCCGGCTTCAGCACCTCAATCGCCTGCAAAAGCGCTTCTTCAAATACTCTCAACTCATCGTTTACCGCAATTCGAATCGCCTGGAAGATCCGTTTAGCCGGATGCCCGCCGCTTCTTCTTGCCGGTGCGGGAATCGCCTCTTTGATGATATCGACAAGCTGGGCTGTTGTTTCAATAGGCGATTGTTCTCTTGCTTTTTCGATTTTCCTGGCAATTTGCTTGCTGAACTTCTCTTCTCCGTATTTAAAGAAGATTTTCACGAGATCCTCATAAGGCCATTCATTGACGACTTCCTTTGCCGAAAGGCCCGCCGACTGGTCCATTCGCATATCAAGAGGTGCATCATGATGATAGCTGAAGCCCCTTTCAGGTGTATCCAGCTGAGGAGATGAGACGCCTAAATCAAATAAAACACCGTCCACTTTCGTGATGCCGATTTCGTTTAGACGGTCTTTTAAATACCGAAAATTGCTTTTTATGAAAACGACTTGTCCTTCATAATCCGCCAGTTTTTCCTTCGCATGGCGGAGTGCGGTTTCATCCTGGTCAAAAGCGACCAGCTTTCCTTTTTCAGACAGCTGTGAAAGCAAATACTCGCTGTGACCGGCACCGCCTAATGTGCAGTCTACATATGTACCGTCTTCTTTTACATTTAAACCGTCAACTGTTTCTTTTAATAATACTGTTGTATGCTCAAACATTTCTTTAGTAGTCCCACCTTTTTCAAATGAACTGATTGCAGAAGCGCCGCATGCGCAAAGATTCATTATATATCAAATCCGATCATGTTTTCAGCTATTTCGGCAAATGAATCTTCCTGCTCTTCTACGTATTGTTCCCAAATCTCTTTGCTCCACAATTCAATTCGATTTGAAACTCCGATGACCACGCATTCCTTCTCAAGCTTTGCATAATTTAAAAGCGGCGATGCAATGTTGATCCGGCCCTGCTTGTCCAATTCACATTCGGTGGCTCCGGAGAAAAAAAAGCGGGTAAAAGCGCGTGCATCTTTCTTCGTAAGAGGAAGGGCCTTCAGTTTTTCTTCGATGAGTTTCCATTCGGACATAGGGTAGCCAAACAGGCACTGATCAAGCCCGCGCGTCAAAACGAACTGCTCGCCGAGGCCTTCTCTGAATTTCGCCGGAACGATCATGCGGCCTTTTGAATCAATCGTATGCTGGTATTCACCCATAAACATGATCTCGGCCCCCACTTTCGTTCCTCAACTCACCACTATCCACCACTTCTCTCCACAAATTTATTTTACACTGTTTTAAAACAAAAAAAAACCCTGAACTACTCAGGGTTTTTTAAAAAATTATTTCAAAGTTTGACAACTTGATGCATGTTTTGAAATGAATATGGCAAATCCTTGTATTTTCCCAAGAAATTCGGACCGTATTTGTTCAAATAATACACGATGTTCCAAATTCTCTCCTGCGGGGCGTCTAAAGGCTTGATGCTTGTTTGAATTTTGTCAAAATCACGCAAAATATAGTTTTCTTTTTCTTCAATCCTTCTGATGACCGTTTTCTCTAAAAATTCGAGCTGATCTTGAATGAAGCCTGCGTTCTTTTCTAAAAGGGGGCCGAGGTTCCCGTCGATTTCGAGGGCTTCCGCGCGCACCGCGGAATGGACGTTTTCGATTTTTTCTTTCGCCTGTTTGACTGAATCGGTAAATCCGCTCGGAACCTTATCTTCAAAATACTGTTCTTTTTTGGCGCGCGCTCCCTTTTCAATCGATTCGCGGAGTTCGATTCCCCGTTCACCCAGCTTTTTTTCGATGTGCCGTTCAAGGAATGTAACCTGAAGCCTCGGTACGACAGGCGGCATTTTATAGCCCATGACCTGAAAAGCGCCTTTCAGCTCGCCCCAATAATTGATCTCTCCGGGACCGGCGATGAACGCCAATGTTGGAAGAAGATATTCCTGCATAAGCGGCCTTGTTACGACATTATTGCTGAACGCTTCCGGCTTTTGGCAGATTAAATCGCAAAGCTCTGCTTCAGACCACTGAAGATGAAGCTCTTTTATAAAAAACGCGCCGTTTTCTTTTTCGATTAAAAACCGCTCGCCGTCGTGCTCATAAAAAAGGTTCGCATGCTGTGCGGCACCTTCGATGATCGGTGTGTAGCCCAGTTGTTTCATGAATTCCTGCTGCCGTTTGACAGAATCGGTCAGCTCATCGTTTTTGTTCAGCAGCTGCCGGAAAAAACGCGTTTCAAAGGCTCTGATGCCCGGGTCACCGGAATTCAGAAGGATCAGACCGTCTTGTTCAAACATGTCGGCAACAAGCCATTCGAAAAAATCGGTGAAGGAAAGAGATTGCCTTAAACATCGGCGCAAATGGCTGAGAAGATCTTTCGTATACTCCGTTTCTTCAAATGAAGCAAAAATCCCGTCCAGCCACTTTTCAGCTTTCTCGGCATCGAGCGCCGTTTTTGCCGCCTGGCTTTTTTTCCAGTGGGACTGCGGGAGCTTGTGCTTTTTCACTTTGCCGCCGTCAGAAATGTGGACGTGATTGATTTCTTCCAGATCGTGGTCTTCCCCCGCAACCCAGAATACCGGAATGACCGGAACGTTCAGCTCTTGTTCTTTTTGCTTTGCAAATACAAGGATTGATACGATTTTATGTATAGTGTAAAGTGGACCCGTTAACAGGCCGGCCTGCTGCCCTCCGACAACGACAACGCTTTGCGGATCGCGAAGGCGTTCGATTGTTTCATTCATGCTCGCCGATTGAAATTTGCTGTGATAGTCGAGCAAATAGTCGGCTAAAGCATCGCGGTCATACGTCCGGGAGGAAAGGTCATCCAAACGGACACTCCAACTTTCATTGCTCAGGCCGTAATCAAAAAACGGCTCCATCTCCTTTTTTCCATTTATATAGTCTCGTACAAAAGGGTTTTGACTTTGTATGGAAAGTTCAGTAAGCTGCATCTTTAGAACTTCCTTTCTCCAGTAAATAGTTAGCTTTCCGAAACGAGTATAGCACGTTCCGCGATTCGGTCAAAAGATTTAGCTTCATTCGTGTTTAAGCGCCTTGATGCTGTGATGCAAAAAGGTAAGGTGCGGGGCTGGCTCCCCTGACTCTTTTGCCCGCTTCAGCAGATAGCCCATGATCGCATCCGCTTCCGTTTTTCTTTCTGCCTGCACATCGGCAAGCATCGAAGACGTGTTGTTTTTTGTCCGGCGGCAGACGGAAAGAACATGGTCCCACGCTGCCTGGCGGTCTTCAAGTTCCAAAATCCGGCTCGCTTCTTCAAAGACGAGCTTCATATAGGCCGCATACATCGGCTCTTCAAGCAGCGCGCCGTTTTTCACCCGCAAAAGAGCCGTCAGCGGATTGATGCACGCATTGACAATCAATTTTCCGGCGAGGGTCTTATACCAATCTTCACACCAAATAAAAGGGAATGCTTCATGCACCGAAGCGAGCTCTTTTTTCAGCCGGGCGGCGGATTGGCTTCTGAACGCGCTCCATTTTACGGCCCCTTTTCCGGTGTGCCGGAATGTGCGGTCATCCACCCTGACAGCTCCGTGTTCCACAGATCCCGTGTAGATGCGATGGCCTGTCTGCCATTTTTCAAGCACGGGAATATGGGCCATTCCATTTTGCAGGAACATGATATCAAGAGGAGCCGCCTGCTCCAGTACGGACAAAACGGCTCCGAGCTGATGCTCCTTTACGGCAACAAAAAGAAGGTCGCAGTCCTGATCAAGTTCAGTCCTGCCCCTGACGTTCACGGTCATCTCTTTCCCGTCTTCAAGAAGGCGGATTCCCTTTTCTTCAATCGCTTCCGCCTGTTCCTTTCTCCGCGCGATCACCGTCACTTCGTGGCCGAACGAAAAATAGTATGCAAAAAGGAGGCCGACCGAGCCTCCTCCGATGACTCCGATTCTCACATTCTCACACCCTGATTTTTTCATATACTGTATATCATAGCAGAAATTTTCGCCGTTGACTTGTCAGTTGTTTCAAATATTCAGAGCCGTTTCGCTTCATTATATTAGAAAATTTTTATCATTTGGATTTTTTGAAAAAAGCGTTTACAATAGAAGTAGACCACAAACAAGGGGGTAACACAATGGTCAAAGTTGAACGTTTGCTGATCAACTACAAAACGCTTGAAGAATTTAAAAAATTCAGGGAGTACGGGATTCAAGAGCTTTCCATGCTGGAGGACCTTGAAAGCAACATGATTGAAAACGACAGCAACTCACCGTTTTACGGCATCTATTACGGAAATCGGCTCGTCGCAAGAATGAGCCTGTATAAAGCGGATGGAAAATCAAACCAATACTTTGAAGAAGGCCAAGATTACCTTGAGCTCTGGAAGCTTGAAGTTTTGCCGGGGTATCAGCGCAACGGCTACGGAACGATGCTGGTGGAGTTCGCCAAATCTTTCGGACTCCCGATTCGCACAAGCCCGCGCGTCAAATCATCCGATTTTTGGAGCAAGATGGGCTTTACACCGGTTAAATACGATATGGCCCGGGATAAAGGGGAAAATCCGCTCGTTTGGCTTCCTGTGAGCGAACCTAATCAAAGTTCTGAATCAGCATAAATGAAAAAAGCCGGCCGAAAGCGGATGGCCGGTTTTCTATTTTTCAAGCTTCTCTAGATTTTCATTCGGCTCCGGCTGGAGCTTCGCCTTTTTATTTCGTTCGTCTTCCTGAAGAACGACCATTTTTCGGGCTCTCTCCATGATTTCAATCAAGGCTTTATAATCCTCTTCCGTCAATTCAAGCCGTTTTTTCAGCGATTGATTTTCACTTCGCAGCTTTTCAACTTCCTGTTTCAGCTCATTGATTTCTTTAGCGAGCTTTTTCTTCTCATCTATAAAGTCTTTTTGAACCGGGGCTTCTTTCAGCTTTTCCAAGTATTGAATGACATCATCGAGCGTCAGATTTTCCGTATTGCTCCCGGAAACCGTTTTGACAGATCCAGGTAAGTTTGCGGAATGGATGCCGATTTTTTTGCGCAGCTCTTTGCGCTGCTTTTTTGCCAGCTCAATGCCTGATTGGTATTGCTTTCTGACAAAGGAATTCCAGCGGAATCCGCAGGCAGCGGCCGTTCTGCTTAAAGCCTTGCCCACTTCTTCAAAGGCTGAAAGCTGTGTGCCGCCTTCCCGAATGTGCCTTAAAACGACCTCAGCCAGCAATATATCTTCATCCTGTGTCCATGCATCCTGTCTTGTAATCGTCAAATGTTATCCCCCTCCATGACTTTATGAATTTACCTCATACATATGCTGCTGATAGAGTAGATAGACTATTTTCTTTTCAGGAAATAAAAGGATGAAGGGAGAACGGGTATAAAAAAACACAAGACCTGAGGTCTTGTGTTTTCACTGTTGACGATTAGTTGCTTTTTACGTCTTTTCCTTTGTATGATCCACATGCTTTGCAGACGCGGTGTGAAAGTTTCATCTCACCACAGTTTGGGCATTCTACCATACCAGGCACTTGCAATTTAAAGTGTGTACGACGAAGTCTTTTTTTCGTTTTAGAAGTTCTTCTAAAAGGTACAGCCATTATTCCCACCTCCTTAAAGAGCGTTAAGATTCATCTTCTTGTTTTAAGAGCTTCCCGAGTCCGGCAAGTCTCGGATCGATCCGGTCTTTCCGGTCATCTTCTGTAATGACCTGCCAATCCTTGCCCTCCTGCGGAGCACCTTCTTCTTTTTGAACAGACTCACAAAAGATTTGCATAGGGATCTCAAGAAGGATTTCTTCTTTCACGACCGGAGTCAAGTCGATGAGGTCATCTTCAACAATATGGACGTCTTCATCTTCCAGTTCCTCGGTCTTATGAAATATAAACAGTTCTTTTGTAGAAATACTGAATGGATAACGAACATCAACAAGCGTTCTTGAGCAAGGCAAGATCATCTCGCCTGAAATGGTAAAATCAAATGCAGCCTGCTTTGAGCGGATTTCCGCGCGCCCTTTCACCCGCACCGGTGAAATGCTGCGGATTTCCGAGCTTTGAGAGAGTTCGCTTAAATCAACTGTTTCATCAAATTCAAAGTCTTTCTTCGGCATTTGATTCAGCTGATGTATCGTCCATTTCATTGTATCACCTCTGAGTGAGCAACAAACATGATTATAGCTTTCATCATGTTTTTTGTCAATATTTTTTCTTTACAGATATGCGCCTGCGCTTTTCATTCGTTGACATCGTGAACAACAATTCATACACTTAGAAAAAACGTTGTTTTCGCGAGGCGTCTGGACATTCCATGTGTAAATGTATCATAACTATTTCAAGAGATGCAAGAGAGGTGAAAAAATGAAAGCTGTCGGCCTTGTTGTGGAATACAACCCTTTTCATAACGGACATTTATATCATATAAAGGAAGCAAAATCAGAAACCCGGAGCGAAGTGGCGGTTGCCGTTATGAGCGGCTCCTTTTTGCAGCGCGGCGAACCCGCCATCGTCTCAAAGTGGGCGCGAACGAAAATGGCGCTCGCATCTTATGCTGATGTCGTCGTTGAACTCCCTTACATATTCGCCGTCCAAAAAGCGGAAACGTTTGCTGAAGGCGCCGTCTCGATTTTAAATGAATTAGGGTGTGCTTCTCTGTTTTTCGGAAGCGAGCACGGCGATATTGAGGCGTTTCTCAATACAGCCGCACACACGATAGAGCACGAAGACGGGCTCAATGAAGAAGCAAAAAAACAGATAGCGTTTGGGCTGAGCTACCCGCAAGCGATGGCAAAAGCGTTCCGGGCTGTAACCGGAGACAGCAGAAACATTGTTGACCTTTCTAAGCCGAACAACATTCTCGGATTCCATTATGTGAAAGCCATCATGCAAAAGCAATTAAGCATGAAGCCCGTAACCGTCAAGCGCCGTTCCTCAGGCTATCACGATTCGGCCTTCCCGGAAGCGGACCGAATCGCAAGCGCCACGAGCATACGCAAATCGATCTTTGAAACGGAAAGCCTTGCGGACAGCCGCTTCTACCTTCCAAAATCATCGGTCGATGAGCTCGAGGAATACGCCCGGACTTTCGGCATGTGGCACTCGCCTGAAGATTATTTCCCCTTTTTGAAATACAGCCTCCATACAATGGATACAGAAGAGCTGAAAGGGATTTATGAAGTGGAAGAAGGCCTAGAGCACCGCGTCAAAAAAGCGATCCGGAAAGCAGGCTCTTTTAAGGAATACATGGAGCTTTTGAAAACGAAGCGCTATACGTGGACGAGGCTGCAACGCATGAACACCCACATCCTCACAAAAACGAAGAAAGCCGACGTTAAGCGCATGTTAAGCGAAACGCATCCGGCCTATATTAGACTTCTCGGAATGACGAAAAAAGGGCAGGCCTATTTGGCTGAAAAGAAAAAAAGCTTGAGCGTACCCCTTATGACAAAGACGGGATCTTTTTCCCACCCTTCCCTTCAGCTCGACATAAAAGCGGGACAAGTATACAGCGCCCCGCTCAATGAGCCGGAGCGGACGATGTTGACAGAGCAGGAATATTCCCTTTCGCCGATCAGGTATAATGAAGACAGCCGGATATTTTTGCGCAAATAAAAACACCTGATGGACATCATCAGGTGTTTTTCACTTTATCTTCCAAATAATGAATCGCATCATCCATCGTGTCGACAGGGACGATTTTCATATCGGTTTTAATATCTTTTGCCGTTTTGACCGCTTCTTCATAGTTTGATCCTTTTTTTCCGCCTTCGTTCGGGGCAAAAAAGATGTCGGCTCCCGCTTTGTCTGCGGCAACGATTTTCTGGCTGATGCCGCCGATCGGACCGACTTTGCCTTCGTCATCGATCGTTCCGGTTCCCGCAATGTGGTGTCCTTTCGTCTCGTCTTCTTTTGTCAGCTGGTTATAGATCTCCATTGACATCATCAGCCCTGCCGAAGGGCCGCCGATGTTTTCAATGTCCATATCGACCTCCGGCTTCACCTTGACATTGCGGTCTGTGATGAGGGATACGCCGAGTCCCGCTCTCTTCGGATCTTCTTTAAAAGTTTTCAGCTTCATCTCATATGTTTTTTCTTCTTTATCCCGTTCAACTACGATTTTCACCCGGTCTCCGGCTTTTTTTGATTCGATGTAGCGGACGAAGCTCTCCGCTGACCGGAACGTTTTTCCGTCCGCTTTTTTAATTTTGTCCCCGACTTGTATTTTTCCTTCTGCAGGCATGCCGCTGACGACCGACATGGCATATACACCGTTAAACGTGTAGCTGACTTCTTTTCCGGCCCGTTTATAAGCGGCGATCATCGCATTCTCCTGGGAATCTCTCATCATTTGCAGCTGGCGCTTCATATATTCCTGATCAGATTCGCCTTCTTGTTTGAAATTTTCTTCCGGAAGAATTTCGTGATAAGGGCGCACTTTTGCCCATATGTATGTAAGCGGATTTGCAGGGCCGACTTTAACTGTCATTAAAGAAAAGCTCCCTTTTTCAGGATAGCCGTTATCGACTTTAATTAAAGGGTTCAGCTCGGTCGCTTCGCCAGGTTCGGTGATGTAATAAGGCAGCTTCACAAATGACAGCGCAGCCATGATGATAACGATCAATAATGCGATGCGTATAATTCTTTTTTTCAGCATGAAAATGTAACCCTCCATCTTTATTTTCACCGGCTCACATCTTGGGCCGGCTCCAAATTTTCAGCCTGCATGAATTCACAGATGTATGAAATACCTTCTATTGATGCTTATCAAGGAGAAGGGCTTCCGCGAGTTTTCAAAGCAGCTTCCGGTTCATTTGTTTCATCGCCGATCTGCAATCTGGTGGTCTAAAATGAGGACCAGCCTTCGTATAATGATAAAGAAGTTTCACGGAGAAGGCTTCCGTACAAATCGGGCAAGCTTTTCGTTTATTTTATCATGATCCTGTTTCCAATGTGTATTCACAGCCGCAAAGGGGGTTAGAAATGGACATGTCAAAGGTAAAGACACTCATGATTGCCGTTTTGCTGCTTTCGTTTACAGCCGCCGTTATTACCCACCCGCAAGAATCATTTGACGCTTCTAAAAGTGGACTTGCCATGTGGTGGGAGGTCGTATTCCCTTCCCTTTTGCCTTTTTTTATTTTATCAGAGCTCTTGATCGGGTTTGGTGTCGTCAGGTTTGTCGGGCTGCTGCTCGAACCTTTCATGAGACCGGTGTTCCGCGTCCCCGGCGTCGGAGGATTCGTGCTCGCGATGGGAATGGCATCAGGAAACCCGGCCGGCGCAAAATTGACTTCAAGGCTGAGACAGGAGCGGCAGATTTCCCGGGTTGAAGCAGAGCGGCTCGCTTCATTCACCAACTCATCTAACCCGCTGTTTATTTTCGGAGCCGTTGCGGTCGGCTTTTTCCATAATCCTTCTCTTGGCGTCGTGCTTGCGGCGGCCCATTATTTGGGCAATTTCGCAGTCGGACTGACGATGCGTACTTACGGAAGAAAAGAAGAAAACCGCACCGCCGTGCGAAAGAAGCTTCCTGTGCCTTCAATTAAAGAAGCTTTAAAAGCACTCCATCAGGCAAGACTTGAAGAAAAGCGGCCGCTCGGCAAACTTTTGAGCGATGCTGTTATCTCTTCCGTCCAAACGCTGTTAATGGTAGGCGGCTTCATTATTCTTTTTTCGGTTTTTAATAACATTCTTTCTGTGATGCACATCACCGACATTCTTTCGCACGCCACACGAATGATTTTGACGGCCCTTCAATTCCCCGGTGATTTTGATAAACCTTTATTATCGGGATTGTTTGAGATTACGCTCGGCAGCAAACTGGTCAGCGCAACGGATGCGGCGCTTCTCCAGCAAGCGGTGATCGTCAGCTTTATTTTGGGTTTCAGCGGCTTCTGTGTTCAGGCGCAGGTTGCCGGCATTCTTGCTGAAACGGATATTCGCTTTAAACCGTTTTTTATCGCCCGCATCCTCCAGGGAATTTATGCAGCCATCTTTGTTCTTATTCTTTGGAAGCCTCTTTACACATCGTTCTATTCCCCGACGGAGCCGGCCTTCTCCTTTCTGACGGCCGGGAAAACGGAATCTTTCTTTCTAGAGATGTGGAACACTTTAGCAGAGATCGGTCCGCTCCTTACGATCGGCACCCTTCTCATCTACATCATTCTTTATGCCAAAACCTACGCTCCTGCTAAAAAATGAGCAGCCGGTTACGGCCGCTCATTTTTTGCAAACTTTTTTTCAAGTGCAGCCTCGACCGCTTCCGGCACGAGTTCTGCGACTGAACCTTTATATTTTGCCACTTCTTTGACAATGCTTGAACTGAGGAATGAGTATTGGTTGTTCGTCATCATAAAAAATGTTTCAATACTTTCATCGAGCACCTTGTTCATCGAGGTTCCCTGCATCTCGTATTCAAAGTCAGATACCGCTCTAAGCCCCCGCAGGATGACGTTCGCCTGCTTGCTCTTTGCATAATCAATCAAAAGCCCCTGAAAAGATTCCACTTGCACATTCGGGATATCCTGCGTCACTTCGCGAAGCAGCCCACAGCGTTCTTCCACCGTAAACAGCGGCTTTTTCGAAGAATTGTTCAAGACGCATACATACACTTTGTCAAACACTTTCGCCCCTCGCCTGATGATATCCAAATGTCCAAAGGTCACCGGATCAAAACTTCCGGGACAAACGGCAATGCTAGCCATCCCCATTCCCTCTCTTTCTGTATATGGTCACGCCTGTTAAGCCGTATATTTCCTGCCGGGCAAGCTGAAGTCCGCCCACCGCTTCCGGCAGCATGACTTCCTTCGCATGCTCTGCCATAATAAACCCTCTGTCAGTCAGCATATCCGCTTCATCAATCATCGATAAAAGCGCTTCCAGCTTTTGCTCTCGATATGGCGGGTCCAAAAAGACGGCATCAAAGCTTGCGCCCCTTTTCACCAGTGCATGCAGAGCACGTTCCGCGTCATTCCTGTACACCTCGGCTCGTTTTTCCAAGCCCAGCGTTTTCAAATTCCCTTTTACGGTTTGAATCGCTTTAAAATCACGGTCGACAAAAATAAAGCGCTCAAATCCCCGCGACAGCGCTTCAATGCCCAATCCGCCGCTTCCCGCGTACAGATCAAGGCCGGTGCCGCCTTCAAAATACGGGCCGACCATATTAAAGATGGATTCCTTTACTTTATCGGTCGTCGGCCTTGTCGACGTGCCGGGAACCGCTTTTAAGGCACGTCCCTTATACGTCCCAGAAATCACTCTCATACTTCCACCACTTTTTCTTAAAACTCGAAAAAAATCATTCCTATCTTATCATAAAGTGTTTTTTGGCACAAACACCCAAAGTGCAAATTCATATGTATAGCAAAAAGGCTCGGTGGTGATAATAATAGCAACAGCATCGATTGATGTTGTTGCCAACCGCGGAGAAGACTTACGTTTCCCCATAAGTTCTTCCTCCGGTTTCTCCTCTCCCTTTGCCTTCTCCTTAATTTTTTTAAGGAATAGAAGGACCCCGCAGAGGTATTTCTGCGGGGATTTTTTTAACATAAACCAAGTCAGAGCCCGGCTTTATAGTCGTATTCTTTCGCTTTATCCTGCTTGGATTCAAACTCCATTTTCAAGAACGGTTTGTATGAAAGATCCACCTGTTTGACAAAAGAGTACGAACGTATTTTAGCGATGATTCTTTCGGCATCTTCAATATTGCAGTACACCACTACATATTTCAGCCGCTTTGAAACGTAATGAACATTTCCGAATTTCCTGAGCATTTTTGCCTGCTTCAAGGAGTGCAGCCAAACGATTAAGCCTTGACGCCTGATTTCCAAATTGTTCACCTGCCTGTCGCTCTGTGCATGAAGTTCTATAAAAAAACGAGACTCGGGGCGACCGAGCCTCATCAGGAAACTTTACAGCCGCAGCTTCCGCCTGACCCGCAGCCGCCGCCGCAAGATGAAAGATTATCAAAATAAGGGTTTCCAGTCGGTACTTTGATATGTTTTGACACAGCATGACCGATTTCCACGCTGACTTCATCAAGAATGGATTGCAGTTCGGTTTCCGCCTTTTTAAATTCGGCTACTGTACCGTGAAGGTCAAGCTCCCGTTTGATTTCCCTCATTTTCTTGGATATCTCTTTATAATCAGGATGATACTTGCCAAAGCGCTGTACATCCTCATACTGTTCTTTTATTTTCGCAAACGAAGCGATAATGCGTCCGGCCTCTTCATCTTCGCGGAGACGCTTGTAGCATTTTCTGTAATGTTCAGCTGCCTCAGATTGAAGAATCATGTTGGCCAAATCATATGCTTCATTTTGAAGCCGCAACGATTCCATTGTGGCAAACATAGACATGCACCTCCAGCTATAGTGTAACACAAATCAGCCGTTTTCAAAAATGTCTATGCCGCCTCCGAACTATAATTTTCCAAAAACTTCGCTTTCGCAAGCGGCATCGCGCCAATCTGATAAGCCCTTGGGCTTTGGTTTATGGGTGGCGCAACCAGCCAGCAAGAGGCACAGCAGCATCACAAGCCAGCACTTCTTCATCACAGATCAACTCCTTCACACCTAGCTTTACCAGAATGGCGCGATTTATCATCATAAAAAAAGACTCAGGCTTAAATTAATCCTGAGTGCGCATCGCATGAAACATTTGAAGCATCATCTGGGCCATCTGAATGCTGCCTGATAACTGGTTGACCCTGTGAGGAATCGTTTTTTCATAAAAGTTCATCATATCGAGATGAAAGGCTGACAGGTCATTCGGATTCCGTGAAAGCTTGCGGTACCAGACCGGCTGCTCACGGATGAACCGGCGGCGCTCTTCATCGGCGAACACATACTCCTGCACTTCTTTACGCATGTCTGACTCCTTTCCTAATCTTTTCGGAAAGAAAACGGATGCTCGCCGCCGCTTTGATTCTGCTGTTTTTGGCTTCCGCTCGAAAACTGGCTGAGCAAGCTTTGCAGCGAAGAAATAGACTGGCTCATTTTATTGATCTGCTCATTCATTTGATTGGCATCCATCTTTCGGACGGCCGTCACCATTTTCGAAATGAAATCATTTTTGCCGCCAGCGTCCGGCTCATTTTCTGCCGAAGCTTCTTTTTCCCTGTACGGATCCCAAATCGAATCGTCTTCCCCGAGCAAAACCCAGTTTTCATATACCTCCTGCCAACTTTTTTCTTGTTTCCGGACTTCGGAAATCAACTTAGGATGCCGTTTTATAAATTGCTTAAATTCATTGATGGATGATTGTGCGTTTTGATTTGCCAACGTCTACACCCCCTCCGAAAACATATGCCTACTATAGTGTAATCCACCCCGGCAAAATGTGTTCGCCTAAAATTCCTCTTTTTACAGGAACAGTGAGCAGCCGACATTTAGGGGTTCTCAAAAAACGAAAAGCCCGGGTATTGTCCCGGGCTCTATTGCCATTGTTTAATAAAGTTTTGCGTATAATATTTCTCGTCCACCCCGACTCCGAGATGGGTATAGTCGGCATTTAACAGCGCTTTTCTGTGTCCTTCGCTGTTTAACCAGCCTTCAACCGCCGCAGGCCCGTCGACATAGTTGAGCGCGATATTTTCCCCCGCCTGCTCAAAGTTGACTTTTCCTTTTTCAAGCCTGTCTTTGAGCGTGCCTTCCGTTTTTGACACATGGGAGAAATAATGGTGCTCTTTCATGTCGCTGCTGTGGCCGTATGCAACTTTTGATACGCCTTCATCCCAGGAGAGCTGAGACAGGTCGTGTCTTGTGCGGATGACGTTCGTTATATCAAAAATCTGCTTCTCATTTGCTTTCTCGATTTTCTTCCAATCCGATTCTGTCAATGCTTTAGGTTCGATTAGGGTGCCTCTGTAGACCACTTCATACGGCCTTTGCTTGATTAAAGTCGGCGCATCAAATGCCCTGATGCTTGAAAGTGTCCCCTCGAATTTATCCATGTACAGCTGAACATAGATATCTCCGACTTTCACCGTCGGCCTTGTATTCATGTCTTCTTCGGAAAACTCAAAGCGGTATGAACTGCCTTTATATTGAACATTGACATACGGGGCAATCTGGGTGGTTTTGAAAACTTCCCTTGACGGCCGTCCAATTTTAAACGGAGCGGTGTTCAGTCCGTCGCCTGTCGCAAACAATGTCACGGCTTTGCCGCCAAGCAAGCCGATTTGAACGTACTGTTTTTCCCCTTTGTTATAGACCCACCATTCATAATCATATGCTGAAGGATCGACTCTGTCCGGTTTCCCCAGTTTCTTTTCGATCGTTTCAGCCGATTCTCCGACAAAAGAAAGCAGGCCGGAATCGGGAATGTTCAAGGACTTCTCTTTTTTCGCATCTTCGTTTGAGACTTGCGGCTTGTCTTCCTTCACAATTTTCTCAGGCGTTGAACCGTATTGAATAAACAGCGTGTATGAAGCCGCAACGATGAGAAGGATCACGACCGCTCTTAATATATTTTTCAAACTTTCACCTCCGACTGACGGATCAATCTATCCATAAAACGGCGCACCGCATCAAAAACTTGCCTTTAGTGTCATTTAAACAGAACTGACATGAATTTTCAATGATAATACAGCCTATTAAGATTTGAGACAAAATATGTTTTAATGAAGAAAATCTCCAGGCCTCTCTTCGTTTTCCGATATAAATGTCAGCGCGTCGCCAGCCTGGCGGTTTGATTTTTGATGAGTTGAAATATCGCCGAGCGTAATGATGCCGGCAAGCGTTTTTTCCCGTGTAACCGGAACCCTTCTGATCTGATAATCTCCCATGAGATCAACCGCTTTTTCGATTGAATCGTCTTCACTTACCGTAATGAGATCCGTTGTCATGAGATTTGTAATCTTTTGCGAATTCGGTTTTTTAGCTGCGATTCCCCGCAGCACCAAATCCCGGTCAGTGACGATCCCAACCAGTTCCAAGCCGTCATCAAGCACAACCGGAATCGCTCCGACATTCCCGTCTTTCATTTTCACGGCAGCCTCGTACACATTATCAAGAACCGTACAGTATAATATTTCCTTTGTCATGATATCTTTCACACGTGTCAATCAGAAGACCTCCTCTTGTCTTTCGTTTGTTCATATTGTCGTCAAGCTGCCCGCGATTCATACTGTTCACAAAAATATTTATATATCGGCTCAGCCAGGATTGAAAGTTTAACGCTTTCATACTATGATTGTCAGTAAAGGTAATTTTTTTAAGGGGGTTTTACGGGATGAAATTTGAAGAATCCGGTATTGAAGGATTGACCGCTGACCTTAACCGGTTGGACGACATCATGGAAAACGAAGGGTTCGTAAGAGCTGGACAATGGGATTATGAGCGCGTCACATATGACCGCAAATTTGATATGGTGGAAGGCAGATTCTACCTCCGCGTGTTCGGATATGCCGTCGAAGGTGATGTGGGCGCCCGGCGCGCGGTAATCAAACTGATGACACCGCTTTTGGGCAAATATTATTATCCTCATGGAGTGGAATACGGCGAAGACGAACACTTTCCGCCGCAGCTCCTCAAAACAAGCAAGACAGTGCTGAATTCGATCAAAGAAAAAGTTTCGGCGCTTGAAGTGTAGGAGACGTACATAAAAAGGGTACAGCCCCTCGGGTGAGGCTGTACCCTTTTTTCATCTTAATGAACTGTAGACGGAGAGTATCGTTCTTCTTCCAGTTCCTTTTCGTCTTTGGCTCTTTCCTTCCTCGCCCAGCCGAAAAAGATAATCGCCAAAAATGTCCCGTACACGATTTCCTGTAGGATTTTCATGACGATCGCGCCAAGCTGCTGATCTTCCAGAACAGGCATGCTGCTGAACATTTCCGGACCTGTAAGCGTCATTCCGCTCAGCGTATCGAGAGGAACGCACAGTTTCATTGCCTCCGCCCATGCGGACGGATCTGAATATGTCGAATACAGAGCTGTATCGCTGAACATGATTAACGCGCATGCCGGTGTCAGCAAAATGCCGTCAGCCATAATGTAACCGAGTTTCAAAAGTCCGTTCATCTGCGGAAGCTCCTCGACCTTGTGAACGAGCGGCCACCACATGAAAAACGCTGCAATAAAGATCAGCACCGTAATGACGGCATGATAAACGGCATCCGTCTTAATAAAATCAAACACCAATGGAATGTGATACATCGAAAATAAACCGTTAAATACGATAATCGCGATCAATGGTTTGGAAAAAAACCGGAACAGCGGCTTGACGATCGGCAGGAAAATGACCTTTTTCCAAAACCAAGTCGGTATGCCAAGGATGATCAGAGGCGGCACGATTAAATACAAAACCGCCATTTGCGCCATATGCGCGCTGAACATAATATGTCCCAGCAAATCAATCGGACTGCCTTTAGACACGTATAAAAGAATCATCGCCGTCAGGAATAAACCGATTTCTTTCCTGGATACCCGCTCTTCTTCTGATCCTAAACGTTTCATCAAAAAAAAGTAAAGGGCGGTTATGAAAACGACAGCCCCTAGGAAATAGGGGCTCCAAAGGGCGCGAAAACCGAATATTTCAAGGCTGCCCAACATGAGCATCCTCCTTTCTGTATGTCGGTTCGATTACCACCAAATAAGCGTCACAAAAGCCAAAACGGTAACAAAAGCGACCAAAACTCCTGTATAAAGGAACAAAGTCGGCGCTTCATGCCCCCGCTGACTCATATGCATAAAGTAATACAGCTGAAACGCAACCTGAATGACGGCCAGCAGCAGAATGAACGGTACAGTAAACCATACGCCGGCATCTGAGGCGACCGTTAAAAAAGCGACAATAGTCAGACCGATCATCAAACCGAATGAAATAACCTGATATCTCATGTCCTCCGCGTTTTTCTTTTTGCGGTAGGCAAGATCTATTTTGGGATTCCCTCTGTTTTCGTTATTCACCATTTTTATCCCACCATCCCCATCAAGTATACAACGGTAAAGATAAACACCCAGACAACGTCGATAAAATGCCAGTAGAGGCTTGCGACAAAAAACTTCGGCGCGTTGTAAAGGCTTAATCCGCGGCGCGCATTTCTGATCATCAAAGAAAGAATCCAGAGAAGCCCGAAGGTAACGTGTGCTCCGTGCGTGCCGACTAGCGTATAAAAAGCGGATCCAAGAGCCGAGCTTTGAATGGTAAACCCATATTCGTGAATGTAATGCGTGAACTCATATATTTCAAGCGCCAGGAAGCCTGCACCGAGCAGAACGGTAATTCCGAGCCAAACCTGCATCTTTTTAAAAGCGAAGTTCTTCATATGATACATGGCATATACGCTCGTTAAACTGCTCGTCAAAAGGAGCATTGTCGCCAGAAAGACCAGCCCCATGTCAAACATCTCGGTCGTTTTCGGCCCTCCTGCATTCGAATTCTTCAGCGCAAGGTATGTTGCGAAGAGAGACGCGAAAAGAACCGTCTCTCCCCCGAGAAATAGCCAAAAGCCGATAAACTTATTTTTTCCTTCTAACGTAGCTTTTTCAGGAGAAGCCGGGAAGGTTTCAGCCGTCAATTTCTCTTCTGTATGCATTATGCCTTCACCCCTTTGTCGTCATCATCCATCAGATCTTCCTTATGAATATGGTACCCGTGGTCATCAATTACAGACCGGAGTAGCATCATAAATAATGTGATCCCTAACCCGATCAGAATGACAGGCAGCCCCCAGGCGAATTCCGTCCGGTACATAAAGCCGAAGGCGGATATAAACAGCCCGAGTGACATGATGAACGGAAGAATCGATCCGTTTGGCATATGGATGTCCTGAAGCGGCTCCGCGGCGGTCATTGACTGCTTGCCGGCTCTTTTTTCGATCCATAAAGCATCAAGGCCTCTGACCAAAGGCAGCTGTTTAAAGTTGTATTCAGGAGGCGGCGAAGAAACGGCCCACTCGAGCGTTCTTCCGTCATGCCAAGGATCACTGCCGACTTTTTCCCCTTTAGCAGTCGTCACGATAATATTAATCACGAGTATGATGACCGCAGCTGCCATAAACACAGCTCCGATTGAACTGATCAAGTTTGCCATGTCAAATCCCTGATTCGGCAAGTATGTGAACACACGTCTCGGCATTCCCCACAATCCGAGCCAATGCTGGATGAAGAAAGTCAGATGGAACCCGATGAAAAAGAGCACAAATGTTATTTTACCCATCGCTTCGCTCAGCATTTTCCCGAACATTTTCGGCCACCAGTAATGAGCTCCGGCGAGGATGGCGAACACCACTCCGCCGATGATGACGTAATGGAAGTGAGCCACGACAAAGTACGTGTCATGGAACTGATAGTCAGCCGGTGCAGCAGCAAGCATTACACCTGTTACCCCGCCCATGACAAACGACGGGATAAAAGATATCGCGTAAAGCATCGGCGTTGTAAACTTAATGCTCCCGCCCCAAGCCGTGAGCAGCCAGTTGAAGATTTTAATTCCGGTCGGGACGGCAATGGCCATCGTCGCCACCGCAAAAATGGCGTTCGCCACAGGCCCGAGACCCGTTGTAAACATATGGTGAGCCCAAACCATGAAGCCTAAAAAGCCGATCAATACGGTCGCAAATACCATTGAAGAATAGCCGAACAGCCTTTTTCTCGCAAAAACCGGAATGATTTCCGAAAAAATTCCGAACGCCGGGAGTACGAGAATATAAACTTCAGGGTGCCCGAAAATCCAGAACAGATGCTCCCAAATGATCGTATTACCGCCTAATTCCGGATTGAAAAAGCTCGTTCCGAACAACCGGTCCAGCATCAAGAGCGCGATGCCTACGGTCAGCGGAGGGAACGCGAACAAAATCAAAGCCGAAGCGACGAATGTCGTCCATGTGAAAAGCGGCAGCCTCATGTATGTCATGCCTGGCGCCCTCATGTTGATAATCGTCGCAAGAAAGTTAATCCCGGCAATCAGCGTACCGATCCCTGCGATTTGCAGACCGAGAACATAGAAATCGATCCCGTGCCCTTCGGAATGAAGGGAAAGCGACGCATAAGACGTCCAGCCGGCATCGGGTGCCCCTCCCAAAAACCAGCTTAAATTCAGAAAGATGCCGCCGAAAAGAAACAGCCAAAAGCCGAGCGAGTTCAAGAATGGAAACGCGACATCCCGCGCGCCGATCTGCAGCGGGACGACGGCGTTCATCAATGCAAACAGAAGCGGCATCGCTGCCAGGAAAATCATCGTTGTGCCGTGCATCGTCATGATTTCATTGTAGACTCCGCCACTCATGATGTCATTGTTAGGTATCATCAGCTGAACCCTGATCAGCATCGCTTCGATTCCGCCGAGCACAAAGAAGAACCCGCCTCCCAGCAAATAAAGGATGGCAATCTTTTTATGATCGACAGTCGTTAAATAGTCCCATAATACAGCCCCAAAACCTTGCTTTTTCTTAAGCGTACTCACAATGTAACCTCCCTCATTCTCCCTTTGAAGCGTTAGTCTACCGTTTTTAACCCCTTTAAATATTCAGTCAGTGCATCAAGTTCCTTGTCGCTCAAATCAGGGTATGTGCCGGTCATTTTGTTGCCCGGTTTTATGCTTTCAGGATCCTTGAGCCACGCTTTCAAGTTTTCATCGTTGAATTCCTTCACGCCGGCGATCGTCGACCTGTCTCCAAAAGTCGCAAGGTTCGGAGCCGTTCTGGCCGCTTCAGCCCTTTGGTCTTTTGAATCAGTCGCATGACAGCTCAGGCAGTTTTTCTCTTTGAACACTTTTTCTCCTTCAACAGCGAGATCGGTTTTCGCCCCCGCTTTATAGTTTTCCATATCGCTCATCCATTTCTTGAACTCATCCTTCGAAACCGCTTTAACTTTAAAGTCCATTAAAGCGTGGGAAGGTCCGCAGAGCTCGGCGCATTTCCCGTAGAAATAGTCTCCGGCCTTTTCCGCTCGTTTTGAATCGAACGTTAAGAAGAATTTGTTTTCATTGTCTGTGTTCGTATCAATCTTACCCCCGACAGAAGGAACCCAGAATGAATGTTTGACATCGGAAGCTTTCAGCTTGAAGTAAACGCGTTCATCGGTTGGCACGACCAGCTCCTGGCTCGTCACCACGCCGTAGTCAGGATATTCGAATTCCCACCAGTAAAGGTTTGCCCGGACGTTGACGACCAGCGCCTTCTCCGGATCCCTGTTTTTCTTATCCATCGGTTTTGTATCAGCAAGATCAAAGGTCTGTGCAACAACAGGAACAACCAGGATAAGAAGGAGAATAATCGGAATAACAGTCCATAAAATTTCTAAATTGCGGTTTCCTTCAACCTGTTTCGGGATGTGGTCATCACCGAGCTTAGATCTTCTGTACTTGACGATGACAAATACGAAAATGAAACTTACCACTACTACAACAACAACCATGATCAGCGTGCTGAGAATCATTAGGAAATACTGCTGATCAGCCACCTCGCCCGCCGGCTGCAGCGTTGATATGAACGGTTCTCCGCACCCTGCTAAAACGAGCGCCAAAATAGTGAACAGCGACATCAGACGCCATTTCTTTAACATTTCTTCCCAACCCCTTTTCAATCAATCCTTTTGAAACTTTCACTGTTCAAACGTTTATAGGACACCTATTCATTCATCTGACTCCCCACTCCAATTAAAGCACTTACATTTCCTCATTTCTTAAATAATGAGGTTTTTTACTCAAAATACCATCTATGTATGAACGTAAAGCCGCCTTGTTAAACATAATCGAAAAAATCGATAAGGCGGCTTTTACATGATTGTTGTCTGCTTGAAGTGTTAAGTGACAGCCTTCAATGTGATGAATTATAGAGTTCTATCCAATTTTAAAAAGTGTGAATACGACCATGGCAACGAAAAATATGGTCAAGTAATTTAATGAATATACAAACATGAGCGTTGCCCATTTCATGATATTTTTGCTTCTGTAACCGACCAGACCGCAAACGAGCCAGCCGATATTGAGTACCGTCCCCAAAATGACGATCGGCAGTCCGAGTCCGCCGAGGAAAAACGGCAGCGGCATTAAGCAGGCAATCCAAATGATGATTTGCCTTTTCGTCACTTCAAAACCGTGTACAACAGGCAGCATCGGTATATTTGCGGCTCTGTATTCCTCCGTTTTCTTAATCGCAAGCGCCAGAAAGTGGGGAATCTGCCAAATAAACATAATTAAAAACAGCACCCACGCCTCAACTCCGATGGAACCTTGGACAGCGGTCCATCCGATCAAAGGAGGAACAGCCCCTGATACACTTCCGATAATCGTATTAACGGTATAGCGGCGCTTTGACCACATCGTGTAAAGAAACACGTACGTAAAGACGCCGACAAACCCTACTGCGGCAGCTGTCAGATTGGTCATCAGCAGCATGATAAAACCGAGCGCAGTCAGCAGAATGCCGAACCACAATGCCTGTGAAGGCTGGATTTTCCCAGTCACTGTCGGCCTTGTTTTCGTCCGCTGCATGAGCTGGTCAATATCACGGTCATAGTAGTTGTTGATGACGCATGATCCTGCAATAATAAGCGAGGACCCCGCTAAAGTGAACAGCACGATATCAAGGTTTCCTAGAAAGCTCAGATTTGAAAAGTAAAAAGCGAGCCACATGCCCGTAAAAGTTGTTATCAGGTTCGAGTAAACAATCCCGACTTTGATAAGGGCGAGGAAATCTTTCCATGCTGTCGTCTCTTCTATTTGTCCATTCATTGCTGTATCAGCTGTAATTCTTGTTTCAGCCATAATACTAACCCCCCTTACTCAAACCTTCATCACGTCAAGAGAAGCGGTATATTCATAAAAAACCTACAACTCTATCATACAAGATTACCGGTTGGAAAAAAACAGCCTATTAAATATTAATCGACAAACCGGTTTATATTTGTGAACTTTTTATGACTTTCTTTACAGATGAAGGAAAAGTTGTGAACAAGAGCGGAAAACCACTGTCATTCTAATATAGTTCTATCAAACGAAGCCACAATTATCAAGTCTTCAAAACCAATAAAAATGTGAACGCCTTCTATTGCATTTTTGTGAACAATAATCATTATGAATTGCAGCAGAACATCAATTCGCTTACACTTGAAGGTGGTAAATATCTTTTTATTAGTCAGTTTGTATTAAAAAAGGAGAATTGAATTTATGAATAAAGCATTAAAAGGCTTGGGAATTATCACAACTATCGCCATGCTTTTCGTGCTGATCGGCGGCGCCCTCGTCACAAAGACGGGTTCAGGAATGGGCTGCGGCAGATCTTGGCCGCTTTGCAACGGAAGCATATTCCCGGCTCTGACCCTTGAATCGATTATCGAATGGAGCCACAGGTTTGTCAGCGGCACATCCGGCATCCTTGTGCTGGCTCTCGCCATTTGGTCATGGAAAAAAATCGGCCATATCAGAGAAACGAAATTTCTCGCGGTGATGTCGGTCGTCTTTCTCATTCTTCAAGCGCTCCTGGGCGCTGCGGCGGTTGTCTTCGGGTCATCGGCCCTGATCATGGCTTTGCACTTCGGGATCTCGCTTATTTCCTTCGCTTCTGTTCTGCTATTGACGCTTCTGGTGTTTGAAACTGACAGCAAGCAGAAAGCCGAATCGTTTTATATAGGAAAAACCATGCAGTTTCATATGATAGGAATCATTATATACACATATGTCGTCGTTTATACAGGCGCATATGTCCGGCATACGAAGTCAAGCCTTGCGTGCCTTGATTTTCCGATGTGCAGCACGCAAAACGGCTGGCTTCCCGGGAAGTTTCACGAATGGGTGCAGATGGGACACAGGGCTGCGGCACTACTTCTGTTCGCCTGGATCATCGCGGCAGCGGTACATGCAGCCAGACAGTATAAAAATCAAAAACGCATTTATTGGGGCTGGATGATTTCCCTGATCCTGATCATCCTTCAGGCTGCGTCAGGAATTGCGGTTGTCTACAGCAGGCTGGATTTGGGATTTGCACTCGCCCACGCTTTCTTTATTTCCTGCGTGTTCGGAATCCTTTGCTACTTCCTGCTGCTTGTTGTGCGCTATCGCAGGCAGGTGCAAAAATAAAAATAAACACTTGATCCTCCGCCTGTTGCGGGGGATTTTTTCATAAAAAGAGGCCGCCGACAAAAGTCAGCGGCCGCACTTTTATTTTTTCAGTTCAATAAGGAGGTCGCCGGTTTGAATGGCTTCTCCGTTTGTTACGTGAATATTCTCAACAGTTCCTGAAAACGGAGCCTGGACGGTCGTTTCCATTTTCATTGCTTCATTGATCATTAAATGATCGCCTTTCTTCACTTGGTCCCCTTTGCTTACAAGAAGCTTAATCACCGTTCCCGGCATGGTTGCCGCGATATGATTCGGGTTTGAACGGTCGGCTTTCACATTTTGATGAACGGACGATTTGATGCTTTCGTCTTTAATGACCACTTCGCGAGGCTGGCCGTTCAGTTCAAAATAAACGACTCTCGTCGCATCAGGGCGCGGTTCCCCGATAGAGACAAGTTTGACGATCAGCGTTTTCCCTCTTTCAATCTCGACCTCGATTTCTTCGCCGAGCGTCATGCCGTAGAAGAAGGTCGGTGTATCAAGCACAGAAATATCCCCGTACAGTTCCGCTGTCTTCACATACTCGGTAAACACTTTCGGATAAAGCGCATATGCGACTGCATCCTGGTCGGAAAGCTCCAGATCATGCTTTTCTAAGAATTCCGCTTTTATATCGTCAAACGAAACCGGTTCAAGCAGCTCTCCAGGGCGTACAGTAATCGGCTCCTGCCCTTTTAAAATCAGCTTTTGCAATTTCTCAGGGAATCCGCCGTGAGGCTGGCCGATATAGCCTTTAAAAAGCTCAACAACCGAGTCAGGAAAGTCGAGAGATTCTCCCCTTTCGTAAATATCATCTTCCGTCAAGTTATTTTGCACCATGTAAAGCGCCATATCCCCGACGACTTTAGATGACGGTGTAACCTTTACGATGTCCCCGAACAGGTGGTTAACCCGGCTGTACATTTCTTTCACTTCATTCCAGCGGTCACCAAGGCCGACTCCCTTAGCCTGCTGCTGAAGGTTGCTGTATTGGCCGCCAGGCATTTCATGCTTGTAAATTTCGGTATGTGGCGCATTCATACCGCTCTCAAACTCGCTGTAATATTTTCTGACAGACTCCCAATATTGAGACAACGACTCTACCGCATCGACATTAAACTGCGGACGGCGCTTATCGCCTTCAAGCGCATGGTAAAGCGAGCTGGCACTTGGCTGTGATGTCTGACCCGCCATAGAGCTGACCGCTACATCGACGATGTCGACGCCTGCTTCTATCGCCTTCGCGTACATAAAAATACCGTTGCCGCTCGTGTCGTGCGTATGCAAATGGATCGGAATATCGATCGTCTCTTTTAAAGCTGACACCAGTTCGTATGCCGCTTGAGGTCTCAGCAGGCCGGCCATATCTTTAATGCCGAGAATATGCGCCCCCGCTGCTTCCAGTTCTTTTGCTATTGACGTATAATATTCAAGGTTATATTTGGTTCTGTTCGGATCGAGAATGTCCCCGGTATAGCAGATCGCCGCTTCGGCAAGCTTGCCTGACTCGCGCACTGCATCAATGGCGAGCGTCATCCCTTTAACCCAGTTCAAGCTGTCAAAAATGCGGAATACATCGATTCCGGCCGCAGCCGATTCGCTGACAAACTTTTTAATCAGGTTGTCAGGGTAGTTTGTATACCCGACGGCATTCGAAGATCTCAACAACATTTGAAACATCGTATTCGGAATTTCCTTCCGCAGCTCCTCGAGCCTTTTCCACGGGTCTTCTTTCAAGAAACGGTAAGCGACATCAAATGTGGCGCCGCCCCACATTTCAAGGCTGAAAAGCTCTGGCCAGAGTGCAGCCGTCGGATTGGCGATTTTTTTCAGGTCATGCGTTCTGAATCTTGTCGCAAGCAGTGACTGATGGGCATCGCGGAACGTCGTATCCGTGAGAAGCACTTCCTCTTGATCTTTCACCCATTTGACGAGCCCTTCGGCTCCGCGTTCATCAAGAATCTGTTTTGTTCCGCTTGCGATTGGCTGATCGACATCTGTTTTGACGATCTGCGGCTTATCAAACTCAGGCTTCTTCTTTTTATCGATGCCCGGGAAGCCGTTGACCGTTACGTTCCCGATGTATGTCAGCATTTTTGTTCCGCGGTCTCTCTGCTTAGGAAAGACAAAGAGTTCTGGCGTTGTATCGATAAAAGACGTATCGTATTGCCCTGTGAGAAACTTTTCGTGTTTCGCCACATTTTCAAGGAAAGGAATGTTCGTTTTGATTCCCCTGATCCTGAATTCCTGAAGGTTGCGGACCATTTTGGCTGCCGCCTGTTCAAACGTCAGCGCCCAGGTTGAAAGCTTAACAAGCAGCGAGTCGTAATAAGGTGTAATGACAGCGCCCTGAAAACTGTTTCCGGTATCAAGCCTTACCCCGAAACCGCCGCCTGAGCGATATGCCATGATTTTGCCTGTGTCAGGCATGAAATTGTTTGACGGGTCTTCAGTCGTAACCCTTGACTGGATCGCATATCCATGCAGCGTGATGGCATCCTGGTTCGGAATGCTGATTTCGCTGCTGTCCAGACTGAATCCGGCAGCGATCAGGATTTGCGTCTGTACGATATCGACACCCGTCACCATTTCCGTAATGGTGTGCTCCACCTGAACACGCGGGTTGACTTCAATAAAGAAAAACTCATCGTTCGCAACTAAAAATTCGACCGTACCGGCATTGACATAGTCAACATTCTTCGCAAGCTTAACGGCTGCATCGCAAATCTTTTCCCGGAGGGATTCAGAAAGCGAAACGCTCGGCGCCACTTCGATGACCTTTTGATGACGCCTTTGCACAGAGCAGTCGCGGTCGTAAAGGTGAACCACGTTCCCTTCTTTATCTCCGATGACTTGAACTTCAATGTGCTTCGGCTTTTCGATCAGCTTTTCAACATACACTTCATCATTGCCAAAAGCCGCTTTCGCCTCTGATTTCGCCCTGTTATAGGATTCCTCCAGCTCCGATTCGTCTTTGACGATCCGCATGCCGCGGCCGCCGCCGCCAAGCGACGCTTTAATAATAAACGGATATCCGAACTCCTCCGCAAATTGTTTGACCTCCGCTATATCAGCCACTGGTCCGTCGCTCCCCGGTATGACGGGAATTCCTGCTTTTTCAGCTTGTTCACGGGCTTTCACTTTGTCTCCAAACATATCGAGGTGCTTGGAGGTCGGCCCGATAAAGATGATGCCTTCCTCTTCACACCGCTTCGCAAACTGAATGTTTTCTGACAGGAAGCCGTAGCCTGGATGGATGGCATCCACATGGTTGCGTTTTGCAATCTCGATGATCCCTTCAATATCAAGATAAGCGTCAATCGGCTTCTTTCCTTCGCCGACCAGGTATGCCTCATCGGCTTTGTATCTGTGGTAAGATCCGCTGTCTTCTTTAGAATAGATCGCTACCGTACGGATATTCAGTTCTGTGCAGGCGCGAAATACGCGGATAGCGATTTCCCCTCTGTTTGCAACAAGAACTTTTTGAATAGACTGTTGTGACATGTCGTTCCCCCTCATCCGCTGTTTTAAGTATGTATCTATTCTAAATGAATCGGATGGGCATTGTACACGCTTAGTTTTTTAAAAATTTATACTTTTTTTATATTGATTTTCTTTGGTTTTTGTAGTATTAACAGGCTGTTTTCGTTTGAACCGATCAAAGTATTCATTAAACATGCTGATGTTCACCAATATCCCCGCGCTTGCCATCAGCAGAATGAGCGATGACCCTCCATAGCTGATAAACGGAAGCGTCACCCCTGTCAAAGGAATCAAGCCGGATATGCCGCCAAGGTTCACGAAAGACTGGATGGCGATCATGCTCGATATCCCGATCGCAAGCAAACTTCCAAACGGATCGTCGCATTTTCTCGCAATATAAAACCCTTTTAAAACGATGAAAGCGAGCAGCAGCACGACAAAAAGGACACCGAAAATACCGAGCTCCTCAGCGATGACTGCCATAATAAAATCGGTATGCGTTTCAGGCAGATACCCATACTTCTGTACGCTCTCGCCGAGGCCTAGGCCGAACAGCCCCCCAGAACCGATCGCCAAGTAGGAATTGACGACTTGAAAGCCAGAATCTCCCGCGTCTTTAAAGGGGTTTTGGTAGCTTTCAAACCGCTTCAACCGTCCTTCTGTTAAAATGCTGTCCCAGTTGAAATAAATGAGCGGGCTGACGAGCACAAGGACAGCCCCGGCCAAAAGCACGAGCTTTAACAGCGTTTTGCCGCTGAATCCCGAGCACAAAATAATGCACAAAGCGATTAAAGCGATGATAAAAGCCGTTCCCACATCCGGCTGAGCAGCGACCAGGGCGCAAATGAAAAGCGTGATGATCGCAGGAGGGGCGATTCCGGCTCCCAAGTTGTCAATATAGCTTTGCTTTTTGGCGTAGACGGAAGAAAGATACAAGATGATGGTCAGCTTGACAAACTCCCCCGGCTGGATGCCGTAATTCGAAACCCTGAACCAGCTTTGGGCATTCCCGGCCACATGTCCGACAACAAACAGCCCGAACAAAGCGACGACGGAAATGAGCAGCAAAAACTTTTGGAATTTTTGATTGGCAAAAGCCTTATACGGAAAAAGCGCCGCGCATAAAAATATGACGGTTCCGAGCGCCAAAAACATCAGCTGCCTGTCAAAAAAGTAGCTGCTGTCTTGTCCGTACCTTGTCACGGCTGTGATCATGCTTGAGCTGTATACCATGACGAGCCCGAACCCGCACAGCAGGAATACAGCGAAGATTAATGAATAATCATAGGATTTGAGCATTCTTTTTATCATATTATTATCCTCTTCCTTACTTGCCTTCAAAATGTGTTTGTGGTAACTCCTTCGTTATTTTACTACACTTTCTTAAAAAGCACGAAAGATACCCTTTTCATAAGACTTCGAATCTCGTCAGAAAGAAAAGTCCGTCTGTTCCAAGACTGCCATTCTATTTTTTTATCGGCATACCATGCGTCTTCGTTTATTCGGCACGAACAGCGGCCAATCCTTCATCAACGGACGTTTTCTTTCTCATTCCATAACAAAAAAAGCCTGCCGGCAGTTTGTTTCTATCGAAACGTCGTCGACAAGCTGACTCAGACAGAAAGATTCTGCTGAGGTGTTCATTTATTTTTTTGTAAATGCATCATGTAATGCAGACAATTCACGTTCCAGCCTGTAAAGCAGTTCTTTACCCTCTTCTTCATCCACTAATCCAAGGCGGACAGCAAAATCAATTTCCCTAGAGAGTCCGAACATTTGTGTATCTAAAACCTCTTCATAAAGAGGACATTGAGGCATCGTTAAGTTGTCCATTTGCACTTGAATCAGCTTTAAGATTTTATCAGCATCACGTTTTAACAGGGCAAGTGCTTTTTCACGATGGTCGACTACAATCTCAGACGCCAAAAGTATCCCTCCGTTCCCCAGGCGAGTACCTAATTCTTCTATTTATGATAAAGCCTCAGCCGAAAAAAAGCAAGCTATTTCTGTCCTTTCGCCGTATTTCAAAGACTCGAATTTTAAGCTTCCGCTCACATTTTAAAAAATGCTTAAACTGTAATTCGCAGATAATAGCTCTAAAAGCCGGATTCCGGCGATGCTGTTTCCCTTTTCATCGAGCGAGGGCCCGAAGATGCCGATGCCGAAACGGTATGGGGACAGCCCCATGATCCCTCCAGAAACCCCGCTTTTGGCGGGAATGCCGATTTTGATTGCGAATTCGCCGCTGGCATTATACATTCCGCACGTCACCATAAATGTCTTGCAAATTCTCGCGATATCCTTCGGTATGATTTGCTCTCCCGTTTCGGGATGCTTGCCGTTCAAAGCAAAAACAGAGCCGATTTTCGCCAGGTCTAGGCTGTTCATTTCAATGGCGCACTGTTTTGTATATACATCCATGACATCCTCAACCTCAGCCTGAAAAATGCCGTGCTCTTTCATGTAATAGCACATCGCCCTGTTGACCATCGAGGTTTCAAATTCAGATTCGGCGACCTTCTCACAAAAGGTAATATTCCGGTTATTTGCAAGTTTTTTAATAAAATCAAGCAGCCTGCCGATCTTATCGGTGTTCGTCCCTCCTTTAATCATGCTTGTGACCACCAATGCTCCGGCGTTTATCATCGGATTCAGCGGCTTCCCCGGGTTGACGGTTTCAAGTTTGATGATGGAGTTAAACGGATCACCAGTCGGCTCTTGCCCTACATAATGAAACACTTTTTCCGGGCCGTGATCGATCAGGACAAGGGCAAGCGACAATACTTTTGATATGCTTTGCAGAGTGAAAGCTTTTTCCACATCCCCCGCTGATATACACGTCCCGTCTGTAAAGTAGACCGCCGCCGACAAATCGTCCTCCGATAATTCGGCCAAAGCCGGTATGTAAGATGCAACCTTTCCTTTTCCCGTCACTTTTTTCGCTTCTGTGACAAAATATTCGAGCTCCTCATTATGCCGGCAATTCAAGTTTTTTCCCTCCATCCGAGCGCCATTGCTGTTATCTTTCCCGGAGAGGGCTTTTGTTATGAGAAGTGACAATTCGAAAGAAAGCGCTTATAATTTTTTGTGAGGGAGTGGTAGAAGACATGAGCATTGTAACGATCACAGGAAATGTAAAGTATCCGATTACGCTCGATCCGAGCGTCTGGATTTTTGATGACCGAAAATTCGATCTCGATCAGTTCTTTTCACATTTCGGAGAGGTACAGGATGAAGATGACGACCTTGTGATTGACAGGGAACGGCAAATCAGGGAAGGTGCTGTATCGCCGCCGACGCTGAAATCAGAGAAAAAGTATGAAAAGGAAAAATTGCTTGACGGCACTTTCGGGATCAAGCTTGAGCCTTTTTTGAAAAATGCGGAGGTGTCAGGCTCCGCCGTCAAATGCCTCTTCAAAACGGAAGGTGAAGACGTTTCCGTTCCGATCGAAGAAGCGGGCGGCATGATTCTCTGCTTCAGCAACAAAGGCAAGCCGCTTGGCGAAGACGGGCCTGTACACGTTTATTTTCCCGACGGTTCAAACAGGATGACTCCTGTGAAACGAGTAAAAGAAATTCACATTGTTTAAAACAGCAACTGGTGCGCCGGAGGCGATGAAAAACTCCGCCTCCCCTTTTCCCCGGCCGGGTTTTCGGCTCTTGCCGGCGACCCGGCCCGCGTGCCACGCAAGTAGAAACCTGGGCTAAAAGCCCGGGTTTTTTAATTACAGCAGATCAGCAGCAAGCCTTGCAAGCCGGGAGCGCTCTCCTTTTAAAAGCTTCACGTTTCCGGAAATTTTTTGATCCTTAAAGCGCTCTACAACATAGGACAGGCCGTTGTTCATCGCATCCAGATAAGGATGGTCGATCTGTTCGGTGTCACCCATCAATACGATTTTGCTGCCTTCCCCGACGCGTGTCAGAAGCGTTTTGACTTCATGCTTGGTCAGATTTTGGGCCTCATCGATGATGATGAACTGGTCGGGAATGCTTCTGCCCCTTATATATGTGAGGGCTTCGACTTGAATGGAGCCCATCCCCGCTAAAATATCATCAAGTTCCCCCGGCTTTTTTGCATTGAACAAGTATTCCAGGTTATCAAAAATAGGCTGGACCCACGGACGCAGTTTTTCTTCTTTTTCACCCGGAAGATAGCCGAGATCTTTTCCGACAGGAACGATCGGCCTCGTGACAACAAGCTTTTTAAAATTCCCCAGGTCCTCTGTCTGCAGCAGCCCCGCTGCCAGCGCAAGCAGGGTTTTTCCTGTGCCGGCTTTTCCGATCAGGGTGACAAGCGGAATATCTTGTCTTAAAAGAAGTTCCAGCGCCATCGTCTGCTGTACATTTCGCGAACGGATGCCCCAAACCTGCTCCTGATCAAAAACAAGCTTTTTAACGGATTTTCCGCTTTGATCAACGATTCCAACCGCAGAGGATGATCCGCCGAGCGCGTCCTTCATAACGACAAACTGGTTCGGACACAGCGCCTCTCTGCTGATTTCGTCAACCGGCAAATCGTGATGTTCGAAAAATGAATTCATCTGATCCGAGCGAATATACAGATCCGTATAACCGCTGTATATATCATTATTGTCGACAACCCTGTCGTGCAAAAAATCCTCTGACATCAAGCCGATGGCATCAGCTTTGACGCGGATCAGCATATCTTTGCTGACAAGGATAACCGGCCTGCCGCCTTCTTTCGTTTCTTCTTCAAGGCTGAGGTTTTTCGCTACGGCTAAAATCCGGTTGTCGCTAGTTTTTTCGATAAAGATTTCCTGAAGCTGCTGAAAAGAGCGATGATTAAGCTCGATTCTCAAGCTTCCTCCGTTTGGGAGAGGAACATTTTCATACAGCCTTCCTTTTAAACGCAAATCATCTATCAATTTAGATACGCGCCTTGCATTCCTCCCGATTTCATCCATGTAGCGTTTCTTTGAATCGACTTCCTCCAATACGACAGCCGGGATGACAACCTCGTTATCTTCAAAAGAAAAGATTGAATTCGGATCCTGCAATAACACATTCGTATCTAGCACATAAATTTTACTCAATCTTCCGCCTCCTGATCAGGATTTTTAGCCTTTTCTTTTTCATTTGGGTTAAAAGCTGATGGAGCGCCCGCTAAAATATATGTTTTTGTGAATAAAGATAGAAGGTTAATTCAACAATAAAAATTAATGAAAGCATTTTTAAGGAGGCAACCTCAAGTGCGAATCTTTTTTTTGATCCTAATTCAAACCGTTATGCTGCTTTCAGCCTGCGGCATTCAAAATAATGCCCGAAATGAAGCGAATGAGCTTCCCGGCAACAGACCGATTCATGTGAAAAATAGCGCCCAGGAGCCGGTAAACCGTGAAGACGGACAAGCCATCTCACGGCGCCTTGTGAAGATCACAGAAAGCGTTCCGGGTGTCAATGATGCGACCGCCGTCGTGCTCGGCAGGCTCGCCGTCGTCGGAATTGATGTGAAAGACAATTTGGAACGCAGCAAAGTCGAATCCATTAAGTATTCGGTCGCTGAAGCTCTGCAGAATGACCCTTACGGAGCAAATGCCGCCGTTGTCGCGGATCCCGACACTGTAAACCGCCTGCGGGCAATGGGCAGAGAAATTCAAGCGGGACGTCCTGTCAAAGGGATTCTCGACGAGCTGGCAGCCATCGTCGGGCGCGTCCTTCCTGAAGTGCCGAACGACGCAACAGACAACCAGCAAACAAATCCTACAAAATCCAACAACGACCAGCTGAATGAAAGAAATCAGAATCAGCTCGAAAAGAAGCAGAATAACCAATCGAACAAGCATATGAAAAATCGGCAGCAATAACTTTAAAAAAGTCTGTGCCACTGTTTTCTTGACGGCACAGGCTTTTCCCTTTTTTCTAAAGGAGAAAATTTATTTGTCTGATTGATTAAGGTATAATGAATCGTAAGCGAGGTGAATCAAGTGAGGGTAAAGTGTTCATTGTGTGACAAAATCGAAAAAATCGATGATGACACACTCATTGCCAAACGTCTCCGAAACCGGCCGATACATACCTATATGTGCCATGAATGCAGCGAACGAATTAAAACCAAAACCGAAAACCGGATGAAAACAGGCCGTTTTAAGTTATATCCGCACAGAAAAAATAAAGAGCAGATCAAGTCATAAAAGCATGGACAAGCTCCATGCTTTTTTATTATCTTTTTGTTACACAAGAAACAAAATTAAAGATTATAGTTGATAAACATTTTCATTTGTAGTATTTTTAAATTGTTTCACACGTAACAAAAAAAGGAGTGATTGATCATGGATTTTGATGTACTGATTGCAGGCGGCGGCCCCGTCGGTCTGCTGACGGCTTCCGAGCTGGCTTTAGCCGGCGTCCGGACCTGTATTGTCGAACGGCTGAAAGAGCCTTCTCCATTCTCAAAAGCGCTCACACTGCACCCGCGCTCAATTGAAATACTTGAAATGAGAGGGCTTGGAGAACGATTTAAGCAAATTGGCAAGCCGGTCCCTTCGGGGCATTTTGCCAGCCTGAAGACTGGATTGGACTTTTCAGCGCTTGACACACAAGCCAATTTTACATTGTTCATCCCCCAGTACGAAACTGAGAAGGTGCTTGAGGAACATGCGCGAAATCTCGGTGTCTGCATCCTTCGCGGTCATGAAGTTCTCGCTGTCCGCGAGCATGAGGAATCCGCCGAGCTTGTTGTCCAGGGTCCGGGTGGCCTGTCCTTCCTAACTGCTTCCTATATCGTCGGTGCTGACGGAGCCGGAAGTATCATTCGCAAGCAGGCGCGCATCGCTTTTTCCGGAACTGATGCAAATATCACTGCAATGCTTGGTGATGTGTCACTTGAAAATCCGCCGGAATCTCATTTCTATACTTGCGAGAACCGTGAAGGTGGCGTTGTGATCGTGCCTTTAGACGGCGGCATTTTCCGCGTCATCATAACGGCGCCGCACATGCCTCAAGCTTTGCTTCACGAGCCCGTCACACTGGAAGAATTAAAAAAAGAACTCAACCGCATCTGCGGCACGGACCTTGGAATGAACAGCCCGGTTTGGATGTCCCGCTTCGGAAATGCCAGCAAGCTGGCGGAGCATTACCGTTCCGGCAAAATTTTCTTGGCTGGAGATGCCGCACATATTCATTTTCCCGCAGGAGGGCAAGGTTTAAATGTCGGCCTTCAGGACGCGATGAACCTTGGCTGGAAGCTCGCAGCAAAGATCAACGGACGGTGTCCCGACTGGCTGCTTGACAGTTACCATAATGAAAGACACCCTGTCGGGGAAGCGCTGCTCGTCAATACACAAATCCAAACAAAGCTGTTTGATTTTACGCGTGAAGGGCTGTACCTCCGCGAATTATTATCCGGCATTCTCGAATTTTCAGACGTCAATCGCTATCTGGCAGAACAAACTGCAGCGCTCAGCGTGCAATACGAAGCAGATGAAGAAATGCCTGAACATGAGCTGAACGGAAAACGGCTGCCAGATATTGACCTGACCCTTTCAGATGGTACTGTCAAACGACTTTACACTTTTCTCCACGATGGACGCTTTTTATTGGCAGCATTCGGGAAAGAACCGAAGGAACTTTCCCGAATGCCTCATGTCCGGCTCATGCAAGTGAAAGCAATTGACAGCAGGCCTGAATGGAATGGCGTAAAGGCAGCGCTGATCCGTCCTGACGGCCATGTTGCCTGGGCTGTCGACGAATCCATGGAAAATGCAGAGCAATTGATTGCTGACGGTATCTGCCGCTGGTGCGAAAACTCTCACCTTCAGTCTGTTTAACGATTTTGTTTCATGCGCAACTAAATGGTATAATCAAAGCAGAAAAATCGATTAAAGGAGCCGGTTTTCTGCATGGAGCATTTAACACACGCCAAACAAGAAATATTTGACCTGTACATCAGGCTCATTCATCAGCAGGAGCAGCAAGAAACCGTCATGAAAGAGCGCATCTCCGCAGAAATGAAAAAGCTGGAGCGCGAATTCGGAGCTGAACTGAAACTCAACATGTCTGACATCCATACGATCAGCTGCATTGGCGACCACGAACCGATCAACGTCACCTCGATTTCCGAGAAGATGGCATTTTCAAAAGCGACGGTCTCAAGGATCACCGCCAAGCTGACCGAAAAAGGCCTCGTCAACAAGACACAGCTCAGCGACAATAAAAAAGAAATCTACTTCCGCTTAAGCCATAAAGGGAGAAGCATTCATCACCTTCACCAGCGTGAGCACGAAAAAATCGAACAAAGGTTTAAACGATTTTTAAGCCGGTATTCAGCAGATGAGATTCTTTTTGCCAGGGCTTTGTTTCGGGACTTATTAACGGCGGATTTTCTGGCGGACACAGAAAAGACATAGCCTTCTTTGGCTATGTCTTTTCTACGTATTCGCCCCCGTCTGCTCTTTTTTCGAACGGTGCAGACGGATTTTGTAAATCGAAAGGATTAAAACGGCTACGATCAGCCCTTCTCCAACCGGCAGAAAAACGCCGAAGAAAGTTAAAAACGTACAGCCTAATGCCAGAAAAAAGTAAATGATCGCCGTTTTCAACAGCGGCAGCCGTTTGGCGAAACCCAGTTTAAAGACGACCGCAGACAGGACGAAGATGGTGGCATAAAGCCACCACATTCCCGCCTCAGGATTCTGGTCCACTTTATAAAGAGCGGCAAAAAACGACAGCCGTTCACTTACATCAGTCAAAAAGATTCCCCTCCCCTTTGCTTAGTTGGGTTGCTCTTTTTTTAGGTTCTGCAAATGTTACGACAATCCTGCCAGCTTTTTCTTTTTCGCTGCTTTTTCGCGTTCGTTTTTGTCGAGAATTTTCTTTCTTAACCTGATGGATTCCGGTGTGACTTCGCAGTACTCATCCTCGTTCAAGTATTCAAGCGATTCTTCAAGCGACATGATACGCGGTTTTTTCATGCTGACCGTCTGATCTTTTGTTGCTGAACGCACGTTTGTCTGCTGCTTCATTTTGTTGATGTTGACGACAAGGTCGTTTTCACGGTTGTGCTCGCCAACGATCATGCCTTCATATACTTCTGTGCCCGGCTCGACAAAAATCACGCCGCGCTCTTCAATGCCTTGAATGCCGTAGGCTGAAGCTTTCCCGGTATCCATTGAGACAAGCACGCCTTGGCGGCGCCCGCCGACTTGCCCTGGCTCAACTGGCTGATAGCTGTCAAACGTATGATTTAAAATCCCGAAACCGCGTGTAAGGGAAAGGAATTCGGTTGAGTAGCCGATTAATCCACGTGAAGGGACATTGAAAATCAGGCGGACCTGCCCGTTTCCGTTATTGATCATGTCGATCATTTCACCTTTGCGCGCACCCATTGATTCCATTACAGATCCGGTGTGCTCTTCAGGCACATCGATTTGCACGCGTTCAACAGGCTCACAGCGAACGCCGTCGATTTCTTTAATGATGACTTCCGGCTTCGATACTTGCAGTTCAAAGCCTTCGCGGCGCATGTTTTCGATTAAAATCGACAAATGCAGCTCGCCGCGTCCTGATACGATCCAGGCATCAGGAGATGGCGTCGGATCGACTCGAAGGCTGACATCTGTCTGCAGCTGCTGTTCAAGACGCTCTTCAATCTTCCTGGCCGTGACATATTTTCCTTCGCGGCCGGCAAAAGGACTGTTGTTAACCGCAAACGTCATTTGAAGCGTCGGCTCGTCAATGCGAAGAACCGGAAGCGCCTCCTGATGCTCAATCGGGCAGACGGTTTCTCCGACATTGATGTCTTCCATTCCTGATACCGCGACAAGGTCGCCGGCTTTCGCTTCTTCAATCTCGACTCTCTTCAATCCCTGGAAACCGAAGATTTTCGTAACGCGGAACGGCTTGGCAGAACCGTCAAGCTTCATTAAAGCAACTTGCTGTCCAACCTTCATCGTTCCTCTGAACACGCGTCCGATTCCGATACGGCCGACATAATCATTGTAGTCAAGCAGAGCCACCTGGAACTGTAAAGGCTCCTCATGGTTATCGACAGGACAAGGAATATGGTTGACAATCGCTTCGAATAAAGCTTCCATGTTTTCATCCTGTTGCTTCGGATCTGCTGATGCGGTGCCGTTGATCGCAGAAGCGTAAACAACCGGGAATTCAAGCTGTTCTTCATTGGCATCAAGCTCGATAAACAAATCGAGCACTTCATCAACGACCTCTTCAGGACGGGCAAAATCACGGTCGATCTTATTGACAACAACGATCGGCGTCAAGTTTTGCTCAAGTGCTTTTTTCAGTACAAAGCGGGTTTGCGGCATGCAGCCTTCATAAGCGTCAACAACAAGCAGAACGCCGTCGACCATTTTCATGATCCGCTCAACTTCCCCGCCGAAGTCTGCGTGTCCTGGAGTATCCAAAATATTAATGCGTGTATCTTTATAATTAATCGCTGTATTTTTCGCTAAAATCGTAATGCCGCGCTCTCTTTCCAAATCATTGGAATCCATGGCGCGCTCAGCCACGTTTTCATTCGCACGGAATGTGCCAGCCTGATGGAGGAGCTGATCCACAAGCGTCGTTTTTCCATGGTCAACGTGGGCGATAATAGCGATATTGCGAAGATCTTCTCGAAGTTTCACATTTTCATCTCCTAAAAAATTTAGATAATCTTTCATATTATAACTGACGAACGAAGTTATTTCAATTTGTTTCAAATTTCCAGCTTCGGTTGACCTTTCTATTCAGCGCGATTTTCTGTAAACTAACAGTAGACTCATACTAAGGGGATGGAAAAACAATGAAACAAATCAAATGGATTTTCTTACTATTCGCACTTGCTGCAGTGATCAGCATCATGATGATCGGAGTTGCAATCGCCCAAAAAAGCGCAGCCGGCGTCGCAATCGCCATCGCGATTCTGATCGTGATTATGGGGAGCGGTTTTACACTCAAAAAAAGAATGCGCGAAAAAGGCCTGCTTGAATAGGAAAGGAGCCCCTTCCGGCTGAAGGGGCTTTTGATTGTCAAACACGAAACCCTACGCAAATTATAGTCTTGCACCATGTTCATCCCTCTGCCGTCTGAAATCAATTCGAAAAAAACTGGCGGCAACCAGCCGCCAGTTCTTATAAAAAGAATAAATAAATCAAAAGCATCAGCAAGTAGCCCCCGCCAAACAGTGCTGCCCCTTTGAGAATCAGCCTTTGATAGTACGCTTTCCTGAATTTTTGTTCTTCCGCTTCCCCTGCTTCCTTTGGCAATCCTCCGTCATCATGAAAATTGACAGGTTCCCGCATCATGTCGTACATTTCCTGGCAATCTGCGCACGTCTTGAGGTGCGCGGTAACCAAACGTTCCGTTTTAAGGCTGCAATCGCCTTCTATGTATAAAGGCAGTAAATCCCTTACAAGATGACATTTCATATTGTAAGGGATTTACTGCC
>NZ_MRBL01000050.1 GCF_001969855.1 Bacillus haynesii
GTGCCTGATGACCGGTGAAATCACTTCTGAAAACCGCGAGTATGGAAATGGAAAAATTACGCTGAGTCCTGAAGGGGCCGAATTGCTTTTGGGAGAAATCAAAGCTGCCTTAAACGGAGTGAAAGCATAAGATTCGACGCCCTTCATCAGAAGGGTTTTTTCTTGCGCCGGCAGCCGATAAAACCGCCGTCACTGAAAAATTCAGCCATAGAGACGATAAATACTTCGAACAATCCTCTCAAATGTGGTGTAAAGAATGTTACAATTGACTGAGAAATACAAGTGGCAGGTGGGGGTATGAAAAGATATCAAGGACGAATCATTGCAACCGTGCTGGCAATGACTTTTATCATGTTTTGGAATTTTTTGTTCTATGGGGTGTTGGGAAATAAAATCAATTGGACGGTTGATCTGCTGTTTACGCTGGTGACATTAATCAGCGTTTGGTGGCTCACGCTTTATATCGATGAGTCAAATCAGCTTGTCTATAAATTGAAGGAAAGCGAAAAGAAATATAAAGAGCTTTCCTCAGAAACCAACCGTATCATGGATAACCTTCAGGAAATCGTCTTTCAGACGGACCGAATAGGATATATAACATTTTTGAATCAGGCGTGGACATCCTTGACCGGATACAGTGTTGAACAGAGCCTTGGAACGATGTACAACGATTATTTCGATCATGAAGAGCGGATTTCGAATCACCTGATCGCCCAGCTGAAGAACAAGGAGCCGGAAGGAAGGATCGAGGTGCTCTACCATCGCAAAGACGGGAGCAAGTTCTGGGGTGAAGTTCACTATAAACTTTATTATAAAAACGGTCAATTTACGGGCAGCTTGGGAACGCTGACTGATGTGACAGAACGGAAAAAAGCGGAGATGGAACTGTTCAAGTCGAATCAGCGGCTGGCCATGCAGTCTCAGAAGCTGGCGATGGCCGGACAGCTCGCCGCGGGAATCGCTCACGAAGTCAGGAACCCGCTGACCTCTGTAAACGGATTTTTGCAGCTGATGAAAGCGGAATACCCTGACCGGAAAGATTACTTTGACATCATTTTCTCTGAGATTAAACGAATCGATTCTGTGCTCGGAGAACTGCTTGTACTGGCCAAACCGCACCAGGTTCAATTTAAAAAGATCAAAATCAATTCGGTTCTTCAGCAGGTGGCAACGCTTCTAGAGACCAACGCCGTGCTTTCCTACATTAAGATCGAAAAAGCGTTTCAGCACGGGGAAGAGTGGGAAATAAACGGTGATGAAAATCAAATCAAACAGGTATTCATCAATTTAATTAAAAACGGGATAGAAGCGATGCCTGACGGCGGGAAAATCACGATTTCCTCAAAGGCGGAAGGGGACTATGTGAAAGTCAGCATCAAAGACGAAGGCGGCGGCATTTCCCAAGCCGATTTGGCAAAGCTCGGGGAGCCTTTCTTCTCAACGAAAGAAGAAGGGACAGGTCTTGGGCTGACGATTTGCCTGAATATCATCGGCGCTCACAACGGAGAAATGAAAATCGACAGCGAATTGGGCGAGGGAAGCACATTCCACATTTTGCTTCCGATCGACAAAGGTACGGCATCCGAAGAGAACGACATTCAGCAAGGATGCTGCAGCCGCGCAACTATAAAATAAAAGAGGAAAAATTCCACTTCATATGATAGAATTTGTTCAAGATTGACCCATGGAGGAATTACCGATGAAAAAAGAATTTGCAGTAATTGGACTCGGCCGGTTCGGCGGCAGCATTTGCAAAGCATTGAGTGAAGAAGGGCTTGAAGTAATGGCGATCGACAGAGATGAAGATCGCGTAAACGAATACGCCAAAATTGCTTCACACGCTGTGATAGGAGACACAACAGACGAATCTGTGCTGAAAAACCTTGGACTGCGCAATTTTGATCACGTTATTGTAGCGATCGGGGAGAACATTCAAGCGAGCATTTTGACAACGCTGATCTTGAAAGAGCTTGGTGTGAAAATGATTACTGTAAAAGCTCAAAACGATTATCATGAAAAAGTATTATCCAAAATCGGGGCGGACCGGATCGTTCATCCGGAGCGTGAAATGGGAAAAAGGATCGCCCACAACATCGTCTCCAACAATGTGCTTGATTATCTTGAACTTTCTGATGAACACAGCCTTGTCGAAATCGCAGCGAACGGCAAACTGGCCGGAAATACACTGCTTGATCTTGATATCCGGGCCAGATACGGAATTAATATCGTCGCGATCAAGCGGGGGAAAGAAGTCATCGTATCTCCGCTTGCCACTGAAGAGATTCAGAAGGACGATATTTTAATCGTCATCGGCTCAAATCCTGACATTGAGAGATTTGAAAAGAAAGTCTTTCAACATTAAAATGCCATCGATCAGCCGCGGGTACCCCACAGCCCGCGGTTTTTTGATCTTTTCATTGACTGTTCCAAGCGATTCGGCTACGATATTGAACCATATACATATAAAAAAGAGAGGGGACATATACCTTTGGACAAAGAGATGTTCATTCGCCGGCTTGACGCTGCCAGTCATCGCAAAAAAGCGGATACTGTAATTAAAAACGGAAAGGTCATGGATGTTTTTAATCAGGAATGGTTGGAGACTGACATAGCCATCACAGACGGGGCCATCGTCGGTTTGGGCGATTATGAGGGGGAGAATACGATTGATGCTGAAGGACAAATGATCGTTCCCGGCTTTATCGACGGTCATGTCCATATTGAGTCTTCAATGGTGACGCCGCCCGAATTTGCCAAAGCTGTGATTCCCCACGGTGTGACAACCGTTGTTACCGATCCTCACGAAATCGCGAATGTCTCAGGTGTGAAGGGCCTTGAGTTCATGTTGGAGCAGGCTGAAATGACCAGACTGAACATTCATTTTATGCTCCCTTCTTGTGTACCTGCGGCACCATTTGAAAAATCGGGTGCAGTTTTGAACGCTGCGGATTTACATCCTTTTTACAGCCGCGAAGAGGTGCTCGGGCTTGCGGAAGTGATGGATTATGTGGCCGTTGAAGCGGGAGAGCCGGATATGGTGCAAAAGCTCATGGATGCCCATCAAGCGGGCAAGCGGATCGACGGACATCTGGCCGGCTTGTCAGCCGGGTTTGTCAATGTCTACAGAGCGGCGGGCGTGCTTACAGACCATGAGGTCACAACACCTGAAGAGGCGCTTGAGCGGGTCAGAAGAGGAATGTACGTCATGCTGAGAGAAGGGTCTGCGGCAAAGAATACGCGTCATGTTTTGCCTGCGGTCAACGAGAAAAATGCGCGACGCTTCTTTTTCTGTACGGATGATAAGCACTTGGATGAACTGGTCGATGAAGGAAGCATTAACCACCAGGTCAAGCTTGCCATTCAAGAGGGACTTGACCCGTTTCTTGCATATCAAATGGGCAGCCTGAATGCAGCGGAATGCTTCGGGTTAAAGACGAAGGGAGCGGTCGCCCCGGGTTATGACGCGGACCTTCTTTTCATCAGCGATTTTGAGAACGTCAGCATTTCAAAGACGATGATTAACGGCGTGATCTGGAGCGGGACAGAACAAAGC
>NZ_MRBL01000051.1 GCF_001969855.1 Bacillus haynesii
TTCAAAGATGTATTCCTGACACACAAACAGGAGTTCCTTCATATCGAAGAAACGCCAATAATATGTGTCTTATGCTATCTTTGATGCTCTCTTTCCTCGTAAAGAAAAAGAAACGAAGGCAATTACTAAAGAAAGTATGATTGTCCCACTTGCAACCCATGGATTATAAAGAACTGTGAAAGTGTTACGGACTATCAGTCCTCCTGCTGCAGCTCCAACGGCAGTACCCAAATGAACAAAAGATGTATTCAAACTGAGTACTAAATTTGTGGATCGAGGTGCTTCTTGTATAAAATATGTTTGAATAGCTGTACCTGTAACAAAAATTGAGAACATCCAAATCGATAATAAAAGTAATCCGATAACCATCAGTGTTGAAAGCAAAGGAAGAAAAGCAAGTGATATTGATGAGATCAATAAACTGAAAGAAATTATCTTCGTAGTTCCCCATTTATCAACACCGGCTCCGCCATATCGTGAACCAATAACACTGCAAACACCAAATACGAGCATCATCCAACTAATTTTAGAGGGAGTTAGATGAAGAATGTTTTGCAAAAATGGAGTTATATAAGTTAACATTATCGAATTACTGGTAGTCATAAATAATGTAGCCAAAAATCCGCTCACAATGATAGGATTACTTAATACTGAGAATTGCTTTAAAAATGGAACCCTAGCATCCCCTTCAATTTTGGGAAGTAAACGAATTAATCCCAATAGAATTAATAGGCTAAAAACACCTAAAATAATGAATATGACTGGCCAACTCCACAAGTTCGATATCGCAACTCCTATCGGAACCCCCAATGCAATCGCACTCCCAAATCCAAGAGCTATTATACCAATTGCACTACCAACCTTTTCAGCTGGGACTAATTTAGCAGCTGAACTTAGAGCAACAACTTGGTATACACCTGCACTCAATCCTAGGATTATTCGAGAAACCATTAAAATGAAATAACCAGAACTTATATAAGAGATTAAAGAGCCAATAATAAATACAATGAGTGAAATTATTATTAATTTTTTTCTTTCCATCCGCGATGTTAATGACACCAAAATGGGAGTACCGATTGCAAATGCAAGTGAATAGGCTGTTATCAATTGCCCAGCAAGAGCTATAGAAATGTTTAAATCATTGGCAATAATATTGAGGATACCTGCAACAACTAATTCGGCGGTACCCGTAAGAAATGCTCCTAATCCGAGAAGATATAGACTTAGATTTTTCATTTTTTCTCCTTTCTAGACCTTTATACGATAGTTCCATGTCTAGCATAGACCATGGATTAGTAACCATATAATGACTAGTTTCATTTGTTGTCAGTTGAAGTGTCTTGTGAAATAATTTTTATATAGATGATACTTGAATAATAAATGGTAAGTATTAAAACAAGAATTCACCTTGGTTTATATCATTTCACCCAATGTCAGTATAATGTACTTGTTTGGTTGGTGGAAGAAGGCAAAATATTTGGAGATACTCCAGTTATTTTGACCTAATTACTTTTAGTAAGGATGTGGAGAAATGAATGAATTATTTGAAGAGAGTAAATTTTGCGGCAACATCTGTGAAGTTATACAAGTCCTTGGCTCAAAATGGGCCTTCGCAGTAATCACTATACTAAAAAAAGAACCAAAAAGGTTTAACCAACTTCAAAGAGAAATAACCCTTATCAAGACCCAATCCCTAACTAATACACTTCGAAAATTGGAACAAAATGGTTTTGTTCAGCGCGAAATATTTAATACTGTGCCTGTAACTGTTGAATATTCTTTAACTGAAAAAGGTATGGATTTTCAAACAGTTCTAAATGAAATGCAAAGATGGGTATCGAAATGGGGAAAAGAACAATATAAATGATAAAAATCCACTCGTTTCTTGAGACTCCCACGACTGAAGTCGCAAGCCCTACACCTTACGTTATGACGGGGGGATTCTTGAATGACTAAACGTTCGCAGTCCATTTCTGTTTTGAACAGCCTTCAAGGTAAGGGTATCTCATTACCCCTCCTAAGACAGTGCATATAGCATCTTAGGCTGGCTGACTGTTACCTTCAACCACAGGTGCATATCGAATATTCATAGCACCGACTAAATCACGATGTTTTTCGAATCCGCACTTACACTTATATTTTCTATCTTGTGCTTTATTCTTTTCATGGCACTTAGGACATGTTTGACTTGTGTATGCTGGATTCACATACTCAACTTTAATACCTTCTAAACTCGCTTTATATTGGTGTTTTTTCTTTTTAGATCCTATACAATCCAGTTTTTTCATTTCTTCAAAAGAGAATACCTTAAAATTGCGACGCAATAAATGTATGAAGAGCCGCTCAGGAGATGAAGTTACTTTTGCAAATATCCCTTCCTTTGTATTCAAAGTTTGGAATGAATAGAGGTGTAATGTAGATCGGTTTTTAAAATAGCGTAATAACTAAAAAGAGCCGTTTTAAAGGCTCTTTTCTTTTTGTGGAGAGATATCTCTACTGTAATGGCTGTTGAAACTGTTGGTTTTG
>NZ_MRBL01000052.1 GCF_001969855.1 Bacillus haynesii
TTCTGCCAATGTTCCTTTTAACGAGGCTAACTTTAATAACAATTTAAGAAAAGCTTGGTTTAGATAGCGAATACTGAAATAGCCCTTCCAGCTCTGAGAAGGGCTTACTTTATTTCCTAAGGTTGGTGTCTTACTTTAAATCTACACATGGAACAAGAAACGAAAAACCCCTCTCTTATTAATGAGGGGGTTAATTATTTTTGGATCCAATTAAAGCCCTTCCAGCCAAATCGATTAAAACATAGACAACAAAGAATATAACGAGCCAACTTAAATCAGTCCACATATTGTTTAGATTCAGCAGCCCGATTTTATCTAATCCTGATTGAATGAACATCGAAATTAATGTCGCAATAAACACATAAAGAAACCATTCTTTCATCGTGAATCACCCCTAGATGTTATCCTGTAAATTTACAAACATTTTACTATCGCATCGACAAAACAAAACTGCAGCCAAAGAAAATTCAACCTTATAATAGATCAAAAAATCTATTTTCCCGCTAATAAGTACCTTAAACCACTAAACACATAAAAACGGCCATTAAAGAATACCATTCGAAAATCTGCACAATTGACCGGAATAGCGCAGATGAAAACCGCGAGGAACCTTTGAAGGATGCTCTAACTAAAAAAGGGTATGGGTATGATCGTGATGAATGGCCAAATGGCGATGTGTCAGGAGGGCCGAGTCGGTGCCGATATAGAATACATAGAGTCATCAGATAACCGTGTGGCAGGCTCCTTTGTTTCTCATCAGTTAGATGA
>NZ_MRBL01000053.1 GCF_001969855.1 Bacillus haynesii
ACGGAGAAGGAAAAGCGGAAATACTATCAGTCAAGAGGCCGGGAGGAAGACAATATCGGCCTCTTGACTTTTGATACCATGCGCTTGAGCATAGAAATGTTCTTTCATTTTAATTCGCTGCAAGGGGTTGAAATGGCAAGACCGTCTTTCTGCCATTGGACAATGCCGCCGCTCAAACTCAAAACTTGTTTGAAACCGCCGTTAGCTTGTAGGATGCTGGCCCCTATTGCAGATCGGGCTCCGGCATGGCATTGCACAAGGATTGGACAGTCTCTTTTGATTTCATCGAGCCGTTCTGGGAGCGTTCCCAGCATGATGTGTTGTGCATTCGGAATGTGACCTCCTTGCCATTCAGTCAGATTGCGAACATCAAGCACGTGCACGAATCCGTCTTCTACTAATTTTGCGATCTCAGGTGGGGTGATCTCCGCGTACGATTCAAGTGAAAAAGCATCGCTTGCCAGAATTTTGTCACGATCCATAAACCCTGCAATATTGTCAATGCCTACAGAGCGCAGCGCTGCCACGAGTTCGTTCACTTCAGCCGGATTCGTTATGAAGTACACAGGACGATTGTAGTCGATGAGCCAGCCTGCCCAGTTTGTAAACGCCTTGTTGAACGGAATGTTGATCGTGCCTTTGATGTGCCCTTCAGCAAATTCCCGGGAAGAGCGGGTATCCACAATTTGCTCTTTTCCCTGCAAATCTTTCACTTGTTCAATCAAAGTAATTTCTAAAACAGCAGAAAGATCTTTGAGCAATGCAGGGCCTTCTTTATTCACTCGTTTCATCTCAGCAAAGTACTTTGGCGGTTCTGGTTGCCCATCTAGCAAGGCTTTAACGAATTCGTCTTCATCAGTGTACGCCATTGCCCAGTTAAACATCTTTTCGTAACCGACAGTCGAAGTTGGAATCGCTCCCAATGCCTTGCCGCAAGCGCTGCCTGCCCCATGAGCCGGCCAAACCTGCAAGTAATCCGGGAGCTGTTTAAACTTTCCGAGGGACTTGAACATCTCTCTTGCCCCCGATTCTGACGTTCCCTTGATCCCCGCCGCTTTTTCGAGCAAATCGGGTCTGCCGATGTCGCCTGCAAAGACGAAATCTCCTGTAAAGATGCCGATTGGACGATCCGCATTTCCTCCTCCGTCCGTCAACAGGAATGAAATGCTTTCCGGGGTATGGCCGGGGGTATGCATAACCTCAAACATCAGGTTTCCGATGGAAAAGCGGTCGCCGTCTCTCACAAGCTGATGTTTCAATTCATTGACATATTGATATTTCCAATCTGCGTCTCCTTCATCGGAAAGATACAGCTTCGCTTGGTGTGTAACGCCGAGTTCACGGGCGCCGGAAACAAAATCGGCGTGAATATGGGTTTCTGCGGCCGCTGTGATGTTGAGCCCTTCTTCCTTGGCTGCTTGCAAATATGGTTTTAGATTGCGGCCGGGATCAATCACAATGGCCTCCCCTGTTTTTTGACAGCCAACCAGATACGATGCATGGGCCAGTTTTTCATCGTAAAAATAGCGCAATAACATGTTGGATTCCTCCTCTTGAAACATTTATCGGAAAATATCCTTTTTTGAGTTCGCATCATGCATAACCTTTGAACTTTGTCCTGCTTACATCAGTCCTTTTAACATGCCATTCCAATACATGATGGGAAGCAATCTTCTTTTTAACAGGTACATGCTGAATCGTTCCTTGGACTGATCAAATGGAAACGTTTCTTGCGGTACCTTGTGATAGTCAAACTCGGCCAGCACGAGTTTGTTGTATCCTGTAACCAATGGGCATGAGGTATATCCATCGTACTTTGCATCTAATGAAGATCCTTTGATCAAGGACATCAGATTTCGCACCACAACCGGAGCCTGTTTACGAACTGCCGCCCCTGTTTTGGACGTCGGCAGGTTGGCACAGTCGCCAATTCCAAAAACATTGGCAAACTTTTTGTGCTGCAGAGTGTACGGATTAACATCGACCCAGCCGCCGGCATCCGCCAATGCGCTTTCTTTTATACATAAAGGTGCTTTCATCGGCGGTGTCACATGGAGAAGATCATATGTTAATACTTCCTGTTCCCCCGACTCCAGATTCTCGAACAAGGCTTCTTTTGAATCAGGCCGAATTTCGATTAAGTTTCTCTTGTACATCGTTTGGATATCCTTGCGCTGGATGACTTTTTCAAGCGCATTTGCGTATTTGTGGACATCGAAAATGGTTGATTTCGCCGATGCAAAAATAATCTCCGACTGATTGCGAACATTTGACTTGCGAAAATAGTCGTCTGCTAAGTACATAATTTTCTGTGGAGCTCCCCCGCATTTCACGGGAGAATCAGGATGAGTGAAAATGGCGGTTCCGCCTTTAAAATCTCGGATGTTTTCCCAAGTGCTGTCTACCGTATGATATGAATAGTTGCTGCAAACCCCGTTTTTTCCAACTGCATCTTTCAAGCCTTTGACCCCGTCCCAATCGATTTGCAAACCGGCTGCTGCAACGAGATAATCATAGGAAACGATCGTTCCTTGTTTTGTAAGAAGTGTGTTCTGATTCGGCCGAAACTCCGTTACAGCATCGCCGATCAAGTCGACACCAGCGGGAATTAAGGAAGCTAAATCACGCTCGGACTCTTCCTTCTTCGCTGCGCCGCCC
>NZ_MRBL01000054.1 GCF_001969855.1 Bacillus haynesii
ACGGTAAAGTTTCATGTGCTCAAGGAAAACAACCGGATCGTTATCGCGGATCGCAGAGATTAAAAGTCCTTTAGCATCGTACGGAGTTGAAGGAATGACGACTTTAAGTCCAGGCTGCTGTGCAACGAGTCCTTCCAAGCTGTCCGCGTGAAGTTCAGGTGTGTGAACACCGCCGCCGAACGGAGAACGGATTGTCACTGGAGAAGTCCAGCGGCCGCCGGAACGGTAGCGCATCCGTGCCATTTGTCCGGAAACTGAGTCCATCACTTCGTATACAAAGCCGAAAAATTGAATTTCCATTACAGGACGGAAGCCTTGTAAGCCTAAGCCGAGTGCAAGGCCGCCGATACCAGATTCAGCAAGAGGAGTGTCAAATACGCGATCCTCACCAAACTCTTTTTGCAATCCTTCAGTCGCACGGAACACGCCGCCGTTAACACCGACGTCTTCTCCGAAAACTAAGACATTTTCGTCATTTTTCAGTTCTGTGCGTAACGCATCAGTGATTGCTTGAATCATTGTCATTTGCGCCATGGCTTACTTCGACTCCTTCTCTTTATAAATTTCCTTTTGTTCTACAAGGTTGTAAGGAAGCTCTTCATACATGATGTCGATCAGGTCGGTCACTTTTTGCTTCGGCTCTTCGTCAGCTTTTTTGATCGCCTGCTTGATTTCTTCTT
>NZ_MRBL01000055.1 GCF_001969855.1 Bacillus haynesii
TCTCTTTAGTTCTATTATATGATGAATCTGTCTATTGTTACATGGATATTATTGGCATGTTGATTTTGTTTTGATTTTGGAGTGAAAAGGTTTTCTCGCGTACGCAGTTTTTGTATGATGGTACAGGAGAACCATCAATCATACTAGCTAAGGGAGAAGGATTCACTGCCATGGATAAAAAGCTGATTTTCTTTGATATTGACGGAACGATTTATGATCATGATAAACGCATTCCCGCCACCGCGAAACAGGCCGTCTCCGATTTGAAAGCGCACGGTCATCATGTTTTCATCGCATCAGGCCGGGCGCCGTTTATGGTCAGGCCTGTTCTTGAAGAACTGGGCATCAATTCTTTTGTCTCTTATAACGGACAATATGTCGTTTTTGAAGGAGAGGTCATTTATAAAAATCCGATTGCCGAGCAGTCACTGGAAGCGCTGCTTGCGCATTCGGACAGCTGCGGCCACCCCCTCGTGTTCATGGGGGAAGAGGGGATGCGCACTACAACTGCCGGCCATCCGTTCGTTCATGAAGGGATCGGCAGCTTAAAAGTCAATCCGCCGGAAGAGGATCGCGCTTATTTTAAAGGCAGGGACATTTTCCAGGTCCTCTTGTTCTGTACGCAAGACGAGGAAGAGCGGTACAGCCGGTTTAAGGAGTTTGATCTTGTCCGCTGGCACGAGCGCTCTACAGATGTGCTGCCTTCTGGCGGTTCGAAAGCGGAAGGAATCAAAAAAGTCATTGAAAAGCTTCCGTTCGACAGAGAGGATACTTACGCGTTCGGCGACGGTCTGAACGACCTGCAGATGATCGAATTTGCGGGAACCGGAGTGGCGATGGGCAACGCTGTGCCCGAGCTGAAAAAAATAGCCGACTTTGTCACAAAGCCCGTCGATGAAGACGGCATTCAATACGCGGTAGAAGCGCTCGGACTTTTGAAATCATAAAAAAACGGATCAAACATGATCCGTTTTTTTTATGACACTTTTCCGCTACCCGCCAACAGGTGTTGCATTTTCAGGTTGTTTCAGCGGGTTTTCTTTGTCGATATGGTCGTAAAACATAATGCCGTTTAAATGATCAATTTCATGCTGGAATACGATTGCCGGATATCCTTTTAAGCGGATGTCGATGTTTTCGCCTTCAAGTGTCGTTCCTTTGACTCGGACCCGTTCATAGCGCGGAACATATCCGGGAATCGGTTCATCGACAGACAGGCAGCCTTCGCCGCTTGTCAAGTAGCATGTTTGAACAGAGTGGCTGACGATCTTCGGATTGAAAAGCGCATAGCTGTATAGTGTCCCGTCTTCACTTTCAACATGAACGGCAATCATTCGTTTATTGATATTAATTTGCGGAGCGGCTAGACCGACACCGGGACGAAGGTTGTATTTTTTAGCGATTTCAGGGTCCTGGCTGTTTTTGACAAACTCGATCATTTCGCTCAGCTGTTTGATTTCTTCTTCGCTTGCTGGCAATTGAACTTCTTCGGCGACGGTTCTCAAAGCAGGGTGGCCGTCGCGGACAATGTTTTCCATTGTGATCAACATCTTCACTCCCAACGATTCATTATGTAAAGTATAGCGGATCTTGCTCTTTTCGCGCAATCTCTGTGCACGATAAATGACCAGCCTAAAGGAGGCTGGTCATGACGGATTCATCAGGGGCTAGCAGCCTAAATAAGCGGCCCCTACAATAATCAGCAAAATAAAGAGAACGACGATCAAAGCGAATGTGCGGCCGTAGCCGTATCCATGGCCGCCGCCGTACCCGTATCCAGGGCAGCAATAACCGTACATATGAAGACCTCCTCCGTTATTTTACGCACAGCCTTTTCTTTTTGGTAGGCATGGCGTCTAATATAAATTATGTAAAAGTCCAAAGGTTGTATAGTCGAATGCCCAACTTCAAGGAATTTTCCCTAAATGTTTTGGTCTAAAAGCGAAGGCGCTGGCATACCGATCTGATATCGGCTTGTCCATATGCTGTAGACTTCTGTTGTCAAACAAACGAATTCATTTTATAGTGGAATTTGTCGAGATTGGGGGAAATTCAGAGTGAAATTTTCAAACATGCGGGTGCCCGCAGGCATCGTCGTTTTTTGCACGGCTGCATTTGTATTAACGGGCTGTCTCTGGAAGGATCCTGTCGAGTCGTTTCACGGCTCGCTGGAGAAGATCGTGGAATTGGAAGAGCCTTTTAAACAAGAGCAGGGTTCTCTTAAAAGCCTGGAAAAAGCCGAATCAAAGCTTTACGAGGAAATGATCAGGCTCAATATGGACGATTTTGACCGGATCGCCGCGCTCTCCGATAAAGCGCTGAAGACAGCCGGCAAACGCGAGGAGCACTTGAATGCTGAGAAAGAAAGCATAGACGAGGCAAAACGGGAGTTTGAAGCAAATAAAGCGTCGGCAGAAAAAATCGATGATCAGAAGGTCAGGAAAAAGGCTGAGAACGCTGCGTCTTATATGGAAAAGCGCTACAAAGCATACGACTCTCTTTATGACGCCTATCAGAACGCGATCGGCCTTGACAAAGAGCTGTACAAGCTGCTCAAAAATAAAAGTCTTGAGCTGGATGACCTTGAGGCGCAGCTGAAAAAAATCAATCAATCGTATGACAAAGTGCTGAAAGAAAGCAAGCATTTCAATGAGTATACAAAGGACTACAACAAAGCCAGAAAAGATTTTTACAAGGCTGCGGGGGTTGAGATGAAAGAGGGCTGAATGTTCAGCCCTCTTTTTTCGACAAAATCTGTATTGCTATTGTAATACAGATTGTTATCTATACTAGAACAGTTTGCAACAGTCTGGACAACGCTGAAACAGAAATCCGGTAAAGCGAATACATTTATTGAATTTCAGGAATGAAATCGATTGACGAGCATGATCGACTGGTGTAAACTTAGCCTTGGTGGAACTTGTTGTATTAGTTTTTCATAAACTATAAATGATACAGTTTTAGAACGCGTTGTGCTGTCCTTACATAAAAGTTTCGACAACCATCAAAGCGGCTAATAAGAAATAAATATGAGTTGCGCCCGTCAATTTAGGACACCCTAATTCTGTATGTATAAGGGATACACGTCTATGACTGTCAAAAGAAAGGAAGAGGTGACTTTAATATGGCTGCAAAAACGAAAAAAGCAATCGTTGATAGCAAAAAGCAATTCGATGCCATTAAAAAGCAGTTCGAAACGTTTCAAATTTTGAATGAAGAAGGCGAAGTCGTGAATGAAGCGGCAATGCCGGATCTATCTGATGATCAATTAAAAGAATTAATGCGCCGCATGGTGTATACACGCATTTTGGATCAGCGTTCTATTTCTTTGAACAGACAAGGCCGCCTTGGCTTCTACGCGCCGACTGCCGGTCAGGAAGCTTCTCAAATTGCTACGCATTTCGCGCTTGAAAAAGAAGACTTCGTTCTTCCGGGCTACCGTGATGTTCCGCAGCTGATCTGGCACGGACTTCCGCTTTATCAGGCATTCTTGTTCTCTCGCGGACACTTCCGCGGCAACCAAATGCCGGATGATGTTAATGCGCTTTCACCGCAAATTATTATCGGTGCGCAATACATCCAGACGGCTGGCGTTGCACTCGGCTTGAAAAAACGCGGCAAACAGGCTGTGGCGATCACTTATACTGGAGACGGCGGTGCTTCCCAAGGTGACTTCTACGAAGGAATCAACTTTGCCGGTGCGTACAAAGCTCCAGCTATTTTCGTTGTT
>NZ_MRBL01000056.1 GCF_001969855.1 Bacillus haynesii
TGTATCAAGCTGTTCGTTCACAACGACATAGCCGCACAGCGCTTTGTTGCCGTAGGCATCTTCGATGTCGGTGACGACGGCTTCCTGCACTTCAGAGAGCCGCGCGAGCTGGACTTCGATTTCAGAAAGCTCGATCCGGAAGCCGCGGATTTTCACCTGCTGGTCGATCCGGCCGATGTACTCAAGCCGCCCCTCTTCCAGCCATTTGACCGCGTCCCCCGTCCGGTACATGCGCTCGCCCGGCACAAACGGGTCTTCCGTAAAACGCTTCGCCGTTTCCTCCGGCTTGTTCAAATAGCCGCGCGCAAGCCCGCGGCCGGCGATGCACAGCTCGCCCGCGACGCCGACAGGCTGGACTTCGTTGTTTTGCCCAAGCACATACACCCGGGTATTGGCGATCGGCTTTCCGATCGAAAGCATCCCTTCATCAGGATCGATCGCCGTGCTCGTCGCAACGACCGTGTTTTCCGTCGGCCCGTAGTTGTTGACGAGTGTGTAATTCCGTTTTTCGATCCGTTTCAGCTTGTCTCCGCCCGTAAGCAGCACGCGCAGCGACTGGTTGTCCAGCTCCATGAACTGTTCGCA
>NZ_MRBL01000057.1 GCF_001969855.1 Bacillus haynesii
AGTGTTAATAAAAGATTCCTGATCCTTATTTTGATTGCTTTCCCCAGTCGATTGAGCCAGTATTCTCGTCACAGATCGGACAGAATTTTGCCAATCCGGGTGCATCCTTCCAAACTGGCCTTTTCTCACAACCGCATTTTTCACATATCCAACTATCGATCAAGTTCTGATAACGAGACAGGCATGTCATTGCAGGTTCTTTTCCTTGGAAGGTCATTTTAGCAGCTACGAGCCTTGCCTTATCAAAAGAATCGAAAATCCTTTCGTCTATGCTGCAGCAACCGCAAACACACAGAGAAACCTCGACAATGCCTTTTCCTCTCTCTTCTCTGACTTCAAAATTTAACGGCCCCTGCTTCGCCAAATACTTGTTTTCGTTGTCAATCCTTAAGAAATCTCGAGCTAATTTTAAAGCTGCGTTCCTCATGAAAGCTCCTTAACATGATGTATTATCTTTTTTGGTATCAAGTCAAACTCTTTCACTTTTCGTTGCTTACAGTAACACTCGGGACACTGTTAACCTCTTCTTAAAATTCATCTTTTAATCGACCAGCCAATAAATCCTGCAACAAAATTCTCGCCCCTTCAGGGCTTAACA
>NZ_MRBL01000058.1 GCF_001969855.1 Bacillus haynesii
CAGGGCTTAACACAATTCCTCCTGACACAGTCACATTTTTATCGGACACCTCGCCGGTTACCATACACATCTGATCCTTTAGATACTTACGTATAATAATATTTTCATCCTCTACAAAATACTCCACAGGGTCATTTCCATCAATTTCTAAACCCTTCCTTATGGGTCTTGGTAAAATAACTCGTCCAAAATCATCGATTTTACGAATAATGGTTGCACTCTTCATAAGATTACAGACACCTCACCTGATAGACAGATTCTTTTTCTTCTTTATTGAGTTATGATACAAAAAAAGGAAATGCACAAAAATAATCATTTAGAACAGCTTGACGGTAAGTTTCTAAAGCATCCTTATCGTCAAGCTGAAAAATGGATTTTTTAGAAAGCATATCGTTTTGCGCCAAGATAGCGCTGCTTCCAATATGAATTGTTCATATCACTGATGCTGACTCCCGAATCATTCGCATTGATAAATTTTCCGTTCCCTAAATAAATGCCAATATGGGAAGGACCTGCTTTATATGTCGAGAAGAAAACGAAATCCCCTCTTGAAGGCGTGCTGACAGGCGTCATGATATTCCAATATCCGACCGCGCTCAATCTAGAAACGGATGTGACTTTGTTGAGCACATAATAGATAAAGCCGCTGCAGTCAAAACC
>NZ_MRBL01000006.1 GCF_001969855.1 Bacillus haynesii
GTTGCTCCTGTCGCTCCTGTCGCGCCTGTCGCTCCCGTTGCTCCGGTTGGACCTGTCGCTCCTGTCGGACCTGTCGCTCCCGTTGCTCCGGTTGGACCTGTCGCTCCTGTCGGACCTGTCGCGCCCGTTGCTCCTGTCGCGCCTGTTGCTCCTGTCGGACCTGTCGCTCCTGTCGGACCTGTCGCGCCTGTTGGACCTGTCGGACCTGTCGGACCTGTCGGACCTGTTGGACCTGTTCCTCCGCCTTCTACATCTAACAGTGCTACATCATCTACTATGACATTCGCTGTACCTGCCTGCGGCAAAGTATTAATCAAGATGAAAGCCATAGTAGAACCAGCTGGAGCCGGGGTCGTCGTTTGATAGACTTCAAGCCATGTATTATTTTGAACAATTGGTAGCCTGTTAAACGGGATATTTAAAAAGAGACCTTGGCCTAGAAAATTAAACGAACTATCAAAATAAGACACTTGAATTTGCACCTGAGGCGATGGAGCAGGAAAACCTTCTTTAGCAAGAGAAACTAAAAATTCCAAACCTTCTCCTGCATCTACCGGAACAAATTGTGCAATAAAAGAAGTAGCAGCCCCGCCCAGTAATCTTGCCGACCAAAAACCAGAATGAGAAAACTGAGTTGTGACGGTTGCATTTTGGCCTACCCAGGGTGGAAGTGCCCCGTTTTCAAAGCCGCCATTGACAACCAAATTTTGGATCGACATCTAGGATTTTACCTCCCTTTCATTAGATTAGCTTCAATTCCCTTTTCAAGAATGAAGCTAACATATACTATGTCTCCTTGCTGAGCTCGGTCACGTTATTTTCCATATGATTAAAACACATTTATAGCAGCTAAATCTGAGAGAATCAAAATATATGAATTGTAACAACAACGTCCTTTCTTAATATGAAACTTCAAAAGGGGAAAGCTCCATTTAGCTTTCCCCCTCCCTTTAAGGGAACCGAATGAGATTTAAATCTCTATTAAATGCTGCTGCGGAACTAACATACGTAGCCGAGGTTACCGCAACTCTAACTGAATAGTTAACTGTTGCAGTGATTGGAACGGTATCAACAATTTCACTAACTAATGGACATATTTGTGTACCAGCAGCTGCGAGACTTCTATTGAATACTCTAGTTTGAAATCAAGTTCCGTTTCTATAAAATCTTTCCCTCCACCCGCTCTGGCCGGAACAAATTGAGCAATATATGAAGTGGCTGTTCCTCCAGCAGTCACATGATTTAACACGGCTAAGTTTGAAAAACCGTCATTTCAGCAACCGGCCTGGATTGCCCACAGCCGTTTTGCCTGCGGGAACATCTTTTGTGACGACGGCGCCTGCTCCGATGACCGCATGCTCCCCGATGACGACCGCAGGCAGCAATGTTGCGTTGTTCCCGATTTTCGCTCCTTTTTTAATGATTGGACCTTGATACGGGTAGTTTCCCATTCCCATATATTTATCATTTGATGTGGAACAGCAGGGACCGATAAACACTTCATCTTCGATCGTCATATCAGCGGTGATATAGCAGCCCGTTTGAATCGTCACTCTCTTTCCAATTCTCGTATTGTTTTCAACCATTGCATTGCGTCCTATAATGCTTTCTCTGCCGATCGCGACATTTTCGCGAATGCTCGCCATGTCCCCGACGAAGACGCCTTGTTCCAACAGCACGTCCCGGTAAATCACAGCGCTCGCTCCGACTACGGCACCATCTTCTATCCGTAAAGGCGCTCCTGTCCGCTTCGGCTGCCGGGCCATTTTTTTATTTGAAGAAGCCGCTTTGCCAAGGACGGCCAAATCGCCGATTTTTACCCCGCTGCCGATCTGAGTATCCTTTTTAATAATGGCATGATGACCGATTGTTACGTTGTCCCCGATGACCACATTTTCTTCAATGACAGCGTGCTCTCCCAATACCACGTTTTTTCCGATCTTTACGGTTTCATGAATCATTGCTTACATCCTCCATTTCTCATTTACACCTGCTGTAGCATATTCAATGCCGACGTAATGAGAAACGGCTTCATAAAAAAACACGGCCGCCGTCAGGCGCACCGTGCTACTTTTCTCTTCTTGCAAAATCGACAAACCGGAATTTATCAAGGCGGTGTCTGCTTTCCGTATATTGAAACAAGGTCGTATCATCAAGGAAAACAAAATTTTTCACAACCACAATGTGTTCGTATCCGTTCAAATCCAAATATTCTTGATCCTCTGCCGTACATGGCTCGACAACAATTTCCTTATGGGCATAGCTGATGACGAGCCCGCATTCATCTTCAAGGTATTGATAGATCGAGTCCTCGCATATTTCTTTCGTTAAGAGCGGAACATGCTTGCGGATAAAATAGTCTTTATCCAGGATGATGCGCTCTCCGTTGATGTTCCGCGACCTGACGACCCGCCATACCTCTTCATCTCCGGAAGTACGGAGCTGCTTTTGAATATATGCATCCGGATGCGTCAAGCCGAACTCGTGGACCGTCGTGCTTGTCTCTTTGCCAAGCGTTTCTGAAAGCTCCTTAAAGCTGACCAAACCGGAAACCGGGAACTGCATTTTCTCCCTGTGCAGCACGACTGATCCCTTTCCTTTAATCTTTTGAATATACCCGTTCTGTGCAAGTACATTCAGCGCTTTACGAACGGTTTCCCTCGAGGTGTCGTGCTGTTCGGCAAGGTCGTTTTCAGACGGCAGGATATCTCCGGCATTCAGTATGCTTTGATCGATTTGTTCTGCGATTTGTTTGTAAATCATCATATACTTGTTGATCTTCATTTTTTTACCACCACGCTTAGTTTAGCATGGTTTGGCAAGATGATAAACAATCGATTGATATGGTTTCACTTTGAAGCGTTTAAATGACTCGGGAAGATCGGTGTCATTGGAAATGAGAACCTTGGCATCATAGCCTTCAATATTAATATCATCAGGCAGCTGAAACTCGGTCTCTTTCCCGTAAAAATTATTGATCACCAGCAGTTTTTCATCCGCTCCGTTTCTCAAATACGCATAAAGCTCTTGATCGTCTTCCAGAATCAGCTGATAATCGCCGGTTGTAATGATATCGAATTCCTTGCGGAGCTCATTCAGCTTTTTATAATGGTAGAAAATCGAGTCAGGATCGCTGAGCGCTTCTTCTGCATTGATTTCTTTGCAGTTGTCAGGCACCGGAATCCACGGTGTCCCCGTCGTAAACCCGGCATTTCCCTCTCCGTTCCACTGCACCGGCGTCCGCGAATTATCGCGGGACTTCGCTTTCAAGATTTCGATGATTTCAGCTTCCGGCTTTCCTGCTTCTTTCAGCAGACGGTACATATTGAGAGATTCGACATCCCGGTAAAGAGAGATGTCATCGAATTTCGGGTTGGTCATTCCGAGCTCTTCTCCCTGGTAAATGTATGGCGTTCCTTGAAGCATATGAATCGCGGTTGCCAGCATTTTCGCAGACTTTTTGCGGTATTTTCCGTCGTCGCCGTAGCGTGAGACGATCCTCGGCTGGTCGTGGTTGCACCAGAACAACGCGTTCCACCCGCCTCCTTTATTCATTTCAGTCTGCCATTCAGAAAGAATCTTCTTCAGCTTTAGAAAATCAAAATCCGCAAGCACCCATTTTTCCCCGTTCGGATAGTCGGCCTTTAAATGGTGAAAGTTAAACACCATATCGAGCTCCCGGCTTTCGGGGTTTGTATACCTGATGCAATCTGCGATTGTGGTCGATGACATTTCCCCGACCGTCATGCTGTCGTATTTTGAAAAGACCTCCCTGTTCATTTCATTCAAAAACTCGTGAACCCTCGGCCCGTCCGTATAAAATCTGCGTCCGTCCCCCTCGTCATCATCAGGGAAACGCTGGTCTTTTGAGATGACATTGATGACATCAAGTCTGAAGCCGTCGATTCCTTTTTCAAACCAGAAATGCATCATCTCGTACACTTTTTTTCTGACTTCATCGTTCTCCCAATTCAAATCCGCCTGTGTCACATCATAGAGATGGAGATAATACTGTCCGGTCTCTTCTTGAAACTCCCACGCCGAGCCGCCGAACTTCGATTCCCAGTTTGTCGGCGGAGCGCCGTCCGGCTCCATGTCCTTCCAAATATAAAAGTCGCGATACGGGTTTTCTTTTCCAGACGACGCTTCTTTAAACCATTTGTGCTCTGTTGATGTATGGTTGACGACAAGATCCATGATCACCTTTATGCCGCGCTTGTGAGCCTCTTCTAGAAGCTCTTCAAAGTCGGCCATTGTTCCATATTCTTCATGGATGCTGTAATAATCGCTGATGTCATAGCCGTTGTCGTTTTGCGGCGATTGATAAATCGGCGTCAGCCAAATGACATCACAGGCGAGCTCCTTGATGTAGTCGAGCTTTTCGATGATGCCGCGAATGTCGCCGACACCGTTTCCTGTTGTATCTTTAAAACTTTTCGGATAAATCTGATAGACGACTGCTTTTTTCCACCATGGATTTTCTTTCGTTTCCACTTTTCAACACCACCGTTTTCTTCTTTATGAAATGGGAAAAGGGCTGACAAATATGCGCGCCCCTCTCCCTCTCTTATTTCATTTTTAATTTTGCATAGAGGTATGTTCCGGCGAACGGCGCGATCAGCACGATCGCCATCCCGATCGCAAACGCTCCCCAGTATTGGCTCATAATAGAGAAAATTCCGGGTACACCGCCGACGCCGACTGAGCTTGCCAAGACCCCTTGCGAGGAAATGAACATCCCGGCAACCCCTGAGCTGATCATCGCGATCACGAACGGAAATCTGTACCTGAGATTCACCCCGAACAATGCCGGTTCGGTAATACCGAGATAAGCTGAAATTCCGGATGTCAGGGACAAACCTTTCTGCTTCTCATCTTTGACAATAAACATCATCGCAAGTGCGGCTGAACCTTGTGCAATATTGGACAGCGCGAGCATCGGCCATAAAAATGTTCCGCCGAGCTTTGAGCCGATCAGCTGAAGGTCAACGGCAAGGAATGTATGATGCATTCCGGTAATGACGAGAGCGGCGTAAAGTCCGCCGTATAACAGTCCGCCCAGCACGGCAAATTGTTCAAAGACAGCAATAAGGCCTGATGTTAAAACATTTCCGATTGCAAATGTAATCGGTCCGATGACAATAAATGAAGCAAAACCTGTGACAAGCAGCGTAATCGGTGCCACAACAAGGAGCTGAATGCTCTCAGGCGTCCGCTTTGTCAAAAAGCGCTCAATTTTTGCCAGCAAATAAGAAGCGAGCAAAATAGGAAGCACCTGACCTTGGTAGCCGACCTTCTGCACTTCCAAACCGAATAAATTCCAGACAGGAATGTCTCCGCTTTGCTCCGCAGCCCCGTATCCCCAGGCATTTAACAAATCAGGGTGCACAAGCATAACGCCCAGCACGATGCCGAGCAGCGGATTTCCGCCAAACCGCTTGACGGCCGACCAGCCGATTAGCGCAGGGAGAAACGCGAAAGCCGTCCCCGCGATCAAGTTAATCATATTGGCGAGATCCGCCCATTGCGGATAGACTTCAACGATCGATTTTCCGCTGAAGAAAATATCTTGAGCCGTCAGGATATTGTTGATTCCCATCAGCAGTCCGGCAGTGACAATAGCCGGCAATATTGGAATAAAAATATCTGCAAGCGTTTTCACGGCACGCTGTAAAGGATTCATATTTTTCTCAGAGGCTTTCTTAACATCATCTTTTGACGATTCCCCGATTCCTGTGGCCTTCACCAGCTCCGCGTATACATTGTTGACCGTTCCTTGGCCGATCACCACTTGAAATTGGCCGTTAGTTGAAAACGATCCTTTGACAACATCTATTTGCTCCAGCACCTCTTGATTGACTTTGCTTTCATCGAGCAATGCAAATCGCAGACGCGTCACACAATGGGTTACCGCTGCAATGTTGTCTGCACCGCCGACAGCATCGACAATCCGTCGCGCTGATTGATTTAAATCAGTCATTCCAATCCCTCCTTCTCCTCTTATAACTTGTATATACATGTTATAAATATATTGTATTCCTGTATATACAAGTAGTCAACATATTTTTGTAGCGCTTTCAAAAATAAAAAAACCCGGCCGTTCCCTTCATAAAACGAAGGATAGCAAGGCTTCCTCCGATTTATGAGCCGGGAACTAACCGGCTGTGATCATAAATTGTTCACTTTTTCATCACGTTCATAAGCGCCGTCCTGCTGACCGATGTCTTTCAAATAATACTTTTCTGATGTAAAAAACTCATCATATAAAGACCTTACTTTTCTGCTTAAGAGCAGCACCGCCAAAATATTCGGAAGAAGAATGAAAGCGAGCGCAAGATCAAGGAATCCCCATATCGCCTTTGCTCCTCCGGCAGCCCCGATGATGACGGCGGCCAGATAGACGAATTTAATCATATGCCCGGCGAGCCTTCCGAACAGAAATTCAGCTTGTTTTACTCCGTAAAAAATGACCACTGTAATCGTTGATAAGACAAAGAAAACGAGCGCGACAGAGACGAAGTATCCGCCCATAGGGCCGAAATAGCTGCGGAATGCGGCTGCCGCCAGTGCTCCCGGATTGCTCGCCGCATTTTCAGCGGTCCAGACGCCTGATGCGAGCACGACGAAGGCGGTTGTCGTGCATATCAGCAGCGTATCGACCACGATGCCGATCACCGCCCAGAACCCCTGTCTCACAGGGTGGTCGGTCATCGCCGCCGCGTGGGCAATCGGCGCCGTCCCCATCCCGGCTTCGTTGGAATAAAGGCCTCGGGCAAAGCCCCAGCGAACGGTTTCGGCAACTGCCGCACCTGCAAAGCCGCCGAATGCCGAAGAAGATGTAAACGCATTCGAAAAGATGAGAGAGAAAAAAGCGGGTACAGAAGAAAGGTTCGTGACGACAATCAGGAAACCGGCCCCGATGTACGCCCCTGCCATAAGCGGAACCGCCAGTTCTGTCACTTTTCCAATTCGTTTAATCCCTCCGATTACCACTAAACCGATCAAAAAAGCAATTCCGATTCCGGTGTATAGACGATTGAACGAGAACGTCTCAGCCAATGATGCGGAAACCGAATTTCCCTGCACCATGATGCTCGGAACGAGCTCGATCATCAGCGCTACCGAAAAAAAGACGCCGAGCCATTTCATGGAGAGCCCTTTTGTAATGTAGTACATCGGTCCCCCGACATATTCGCCTTCTTCATTTTTTTCTCTGTAGTGGACGGCGAGGACGCTTTCCGAAAACTTAATCGCCATGGCAAACAGCGCGACCAGCCACATCCAAAAAACGGCGCCCGGACCGCCAAACATGATGGCCGCTGGCACACCGACGATATTGGCGGCGCCGACCGTTGAGCTGAGAGCCGATGTCAAAGCCTGCAGCGGTGTAACCGTCCCTTCTCCTTTCGGCTTTTTGCCGACGCTTCCGATCGTCTGCTTAAAGATATAGAGAGGATAGCGAAATTGAAAAAATTTCAGCAGGATCGTTAAGTAGATTCCTGTCCCCGTCAGCAGTATGATGAGCGGAGGCCCCCACAGCCAATCTGATATGTATTCAACCCAATTCAATAATCGTTCCATCCTATCACCCTTTTGTTCGTTTATGGGTCAATACCACTACAGGGGAGAAATAAACCTCCTTTTAGCGCTTTTTATTTCCGCTCTAGCCTCCGGTACACTTTTTCTTTATAAAACGCTGAAGCAGGCTTGGAAAACATGCCTTTTTTGTCGGCAAGCCTGTCAAGCCTGAGCCGGGTTTCTGTTTTTCTCTCAATTAAACGCTCGCGCTCGTCTTCGTCCGCGCACTTTGCGATTAAGTCGTCAATCGTCATCAGCTCTTTCTTTAAAGCGCCTTCATCCTCTGCCATTCCGGCATTTTTCATCACCCGGTAAGCCATGCGGAGATGCTCTGGAACATGGGCGGCATCGTCTTTTTTCAAAGGTTTTCCCATTCCCGGAAGCCCTTCGAATTCGCCGTCCTTAATAGCCCGCTTAATCTTGTCTTCGGAAACAATGCTCGAAAAATCCATGGTCTACATCCTCCCTTTTCGTTCATATACTAACAACAGTCTGCCATAAAGATCCGTTCCCGCCAATGTACGAGAAGCGTAAAATATTCCCAAACATCTTTTTCAAAGCTGTAAAACCCTGATTTGACAGGGGCTTTGCGTTTTTTTTCACAAGGCCGGTTTCCGCTTTTCTAAATCGGTATTTCATGGTATATTTTATACATTCGTTTTTTTCTTTCGTTCCGATGGTTTTATACTGATCCGGAAAAAAGGAGTGTAACAATTGAAAAGATTTATTAAGGAAAGAGGTCTTGCCTTCTTCCTGATAGCCGCCATATTGCTATGGCTGAAAACTTATGCTGCGTATGTAATTGAATTCAATTTAGGAATAACCAACACAGTACAACAGATCTTGCTTTTTGTGAATCCGATTAGCTCAAGCTTGTTCTTTCTTGGATTGGGACTCTTGTTCAAGAAAAAAATACAGCAGACAGCAATTATAGTGATTCATTTTTTAATGTCTTTTTTGCTGTATGCGAACGTCGTATACTACAGATTTTTCAGCGACTTTATCACGCTGCCTACGATCATGCAGGCCAAAACAAACGGGGGGCAGCTCGGGGACAGCATCTTCTCGCTCATGCACCCGCTTGATGTTCTGTATTTCATCGACACCTTTATTTTAATCGGACTGGCCGTCTTCTATAACAGACCTTCTGAAACAACAACGAAGCGTCCGTTTAAAATTGTGATGGGAACAAGCATCCTTGTCTTCCTCGTCAACCTGGCCGTTGCCGAGGTCGATCGTCCGGAGCTTCTGACCCGTTCTTTTGACCGCAACTACCTTGTGAAATATTTGGGAACCTACAATTTCACAATCTATGATGCGGTTCAGAATATCAAGTCAAACAGCCAGCGCGCACTGGCAAGCTCCAGCGACGTGACGGAAGTAGAGAACTATATTAAAGCCAATCATGATAAGCCGAATGCCGAATACTTCGGAAAAGCGAAAGGCATGAACGTCGTTTACATTTCAATGGAATCACTGCAGACGTTCCTGATCGACTATAAACTCGACGGAAAAGAAGTCACGCCGTTCTTAAATTCGCTGGCACACGATGATGAAACGTTTTATTTTGATAACTATTTCCACCAAACAGGACAAGGTAAAACGTCCGACGCGGAATTTATGATGGACAACTCACTGTATCCTTTATCACAAGGGTCCGTGTTCATTAACAAAGCGCAAAACACGCTGCAATCGGCTCCGGCCATTTTGAAGTCTCAGGGCTATACTTCAGCGGCGTTCCACGGCAACTACAAAACGTTCTGGAACCGCAATGAAATGTATAAAGCCATCGGTTATGACAAGTTCTTTGACGCTACGTATTACGATATGAGCGAAGATAAAACGAAAAACTACGGGTTGAAAGATAAGCCGTTCTTTGAAGAATCAATGCCGCTGTTGAAAAGCCTGAAACAGCCGTTCTATACGAAGTTTATTTCGCTCTCGAACCATTTCCCGTTTGAGATGGATGAAGGCGATACAGACTTCCCTGCCGGCAATACCGGCGACAGCGTCGTTGACCATTATTTCCAATCGGCCAACTACATGGATCAGGCGCTTGAACAATTCTTCAACGACCTGAAAAAAACCGGACTGTATGATAATACAATAGTCGTCATGTACGGGGACCACTACGGCATTTCGGAAAATCACAACAAAGCGATGTCTAAAGTGTTGGGCAAAGATATCACACCATATGAAAACGCCCAATTGCAAAGGGTGCCGCTGTTCATCCACGCGCCTGGGGTCAAGGGAATCAAATCCCATAAATACGGCGGAGCAGTCGATGTAGCCCCTACCCTGCTTCATTTAATGGGCGTGAACACGAAAGATTACCTGATGAGCGGTTCAGACCTTCTGTCTCCGGAACACCGTGAAATCGTTCCGTTCCGCAACGGCGATTTCGTTTCTCCGGAATATACGAAAACGAACGGAAACTACTACGACACGAAAACAGGAGAGCTTTTGAACGAAAAAGACATCGATCCGAACATCGAAGAGTCCGTGAAAAAAGAACTCGACATGTCGGATAAAATCGTCGACGGAGATTTGCTGCGCTTCTATAAACCGAAAGGCTTCAAAGCGATCAATCCGAGCGACTACGACTATACCAACCACAATCCGAAGACATCAGAATCTGATGCGGCGCAAACAACGAAATCAGATTCCGGACAGTAAACAGACAGCACCCGCTTATCAATAAGCGGGTGCTTTTTATGTCTTGAAGCCGCTCTGTTCCTTTTTCGCAAGCAGATATGGTAAGCTTGAAATGGAATATAAAAAAAGAAAGCGGGAATGAATTGTGATTGTAACGAATGACCAAGAGCTGGAAGGGCTCAAGAAAATCGGCAGAATCGTCGCTTTAGCCAGGGAGGAAATGAAAGCAAAAGCAGCACCCGGCATGAGCACAAAAGAGCTGGACCTTATCGGAAAAGAAGTGCTTGAAGCCCATGGCGCCGCATCGGCTCCGGAAAAAGAATACGATTTTCCGGGAACGACGTGCATCAGTGTGAACGATGAAGTCGCCCACGGCATCCCAAGCGAATCCACGATTTTAAAAGAAGGGGATTTGATCAACATCGACATCTCCGCTGAATTTGGCGGCTACTATTCTGATACGGGCATTTCATTTGTACTCGGAAAAGGCGATGAAACGCTGCACAAGCTTTGCCAAAGTGCGGAAAGCGCATTTCAAAAGGGGCTTTTGCAGGCGCGCGCAGGCAAGAAACAAAACCAAATCGGCAGAGCCGTATACAATGAGGCAAAAGCAAACGGATTTACCGTCATTAAAAACCTGACAGGACACGGGATTGGAAAGAACCTCCATGAAGCGCCCAACCATATCTTAAATTACTATGACCCGTTTGATAATGCGCTCTTTAAAAACGGAACCGTCATCGCCCTTGAGCCGTTTGTTTCCACAAAAGCCGAGCATACCATCGAAGCCGGAGACGGCTGGACATTCAAAACGCCTGACGGCAGCTTTGTGGCACAGATCGAGCATACAATCGTCATCACGAAAAACGAACCGATCATTTTAACACAGCTTGACTGATTACGCGTGAAAAAGCCCGCCTCATAGAAGCGCGGGCTTTTATGCTAAAATAAAAGACAAACTGTGCCGAAAGGAGCTTTACCGCATGCTGTTTGCCATCATCGGGCTGATCTTTTTCATCGAGAGCCTCCTGTTAATCGTATATGCTCATAAAAAAAAGAACGGCTTCCTGAAATATATCGGAATCGTCCTCAGCATCTCGATCATTGTGATGATCGTCACCAGTTTGACACACGGCTGACGCCTGCCCTCAAACTTCCAAACTACGACGAAAGACTCAGTTTTTTAAAAATTGCCGCCTATCCCTTTTCAGCGTTTTTCTATAGATGTTAGAATGCCAATTGCATCGAATTATAGAAGGGAGTTTTCTACCATGCATTACGGAAGCAAAGGCTGGTATGTAGAAGAACTGAAAAAGCTCGGAATGACGAAGTATGAAGGAAGAAAGCTTCAAAGCTATAAAAAACACTTTTTGGCCAACCTGCTTGAAAGCGTCAAAAAATAAACATGTTAAAGCCGTGCTCCTTTTCGGACACGGCTTTTAGATTGTTGACAAAATCCTAAAACGATTTTTAGTTTTAGGATTTTGTCATCCTTTAAGCTCAGCGTGATTGAAAACCCTTGCAGTCTAGGAAGGCCGAGCATCGGAGCGGACTTTCACAGGATGTGATGACGGCGGCGTTCAGGCAGGACGCCTGGGGCATTAGCCGCCGATCCTTCTCCTATTCGTGAGCACCGACGCGCAGGCCTGACAACGAATGCGAGGGTTTGTCGACACGCTGAAAGCCGTGCTCCTTTCGGACACGGCTTGTTTTTATGCACTCAATTGCTTTAAAAATGAACTTCTCCAGCTTTCCGACAGCGCTTCAACCTCAAGGATCTTCCGAATGGCCGGGTGATTGCCCCTGTCATGGTACATCAAATGATTGGCGTACGAGACCGTGGCTTCATGCGCATCTCTTGAAACGAGCTGCAGCCTGGAATCGGGCGCAACGATTCCTTCTTCGAGAACCCTGAAATAAAATCCGCTGTACCCGGTGTCCCTCACCTTTAACACCATATCTTTTTGATTCAGCCGTTTGGCAAGCTTGAAACAAGGCTGGCGCGGCTGGCTGACTTGAACAAGAGCTTCCCCCAGCTTGAAGATATCACCGATGCATACATCCTTTTCGGTCAGCCCTTTAACCGTCACGTTTTCTCCAAATGCCGCCTCTGGCAGCTTCCGCTTCAAGACGCTTTCCCAATACATATAGTGATCCGCCGGATAGACGCAAACCGCTTTATCCTCTCCCCCGTGGTGAATCAAATCTGCCTGCCCGTCCCCTTCAAAATTCGTACGGCTCAAATATACAGGTCCGCCGACAGGCTCCTTTACGATTGCTGTTTCCACCTGTTTTCCGTCGAATTCGTATGTACGCGGACGGCCTACATGAATAGATAAAATTTCATACTCATGATTTTCCAAAACCTCACGTCCTTCCTTTATTTTCATATTTTAACGATTCATTCGAAGCATGTCTATCCCATGATCTCAAAATGGGAAATATGGTAGCATAAAAGAAAAGGGGTGTTCTCGATGCTTCAATACAGAATTATTGTAGACGGACGCGTTCAGGGCGTGGGATTTCGCTATTTTGTTCAAATGGAAGCAGATAAACACAAATTGACCGGCTGGGTCCGGAACCGCGACAACGGCACAGTTGAAATTCGCGCCGAGGGACCTGAGGAAAGCCTGAAGCAATTTTTAAAAGCGATTCAAAAAGGAAGTCCCTTCTCAAAAGTAACGGACGTGAATGTGGAAGAAACCAAAGAGATGAACGGATTTCAAAAGTTTAATATCAGCTATTGAGAAATCCGCCGGAGATGGCGGATTTTTTTGTAGATCTTGACTAAATCCCCCTTTTATTTTAGTATTTAGTTAAATAACTAAATACTGATTTTTTAAGGATGCTGAATATGAATCAAACCTTTAAAGCTCTAGCTGATCCGACGAGAAGAAAGATTTTGAACCTGCTGAAGGACCGGGATATGACCGCCGGTGAAATTTCGGACCAGTTTCAAATGTCTAAACCAAGTATTTCTCAGCATTTAAAAATTTTAAAACAGGCAGAATTAATTCAAGATGAAAAAAAAGGCCAATACATCATTTACTCGCTGAACACTACAATGTTTCAAGAAATCATCGGCTGGGCTTTCAGTTTTACTGAGCAAGCCGGCAAAGATAAAGGGGATGCCAAATGAGAAAACACATCTTTTCGCTCGCTATCATTGCAATAAATCTAATCATGTGGGCCATCGCTTATCCGCATATTTCCAGTCAAGTTCCAATTCATTGGTCATTTTCGGGAGAAGTCGACAGGTATGCTTCAAAAATGGAAGCGATGCTTGCCATGACCGGGCTGCTTGTTTTTCTGTATGTGTTGATGTTCTTAACGCCAAAAATCGATCCGCGCAGAAAAAACTATCAGCTTTTTTCGAAAACTTATTACATTCTCATCAATGCCATGCTGCTTCTATTTTCCCTGATCAACCTGCTTGTGATCATGACCGGGCTCGGGTATGACCTGCCGGCGGGCAGCATCGTGCCGGTTCTTGTAGGCGCACTATTCATTGTCATAGGCAATTACCTCCCGAGAATCCGCTCCAACTTTTTTTTCGGGATCAAAAACCCTTGGACATTGAGCAGCGATACAATCTGGAAAAAAACCCACAGATTTGCGGCAAAAGTATTTACTTTGGCAGGACTTCTAATAGCTGCGGACGGGTTGTTATCAATCAGCCCAGAAATCATGCTTCCGGTTATTTTGGCAGCGGTTTTCGCGCCCTATATTTATTCTTATGTCTTGTACCGGAAAGAAATCAATATGAAAAGCTGAGACGATTCAAAAAGGCTCCAATTTGGAGCCTTTTTGCTTCTCCTCAGAAGAGGCGGCATTGTTGGGTAACCGCTTTTCCTGAGGATTTCATTTGTAAAGGTAAGGCTTTTCCTGATAAAAGTAATTCGGTTTAAGCGTTTTATTTTCATAATAGCTGTGAAAGATATGGGTCGCTGCCGGCGATAACGGCGGAATCAGCCACGTCCAGCTTGCTGAAAGCTCCCTTCCCGCTTCAGCCTCCTGCTCCTCGAACCGCTTGAATTGGCTTGCCGCGGTATGGTGGTCAACGATGCTGACGCCGGCTTTTTTATAGGAGTGAAGCACCGCAGTATTTAATTCAACAAGCGCCTTGTCTTTCCACAGCGAAGTATTCCGCTCCGTATCAAGTCCCATAATGGTTGCCACTTTTTCGAGTACATTATAGCGGTCTGTATCCGCGAGGTTGCGCGCTCCGATTTCCGTTCCCATATACCAGCCGTTAAACGGGGCGGCATTATAATGAATCCCTCCGACCTCGAGCTTCATATCGGCTATAATCGGCACAGCGTACCACTTCAGCCCCAAACTTTTGAAGCCCTCGATCTCCGGATGTTCAATCCGGACCTCTTTGATGATTTCACGAGGAAGCTCATACCACACAGGGGGACGGCCATCTATTTGAAAAACAAGCGGCAAAACGTCAAAAGGTGTACCTTCGCCTTTCCAACCGAGCGCTTCACACGCTTTTGTCAGTTCTAATGATGCCGGATCGCCGATGACGCCTTGCTCAGTTTCATACCCCGCATACCTGACCAGCTGATGGTTCCAAATGGACACTTTTTTTTGCCCGTTTTGTTCCGGGGGGAAAACCGTAATGAACGGTCTGATTTTCCCTGCGTTTGTTGCAAGCTGAATATGGCGAAAAAGCGCATCCCTTACCTCTGCCTCGGTTTGAACGTCTCTTTGATCGATGATAGTAAGAGAGTGCCAAAACAGCCTGCCGATGCAGCGGCTGCTGTTTCTCCACGCCATTCTGGCTCCATGTTCGATTTCTTCTAATGTATGTGTATAGCTTCCGGTTTCTCTGATTTCTTCGTCTATTTTATGTAAGCGCATCCTTATTTCATCTTCGGACTTCGACAGTTCCCCGTAGCAGAGTTCGATGAAGGTCTTGGCTTCCCTCCATAATTCTTCACGTGATTCCAACCGGATTCTCTCCTTCCAGATTTCAGACTGATATTTATTGTATAGGTTTCGAACTCAGTTTAAAACCATTATGTATGAAAAGACAAAAAACCGCTAAAAAGCATCCGCCATAGACGGATGCCTGATGATTATTCCTTAATCTTAAGCGTTTTGGTGTTCAGCATAAAGCGGTAAACCGGCAGCTCTTTGCCTGTTTGAGAAGGGATGTAACCCGTGCTCACATAACTGTCAACCGATTCCGGCTCAAGTGCAATCGACAGCAGATTACTTTGCGGCTGAGCTGTAAAATAGATTTTTGTTCCTTTTGGAAACTCTTTTTTCTGTTTTTTGAGCTTCGTTTCCACCTTGATCACAGGCCGCCCCTCAGATTCTCCCGCTGTTTCTTTCGATAAAACCTCATACGCTTCAGCTGTGAGCCTTTGCTTGAAAGGCAGTGTCACGCTTTTTAATCCCTGATCCTTCAGCTTCTGTTCGATATCTTGATGGCCCGGAAGGACAAGGTAAGCGGTCGGCCGAGTTCTTGACAGCACAGGAACGGCCTCTGAGGCGCTGTAATACCGGACAGGAACGTCAACTGCTTGTCCAGAAGCGATATCAGCGACTTTCAGCGTGTCTTTAAACGGCCCTGCGAACTCACTGTTGATCACTACTTGATCTTTATCGCTCACTTTTGCACCGTTTTGGATCAGCTTTAATTTTTCTTTGGCGACAAGGCGCTTGATCTCGGCTGCATGCTTCACTGTCGTGTCGATGATCGTCTCATGCGTAGCAACCTGAGCCGCGACTCTTCTTGCAAAATTTTCGCGTCCGATGTCTATCCCCCTGCTTTCCACCAGGAAGGAGAGAGCAGGCTGAAGGGCGAATGCATTACGCCCGATTCTCGCTTCTGTACCGCCTTCATAGATTTCGATTTTTCCGTCCTTGCTTTTTCCTGTCGTATAATAAGCATCATTAGAAAATCCTTTTTCATCAAGTTTAGCTCTGACGCCGTTCACATAAAGGCTGTCAGACGCATGCCTGATCGATTCGGGGATGTTTAAATTTTTTCCTGATAAAATTAAAATATCATGGTATTTTAATGCCCCTTTTTCGCCTATGCTTTGAAATTCGTTTTGGCCGACACCGTATTCATGGGCATCGATAATGACTTCAGGCGAATATTTATTGAATTCTTTGTGAATGGCGCGTACTTCTGGAGACTCGAGCTTGACATGATCCCTGTTTCCGTCGATTCCGCTCGCCAGCCGCCTGTTAAACTGATACGAGCCGTCAGGGTTGACCCGCGGAACAACGATGACATTGATCTTGTCCAACACTTTGTCGCCATACGGTCCGGCCAGTTTTTCAGCAATCGCCAGGGCCGATTCTCCCGCTGCCGGCTCATTTCCGTGTATCTGTCCTTGCAGCCAGACGGTCGGTTTTTTTGATATGGAACGTATTTGCTTGTCCTTTGTGAAGTAGAGCACGAGAATATTTCTTTTTTCAATTGAAAAACCGATATTCCCGATTTTGACATTCGGGCTTTTCTTTGTCAGACTGGTTATAAACTTCATCATTTCTTCTTGTGTCGTAAAGGCTTCCCCTTCTTTCACAAAAGCAGGGGTTGAGAATGTTTCTTCCGGCTCCGGATATAATGATGACACTTGCTCTGGCTGAGTATAGTTCTTTCCATAGTAAGGGGTTTCCGCAGCGTGTACCGTATCGGACAGCATCAGTCCTGCAAACATTGCCGCAGCTGCCAGCAAAGCTTGGACCCTTTTTTGAATTTTCATCTTTTCTCAGCTCCTTTCAGGCATACCTGCATTATAAATGAAATATTAGCTTATTTTGTCTAAAATTTCAGAAAATGATTCCTTTGGTACACATCAACTTCCGGAATATAGAACAATGGATGGCCATCATTACATGTAAATGATTAGTTTTTCCCTATAAAAAAACATTCAGCCTAGCTGAATGTTTTAAGGGCAGCATATGGCATTTTACGAATCAGAGGCGGGCAAGCGGTCTGACAGATCAAGGAGCTCTTCGGAAAAATCGCTTCCTTTCATCGGTACACCGTGTCCCGTCAACAATGCAGCCGGTTTTAATTCCGCCAGCTTTCGAACCGAGTCCGCCGCTTTTGTCCAGTCCATAGTGAAATAAGCCGGCGGTCCGTTCAGCTCCTGCTTTTGAATCGCCACTTCAAATAGAGACTCCTGTTCAACAGTTGTAACGGCGTCGCCTGCGATCAAGGTTCTGTCCGACTGCCGGAAAAGCGAAACATGACCCGGTGTATGGCCCGGCGTCTCCATCCATTTCCATCCTTCAAGAAATGGAAGCGAACCATCTTCATTAAGCTGCTTTACATGGGACGAAATGTTGATGGAGTGCCTCGGAAATAACGGAGACATCTTTGCAACCAGCCCGCTTTTCACTTGCGGTTTGGCAGGCGGATAATCGGCTTTTCCCGTTAAATAAGGCATTTCTTTCTCATGGGCGTAAACTGGAACCGGCCATGTTTCGAGAAGACCTTCCAAAGCGCCGATATGGTCGAAATGTCCGTGCGTCAAAACGATTGCTTTTAGGCGGAAATCGCCGAACCGCTCCTTCGCCTCTCTTAAAATAAATGGAGCGGACTTGGGCATTCCGGCATCGATTAAAACGGCTTCCCGCGAATCGGGATCGAAAATAAAATACACATTGACGATTTGCACCGTCAAACCGAATACACCTTCGGCATACTCCTCCAGTACCCCGCTGTTGATGGACGTCAAAGGCATGTAAGGATCACTCATTATGTTCACCACACTCACTTATCCTATATTTTATTACTTTGCACATTTGACTGGAGGATATGCATCGATGAGCACCTTTTAAAAAATGAAGGAGGGATAAATCAATGGGAGATGGTCAGTGGTTTACTGTGACAGAGCTTGATGAATCTACATATGCGATCAGCGAATACGGGCATTGGGAAAATGTGCACTCTTATTTGCTTATTGGGGAGAAGGAAGCCGTTTTAATTGATACAGGTCTTGGCATCGGCAGCATGAAGACTGTAACGGACGGTCTGACCGATCTGCCGGTCAGCGTCATCACAACCCATGTCCATTGGGATCACATCGGAAGTCACGGTGAATATCAGCGCATTTACGTCCATGAAGCTGAGAAAGAATGGTTGACGGACGGAATCAAAGGGCTTCCGATTGAACAAATTCGCCGCGATGTCTCGCGAGATATCACCAAGCCTGTTCCGGCCGGCTTTTCCGCTGAGACATACACCCCGTTCAGAGGCGAACCGTCAGGAACGCTGCAAGACGGCGATACGGTCGGCTGCGATTCAAGGCCGCTTGTTATTTATCACACGCCCGGACACTCACCGGGGCATATCTGTATCTTTGAACCAGCGTCAGGCTACTTGTTTACCGGCGATCTGCTGTATACCGGAGCTCCCATCTATGCATTCTATCCGACGACTGATCCGGCACAATTGGTTCAGTCGCTTGAAAAAATTTCGGCTATCGGGCGCGTGAAAAAGGTTTTCGGCGGGCATCATCAGCTCGGCCTTGATCACGACATTTTACAGGAAGCCGGGCATGCGGCCCAGCATTTGAAGAAGCATGGGTTTGCAAAGCATGGCACAGGCATGCACAGATTTAAGAGCCTGATCTTTCAGTTTTAACTAAAAAAGATGATTGCCCTGGCGGGAAACCATCTTTCGCTTTCTTCAAAAATGCAGACCTTTCCTGTGGGATCCTGATCCTTTAGCTCCAAACATGAAAGACGTCAGCCAAAAACCGATTACACCGCCGGCCGTATTTAAAATTAAATCATCCACATTAAAGGTTCTCGCCATTATTAACCCAGTCACAGATAGCACAAGCTGGAGACTCTCAATCAAAAAGCTCGTCAAAAAAACAAAAACTGCCGCTTTTTTCAGCGAAGTTTTTCTCCATAGAACGGAAAGATACACACCTAAAGGAATGAGCAATAAAACATTAAAAAATGTAAGCTTGACGGAATTCAAAAAAAACCAATCAAATCCGCTCTGCTGATACATTTGCACCCATTCAGCGACAAAATAAAACGGAATTAGCTGAATGTTCATTTGAGCGTATGCCGGCTGCGGCGGAATGTTAATACCGCCTATCGTATAGTGATAAACGACGCTCAAATAAACAATAAAACTGGCAAACACCATTTTTCTAAAAAAACTTGTCTTTTTTCGGTTTTTCACAATGTCGTACAAAAAGTAGACGATTGCATACACGAAACCGAGCAGCATGAAATCAACTGACCAAAACATTGAAGTTCACCCCCTTACGTCACCATCGTTCAGTGCATAAAGGTTATAACTGACTTAAATGCACCCTTTTACGACCATAAATTGTGGAATTTCAAATCAACAGCATCGAAATGAACATAAAAAGAAGGACAGGATCTCTCCCGCCCTTCATTTTACCATATACCCAACAATTTCCACCATAATCCTCCGACAACAAGCCATGTCACAATATGAACAATCGACAAGATGAAGCCGATTGACCACCATTTGCTTTGTGGAATATAGCCAGCCCCGAAAAAGACGGGAGCCGCTCCAGCTCCGTAGTGCGTCGTCGAAGCAAAAAGGTTGCTGAAAAACGCAAGGCTTAATGCTGCGAGCAACGGCGGAGCGCCTGCAGCGATAATCACTGCGAGAAAGGCCGAATACATCGCACTGATATGAGCGGTTGCACTCGCAAAGAAATAATGCGAATAATAGTAAACCACAATTAAAATGAGAAATGCACTGACCCAGGAGAATCCTGAAACATACGATTTCATCGCATCGCTGAACCAGCCGACCATGCCGAGTTCATTCAGGAAGCTTGCCAGCATGACAAGCGCGGCAAACCATGTCAGCGTATCCCATGCGCCTTGTTCTTTCTTAATATCGTCCCACGTCAGAACCTGCGTCAAAAGCAGGACGGCTAAACCGATTAATGCCGTTGTCGTCGCGTCGATATTCATGTTGCCCCCGAAAATCCATAAAAAAAGGACGAGCAGAAAGACCCCGACCATTGCGAGTTCCGATTTTTTGAACGGGCCCATCTCTTTCAGCTTCTCCGTTGCGATTTTTGCCGCATCAGGCGTTTCTTTCACCTCAGGCGGATACAGCTTATAAATGACAAGCGGGGTGATGATTAAGCTGACAAGTCCCGGGACGATGGCCGCCACAGCCCAGCTTGTCCAGGTCAGATTCACACCTGCCACATCATGGGCAAGTTTGGCAATCAGCGGGTTCGCCGCCATAGCCGTTAAGAACATCGCTGAAGTGATCAAGTTCCCCTGAAAGCCCACCTTCAGCAAGAAAGCGCCGATGCGCCGTTCCGTGCCGTCCTTGGGCGTCGACTGAAAAGTTTCGGATAACGAACGGATAATCGGAAAGATAATTCCCCCGGCCCGCGCGGTGTTACTCGGGATTGCCGGCGACAAAATCAAATCGCTGACAAGAAGTGAATACGAGAGTCCGAGTGTTTTCTTGCCGAACATCCGCACAAACAAATAGGCGATTCGCGCACCTAAACCGGTTTTGATGAATCCCCGTGAAATAAAAAAGGCAATAACGATCAGCCAAATCGTCTTGTTTCCAAACCCGCTGAGCGTTTCTTCAATTGACAGCGTTCCGGTGAGCGCCGTGACCGCCAATGCGAATACGGCGATTGCTCCCATCGGCAGCGGTTTTGATATAAAGCCGATAATCGTTGCCACAAAGATTGCAAATAAGTGCCATGCTTTCGGGTCCAATCCGGCGGGCGACGGAATAAACCAAATCACCGCTCCGACTAAAATCGTGACCGCAAGAGGAATGATGTTCAGTGCCGATTTTTGTTCTGCATCTTTTTCTTTAGCCACAACCTTTTCCTCCTATTCATATCGTTTTCGTTTATTATTCTACTCCTTTCCAGCCATCATTCAAATTTTATTTTATTAAAAAAACTGCCGATCTTGTCGGCAGTCTGCAATTTATACCCAGGATTTCACTTTTTCATGATCCGTGACGAAGAGGAGGACGTTTCCTTCATCAAGCTGCTTCTCGAATTGTTCTGCTTCCTGTTTTGAAAAGCCGATCTCATGAATTTTATTGCGGAGTTCGTCCCCTTTTTTGTTGAAGATATTGCCGACGGCATTTTTAATGCCTGTCTCTTCGGCTCCGATCGTATTGGCATCCGCGTTGTCCGCAAGTCTTTCAGTACGGTCGTCATCATGTGATAGAACGTAAATATCTTCTCTTGCAACTCCGATTTCCCTGAGTTCCTCAACATCCTTCATCAGTTTTTCATCATTAGTATATTGTCTTACTACTGGTTTCATATGAATCTCCTCCCTTTTTTCATGTTGTATTTAAGACTTACCCTTTGTTCACGCACCTAAACGAATGAATGCTCTGTCATGACATTTTCATTTCAATGTTACAATTGTTATAAATTTTCAGATAAAACGTTTGAAAGGATTGACATTTCAGGTACATTAACAAATAGACAAGGCTTTTAGATGGGGTGATTGAAGCGTGTATTATTTTTCACCGGAACAGCAATATAACGCATGGATTATTAGCGATTTGGTCAAGCAGATTTTTTCAAGAGAAGGTCATCAAGAAGCTGACACTCATCGATTTGAATCATTTGCCGCCAGACGATTCGGCATCAATATTGATTACGTCTTTTCAATCATCATGAATATCGGCGATCCGGAAGAAAGGAGAACAGCAAGCAGCACCGAAGACCTCCTCTCTTCTTATCTTCTGTCATTGCTTCCTTTTATCACAAAAGACATGTTTCAATTTTCAAGAGAAAATGCCAATCAATATCTTTTAAATGAAAGAAATGCTGATGTTTTTCATCTTTTTCTGCCCGATTCTGTGCTGAAAAAAACCTTTCGTGCAATCCGCTGATCTTTTGCAAAACCTCTTTTTTACGTGATAAGTTATAAGTAAAAGGAGGAATCATTATGCCGCAAAAACAAATTGAACTCGCAAGACGTCCACAGGGCATACCTGTGATGGACGATTTTCGTATAAAAGAAACGGAAATTCCGGAAGCAAAAAACGGAGAAGTGCTTGTCAAAACGCTCTATGTCTCAGTGGACCCTTATATGAGGGGAAGAATGCAGGATACGAAATCCTATGTGGAGCCCTTTCCACTTGATGAAGTGATCACCGGGGGCGTGATCGGCGAAGTGATATCTGCAAAAGGAGACAAGCTCAAAAAAGGGGATATTGTTTTGAGCCGCTTGGGCTGGCAGGAGTATTCAGCGGTTCGCGAAGACGATCTGCAGAAAATCGATCCGTCCCTCGCGCCTGTTACCGCTTTTCTTGGGATTCTCGGCATGACCGGTTTGACGGCTTATTTCGGGCTTTTGGACATCGGACAGCCAAAAGCCGGTGAAACGGTTGTTGTCTCCGGGGCCGCCGGAGCAGTCGGCTCCGCCGTCGGACAAATCGCCAAAATCAAAGGGGCGAGAGTCGTCGGTATTGCAGGCTCTGATGAAAAAACGGCATACTTAAAAGAAAAGCTCGGTTTTGATGAAGCAATCAATTATAAAACAACGGAAAATATCGCTTCAGCGCTTGAACAAGCTTGTCCGGACGGTGTCGATGTTTACTTTGACAACGTCGGAGGCACGATTTCAGATGCCGTCTTCACCATGATCAATAAGTCTGCACGAATTCCGGTCTGCGGGGCGATTTCTTCTTATAACGTCAAAAGCACAGAAGATGATATGGGGCCGCGCGTACAAACGGCCTTGATTAAATCAAGCGCCTTGATGAAGGGGTTTGTCGTTAACGATTACCGGGACCGCTTTCCTGAAGGAATCAAACAGCTCGCCGAATGGGTAAAAAGCGGGCAGCTTCAATATGAGGAAACGATAACAGAAGGTTTCGAGCGGATACCTGAGGCATTTTTAGGCTTGTTTGAAGGAAAAAATCTCGGCAAACAGCTGATCAAAGTCGCCGATTCCGACAATGCCTGAGCATTCATATAAAAAGGAGGCCTGCTGGCGGCAGGCCTCTTTCTTTACCTTTCAATAATCCGTCCTCTTTCATACACGATCCGCTGAAGCGGGATTTCAAGCTTCTTCGCCAGCTTTTTCAGCCTTTCCTCTTCAATGTGGTTGACAAGGCTGATCACGGTTCCTTCATTCCCCGCTCTTCCCGTCCTTCCCGACCGGTGGATATAGCCTTCAACGTTTGGCAAATCGGCGTGGATGACATAAGGGAGATCTTCGATGTCGATCCCGCGCGCTGCGATATCGGTCGCGAGAAGCAGCGTAAACTCGCCTGCCTCAAATGCCTGCAATATTTTTGCGCGCTCGATTTTTTTTGCCTCGCTGTGAAGGACGCCGATATCTACATGATGAAATTTGAGCTTTTCGGCATATACGTTTAAATTGCCGATGTCTTTAACAAAGACGAGTGCCTGCATGCCTGGAAGCCGCGAGAATTTCTGCAGGATTTTTACCTTATCCCGCTGGTCACATACGAGAAATTGATGTTTGACTTTTGCCGATTCTTCTTTCGACCTCTTGATTCTGAGAACTTCCGCATCCTTAGTCATTTCACGAAGCTCGCGTTCGGCATCGTCTTTTAAAGTCGCTGAAAAACAGAGGAGCTGCCTGTCGCGGAGCGTCGATTTGATGATGCCTTGTATCGTACCGCGATGCTCCGGTGTAAGCAGGTGATCGGTTTCGTCAAGGACGATCGTTTTCACTTCATGCATTTTCAGCTTTTTCATTTTAATCAGCTCAAATACGCGTCCAGGTGTGCCCGCAATGATGTGCGGGTGTTTTTTCAGCTTTTCCTGCTGCTTTTTGACATTGGCGCCGCCGATCAGGGTAGCGGCTCTGATATCCGAGCCTTTTTTCCATTCGACGATCACATCAAAAATCTGCATGACAAGCTCGCGGGACGGAGCCAGAATCACAGCTTGCACGTTCTTTTGATCCGCCTCCAGCTTTTCCAGAATCGGCAGGACGTAAGCGAGCGTTTTGCCCGTTCCAGTCGGCGACTCGGCGATCACGTCACGCCCGTCCAAAATCAGTTCGACTGCATTTTTTTGGACATTCGTCGGCTCTTGAAAGCCCGATGCCTTCCAGTTTTCTTGAATAAACGGTTTTGCTTTATTTAAAAATGGCCATCTTTCTGTCATGTTTTTCTCCTTTTATCAGGTTGATTCTGCTCCTAGTATCTCAAAACAAAAGCGGCTGCGCAATTTTTCTTTTATTGTTCCCTCTGAGTTCGATATAATCTTATAGAATACAGATTATATTTTGAGGTGCAAAACATGAGTTTACTTACAGTCACAAAGCTGAGCCACGGTTTTGGCGACCGGGCGATCTTTCATGATATATCCTTTCGCTTGCTGAAAGGCGAACATGTCGGTCTCATCGGAGCAAACGGCGAAGGAAAATCGACCTTCATGAATATCATTACAGGCAAACTTGAGCCTGACGAAGGAAAAGTGGAATGGTCCAAAAAGGTTCGGGTCGGCTATCTTGACCAGCATACATCACTTGAGCGCGGACAAACGATCCGCGACGTGTTGAGAAATGCTTTCCATTATTTGTTTGCGATGGAAGAAGAAATGAATGCCATCTATACAAAAATGGGCGAGGCCGACCCCGACGAGCTTGAAAAGCTTCTCGAAGAAGTCGGAACAATCCAGGACGCCCTGACCAACAACGATTTTTACGCGATTGACGCAAAAGTTGAAGAAATCGCCCGCGGCCTCGGGCTCAACGATCTCGGCCTTGACAGGGATGTCGCGGATTTGAGCGGCGGTCAGCGGACCAAGGTGCTGCTTGCCAAACTGCTCTTGGAAAAGCCCGACATCCTGCTGCTCGATGAGCCGACAAACTATCTGGACGAACAGCATATCGAATGGCTGAAACGCTATTTGCAGGAGTACGAGAACGCCTTTATTTTGATTTCTCACGACATTCCGTTTTTAAACAGCGTCATCAATCTGATCTACCATGTGGAAAACCAGGAGCTGACCCGCTATGTCGGCGACTACAACCAATTCCGCGAAGTATACGAAGTGAAAAAACAGCAGCTTGAAGCCGCCTACAAAAAACAGCAGCAGGAGATTTCAGAGCTGAAAGACTTCGTCGCCCGCAACAAAGCACGCGTTAGCACAAGAAATATGGCGATGTCACGGCAAAAAAAGCTCGATAAAATGGATATGATCGAGCTTCCTTCGGAAAAACCGAAGCCTGAATTTCACTTTAAACAAGCTAGAACATCCGGAAAGCTGATTTTTGAAACGAAAGAGCTCGTCATCGGCTATGATGAGCCGCTGTCCCGCCCGCTGAACTTGAGAATGGAGCGCGGCCAAAAAATCGCTCTGTACGGAGCCAACGGCATCGGAAAAACGACATTGCTGAAAAGCCTCCTGGGTGAAATTTCACCGCTGTCGGGAGAAGTCGAACGCGGCGAGCACCTTCATATCGGCTATTTCGAGCAGGAAGTCAAAGAGACCAACAACAACACATGCATAGAAGAAGTGTGGAACGACTTTCCGTCCTTTACACAGTACGAAATCCGCGCGGCCCTGGCGAAGTGCGGATTGACGACAAAACATATCGAAAGCAGGGTTTCCGTATTAAGCGGCGGGGAAAAAGCGAAAGTCAGACTATGCAAGCTTATCAATTCAGAAACGAACCTGCTTGTACTCGATGAACCGACAAACCACCTTGATGTGGAAGCAAAAGAAGAATTAAAACGAGCTTTGAAAGAATACAAAGGCTCCGTCCTGCTCATCTCTCACGAACCTGAATTCTATATGGACATCGCGACAGAAACATGGAATTGCGAGTCATGGACAACGAAAGTTTTATAAACAAGCTTTCAGATTGTTGACAAAATCCCAAAACGACTTTTAGTTTTGGGATTTTGTCATCCTTTCAGCGTGATTGAAAACCCTTGCAGTCTAGGAAGGCCGAGCATCGGAGCGCAGCGAATGTTGGAATTCGTGAGCACCGACGCGCAGGCCTGACAACGAATGCGAGGGTTTCTCGACACGCTGAAGCTTGTTTCCTTTTAGGGAAACAAGCTTTTTTCATTAATGACCGGCTTTGATGCCTGCCAAATAACGGCGGCCTCCAGTCAAAACGGCCATGCCGGCAAGCACGGCGATGCACCCTGCAAAATAGGGAGTATGGGCAGTAAAATGATCGGCTAACACACCGGCGATCCAAGGCGCAATGGCCCCGCCGATGAACCGGATGGAGCTGTAGGCAGATGAAGCAACAGACCGTTCGACAGGCGCAGCTTCCATCACCGCAGTTGTCAAAATCGTATTGATCATGCCCAGAATACCTCCGGCAATGATGATCGCCCCGATGACGAGCGCCATGTGCTCCGTCCAAATCCCGATCGCGAGCAAATCAGCTGCAAACAGCATAAACAGAAGGAGCAGGGAACGGACGGTTCCAAAGATCCGCTGTACGGCCGGAGCGATGAAAACAGAAGTGATCGCAAGAAACAGCCCCCATCCGAAAAAGACATAGCCGAGGCCCCGTTCATTTAAGTCAAGCACAAACGGCGAATATGCAAGCAGAGTGAAGAAACCGAAGTTATATAAGAATGCGGCTCCTGACAGCGTCAACAGCCCTTTATAACGAAGCGCTTTGAGCGGCGCACTGATGGAAATTTTCTTCTGCGGCTTTTGGACAGGCGGCAAAAGAAAAAAGATGGCCAAAAGAGCAGCGGCCATTAAAACCGATACGCCGAAAAACGGCGCTCTCCACGATATTGTGCCAAGCTCTCCGCCGGCAAGCGGTCCAACCGAAATGCCCAATCCCAAAGCCGCCTCATACAAAATAATGGCTTTTGCACTTCCGCCAGAAGCCACGCTGACAATAACGGCAAGCGCAGTGGAGATAAACATGGCGTTTCCGAGTCCCCAGCCGCCGCGGAAGCCGACGAGCTGAGAAATGGAATGCGAAAGCCCGCCCAGGCCTGCAAAGACGATGATCAGGATCAAACCGCTGATTAACGTCAGCTTTGCTCCAATCCGGCTCGAGACGGCGCCTGATAAAAGCATGGCAAAACCTGTGACAAGCAGATAGCTTGTAAATAAAAGCGAAACCTGGCTGGGGGAAGCATGCAGCTGCTGTGCGATCGCCGGCAGAATCGGATCGACGAGCCCGATCCCCATAAACGAAATCACGCAGGCAAAGGCTACGGCCCAGACCGCTTTTGGCTGTTTAAACATACTTGAGTTCTCAGGTGGTTGTTCATTCATTATCTATCAAACCTTTCTTTCCAAATAAAGAAACGCTATGAAAATAGCGTTTCAGATTGTTGACAAAATCCCAAAATGACTTTTAGTTTTGGGATTTTGTCATCCTTTCAGCGTGATTGAAAACCCTTGCAGTCTAGGAAGGCCGAGCATCGGAGCGCAGCGAATGTTGGAATTCGTGAGCACCGACGCGCAGGCCTGACAACGAATGCGAGGGTTTGGCGACACGCTGAAACGCTATGAAAATAGCGTTTGTCTTGTTTAATCAATTGATTGAAGCGCATTCTCAGCTTTTGCCTGCATACCCTCCAAGCGCTTCTTAAAAGATTGAAATTTTTCAATCTTTTCATCAATCATTCTCATCTGTTCATTCAGCATTCTCTGAATGTCTTCAAGCTTTTCTTTTCGTTCCTGTTTATCCAGTGACAATAGGTATCCTTCTTTATTCATCTCCAGGTGCTTGTCCGTTTCCATGAATTGCTGGAGCTCCTGCAGCGAGAATCCCAGCACTTCCTTGGCACTGATCACTCTTTCAAGTTCTTCAAGATCGTCTTCAGAGTAAAGACGGACACCGCCTTCCGTCCGCTTCGGTGAAGAAAGCAGACCGATTTCTTCGTAAAAGCGGATCGTTCTTTTCGTCAGGCCGCTTCGCTTGGCCATTTGATCAATCTTCATCCACTCCACGTCCATATCCCCCCGAGATTTTTCTTCTTTTCTATTATACTACTATTAAACTTTTACGTAAACGTTAAGTTTTTCGATACAAAAATAAAAGAACTGACTTGACATCCTCATGCTGCTGTAACGTATCATAGAAATGACATCAAAACAGGAGGACAAATAATCAGAGTGAACACTCATCAAAATCGATTTTCAGTTCAAAGCAAAGTTTCGGCATTGATCAATTGCCGGCTGTTTCAGTCATTCATCACGACGGTCATTGTGTTGAATGCCATCTCGATCGGTTTGGAAACTTACGCTTTCTTTAAGCCTTATCAAAAAGTATTTTTTATTGTGGATTGCTTGTTTTTAACGATATTTGTAATCGAACTTTCTCTTAAACTGTTCGTTCAAAAACAGCACTTTTTTAAAAACAACTGGAACGTTTTTGACTTCGTGATCGTCGTCGGCAGTTTGATTCTTTACAATACGAATTTCGTCAGCGTTCTCCGTATTTTCCGGGTGCTGCGGGTGCTGCGGACGATCACTTCGGTCCCCTCATTAAGACGGATCGTCAACGCGCTGTTTATGGCGATTCCGACCATCAGCAGCGTCATTATCCTGATGAGCATCATTTTTTACGTGTACGCCGTCATCGGTACGATGTTCTTCTCCGCCATCGCGCCGGAATACTTCGGCAATCTGCAGCTCAGCCTTCTGACACTGTTTCAAACCTTTACGCTCGAATCGTGGGCAAGCGGCATATTCAGGCCGATTTTTGCCGAGAGCGGCTGGTCATGGCTCTATTTCGTTTCATTTATCGTCATTGCGACTTTCATTATGATCAACTTGATCGTCGGGGAAATCGTGAATAATGCGCAAAAAATTTCTCAGGAAATAGAAGATGAGACAGGCGAACTGAAAGAGGATACAAAAGAAATCAAAGAGCTGCGGGCGGAAGTCAAAGAATTAAAGGCGCTTCTGGAAACCTATATCACACAAAATGAAAAGAAAGATTAAAAGGGGCCGGCACCTGTAAGCCAGCCCCTTTTTTCGTCTTTAATTGAGGATAACAGGCAGCTCGGCCAGCGACCTAAAGCCGATTAGCCTGCGAAATGGAATGTCTGTTGAAGCAAGCTTTAACTTAGGCAACCGCTCCAGCAGGGCGGGAATGGCAATTTGCGCTTCGAGCCGCGCCAATGCCGATCCTAAACATACGTGTGCACCGGCTCCAAAGGCAAGGTGCGGATTCGGCTTTCTCATGATGTCAAATACATGCGGGTTTTGAAATATCTTCGGATCGCGGTTGGCGGCGCCTAAAAGGATGTATACGTGCTCTCCTTTTTTGATGACTTTCCCGTTGATTTCACAGTCCTCTGACGCGGTGCGCGCTGTCAGCTGTGTCGGGCTTTCATAGCGCAGACATTCTTCGACGGCCGACTCAATCAGCAGCGGATTTTCTTTCAGCTCGCTGAGCTGGCCGGGATGGTTCATGAGCAAAAACAACCCGTTCGTCAAAAGGTTGACCGTCGTCTCATGCCCGGCAATCACAAGCAGGATGCACGTCGCAAGCACTTCTTCTTCGGCAAGCTGATCATGACCGGCGAATGTGCTGATCAGGTCTTCTGAAGGATGAGCTTTTCGCTTTTCAATTAAATCTTTAAAATAAGCCGTCAGCTTGACAACGGTATCACCGCCTTTTGCCAGCTCCTTTCGTGTACGGGTCAAATCGATTGTTTGAATGAGATCCGCCGTCCATTGCCTGAATTGGTACCTTTCCTCTGCCGGGACGCCGAGCATGCCGGCAATGATAAGGCTTGCCAAAGGAAAAGCGAATTCCGATACCATGTCCGCCGTCTTCTTGTTTTCAAGCTGATCGAGCAATTCATGGACGGTTTCTTCTATAACAGAGCGGAAAGTTGCCGCCTGCTGCGGCATGAATTCTTTGCCGACAATCGTCCGCATCCGCTTATGGCCGGACTCATTTTGAAACAGCATCATATTTCGCTGCAATCGCTGAAGTTGTTCATATTTAGTAGAAGCTTCAGGGAGCGGAACGCGGTTTTTAAATGCCGCGTCCTTTAAAATCGCTGCCGCTTCTTCATATCCGGTGACATACCAGCCCGGATGCTTTAAAACGGTTCCTTTATATACAGAATGAACGGACCGCAGTTTATCGTAAAACAGATATGGATCTCTCCAAAAATCCGAATCCGATTTCAGGCTCGGCCCTGCCTCGTGCAGCTCTGTCGTCATGTTATATCTCCCCCGTGTTACCGCTGTAAACTGGCTTTCATTTCTTCCACCGATTCGACTTCAAATCCTAAATCATGGAGCATCTTATGGTCCTCTGTTTCATTCTGTCCTGCCGTTGTTAAATAGTCTCCGACAAAGATCGAATTGGCGGCATACAGCCCCAACGGCTGCAAGGAGCGGAGGTTGACTTCGCGCCCCCCTGAAATGCGGATTTCCTTTGTCGGGTTGATAAAGCGGAACAACGCCAAAACCTTTAAACAATAAAGCGGATTCAATTCATTGACCCCTTCCAGCGGAGTCCCGTCGATCGCATGCAAAAAATTAACCGGAATCGAGTCGGCATCAAGCGCCTTTAAGCTTTTCGCCATATCGACGACATCCTGCTTCGTCTCTTTCATCCCGACGATGACGCCCGAGCATGGGGACATCCCGGATTTTTTGGCTGTTTCCACGGTGTTCACCCTGTCATCATACGTATGGGACGTTGTAATGTTTGAATGGTTGCTTTTTGATGTATTGATGTTGTGATTGTACCGGTCCACTCCGGCTTCCTTCAGCCGCTCGGCCTGCTCGGGCTTTAGCAGTCCAAGGCATGCGCAGACTTTTAAACCGTACGTTTCTTTAATTTCTTTAACGGCGCCGACCACTTGATCGACTTCTCTGTTGGACGGGCCTCTGCCGCTCGCCACGATGCAGTATGTTCCGATATTTAAATCGTGTGCACGCTTTGCACCTTCAAGCAAGGTCGTTTTGTCGACCATCCGGTAGCTGTCGATCGGCGCTTTTGATATCGAAGACTGCGAGCAGTAGCCGCAGTTTTCCGGACAAAGGCCGGATTTTGCATTCATAATCATATTGAGCTTTACTTTTTTTCCGTAGTAACGTTTTCTGATTTGAAAAGCGGCATGCATAAGCAGGAGAACTTCGTCATCCGGACATTCCAAGATGGAAAGCGCCTCTTTTTCTGTTACTTCCCCGCCATCCAGCACACGTTCTGCAAGTTCCATCCACTGATTCATTTTTCTGCCCCCATTTGCATTTGATTCATAATCAAGGAAACATCGACATGATCCTTGATCATGTGTTGAATTTGTGTTGGTGAAGCGTCTTCAAGCTTCGGTGTAACGCCAAGGAGCGGCACACCGCAAAACCTTTCAATCATGTCCGGATTCGTCTGTTCGTCAAGTCCGGGCCGGCTGCTGATGCCGTTGATCACGATGCCGATCACGCGTATCCCCATTTGTTTTGCGTATTGGACGGTTAAATACGTATGGTTGATCGTTCCGAGATTGGGACGCGCCACAATGACAGCGGGCAAATCGAGCGCTTTGATCAAGTCGCTGACGAAATAATCCTCTCCGAGCGGGACCGCAATCCCGCCTGCCCCTTCAACGATGAAGCAATCGTGCCGATCCTTTATCTTTTTCCAATGGTTCACGGCATCTTCCAGCCCGACGGTCCTCCCTTCGAGCTTCGCAGCTGTGTAAGGTGCAAGCGGCTCTTTAAATACAAAAGGCGTAACCTCTTCATTAGTAAGAGACGTTTCAGACATGTTCTTCAAAAGAGCTGTATCACTCTGCGGAACGCTAGTGAGCTCGCCGCTCAAAAACGGCTTAAACACGCCGACATCAACATGCTGCTCTTTCAACAAAGCGGCAAGACCGCAAGCGACAAACGTCTTCCCGACTCCCGTATCTGTTCCCGTTACAAAAAAACCCTTCATTTCACCAAGTTCAACTCTCTTCCCATTAATTTAAACCCCTCTAATAGATCTTCAATATCTCTCAACCTGCGATCTGCGGTGACGGTCAGCCTGATCCGGCTCTCTCCTTCTGCAACAGTCGGCGGGCGGATGGCCGGGGCATCAATTCCCTTTTCCTTCAGGCCGTTTGCAATCAGAACGGCTTTTTGAGGCTCTCCGATCATAACAGGGATAATCGGTGTACCTTCTCCGTTGACCGTAAGCCCGATATCCTCCAGACCCCGTTTAATCATGTTCACCGATGATTGCAATAGCCGGCGTTTAGCCCGGCTGTCTTCGATGATGTCAAAAGCCCTGCATGCCGCCGCACAGCTTGCGGGCGGGACAGCCGTTTGAAAGATAAACGTTCTCGCATGATTCAGCAAAAAATCGATCAATGTTTTAGAGCCCGCCACAAAGCCGCCTTCTGCGCCTACAGCTTTACTTAACGTGCCGATGACTACATCGGGAGAGACGCCGAAAAACTCGCTCGTTCCCCTGCCGGCCTCTCCCAAAACCCCTGTTGCGTGGGCATCATCAACGATGACAAAGGCCCGGTACCGCTTGGCGAGCAGCATGATTTCGTCAAGCGGCGCAATCGTGCCGTCCATGCTGAACACGCCGTCTGTCACAATAAAGCGGCGTGTACGCCTCTGTGCGGCGCGGAGCTTTTCTTCAAGATCATTCATATCCGTGTGACGGTAAACAACCGTATCAGCTTTTGAAAGACGGCAGCCGTCGATGATGCTGGCGTGGTTCAATTGATCGCTTAATATGACGTCTCCTATCTCAGGCAAAGATGAAAGCACGCCGACATTTGCCAAATATCCGCTTGAAAACAAGAGAGCCGCTTCTGTCTGCTTAAAACCGGCGATTTTCCGCTCAAGTTTTTCATGCCATGCGGTATTGCCGGACGTCAGCCTTGCTCCTGTGCTTCCGGCTCCAAAGCTGCGGAGCGCCGTTTCTGCGGCGTGAATCAGCCGTTTGTCGTTCGCGAGGCCCAAATAATCGTTTGACGCCCAATTTGTACGTTCAGCTTGAGGCAGTTTAAGCGAGCGGTAAAGCCCGGCTGCCTTCATCTTTGCGAGCCGGCTGCTGAGCCATACGTCAATGTGCACGGCCTGTAACCTCTTGAATCGCTTCTTTCATAATGGACACCATGGCGCGCAGGTCATCGGCGGTGCTGGCAAGCGGAGGAAGAAATGCGACAACATCCCCGAGCGGCCTCGTCAGCATGCCAAGCTCTCTCATTTTCAAAGACACCCGGTATCCGATTCGCTCTTCAGGCGGATAAGGCTGCCTCGTTTCCTTCGACTGAACGAGCTCGATCCCGCTCATAAAACCGAGCTGACGGATGTCGCCGACATGAGGGAGCGCTGCCAGATCATGAAAGAGCGATTCCAGTATTTTCGACTTTTCGGCAACTTGAGCGACGATTTTTTCCGATTCGAACAGGCGCAAATTTTCCAAAGCAACGGCACATCCCAGCTGGTTCCCCGTATACGAATGGCCGTGGAAAAACGTTTTGAGTTTGTCATAGTCATCATAAAATGCCTGATAAATTTCCTCTGTCGCAAAAGTGACGGCGATCGGCAAATAGCCTCCGGTAATGGCCTTTCCAGCCGCCATCAAGTCAGGCTGAACACGTTCATGCTCACAGGCAAACATTTTCCCGGTTCGGCCAAATCCTGTTGCCACTTCATCGACAATCATTAAAACGTCATATTTCGTACAAAGCTCCCGAACGCCTGCCAAATATCCTTCAGGCATCACGATCATCCCTGATGCCCCTTGGACCATCGATTCGACCGACAGCGCGGCGATCTCATCGTGCCGCTCGCTCAGGAGTTGTTCAAGTTCTGCGAGACATTCATCGCGGCACTCGTCCGGGTTGCCGCTTTTCGAGCGGTATACGTAAGGAACGTTCACCTTAAAGCTTTCAAACATAAGCGGCCCGTATACATGGTGGAAGAGCTCGATCGCACCGACGCTGACAGCGCCGATCGTATCGCCGTGATAGCCGTTTTTCATCGAAATGAATTTTTGTTTCTCCGGCTTGCCGATGTTTTTCCAATATTGAAAGGCCATCTTCAGCGCGATTTCCATTGCTGCAGCGCCGCTGTCCGAATAAAAAGCACGCGTCAGATTTTCCGGCGTGATCTTGATTAACACCTCGGCAAGCTCTGTCGCCGGAACATTTGTCATCCCCAGCAATGTTGAATGAGCGATTTTGCCAAGCTGTTTTTTGATGGCCTCATCCAGTTCCTTCTTGCGATGGCCATGGACATTGAGCCATACTGAAGAAAATCCGTCGTAGTACTCCCTGCCGTCGATATCTTTCAGCTTGATGCCTTCCCCGCTTTCGATGATCAGCGGGTTTTCGTCATAGTCTTTCATTTGGGTAAAAGGCAGCCAAAGAAATTGTTTGCTTTTTTCAACGAATGATTGATTCATGATTTACCTCCCGACCGAATGAATACAGGCTGTTTTTCCAAATCGTCTATACAGCTCTTTACATCTGCTAATCCATCAACAAAAAAAATCCGGCACCCGCTTTCGTCTCCATGCTCTTTCATCTTTGTAATCCGCTGGTAACCCAGCTTTTTAGCGGCGACATAGCCCGTTATGTAATCAGGGTCATCTGACCAGCATAATTCGGCGACGACGGTCGGGTGCTCACATACCTTTGAAGCGATGGCAAGCGCCTCTTTTAACCGCGGATTTGGCGGCATTCCGCACGAAGCGGCCCATCTTTGAAAATCGGCTTCCGGCCAATCGAGCCGTGAGACGCGCACTCCTTTTTGCTTTCTTTCGTCAATCCGCCGGCCTGAATGAATGTCAAACAAAACGGCGCCCCTTACATCCGAGTATTCGGCAATGCCTTGAAACGCTTTGTCAACTGCGTTTTCCGGTACGCCGGCGCGGCTGATCAGCTCACGGGCAAGCGCTTGTCCTTCTTCCGCTGATTCCGTTTCATTCGTTTTAATGCGCAAAGGTTGAACAAGCTTTATCGGTTCGTTTACAAGATCGAACCGAATTTGCATAAAGTCCGGCTTGCCCCGCGAATGAGACAATGCTTTTTCCAATAAATCGCTGACGGCATCCTTTAAACCGATGAAAGGCGCAAGCCGCTCTCCTCCGGATATGTGTTTTCCCCCCTCTTCATGGGGACCGTTCTCGGAGGCTCTCATTCTCACACTGTAATACGCTTCCCCCTTCATGCTTTCATCCCCCCTTCAAACACCGAACTCATATGTTAACCCAAAAATAATTTAAGTTAACATTACAATAAAATATTAGTATTCCTTTCCTGATATGTCAACACGGTGTACAAAACACCGGTTTGTTAAAAATAAAAAAAGACAAAAGAGATTTCTCTCTTTTGTCTTATAAATTTGCTTATCTAGCTCTTTCAATCTGCCAATCGAACGGGTCAGATAAAAGCGACCAGTCGTCCGCCATCTCCGAATCTGTCAAAAGGCATCGATCCGCTTCGGCGGTAATTTCAGACGGCGACAGATCCAGTCCGATAAAGACGAGCTTTGTGTGACGGTCTCCGAATTCTTCATTCCATTCTTTTAATAGCTCAGGGTTCTGACTGAGGATTTGTTCCTGTTCCGGCTTGGACAGCGCAGCCACCCAATAAGAGATCGGTTCCAGCGACACGGAAGGACCCGCCTGCGACATCAAAAGGGCAAGGCTGTTGCGCGTCGCACACCAGGCGATTCCTTTCGCCCTGACGACGTTTTCCGGCAGCGAATGAATCCAATTATAAAACCGCTCTGTATGAAAAGGACGGCGCGCTTCGTATACAAACGAAGATATTCCGTATTCCTCAGTCTCTGGCGTATGCTGGTGGTGTCCTTGGTTTAATTCCCTGATCCATCCTGCTGAACCGCTTGCTTCGTCAAAATTGAAGAGACCGGTGTTTAAGATGACCTTCGGATCGACCTCTCCTTTGACCGCTCTGATGATGTTTGCTTTAGGCTGCAACGTTTTCAGCACTTTCTCAAGCTTTTCTAAATCTTCCTCGGAGACAAGGTCGCATTTATTCAAAATCAGCACATCGCAAAACTCGATTTGATCGATGAGCAGATCGGCGATGTCGCGTTCATCCTCTTCACCGACAGCCTCTTTCCGGTCCAGCAGGCTGTCCCCCGACTGAAAATCGTGCCAAAAACGATTGGCGTCGACAACCGTGACCATTGTGTCCAAGCGGCAGAAGCGGGTCAAATCAATACCCAATTCTTCGTCGATATAAGAGAACGTCTGAGCGACCGGGATCGGTTCGCTGATACCAGTCGATTCGATCACGATATAATCAATATTTCCTTGCTTCGCCAGTTTTTCGACTTCAACAAGCAAATCCTCTCTGAGTGTGCAGCAAATGCAGCCGTTTGACATTTCAACCAGCTTTTCATCCGTCCTCGACAGGCCGCCGCCTTGCTTGACAAGCCCGGCGTCAATGTTGACTTCGCTCATGTCATTAACGATAACGGCGACTTTCAGCCCTTGGCGGTTTTGCAATATGTGATTCAGCAGCGTCGTTTTACCCGCCCCCAGGTATCCGCTTAATACTGTTACAGGAATCTTTTTACTCATTTTTTCATTCTCCTTCCTCTTATCAAATCGTAATTATTACGATTTATATTTTATTTCACCACAATTTATTTAAAAATGCAAAGCGTCAGCTTCCAGATGATCATGATGATCAAAACCGAAACGACTGAAGTGGCCATCTGTTTTCCCATAATGGCTGCCGCCGTTTTCATCCCCAGTTCCTTGGCAATTGTCCAAACCGTCACCATGCATGGAGTAAAGGTTGATGCCAAGTAAATGAGCAGAAAGAGCGTTGCCCCCGGCAGCACATCAAGAAGCGCTCCATTCCCTTCATTGAACAAGAGAATGCCGTCTTTCCTGATCAGAGAAAAAACAAGGCCCGGCGCCGCATCTTCCGGAGCACCGAACAGGCTTAAAACAGGCGAGACAAGCAATGTCACAAGACGGATGACACCGAGTTCATTCAATACTGTCGCCGCCAGGCAAATGATGAGAAAGATCGGCATCGCCTGAAAGATAAATTGCTGAAGCACTTCTTTTACTCGAAAGACGATTCCTTTCCAGGACGGCATCTGCAAAAACGTTTGCCGGTGCTCAAAGTAAGCGGCCCATTTCTGATCGATGCGATACCATATCCGGTTATGAGCGGCCGCTGCTGCAACAAGAACAGCGAGGTAAGGAATAAACAGCCACTCCCTTCCCGCAGCATGGAAAATCGACAGCGTCGCGCCGATTTGGTAGCTGCACGCTGATCCGAAAGAAATAAATGATACACAACGCTTTCTCGTACACATGCTGCACGACCGCGTCTGCTGAACGGCAACGACATTGCAGCCAAATCCGGTCAAAAGCGGAACTAAATCACGGCCGTTCAGACCGATCTTCCGCATCAGCGGGTCCAATGAATCGACGATCCGGTCCTTTAAACCCGAATCATCTGCTGCCGCATTCGCTACAGACATAAACAAAACGACAGGAAACGCCCAAACAAACGAGTAAATGCCGAGGGATAACAGGCCATAATTCCCGGCCAATGCCGCGCTCAGCCATGACGGCAAGCCTCCGACCGCATTTTGGAGCGGTTCAACCACCCATTTGTCCGCGTATTGCTGCATCCACTCTGATGTATGATAAGCCAATACGATCGGCGCCATAAATAACAAACATAAAAGTGCAGTGCTCACAACAGGCCCCGCTACGGGACGATGAAACAAAAACTGCTGAACAGCCACACTTTCAAGTTCAATCTGTTTCATCCGCCTCCGTTTGAGCGGATGAAATTCAGCCTCTTTGCTTAAAAAAGCGATGATCCGCTCTTTTTTATCGTCTGTCACGGTTCTCGTATCAACCAGCAGGACCGGGAGACTGTGCTTGGCCACTTGCTCAGAAAGCGTCCGGCGCATAGCGTCCGTCATTTTATCCTGAAACGTAACGATAAAGCAGACGCGCCGGGCATCCGGCGGAATCAGCTCCAAGACCGCGTTCAGCTCTTCAGAAAAATGGGTGCCGCGCAAGACGGCAACCACCTCATCGGCCTTTTCGATCTCTTTTGTTAGCGCTCTTTTCGACACGCTGTCATTCTCCCGAATGCCCGGTGTATCAATGGCTTGCCAGCCCGGAAGGCTTGTGATCTCCCGTTCAGCCGCAAAGATCGTCGATCCTTTCACATTGGCTGCTTCGCCTGCTTTCTGATCAGTGATCGCCGAAAAAAGCGTTGTTTTTCCGACCGATTCGAGTCCGATGAAGAGCATGCGCTGCCGCCGCGTTGGCTCTTTCAGCATTCACACTGCACCTCACAGCAGCTCAAATCCGTGAGAAACATTTGATTTTCCCTGTATTCTGTCAACACCTGTTCATCGATCGAAAACTTTCGTTTTTTCAACAAATGCTCAGCGATGACGGCGAATCGCTGCCTGAATTTATAAATGAAACAGAAGACGGCGTTTTGGTGCTGAACGCTCGGCCCGATTAAATAAAGACCGTCCGTCACGGTCGACATGTCTTCATTCGTTAAAAGCGGCTTGCCGTTCTTTCCCCATTCAAACAAATGCTCGATTTGTTTTGCGCCGGAATGAAAGCCTGTCGCGATAATCGGCCGTGTTTCCGAGCGGATTTTTCTCCCGTCTGACAAATATAAATCGTATGCTGGTCCGTTTTTCGCCAGTTTTTCAACAACGGCTTTTTCCAAAAAATGAACCTTCCCTTTTTCATACGCATCTTCTAAACGCTCCCATGTGTAAGGTGAAAGCGACCGGCTTGGATCGGCTTCAGCGTTTTCGCGGAGCGAATTCGGCATCACAACCGTCACATCGCTGCCATAGGACGCCAGTGTAACCGCCGCATCCATTGCGCTTTCATAGCCGCCTACCACGTAATAATGGGCTTTTTCAAATTGGCTCCACCTGACGACCTTGCTGTTGTGGATGCCAATCTCTGCACCATGAAACGAATATTTCGGGAATTGGAATTCACCGGCTCCCCAAATGACGTCTTTGGCCTTCATCATGCCTTTATTAGTTTCAACTGAAAAACCGCCGTCGTCTTTATGAACGCTGCGAACCGATGTGCCTTCTTGAATTGGAAGCTGAAAATGATCGGCCAAAAGCGCCAAATAATCTCCATACTCCCGCCCGCTCAAGTGCTCGCGGTGAAAAGTAAAAGCAGGGGATGTTCCCGGAGCAACAGCATTTAAATCCAATGCTCCGAATCCCTGCCCGGTAAAGGACGGTGTTATCAGTTTCATTTCTTCAGGCCAGCTTCGGAATGAAGCTCCTGTACGGTCTTTTTCCAAAATCGTAAACGATTGAAAACCGAGTTTTTTCAGAACGATCCCCATCCCAATACCTGCGGGTCCCGCACCAACAATGACGATTTCGCTATGCTGCAAAACAACCACTCCCTAAACGAAATCATTTCGATTTAAATTACATGCTTTAGACATGACCACTTGATTTTATCACAGCATTGCCTCAAAATAAATAGGAACTATTTCGATTTACTACAGAAAGGGGTCTCATCAATGGAACGCAAACTGCATTTGCCCGCAAAACCCGAACGCCACCGCCGCTTCGGATCTGTCGAAGCCGTGAAAGGAATAAAACCGACCGATAAAGAACAGATGAAGGATATTCAAAATACACCGAACGACTATTTTTTTGACATTGACCATGTCGGTGTCTCAAACGTTTCGCATCCGATTTTGATTGCATCCTCGCTCAAGCCGTTTACACAAACGACGATCGGCACTTTTTCCTTTACGACGAGCCTTGCACGCGACCGCAAAGGAATCAATATGAGCCGCCTGACAGAACAGCTGCAGCGCTATTACGAAGCAAACTGGACGGTTGACTTCCATACACTGAAAGATTTTGCAAAGGATTTAGCCGACAATATGGAACAGCAAAGCGCATCCGTCTCCGTCAGTTTTCCATGGTATTTCGAACGCCTCAGCCCGGAAACCAAATTGTCCGGACTGATGCACGCCGATATCCATATGACAGTCTCTTATCATGAAAACAAAGGCTTTTCGCAAACCGCCGGCATCACCGCCCATGTGACGACGCTCTGCCCGTGTTCAAAAGAAATCAGCGAATACAGCGCCCATAACCAGCGCGGCATAATCAAGATCACCGCGCATATCGATGCACAGGCGGAGATGCCGGAAGATTTTAAAAGCGAGCTTCTTGCCGCAGCGGAAACGAACGCAAGCGCAAAGCTCCATCCCGTCTTAAAAAGGCCCGACGAAAAAAGAGTGACTGAACAAGCTTATGAAAATCCAAGATTTGTAGAAGACGTCATCCGCTTAACAGCTGCTGACTTATACGAAATGGACTGGATCTCCGCCTTTGAGATCGAATGCCGGAACGAAGAATCGATTCACTTGCACGATGCCGTGGCGCGGCTGTCGTTTTCCAAATGTTAAAAAGCTCGGCCGAAAGAATGGCCGAGCTTTTATCAATGAACAGGAATTTTAATGATGAGCGTGATCAAGCAGACGATGCTGAATATCATAAAGGACGCCATTAAGCCTCTTCTGTTTTCTTTGCGGTAACCCATTGCTTTTACAAACAAGAGAACACATCATGCGGCCATCAGCAGACAGCTGAGCAATTCTTCAAAAGGCATATTTGTTCGCGCTCCTTTTTTCCACATCAAAACCGCCGGGATTTCCCGGCAGTCTCACTTACGATTGTTCAAGCTCTTCGATCAACAGCGACAGCTCGGTCCAGCGCTCCATTGCCGCTTCGAGCTCTGCGGCTGTTTGCGCCTGCTCTTCCATCAATGTCTGGATTTTGGCGAAGTCGCTGCCGGCTGCGGCGATTTCTTCCTCAAGCCGTTTATGCTTTTCTTCCAGACCGGCGATTCTATCTTCGATGCCGTCCCATTCCAGCTGATCTTTATAAGACAGCTTCTTCCTTTTCTTTTTCTCAGGTTTGACAGGTTCGGCGGTTTCTGGCGACGGCTTTTGACGACTGGACTCCTTTTGCTTCTCCATATATTCGCTGTAGGAACCTTGAAAACGCGAAACGTTTCCGCCTCCTTCAAATACAAGCAGCCTGTCGACGACACGGTCTAGGAAATAGCGGTCATGGGAAACGGTCACGACAACGCCGGGAAACTGCTCCAAATAGTCTTCCAGCACTCCGAGCGTCTCGGTATCAAGATCGTTTGTCGGCTCATCGAGGAACAGGACGTTCGGCTCCTCCATCAGCACTTTCAAGAGATAAAGGCGCCTCTTTTCTCCGCCTGACAGCTTGCGAATCAAGTTGCGCTGCATGCTCCGCGGAAAGAGGAACCTTTCCAGCATCTGCTCAGCTGTAACCACTTGTCCGTCGGCCGTTTTGACGACCTCAGCCGTCTCCTTGATGTATTCGACGACCTGCAGCGCATCGTTCATTTCGCTGTGATCCTGTGTATAGTAGCCGATTCTTACAGTCTGACCGATCGTAATCTGCCCTCCGTCAGGCTTGACGCGCCCGGCAAGCGCGTTTAAAAGCGTTGTTTTGCCGATCCCGTTCGGTCCGATGATGCCGATCCGGTCCCCCGGCACAATCAGTTCATCGAATGAACGGACAAGCTGATTGCTGCCGCGGCTGATGTCAACACCTTCCGCTTCAATTACCTGCTTGCCGAGACGGTGGGAGCCGATGGCGAAATCAAGGGCAGAGCCGGTTTCAGGCGCGTCCTGTTCTTTCAGTTCCTCCACTCGCTGAATTCTTGCTTTTTGTTTTGTCGAACGGGCTTTGGCTCCCCTTCTCAGCCAAGCAAGCTCCCTTCTGAGAAGGTTTTGCCGTTTCGTTTCGCTTTGTTCGGCGAGCGTTTCTCTTTCGGCCCGCTTTTCCAAAAACACTTCGTAGTTCCCTTTGTATGTGTATAGGTGCCCGCGATCCAGCTCATAGATCCTGTTGGTCACCCGGTTTAAAAAATAGCGGTCATGGGTGACGAGGACGACAGAGCCCGGATACCCGCTCAAATAGCCTTCAAGCCATTCGATCGTTTCATTGTCAAGGTGGTTTGTCGGCTCATCCAAAATGAGGAGGTCAGCAGGCTGAATCAATGTTTTCGCGATCGCAACCCGCTTTTTTTGCCCCCCGGAAAGGGAACTCACTTCTTTTGCCACATCCGCGACGCCAAGCTTCGTCAAAATCGTTTTTGCCGCCGTATTCGCGTCCCAGGCGCCATGTTCGTCCATTTTTCCCTGTGCCGCCAGCAGGTTTTCCTGCTTCTTCGGATCATCAGGCGACGCATTCAGCTCCTGAAGCGCCTGCTCATACGCCCTCATCGTCCGCATCATCACGGAATCTCCCGAATAAATGTGCTCAAGTACAGTTTCAGAGCCGTCCAGATCAGGATCTTGATCCAAGTACTCGATATGGAGGCTGCCGGGCTTGGTGATGTCTCCTTCTTCGGTCGATTCATGGCCGGCGATCACTTTCAGCAAACTGCTTTTTCCCGTTCCGTTCGGTCCGATCAAGCCGATCCGTTCGTTTTCTTCGATATGGAACGATATATGGTCAAATAATGTTTTATCTCCGTAAGTTTTATATAAACCTTCCGCTTTAAAAATGCTCATCTGTCTACCAATCCTAACGTAATGTCATAACCTTATTTTAATGCAGATGATGCAAGAAAACTAGTGAGAGCTTTTTCGCAGACATTATAGAAAGACAGCCGGAAGCCAGAAATAAACGCTGATTACAATCAAAACGACACCTGCGATATTGAGCCAAAAGCCCGCCCTGACCATATCCTTGATCGTCAACAGATTGGAGCTGAAGACGGCTGCATTCGGCGGGGTGGAGATCGGAAGCATAAAGGCGCACGATGAAGCAAGCGCAGCTGCCGCCATCAGTCCGTACGGCTCGACTTGAAGCGCGGCGCCAAGACCGATCGTCATCGGGATCACCATATTGGCGACAGCTGTATTAGACATGATTTCGGTCATAAATAAAATCGCAGCCGTCAAAATAATCAGCACGAATAAGTAAGGGTGGCCTTCCAACAGCTTGAGCTTGCCGCCGATCCACGCCGTCAGATTGGTCGCCGAAAAACCGGCCGCAAGCGACAAGCCGCCTCCAAACAACAGAAGCAGCCCCCATGGCAACGACTGCATATCCTTCCATTCCAAGATCCGTTCATCCTTTGTACTCGGCATTAAAAACAGCAGAACCGCTCCGAAAATCGCGATCGACGTATCTGAAATTTGAAATGGCAGGATGAATTTGAACATCCACAAACATGCGGTTAACAAAAAAACGGTAAAAACCGATTTTTCTTCCCTCGTCATTGCGCCAAGCGCCTTTAAATCATGATCGATAAAATCAGGTTTTTTCCCTTGAAAGGCGCTCACTTTAAATTTAATTTTCGTTAAATAAACATATAAAATGGCAAGAAACAGAACGGAAACCGGGAACCCGAATAAAAACCACTCAAAAAACATAATTTCATGATTGAGCATCTGTTTCGACATCGCGGCAAAGACCGCATTCGGCACGGAACCGACCAATGTGGCAAGTCCGCCGATCGAAGCCGCATACGCGACAGCCAGCAAAATGCTTTTGCTGAACTTCTGCAGCGATTCGCCTTTTAAAATTTCTTTTTCCTGCACTTCTTTAATAACTGCAAGCGCTACGGGAAGCATCATCAAAGCGGTGGCTGCATTCGAAATCCACATCGATAAAAACGCCGTCGCCGCCATCACGCCGAGCACGATCCGATGGCTTTCAGCTCCGATCCGCTTCAAAATATGCAAGGCCATCCGTTTATGGAGGTTCCATTTTTCGATGGCAATCGCAATGATAAATCCCCCCATATACATAAACACAATCGGATCGCCGTATGCTTTGGCCGTCGTTTCCATATCTAAACCGCCTAATGTCGGCAGCAAAATGATTGGCAACAGCGATGCCGCCGGAATCGGTACGGCTTCTGTAATCCACCAGACGGCCGTCCAAGCTGTAACCGCAAGAATGATCCGCGGCGCGTAAGCCAGCTCAGCTTCCGGTATCAAGCCGAGAATCAGCAAAAAACTGATCGGCCCCAATAACAATCCGGTCAGTTTAGTCGGTGTATATACTCTCATTTACCCCTTCCCCCTTTGAAAGCGATTTCCCATCCATCACTTTCGCTTCGCCCGGGGAAAATTCCTCTAAAAAATTTAAAATAAAATTTTAATAATTGAAAATATGAGAAAAGCCCGCCGATTTTGCCGGCGGGCCTGTGAATGTTCTAGTCTTCAAAATGATGTTCCGCCATCTTGGCGAGATTTTGCGCGTTGCTGCTGATTTCCTGCATGGTGGCGGAAATTTGTTCAACGCCGGCGGCCTGGTCGCTCGTATGTTCATTGATGACTTCGATCGAATGCTCAAGGTCTTTCAATAACGCGTGGATTTTCTTCGTGATTTGGTCAATCTGACCGACGTTTTCTTTTGAGTGTGTCGCAAGCTTGCGGATTTCGTCGGCGACAACGGAGAACCCTTTTCCTGATTCACCGGCTCTCGCCGCTTCAATCGCCGCATTCAGTCCGAGCAGGTTGCTTTGATCTGAAATGCCTTTTACGGTGACTGAAATTTTCTCGATTTCTCCGGCGCTTTCGCTGACTTCTTTCGCCTGCTTGGAAATGTCGGACATTTGTCCGGAAAATCCGCTGACAGATTCGGCGATATCCTGAATGGCTGAGGCCGTCTGCTCGACGATGACCGACAGGCTTTCCGCGACGCGGTGAAGCTGATCTGATTTTTCAAGACTCGTGCCGAGCCCGACTCCGCCGATAACCCTTCCGTTCTCGTCGTGGAGCGGGATCGCTCTTGCCGCAAGAGGGAAGCCGAACAGCTCCTTAGGCACCATGCTTACTTTCTTTTTGTTTTGGCGGATGGCGTCTGTAATAATATCGCCTTCCTGCAAAGGATCACCCGCTTTGACATCAAGGGAAAATGTCTTTCCCGGGATGTTGACGATCAGCTTTTCAGTATCATAAATCCCCACTGTCACATCGTCCTGGATCAGCTGATTCAGAAACGGCGCCACTTTCACAAAAGCATCCAGCAGCGGGTGGATGTCCGTTTTTACTGCTTCATTCATGTATCAAATCCTCCTCTTAATATGGAAAAATCCTTTTTTGGTGCTGGACGGAAATCCATTTTAATGTCGTAAATTCGTCAAGGCTCCACTCTCCGTTCAACCTTCCGATCCCCGATTGCTTTTCACCGCCGAAAGCGACATGCGGCTCATCGTTGATCGTCGTGTCATTGACATGGATCATACCCGTCTCGATTTGCTTTGCGATGGCAACGCCGCGCTCCACATTTCCCGTGTGTACGGCTCCGCTCAGTCCGAACGAAGTGTCATTCGCGATCTCAACCGCTTCTGCTTCGGTCTCAAACGGCATGACGCATACAACCGGGCCGAACAGCTCTTCCTTGGCGACAGACATGTCAGGCGTGACATCCGCAAGAATCGTCGGCTCGACGAGATTGCCTTTAATATCGCCTTTTAGAAACGGTGTGGCGCCTTCTTCGATGCCTTTTTCAATCGATTTTCTTAAATGTTCAGCTTGGCGTTCATTAATGACAGGGCCGATAACAGTTTCAGGATCCAGCGGATCACCCGTTTTTAACCCGGAGATTTTTTGACTAAACAGCTTTAAAAATTTCGAATACACTACTTTTTGAACAAGAATCCGGTTGGCTGACATGCAAATTTGCCCCTGATGTGTGAAGCGGCTGAAAGCCGCGGCATTGACGGCGTATTCCAAATCCGCATCCTCGAGAACGATCAATGCGCTGTTTCCGCCGAGTTCAAGCAGCGGTTTTTTGAAATGTTTGATTGCCAGCTGCCCGATATAGCTGCCGACCTTCGTTGACCCGGTAAACGAGATGATTCTCGGAATCGGGTGCTCAACGAAGCTGTCGCCGATTTCCCCGATATCTGTGACGACGACATTCAGAAGTCCCCCCGGCAGACCGGCTTCTTCAAAAATCTTCGCAATCAGCGTGCCGCCGCAAATCGGTGTTTTTTCATGTGGCTTTAAAACAACGCCGTTCCCGGCGCCAAGCGCGGGCGCAACCGATTTTACAGATAAAAAGAACGGAAAGTTGAACGGACTGATGACACCGACCACTCCCGCCGGAATCCGGTATATCCGATTTTCTTTCCCATCAACCGGTGAAGGGAGAATTTTTCCTTCCATTTTGAGCGGGAAGCCTGCCGCTTCTTTGATCAAATTGACGACAAGATCGATTTCAAAAGCCGCTTTCAGCCGTGTTCCGCCAAGCTCCTCCATAATGAGGAACACAATCGCTTCTTTATTGTCTTCAATATAAGCCGCGGCTTTTTCTAAAATTGCCCTTTTTTCATAGGGATTGACGCCATCCCATTTCTTTTTCGCCTCAAGCGCAGCTTTGTACGCCGCATCGACATCCTCTCGCGTCGCTTTCCGAAAAGAGGTAATCGTTTTATGGGTAAAAGGATTCAGGTCGGCCAACACGCTTTCACTTTGGCCGTCTCTCCATTCCCCTCCTATGTATTGACGGTTGAGGTCAGTTATTTGAATCATTCAGTCCATCTCCTATCAAACAGTTTTGGGAAAAGTTAGACTACATCTTATGTATCGGCAGTCTTTCAAGAAAATTCAATCTTATGGGTCTTTTGGATATAAAAAAAGATTTTACCGATAAATCGGTAAAATCCGGATACAAGGGGAACAGCATCATCTTAGTTTTTCTGCGCAAGGTAAACGGTTGTGATCAGCATTGATAAGCATTGCAGGATATATAAACCTGTTATTAGGAAAAATGAAAAGGATATCCCTTGGAAAATGATCACCAATGCCCAGGCCATTAAAATGGCGGCCATTGTAATGTTCCAGGAGAGCGCCTTAGCCTGATCACTAATCTTCTGTTGACGTTCATCGAACAGCCTCTCTTTTTTTCCAATTCGTCTGTTTACGCTGTAAACAATGACGATCCCGAGCACGCCTATTCCTAAACCTGCTAAAGCGATCAGTGTGTTTGTCATCGTTTCAGTCAATATTTTCATCCCCCTCAAAAATAAATAAATCTTCAATCAGACATTCAAAAATTTGAGCCAGTTTATGCGCCAGAACGAGTGAAGGTTTATACTTCCCCTTTTCAAGGGAAATCACCGTTTGCCTCGACACATTGAGCCTTTTAGCCAGTTCTTCTTGTGTCATGTTCAGCGAAGTGCGCTTTTCCTTTATTAACGTTTTCATCTTTCCTCCATTGGGAATGTAAAGTTTACAATACGTAAAGTATACTTAACAAAAAAATAGATGTCAAGTTAACTTTACAATAAAAAAAGATAGACAAAACAGGTTGTCGTCCTGTTCATCTATCTATTCTTTCCCGATTTTTTCCGGGCCTTCTTTTTACGCCCCTAAATCGACATTATGGTAAACTTGCTGAACGTCTTCCAAATCTTCCAGCGCGTCAATCAGCTTTTCAAACTGTGCGCGCGCATCCTCTGGAAGAGCGACGTCATTTTGCGCGAGCATCGTCAGCTCGGCCACCGTGAACTCAGTGATGCCGGCGTTTTGCAGTGCCTCCTGTACGGCGTGGAACTGATCGGGCTCAGCATAGACGATCACTGCATCGTCTTCTTCTAAAATATCACGGACATCGATATCCGCTTCCATCAATAATTCGAGCGTTTCATCAGCCGTTTTGCCTTCAAAGCCGATGACGGCCGTCGGATCAAACATGTAAGCGACAGATCCGCTCACACCCATGTTTCCGCCGTTTTTGCCAAATGTGGAGCGCACATCAGCAGCCGTGCGGTTGACGTTGTTTGTCAACGCATCAACGATCACCATCGCTCCGTTCGGACCGAAACCTTCATAGCGGAGCTCGTCGTAATTTTCTTCAGAACCGCCCTTCGCTTTTTCGATCGCCCGCTCAATAATCGCTTTCGGGACATTGTATGTTTTGGCGCGCTCTAGCACGAATTTCAGGTTCTGGTTCAGTTCGGGATCGGGATCTCCCTGCTTTGCCGCCACATAGATTTCGCGGCCGAACTTGGCGTAGATTCGACTCGTATTCGCATCCTTGGACGCTTTCTTCTCTTTTATATTGTTCCATTTACGGCCCATGATGTAACCACTCTCTTTCAACATTGAATCTTTTATTCACAAAATCTATTATAACGCAGGGCCGGGCGATTTCATCAAATTGATGCATCGAATTTACGACATTTTTTTGGAAATCCGCCCTAAGACGCGAGTTTTCCGCTGCCTTTCTTCTGCTCCTTCTTCACAACTGTGACAAAGATTCCGGCAATCACAAACACGATTCCGATCAAATGAACGAATGTGAATTGCTCCTTCAAAATGACGCCTGACAGCACAACGGCCGATACGGGGAGAACCGAAGTGAAAATTCCGGAAACGCCCGCCGGCACTTTTGTCACGCCCGTTGTACCACAAGTAAAAAGCAAGCACCGTCACGATCAGCGCATAATAAAGGACATATGACCAATCAAGAAGCCCGGGCCCGCTAAAATCAAACGAGACAGCCTCAATGACCGCAAACGGCAGAAAAAACAAAAAACCGAACAACGAAACAAACGCCGAAATCGCCAATGCGGAAATATGAGGCGACAACAATTTTGCCAGCAGCGTAAACATCGCTTCGCCGATCACCGCGGCCGCGATTAACAGGTTCCCCATCAATGCATAAGAGCTCCCCGCTTGGCCGCCGGCCCCGAACAGGTTGATCGCCAGCACGCCGATAACGGCCAGCACGATGCCGGCGGCCAGTCTCTTTTCTATTTTTTCTTTTAATAAGAAGAAAGCCAAAACACCGACAGCCATCGGCGTCGTGCTCGTAATAATGCCGCTCTCCATCCCCGTCGTCAGCTTAACCCCGTAAAGCATGCAGACGCTGAACAGAAAAACACCCGTAAAAGACTGCAGCAAAAGAACAAAAACATCCTTTTTCGAAAGAGCGGGAAAGCCTTTCTCAATCCAAAAAAGCAAGATCATTAAAACGGCAGCCGCGATAAAAAAACGAATGCCCGACGACAAAAACACCGGAATCGTCTTCACCATCAGCTTGCCGACAACAACCGAACTCCCGACGATCGCCATGGCAAGAGCTAAAGAAAAATAAACTGAAATTGGGTTCCGCATGAGGTTTCTCCTGTTATGATGTATTTAAAATCCTTTTTAAGTTTAACAAAAATAAGGTAAAATTTATTTATTTTGGAATGATTTTTTCATTCAATACATTCACATCAACCAGACAGCATTTTAATCAGTCCGCTTAATTGCGTAATCCCTTTCTTCAGGTCTTCACAGGAAGCAAATGCATATGACAGTCTCATGTAATTGCCCCTTTCCTGCCCGTATATGGCCCCAGAATTAAAGAGAATTCCTTTTGAAAGTGCTTTGGCATAAAGAGTTTTCATCGATACCGGCGGCATAATCTTCAGCCAAATAAAGAAGCCGCCTGCTGGAACGCTCCATTCCGCGAGTCCTTCCAACTCTGTTTCTAACACATGCAACACAAAGTTTCTTCTTATTTTCAGCTGTTCTCTGACGTTTTCCAAATGTTTCTGATAATACCCAGATGTCAGCCATTCGGCTGCCACTCTCTGGGACAGTGAACTCGAGCCGTAGTCCGTCTGCATTTTAATATCTGATAAACGTTCAATGACCGGCTCCGGGCCGACGATCCAGCCGATTCTTAATCCCGGGCTCAACGTTTTCGAAAAACTGCCAATATATAAGACGCGGCCGTTTTTGTCCATCGCTTTCATTGGAGCAGGTGGCGGGGCATCAATCCATAATTCGCGGTATATATCATCTTCAATGATAGGCAGGTGCTGTTGTTCGCTGAAAGCCAGAATCTCTTCCCTCCGCTTTTTGGACATTAACACTCCGGTCGGATTTTGAAAACAAGGATTGGTGTACAAAATCGCTCTCGTCCGCATGTTTGGCGTCATCTTGATGCTTTCTGGCATGAGGCCTTCTTCATCCATTTGCAATCCGGCCATCCTCATTCCCGCAGATTGAAAGACATGCAGCGAATAAAGGTAAGACGGCTGATCAAGAAAAACGGTTGATCCGCTTTGCAAAAGCCCCATTGCGATTAACTGCAATACTTGCAGCGCGCCGGAAACAATTAAGATGGAAGACGGGGAAGCGTGGATGCCGACCGTTTGTAAATAGCTGCTCAACGCCTCTCTTAAAGGAAGATAGCCTTTCGGCTCCTCATATCCAAAGGCATCCATGTTATGAGCAACCTTCTCCATCATCCCCTTCATAATGTCCAGCGGAAACAATTCATTTGAAAGCTCGCCTTTGCTGAGCTGTATCAATGTTGAATTCGATTCAGATTGATTAATCTCCTGAACCGTTTTCCGGCTGGGCTGCTGGAATCCGGCTGCTACGTATTTATCCCAATCAGGGGTCGAATGTTTGGCCAACAATGTCCATGTATTGTTTATAACGATCGTGCCTTTCCCCATTCTGCCTTCTATTAATCCATCTGCTATTAATTCTTCCAAGGCTGTAATCACCGTGCTTCTATTCACACCGAAATGTTTGGCCAATGAACGCTGACTCGGAATTTTGGTGCCGATCGGCCATTCTCCATTTGCAATCTTCTCTTTTATAAATTGAATGATTTGTTTGTATTTTGGGACGCGGGGCATAAATGGATCTCCTTTTATCGATAAGTGGTTGGCTTTATATTCTCAAAACTGGTTGAAGCCATTTTACCAAACGTCTATTAAGATGGATACACACATTTAAACCGGTTGGTTTTTTTGAAAAAGGAGATTGAGAAATTTATGCAAGATAAGAGGACGTACATCATGTTGTCATACTGCCTGATGATCGGCTTTTGGGCTTCGGCTTTTCCGGGGATTCGAGTGGGGCTGGAAGACTATACGCCTCAGCATCTCACACTGCTTCGTCTGCTGTCAGGTTCTTCGGCTTTAATATTGCTGGCAGCTGCCGTTCGGATGCGCCTGCCGGAAGCAAAGGACATCCCTATCATTTTGCTGCTCGGTATTTTAGGTTTTTCCGCTTACCACACATTGCTCAATTTAGGCGAGGAAACGGTCAGCGCCGGAGTAGCAAGTCTCCTGGTCACGACAACGCCTATTTTTTCAGCATTGTTAGCGAGGCTGTTTTTCGCAGAACGATTTGGTGCAGCGAAATGGATCGGATCAGGGATCAGCTTTTTAGGCGTCATGCTTATTTCACTCGGCGCCGGAAACTTTGAAAACACGGCGGCTGGGATGTTGTTCATTTTACTGGCCGCGATATGTGAGAGCATCTATTTCGTTTTTCAAGAGCGCTACATTCAAAAATACGGTTTTATCCCTTTTGTTTCTTACGCGATTTGGGGAGGAACCATCCCAATGCTGTTCTTTTTACCCGGGCTATTCGAAGAGCTTTGTCATGCTTCCATTCAATCTACTTCAAGTGTCGTTTATTTAGGATTGCTCCCTACAGTTGTCCCATATTTTGCGCTTGCTTATATCACCTCACACAGAGGATCTTCAGAAGCTGCGGTTTCGCTTTATTTAACGCCAGCTGCAACACTTTTCATATCATGGGTATGGATAGGCGAAGTTCCCGCTTTTCTATCACTGGCCGGGGGAATCATAACGATAGGCGGCGTACTCTATACATACAGGAAAACGAAAAATACCATTTGCAAACTCGAATAATTTATTTCTGCTTATCTCCCAAAAAACTAGAAAGGATGTCCGGACTCGGGGCATCCTTTTTCAATGGAATGGGCGTCGCTTGCGAAAACGAAAATTTCCCAATGGATGCTGGAATCTCGTTTCATCTTTTAATCGATCAGTTGTCAGGCAAAGATTGGTTTCACATTAGAAAAGAGCCTTTTTATATGGAAAAGGCTCTTAAACTTTATTTTTCTCATAAACTTGTTTAACCAAATCAACGATATATTCGATATGTTTTTCATCATTGATTTGAATTTCATAATCACCGTTCCCCCAGTGGCCGGTGTTTGCGACATCCCTAAATAAATCCATGGGATCATCTAGCTCGCCTATTTTGGCATTTATCCAAATTTTTAAGCCCTTTTTTAAGAGAAGAACGTCTACCATGTTACGCTTATGAACAGTAAATGCGATATACAGCTTTGTTGCTTTGACAGATATGTTGTCACCTACATTTAAAATCTCTTCTTTTAACTGCTGATATAGACCAATTACCTCATCAGGTTTGCAGACTAGATGATCTTCTTCTGTGAAAACTTTGATTTCCCTGTTCACTTGTTCAATTGCTTCACTTTGATTCGAAATTGTGTTTATCGACCCCGATACCCCATTTGGTCTAATAGGATTCATTTGTATCAGGTCATTTTCATACCTTTTGATTTCCCACAATTCCATCGGCAAATCTCTAAAATTAATGGATTCCTTTTGGTGTGTAGTAAACTCAGGCGAAATAAAGATGACCCTTGATTGTGACCAATCGACACTGTTCCTTTTTAAAAGCTTCTCTTGATTTTCATTATGTTCAAGAATAAAGTCAGCTTTATTATTAAGCATGATGGACAGATAAGCATAGCCTTGATCTATTACACTTGAATGTTTCTTGTTTTTATATTCAATAATAACAAAAGATTGCGTCTGGTCATCAAATGCTAGCGTATCAATCCGAAATCCGGCGACTCGAAACTCAGAGGCAATGAATTTGAGGCCTAATAATTGCTTTAAATTTTTTTCACATAGGTGCTGTATGTCTTTTTCTTTCTCAAACGGTATTTCCCGGATTTCTTTCATATCTTGATGGTGTAGTTGAAAGAGATTCATGGCTGCGCTCCTTACCTTCATTAAGAATGAACAACGTCATTTTCTAAAAGCATCCTCTTCAACAATCCGCTCGGTTTATTCGCGCTGTCTGATAAACAATTCATATCACCCATGACAAGGAAGCTGTCCTTTGCCCTTGAAACCGCGACGTTTAGAAGGCTTTTATTGGCGTCTATGAAAAAGCAGCCGTCATTTTTCCCGTACACCGTCGACATGATGATGACCTTTCTTTCGCCGCCTTGAAAGGTATGGACGGTTCCTACGTCGATAAACGGTTTAACATCGGGTGATAGCGCACGCTTGATGATACCGACTTGCATTTTAAAAGGGGTGATGATGCCAATGAGACTTTTTGGATCATCTTCATGATAAGCATTTCGGATGTTGTAGAAATGCTCATTAATCCACGCGGCGATCGCCCTTGCCTCTATTTCATTATATCGGCTGCCCGCTTTTTTGCTTGACTGGTATGAGTCAACCTGTATATGACCAAGAGGTGGAATCGATAATTGAACAAGCGGGTTTTTCTTATCGTTTGCCGCTTTACCTCTCATTGGCTCAAGTTTCCCTCTGTACACCAGACTGTTGCAGTACTCGATAATTTCATTGTAACAGCGTCTATGTTCGCTCAAAAACAAACCGCGTTGCTGATATTTTTCATATTTGCAGCTTTTGCACGCTACCCTCATCACACTAGACTCTGACGTATTCAAGCCGAGTTCGCGAAGCTTTTCAAACTGTTCGATCGAAGTGATGACATTATTTGAAAGCGCCAATGACATATCCAATGTTTCATTGATATTCCACACAGGTTCAATCTGATAGACATCTCCGACAACAACTGCCCGTTTCGCAAGCGAAAATGAACATGCCGCAATCTCAGGAGTCACCTGTCCAGCTTCATCTACGATTAGTAAATCAATATAATTGTAGAGAAAATGCTCTTTCCCATTATTATAGGCCAGCAGCATCCGCGGAAGCTGATAAAAAGTCATCACAAAACAAGGGGTCAACATGCTTAAGTTTGTATAAAACTGATTTAACACATTATCGAAATTTGTGCCTCTTTGTTTTTCCGACAGTCTTTTCTCTAAAAGCCATCTGCACTCATAGTAATGAACTGCTAGCCAAAAAGAGGCGTATTTTATGGTTGTATCTAAAAATTCATTCGCCTTATCTAAAGAAGAAAATGAACCAGGATATTTCTCAACAATGTTCAGTGATATAAGTTCCTCCATTAATTGCTTATATTTTGTGTTCAATTTGCTGACTTGTTGATATGTCGCATCGACCTGCTTTATTTTTTCTCTCGTCTCTTTTGCTTTTTCGCTATACAGAAAGAGAATTTTATCAAGATTCATTGACTCATCAATAAATTCTTCATCCGGCTGAATAAAATATCTGACATGACTGACTAATTTGCTCTTGAAGAACGGCAGAAACTTGAATAAGCGAACAAAGAACGGCAAGTTTGAAAAGTGCGTCTGCCACTCTTTTATTCTTTGTTGTATCGATTGAAACGTGCCTTCCCACTCGCTTTTTTCCTTGGCCAGTTGAGTCATATATGTATCTAAAGAAACACCCTTTGGAGCCATTTGATCATATTCAAAGAATAGGGATAAAACCTTTTGTCTAATTTCTTCAATCGCTGTTAGCCGATTTGAAATCGTTTGCTCACATTGCTTAATATCAGTATGGCTTGTTGCAAAATATCGACTGCATTCTTTGAGCATCTTTTCGGTGGATCGCTCAATGTTCTCGTTACTTTCAACTTCATCAAAAAAGTTTTCTCCCCGAGAGTTCGTATATTGAAACCCTTTTTCTTTTGCCTCTTTCTCCTTACTGCCAGACGGAAAATAAACAGCAAAGCTGTCGACTCCTTCGATCCATCGCTGCTCTAAATGACTGTTTTCCCATTTTGGTTTAATCTTTCCGAATGATTCAATAATATTGGTTACTGCCTGATTGTTTGTTGATGAAGCGACAATAACAGGAGGCTCATCCTTTTTTAATGCTCGTTCGACATAAAGATTGGCAACGAGCGACTGCAATAACGTCGTTTTCCCCGTACCCGGCGGACCGTTGACCGCAAGAATTTCTCCCTCTTCCATATTATTAAAATGGTTCAGACACTCCCTTTGCGAAGGCGACAAAGGATATTCCCCGCCCATTTGTCCGACATGCTTCTGCATTTCTAACATCCCGTTTGGGATAAGCGGCGATAAAGAAGTGAATTTTTGGTTGATAAAATTTTGATAAAGCTGCAGATGATTCGGCTGGCTGGATAAGAGGTGATCATATAACTTTAATATATTTCTGGTTGCATTGATGGAATCATCCTTAATGATATAAACGTTTTTCTCTAATTCTATTTCTTTAATTGTATTTGAAGTTATTTCGGTTTCTGTAACGGTCTCATACATATCTTTTGCAAACTCAAAATAGCTTTTCCAAGTGAGGTTGCTTTCCAACCTCTGATAATTGTTGCTCATATATTCATCAAAGTCATTGACATAGCCGATCGCAAGCTCTTCGTCAATGATTGGATGAAGATGCTCTCTCGGAATCCATGGATATTTGTCTTCTGATGGCAACAACATACCATTGGCAGTCAAAACTGCCGGGATATAAAGAATTCCGGTCATATCTTCAATATTTGTCTCAACCCTTTGCTGCGCGTCGAATTTCGTCTTGATCGTCTTTGCCACAACGATAACTTCGAGTTTTCCGGAGACATTTTTGTGGTCTGAAAGTACCGCGTAGTACTTACTGTCTATCTTTCCTTGTATAAGGCTATTCAAATCTGAAATCATAAAACGACTGTTTTTAAAATTAATTTTTAGTTTCGCAGCGACACTATCGCGAAAATACTTGGTTACAGTTTGGGGTGCCATCGCTTTTCCTCCTGATGTATGAAAAAAACATGATACTGGTAATAACATTAAGTAGTAACAATTATATCCTAAATTAACATATGGATAAATAACTGGTTTTACAAAAATATAGGAAAATGAAAAAGGATGTCACCATATAATATGAGACATCCTTCTTAGGCACAATCTTTGATCAAACTCTAAACTGATTCCGCTAAAATGATAAACCGGTACTGTGTGACGTCAAAATAACCCTTTTCTTCAATCATTTTATGAATCTCGTACAATTCATCCTTGTATTGATTCACTTCAAAACCGGGCACCTGCCAGGGAATGGCTTTCAAGTAATAGACCAGAGCCCCAATATCATAAAACCTTTGAGTCGGACACTCTTCCCTGCTTTTTAAAATCTTAAAATCATGCTTTTCTATTTCTTTTAACGCTTTTTTCAAGTTCCAGTCCTTAAATTCTTCATTTAGCGGCGCACCGAGTTTTTCATTGATTTCTTTGCAATCATGCCCGCCGACTTGCTGAGTGAGAAACAGTCCTCCTTTTGAAAGGATTCTCCTCACCTCTTGTGCTGAATATGACTCGTGTTTATTGATGACCAGGTCAAAATGGCCGGATTCAAATGGAAGATCTTCATCATCATCAATTTGCACGACCTGAACCCCTAAAGGCGTCAAACGTTCCTTGGCGACCGGCACATTAGGCAAATAACATTCAGTAGCGTATGCTGACGAAGGAAACGGCCCCAATTTCGATAAAAACTCTCCGCCGCCTGTCCCCATATCGAGCATGGATTTGGAATCTTGAATAAGAGACAGAGCCATACTTCCGTATGACCATGAAAGCAGGTCGCTTTTCATTCTTCCTGTATCTTCAATGAAAGAAAAATCCCAGCCGCTGAAAGGCTCGTCTGCATGTTTTAAAAATGAAAGAAATGTTTTGTCATTCATGATATTCCCCTCCAATTTTTTGTTTAAATATGTTTTAAACGATTGGAGGGCCTCTCGCGAATATGGAAGGTTTTTATATTTCATGCTCTTGCAGATTCACTGTAATCGCACCCCATTTCATGGCTTTAAAAAAGAAGCCCTGTAAAAGGACTTCAGCGAACATTAACCCCCTACCGGCAGCTCCGCTGTTTGAACGCCGCCTGACGCCTGATTGTGGCTTTGGGATAAAGCAGCTCCGCCTAAGACCATAGCAGTTAACGATAAGCAAAGAATCAATTTTTTCATGATAATACCTCACTCCCTAATGATCTCATTTTGTTTTCGGCTTTCATAAATATTTTAACAAATTCCAGCGCTTTCTTGTCATCTCCTTTTTTCTCGAAATAGCTTGAGATGAGCAGAGAAAGGTCGCAAACACCGTCTAAATCATTCATCTCGTCCAAGGCATGGATGTCGTCTTTGATGCTTTTTACGTTTTCATGGCAATACAGCTCATACATAATATTTATTTTCTTTTCATAATGCTTATTCCCGTTTTTCTCTAATTCCTCCTGTCCTTTTTTATAATAGAACAGGGCCGCTTCTGTTTCGCCGATTTTGAAAAACTCTCTGATCAGCATGTAAAGCGAGTTGATATAGTAGCTTGACTCGCACCATTCGGCGTTGCTTAAAGCATGCTGGACGGCGAGAATGCATTCCTGAGACCGGCCGGAATTGGAATATAGAATGCTGATATTGTGGTGAAGCATCGCCTCTAAAAATGAATCGTCAATCTTTTTGGAAATTTCGATCGATTCTTCAAAGTACTTCTCCGCATCTTTAAAGCGCTGCATCTGCATGTAATTTGTCCCCATTACAACCTGGGAAATCGCCAGCTTTTTTTCGTACCCGTCATGCATTTTGTAAATATTCATCGCGTCTCTCGCATAATTGAGAGAAACCGCATTTTGCCGAAGAGACATATACAGCCAGGACACTTTAAAATAAAACTCGGCCGCTTCGATCTGATCGGGCACCTTCGCCAGTTTTTTCTCGGCAACCTTGTACAGGCTGATCGCCCGCTCAACATTCTTGTTGTACGCTTCATGCATCGCCTCAAAAAAGTAGAAATAGTAATCGATCATATGATCCGTCTGCTCGATGCACTCGATTTGCGAATCATTAAAGTAAGACTCCCGCGGCAGCCGCTTTCCCCTCGCATCATAAAGCATCATCCGGTACCGCTCCTCAAGAAGCGAAAAATAAGCCAGCACATTCTGATCCTCTTCCATCTCGGAAAACATCGACTTCGCCTCATCAAAAAGACTTTTCGCCTGCTCAGTATCGTGCTTTTTAATGGCCAAATGGAATTCGTTCAACACCCCCGCAACCACTTCTGAAGCGACCTTGCTCATGCCGAACCCCCTCTTTCTCTTTAAGATTGTTCTCTATCTGTAAAATGATCTTATCACATGTGTAAATTTTTGTAATGACCTTTTGTCAATTAGTGATATGTTTTTGTCAACAATTCGATATGAGACCTTTCTCGAATGAAAAAAAGCCTTTTGTTGTCAATTTTATCTGTTGGTATAGATCAACAACTCATCTTGCCTATAAACTAAAAACGCTCCTTCTTTTTCAAAAACAAGAAACCACTCGCCTTTCCACAAAGGCAAGTGGTTCTTCATTTATTTTAATTGTTGATAAGAAATCAATCGATGAATATGAACAGCCAAGTAAGTCAGTTCATCATTCGGAATGACGTTTCCGTGTACCTGCTTGATATAATCCTTAATTTTGAAAGCTACATCCATTGCTTGCGGATATAAATTAGCAATTTGCTCAAACAATTCATTCTCCTGATCTGCCAGCAATTTATCAGCGTAAAATCTTTCAACGAAAAATTTAACGTGTGTGATAAATCGGCTGTAATGGATATTTTCTTGATCTAATTTCATGTTTAATGTGTAACGGACAAGGTTGACAATACTCCCGATCATTTTTGCATATTTCATTCCATTTTTTGATTCTGTCTCTTCACCTAATGCATTAATTAAGTGGAACGCAATATTTGCCGCTTCCTCTTTCGGTAATTTGATCCCGAGTGTTTCATTGATGAGCTGCAGCGCATAATTCCCTGCCTCAAACTCTTCTGTATAGTAGTTTTTAATTTCCCAGTAGACGCGATTTGTAATATTGATGTTCTTTTTATAACGCTCTACTGCAAAATTCAAGTGATCCATTAATGTGAAGTATACACCGGAATTTAGCTTTGTTTTTAATTTTTCTTCTGCATAATGAACAATTTGCTGTGTCAATTCAATAAATTCTTGCGGTATTGAATCCAACAGTTTGAGAAATTCCTTTGCCTTCATATTGTCTACTGGCATAAACACTTGATCAGCCTGTTTTTCTTCAATCCTATTCCCAGGTTTTCGTCCGTAACCGATGCCCCTGCCGCATAAAACCATCTCCTGTTGGTTCTGATCTACAGCCAGTACCACACTCGAGTTTAAAACCTTTTTTATTTTAAACATCGCCATCACCTTTTCATGAATGCGGTTTTTTAGTCTAATACTTCTCCATTTGACTCGATCACTTTCTTATACCAATAGAATGAATCTTTACGTGAGCGCTTCAATGTCCCGTTGCCATCGTCATCTTGATCAACATGGATAAATCCATATCGTTTGGACATTTGAGATGTTCCCGCACTAATAATGTCAATCGATCCCCAGCTGGTATATCCAAAGAGATCAACACCTTCTTCAATGGCTTCTTTCATCTGCCGGAAATGCTCTCTGAAATAGTTTATACGATAATCGTCATGGATCGATCCATCGCTTTCAACAACATCTTTCGCACCCATGCCGTTCTCCACAATCATGAGAGGTTTTTGATAGCGGTCATACAATTCAATGAGCGAAATCTTTAAGCCGACCGGATCGATTTGCCAACCCCAATCTGTTGCAGGCAAATATGGGTTTTTCACACCGCGAATCGTGTTGCCATCTGTTTTTTCCAGCCCTTCCTGTGCAGATTCTGTCAGGGACATATAGTAACTAAATGAAATGAAGTCTACCGTATGTTCTTTCAATATGGCAAGATCGTCCGCTTCCATCTTAATATTGATATTTTTTCGTTCCAGCATGCGTTTGATCAATGGCGGATATTCGCCAAACACTTGAACATCTGCATAGAAATAGTTATCGAGGTTTTGCTTCAGTGCGCGTTCAACATCATTCGGATGACAAGTGTGCGGGTAAGTCGTAAGTTTTGTTAACATACATCCCACCTGACTGCCTGGAATAATGCGATGACAATCTGCAGTCACAAGAGCGGATGCCACAAATTGATGGTGCAATGCTTGATAAACGGTTTCTTCTACCTTCCCCTCTGGACAGCGATCAGGAATGATGCCCGCTGTAATGAAAGAATGACGGTGTATACTGTCAATTTCATTAAAGGTAAGCCAATATTTCACAACATCTTTATACCGTTCAAAACACACATTGGCGAACTTCACAAAGAGGTCGATCACTTTTCTTTCAACCCATCCGTTATATTTCAAACTAAGTGCTAATGGCATTTCATAATGTGACAGCGTCACGATCGGTTCAATGTTATGTTTTTTCATTTCTTGAAACAGACGATCATAAAACTGAAGGCCTTTCTCGTTCGGCTCAGCTTCTTCTCCTGTCGGGAAAATTCGGCTCCATGCAATCGATATACGCAATGTTTTAAAACCCATTTCTGCAAAGAGAGCCAAATCTTCTTTATAGTGATGATAAAAGTCAATCCCTCTGCGCTTCGGATATTTTTTTACGTCCGGGTCCTTCATTGCACGTTCAATGTTTTCAGAAGAAACAGCAAGGTGTCCTTCGTAATCTTCTACACTCAAATTCGAACGGTACATGGCAATATCTGCAACAGACGGTCCTTTTCCATCAACATTCCAAGCTCCTTCTGCCTGGTTTGCGGCAATCGCACCGCCCCATAAAAAATCTTTCGGAAATCCTTTAGTCTTTGTCATCATAATTACCCTCCTATTTGTGTGACAACCATCAACGTATCTTGACGATTGACCTCTTTTAATTGCGTTACTTTTATATCATATTGATCCGTATTCGTAATAACTGCTAGTGTAACTGGATCATAACCTGCCTCTTTAATTTTTTCTAGGTCAAATTGAATGAGCAGATCACCTGCTTTGACTTTGTCTCCTGCTTGAACCAAAGGTTTAAAGAACTTGCCCTCTAGCTGAACGGTGTCGATCCCAATATGGAAAAGAACCTCAACTCCGTTTGCTGTTTTCATACCGAGCGCATGGTTTGTTTCAAAGAGAAGGGAAACCTCGCCATCTACCGGTGCATATAGCTCACCCTTTGAAGGAATAATGGCAATTCCTTCCCCCATTACCTTTGAAGAAAATATGTCATCTTCTACATCAGATAGTGAAATCATTTGACCGATGACTGGACTTTTGAATGTCTCATCTGCGCCAAGTTTTTCAGCGAAAGCACCTGGCTCTGCTTCTTTTTCCGTTTCTTCTGTCTTTCGATCCTTTCCTAAAATAAAGGCAGCAACAAACGCAACAACAAATGAGATGGCAAAACCAATCACTGCAAACATGAAGTTGCGTGGAAGATCGTCAGATATAAACATCGACATACTTGCAAGACCAGGTCCAACAAGAACAAACGCTTGAAGTCCGACAAGCCCAATGAAGATACCGCCGATGAAAGAACCGATCATGACACTGCCAAGCACACGTTTATTTTGCAGTGTCACCCCGTATAATGCCGGTTCGGTAATGCCAAAAAATGCGGAAATCCCTGCAGAAATGGCAGTTGAACGAAGCACTTTATCTTTTGTGCGAAGGGCAACTGCGAAACACGCCCCACTTTCAGCGATATTATGTGCAAGTGATGCAGGCAAGTAAAGTGCTTCTTTTCCGAGATTGCCCATTGTTGTTACAGCGTATGGCACCATCGCTTTGTGCATCCCTGATGCCACCATAAATGGAAGGACTGCTGCCAGGATCGCAACCGCAACCCAGCCTACTTTGTCAAACATAGCAAGGATGAGCGCTGTGAAGCCTTGCCCTGCTGTAAAACCGATTGGTCCCAGCAGCAGGAGAGTGATCGGAACTGTAATAACCAAAGACATCATCGGTACGAAGAAGATACGAATGGGTTTTGGTGAAATGCGAGTAAACCATTTTTCCACCTGTGCATACAACAGGACAGATAAAATCGCCGGAAACACCTGATAGGCATACGCAATATTTTTCAAATCAAATGAAAATAATTGAGCGCCTTCTGTCAGCATAGCCGTCATGTTTGGCAGAATAAGAGCCCCGACTGCCGATAATGCAACAAGCGGATTCACTTTTAGTTTATTGGCTGTCGTCACGGCGACTAGCAATGGCAAAAAGTAAAGCGGCGCATCGCCAACCATATTTAAAATCTGATACGTTTGCCCTTTGGCATCCATTAATCCGAATAACGAGAAGAGGAGGAGAAACGATTTTAAAATCCCTCCACCCGCAATGGCTGGAACAAGCGGTTGAAAAACACCAACAATGAAGTCTAATAGTACAGTCCCCACTTTTCGCTTTTCCTTCGGCTGATGGGTAGACCCATTTTGTCCAGAAAGTGCTCCGCCGAGAAGGCCGGTCAATTCCTCATAGACTTCGATGACATCGTTTCCAATCACAACCTGGCATTGGCCCGACATACGGACAGCGATGACACCTGGTGTTTTCTCAAGCGCCGGCACATTCGCCTTGTTTTGATCAATCAATGTAAAACGGAGTCGTGTCGAACAATGCTCCAAATGGGCAATATTCTCTTTACCGCCTACATGCTGCAATACGTCTCTTGCTGTTTGTGTATAATTCACTGTTTCTCCCCCTTTTCTGAAACATGAGACCTATATTTAGGCAATAAAAAAAGGACCTAAACCGACAAATTAAAGAATTTATCGGTTTTAGATCCTGCCTGCATGACCAGTCACATGTCTAATTTATCAATATTGGATTTGATTAAAGTATATATCGGTTTTATGAAAGCGTCAACATTTATTTTATTTTTCTTAAAAAAGTAAATTTCTTGGTCGAATGGCCTGCAATTTATTCTCAACAGCTATCATAAACATCTTCAAGACCCGCAAATCGTGCGCAAAGGCTCCAGGGTTACAGACACATAAACTACACGCTTCGGCTTTATCTCAATCATCGTCCGCAGCAAAGCCTCATCGCACCGCTCCTCAAGTAGCGAGAAGTAGTTTCTAATTTTCTTCCAACTCGAAAAACATTGACTTCGTCTGTCCAATATTTATGCTTTTTAGTTGCCAAATGGAATTCGTTCAACACCCCCGCAACCACTTCTGAAGCGACCTTGTTCATGCCGAACCCCCTTTTTTTCTTTAAGATTGTTATCTATCTTAAAATGCTCTTATTATATTTGTGAATTTTGGTAATGATCTTTTGTCAATTAGGGTTAATCATCAAAAAGCCTTGTTAGTGCTTGACCAAAGCTTTTAATCTGAATCTAAATATTCGATATTTCATATATTCGTTTAAGTTCTGAAAAAGTAATTTCAATTCCTACCTTTTTCAAGTGATCCTTCCGCCGATCATATAATTTTTTCAACAGTCTTTCTTTCTCCTCATCTTGACCATAATGAATAAGACGATGACAGTGTGGACAGAGGCTTATCAAGTTTGCCAGTTGATCTAAGTCATATCTGAACTCCTCTTGCTTAGCGATAGGGACAAGATGATGGCATTCAACATAAGGCTTGTTGGTAGATTTAGAGATAAAGGTTTGATGGGAATGGTCAATTTCACAAGTATAGTTTGAAAGCATCATAGCTTTTGAGGCAAGACTTGCATGTCTTGTCCATTGCCTTTGACCACCTTGATTAATGATTGGTTGCGGACGTTCTCTCTTTTGATTGACTTCATATCCAACACTCGCATTCTCAGATATGATGAATGTTTGGGCTGCTAATTGATATTCCTCTTCATTATTCCAGTCTTCTAAAAATTGGCCATCTTCCTGGGACAGAATAAAATCATTAAACTGTTCTATCGATCGCTGTCCGATAAGGCCTTCTATTTCTCTGTATGTAACTAATAGAGCTTGTAAATCGCTTATAATGTCTTCTGAACTCGGAAAATCGCTTACATCATAAAAACGACCACATACATGTCCTAACTCATATCCCCTCGCAAGATTACCTTCACCCTTTAAATCGATATTTGAAAGACTCATATTTTGAGGTATGGTATTTAGTTTTTCTCTAATAATAGAAGCTGTTTTTTGGATTTTGGCCCTACCTATCTTTGTACCATACTTCTCCTTGAAATATGTCCACCCCTGATACAAACTAACGTAAACACCGCTTCCATCTGCACTAAATAAGTAGACAATATAGTAGCCTCTTGTCGCCGAAGTCGTTAAGTTCTTTAAAAAAATTGAAACCCAAGGAATCTCAGCCCAACGGCCTTTTCCAACCGAACCTGCTACATGATATATATTAGGATCTAAGTCAACAACTTTAAAAAGAGTATCCTTTATTTCATGACAAATAAGGTGTGACAAAGGGTGTCCCTTAAACTCCTCATTTTTTGCTTGTTGATATGTTGATAAAACACGCTTCATTTGTTCACTAATCGTTAGTTGATTTGATATTTTGTGTTCTATTTTGATACACCTCTTTATTAAGTAGGACTTTATGCAAGAAATGGAACCCTCATATAACATTATAAGCCTCTCCTGGGTTGGAGAGGCTTATGTTTTTAAATTTTTATTTATCTTTTTTGAAAAGTACAGCCACACACTCCACATGGCTCGTATGCGGAAACATATCAACAGGCTGCACTTCACGCGTTGCATACCCGCCATCCTCCAGCACCCGCAAATCGCGCGCCAAAGTCCCCGGGTTACAAGACACATACACTACACGCTTCGGCTTCATTTCAATAATCGTCTGCAGCAAAGCCTCATCGCACCCTTTGCGTGGCGGGTCAACGACTAGCGTGTCAGCCGTAATTCCTTCCTCATACCACTTCGGAATCACGGTCTCCGCTTCGCCCACGGCAAATTCAGCGTTCTCAATACCATTCAACTCGGCATTCCGTTTCGCGTCCTCAATCGCTTCCGGTACAATCTCAACGCCGTACACCTTCTTCGCCTGCTTCGCTAAAAACAACGAAATCGTGCCAATGCCGCAGTATGCGTCAATGACGGTTTCTTCGCCGTTCAATTCGGCGTATTCAAGCGCTTTGTCGTAGAGCACTTTCGTTTGCTCAGGGTTGACTTGGTAAAAGGATCTCGCAGAGATGGCGAATTTGATCTCTCCGATGGTGTCGTAGATGTATTCTTCTCCCCAGATGACGGTTGTTTCGTCACCGAATATCACGTTTGTTTTTTTCGGGTTGATGTTTTGGACGATCGATTTGACGTGCGGGAATGCCGCGGTGATCTCTTTGACGATTTTCGCTTTGTGCGGGAAGTCGTTTGTCCTTGTGATGAAGACGACCATCATTTCGCCTGTGACGGCGCCGTATCTGACCATAATGTGTCTGAGCCAGCCTTTGTGGCGTTCTTCGTTGTACGCTTTGATGCCGTATTTGCCGCAGATTTCTTTAATCGCTTGAACGACGCGGTCGTTTTCCGACTGCTGGATCAGGCATTCGTTCATGTCGATGATTTCATGGCTGCGCTGCTGGTAGAAGCCTGCGATCAGGCCGCCTTCTCTTTCGCCGACAGGGACCTGCGCTTTGTTTCGGTAGTTCCACGGGTCTTCCATGCCGAGAGTCGGGTGGACGGTGATCCGGCTTAAATCGAGCTTGCCGATTCGCTCGAGCACGTCTTTGACTTGCTTCTGCTTGTATAAAAGCTGGCCTTCGTAGTTGATGTGCTGAAGCTGGCAGCCGCCGCACTGCTTGTAGATCGGGCACGGCGCGTCCGTGCGAAAGCGGCTTTCTTCTTTCAAGTCGATGAGGCGGCCGAAGGCGAAGCCTTTTTTGACCCGGGTCACTTTGATCTGCGCCTTTTCGTCAGGCAGCGCGTTCGGCACGAAAATCGGGAAGCCGTCGACTTTGGCGACGCCGGCTCCTTCGTGTGTTAAATCTTCAAATACGACATTGTAATATTCATTTTTTTGAACGGGGGCTTTTTGTTTCATCTTTTTCACCTACTATAAGAAAAACTTGGCCAGCTCTTTAGACCAAGTTCATTCATCCAATTTTCTCGCTTTTTCTTTTGACATGACGACGTCGATATGGCGGTAGAGGTTCTCGAATTCGCCCGGCAGTTCGCCTCCGTATTCGCCGTCAAGATTCAGGAGCATTTTGTCTTTGACCGTCACTTTGACGCGGTTCGCTTTCGTGTAGATGACATGCTCGTCATTGATGTGTTCTCCGCGGAGGGCAAGTCCGACAAGTCTGATGAATTCGGCGAGGTTTGCCCGTTTTAAAATGACGAGGTCAAACATGCCGTCATTCAAGCTTGAGTCGGGGGCGAGCTTCTCAAAGCCGCCGACGGAGTTGGTCAGCATGACGAGAAACAGCATCACTTCTCCTTCAAACAGCTTGCCGTCGTATTCGATTTCGACCTCGGTCGGCCTCAGTGAAGGAAGGAGCATTTCCATTCCTTTCAAATAATAGGCAAGATGGCCGAGCATCGTCTTCAATTTGCTTGGTACGTCATATGTCAGTTCTGTGAGGCGTCCGCCGCCGGCGATATTGATGAAATATTGGCCGTTGACGCGGCCGATGTCAATCGGACGGGCTTCTCCCTCTAGTATTGTGTCAACCGCCTTTAAAATATCCTCGCGCGGAATGCCGAGCGCCCTCGCAAAGTCATTCGTCGTTCCGACCGGAATGACTCCGAGCTTGGGGCGGTGTTCCAACGGCGCCAGTCCGTTGATGACTTCATTTAATGTGCCGTCTCCTCCGGCCGCAACAATTAAGTCAAATTCCCGCTCAGCGGCGTTTCTGGCCGCCTGTACGGCATCCCCTTCCCCTGTTGTCGCATGGCATGACGTTTCATAGCCTGCTTGCTCGAACTTCTGCAGAACTTGGGCAAGGTTTTTTTTGAAGATTTCACGACCGGAAGTCGGATTGTATATGATTCGTGCACGTTTCATGTTTTCATCATCCTATTAGAGTATCCGTATCATTTCTTTACCAACAACCTTTAATTATACTAGTTGTTGAAAAAATCGCAACAAAATGGGTATCATCATTTGTTTAATTTTAGATAAAACATCCTAATTCATGGTAAAAAAGACTTTGGAATCTAATTGATGTAAAATAATTAATATTAAGAAAAAAGGAGCTGTTACTGTGAAAAAGCCCGTTTATTTTAACCATGACGGAGGCGTCGATGATCTCGTCTCTTTATTTCTGCTATTGCAGATGGAAGATGTCAAATTGATCGGAACATCCGTTATACCGGCGGATTGCTATTTGGAGCCGGCCCTAGCCGCCAGTCGAAAAATCATTGACCGCTTCGGCTCGTACAAGGTCGAGACTGCGGCGTCCGATTCGCGAGGGGTGCACCCGTTCCCGAAGGAGTGGCGCATGCACGCCTTTTATGTCGACGCCCTGCCGATTTTAAATGAAAAAGGCGAAGTCCGGACTCCGGTGTCAGACCTGCCCGCCCACCTTCATCTGATTGAATGTGTCAAACAGAGCCCGGAACCGGTGACGCTGCTGTTCACCGGCCCGCTGACAGACTTGGCGAGGGCGCTTGAGGAAGAACCGGCGATCATCAAGCACATTGCAAAGCTTGTCTGGATGGGCGGCACCTTCCTTGAGAAAGGAAATGTGGAAGAGCCTGAGCACGACGGGACAGCGGAATGGAACGCCTTTTGGGACCCTTACAGCGTCAAGACGGTATTCGAGAGCGATATTCAGATCGAAATGGTCGCCTTTGAAAGCACGAACCAGGTGCCTTTGACAAACGACATCCGCTCCCATTGGGCGAGCCTCAGAAAGCATATCGGGATCGACTTTATCGGCCAATGCTATGCGATGTGTCCGCCGCTTGTCCATAACGAGACGAATTCGACATACTACCTTTGGGATGTGCTGACGACGCTGACGCTCGGCGCGGTTGATATGACACGCTCGCGCACCGTCAAGGCGGTTGTCCATACACAAAGCCCGCGCCAAGGAACGACAGAAGAGCATCCTGACGGCAGAATGGTCAAAGTCGTCGATCAAGTCGACAGGGATCAATTTTTTGCGTATTTTGAAGCACTGATGAAAAAAGCCGACCGCATTCCATCTTTATAAAAGGAGACTTTCCATGATCAAAAAAGGGACAAACATTTATATCAGGCCGCTCACGGCTGAAGACGCCAAGGCATGCCTTGAATTGCAGAACGCAAACCGCCCGTTCTTTGAACAGTTTTCAATGGAGCGGAACGAAGAGTTTTATACAATCGAAGGACAAAAGAAGAGGCTTCAAAGATTATATGAAAATATGGAGAACGATGAAGACTATTATTTTGGCATCTTTGATCTGGCAAACGATGCGCTGATCGGAACGATCAACCTTTTCCAGGTGCTGCGCGGTTCCTTGCAAAGCGCCTTTATCGGCTATTTTTTGGATCAGAAGCACAACGGCAAAGGCTACACGACCGAAGCCGTCAAGCTGATGGTCGAGTTCGCCTTTCACGATCTTAAGCTCCATCGCATCGAAGCCGGCGTCATGCCCCATAATCTTGCCTCGATCCGGGTGCTTGAAAAGGCAGGGTTTCATAAAGAAGGCATCGCCCGGAAAAACGTCAAGATCAACGGAAAATGGGAAAATCATCAGCTGCTGGCTGTGATCAATCCGCATGATTAGCCGCTTCTTCGCCGACTGGAGAACGAAATCACAGCATTAAAAAAGCTTGTCGATAAAGATCATTTCAACCTTTATCGACAAGCTCAAAACATGCTTTCATCTGCTTTTCGTCTCTTTTATGATGCTGAAAATCACTAAGATGATCACACCTGCACATACAATATAAAATAAAACATCAGTCACAGGATTTCTTATATTTTTTAAGAGAAATATGACTCCGATCAACACGATCGGTATGATCCAGGTGAGCCGCTTTACGACTTTGGGGCTTGGTTCGCTGTTTCCTTTTGATTCCATTCACTGCCTCCTCATCAAGTTGCCTTTTCTATAACCAAGCATAACACAGGATATTTTTGCTAAACACCGACGATCGTCTCTTTCAAGAAAAAACCCCTTAGAATGGACCATTTCCTGCGTTCCATTCCAAGGGGTTGATGTTATATCAGCTTACTCTTCTTCCATACCCGGTTTTTTCCGGCGGAATTTCGCCAGTACTTCGTATACGATCGGTACGATCAGAAGGGTAAGGAGCGTCGAACTGATCAAACCGCCGATAACGGTGACACCGAGTCCTTTTGAAATGACCTGACTGCCGCCTTCAAATCCGAGCGCCAACGGAATCAGGGCACCGATTGTGGCGATAGCCGTCATCAGGATCGGACGGAGCCTTGTAGAGCCGGCTTCTAGAAGCGCTTCTCTCGTTGAGAGCCCTTCCGCTTCCTTATGGATGACGCGGTCGATTAAGACAATCGCGTTTGTGACAACGATACCGATCAGCATCAGCATTCCGATCATTGCGTTCAGGCTGATCGTTTCTCCTGATACGTATAGTCCCACCAAAGCGCCGATGATCGTAAACGGCAGCGAGAACAGGATCGCAAATGGCGCCAGTGCTCCGCCGAATGTAATCACAAGCACGAGGTAGACGATCGCAACCGCCGCAAGCATTGCGAGTCCGAGTTTTGTAAAGGAATCCTCGATATCAGCGGATACTCCGCCGGTATCAATTGTGACGTTGTCAGGCAGCTCAATCTTGTCGATGTTTTTCTGTACGTCGACTGATACGGCTGTGATGTTGTCTGAGGTGACTTCCGCCGTGACATCGGCATAGATTTTGCCGTCGCGTTTCGAAATCGTGTCAGATGTCGTGCCTTCCTTCACTTTCGCGACATCACCGATTTTCACTTCCTGGCCGGTCGCTGTTGTAATCTTTTTGTCTTCTAAATCTTTGACACTCTTATATGTTTCTTCTTCTGTTTTAATCGTGACATCAAGATCTTTTCCGTCTTTTTTCACGGTTGTAAGCGGCGCCTGCGATGTTTCTTTCATGAGCGCCTGAGAAATCTGTGATGCCGTTAACCCAAGTTTACTCAGCTTCTCCTGGTCAGCGACAAAAGTAAATTCGTCATATGTGCTGGACAGGCCCGAGCTTACGTTCTTCAGGTCTTTTTGGTCTTTCATAATCTTTTCGATTTCTTTTACAGTGCCTTTAATCTCTTTTTCTGAATCCCCGTACACATAATACGTTAACTCATTGTTATTGCCTGAGGAGCTGAAATCCTGAGTTTTCCATTCTCCGCGTTTGGATTGCTTCTGAATGTCTTTTAGAACATTGTCCTTTTCTTTATCAAAATCAGGCGTGTCTTCCTCATATTTGATATAGAACAATGCGCCGTTTGAGCTTCCGCCCATCAGCGGGTTTCCCGCTCCTAACGTATACTGAACCGTATCGACGTGTTTGCGGTCCAATAGGATTTTTTCAGCTTTTTGCGCTTCCTTTTCCGCTTCTTTTTTCGTTTCTCCCGGTTCAGGGGTGTACGTGATCTGCACCATTTTTTCTTTTGTGGCAGGCAAGTAGCTCGCTCCGATCAGCGGCACGAGGAACAAGCTTCCGACCAGCATCAGAACCGCGATGATCGATGTGATCCATTTATGGCTGAGCGACCAATTCAACACTTTTTTGTAGAAGTTGGCCAGTACCCCAGGCTTGTGTTCTTTCGCCTTCACCGGCGCACCTGTCAACGATTTTTTGAACAGGGTATGCGCAAGCATCGGCACGAGCGTGATCGCGATCAGCAGGGATGCGGCAAGCGCGAATACAATTGTCAAGGCAAACGGCATGAACAATTCACCGATTTGACCGCCGACAAGTGCGAGCGGCAGGAATACCGCGATCGTCACGATCGTAGATGACATGATCGGCATGAACATTTCTTTCGTTGCTTCGCGCACGAGCGCTTTTCCGCGCAGCGGCTCATCTTTCAGCCTCATGCGGCGGTAAATGTTTTCGATGACGACGATCGAGTCGTCGACAACCCGTCCGATGGCGACCGTCATGGCACCGAGCGTCATGATATTCAGCGTGATGTCAAGCTGGTTCAGGACAAGCAGTGCGATTAACAATGACAATGGAATCGAAATGACCGAGATTAATGTTGATTTAATATCCCTTAGGAATAAGAGAATAATCACAACCGCAAAGATCGCTCCGAAAATCGCTTTGCTCAGCATCGTCTCGACCGACTCAGTGATCGGTTCGGCCTGATCGTATGTCGAGCTGTATTTGAAGCCTTTGTGGTCTTTTTTGAATTGTTCGAGTTCAGCTTTGACGTTGTCGGCTACCTCGACGGTATTGGCGTCGTTTGCTTTAATGACGCTGATGCCGATGCTGTCTTTACCATTGGTTCGTGAAATGGATTCGGCTTTTTTGACATCTTTAATCGTTGCGATGTCAGACAGCTTAACCGTCGGGATTCCCGCGCTTTGCTGAGCCTGTCCGGCGCTCTGTGCTCCGGCTTGAGCCTGCGCACCCTGGGCCGCTTGCGCACTTTGCGCTCCGGCTTGAGCGTTTGCGCCTCCGGCAGACGCCGCTGGAATTCTCATATTTTTCAAGTCTTTAATTGTATCGATATCGCCGCTGACGACGACCGATTTTTCTTCTTTGCCGAATGTGTACAACCCAAGCGGAGTCGTTACATCAGATCCTTGAATCACCTGCTTGACTGTATCCTCGTCAAGCCCGTATTGCTTCAACTTGTCTTTTTTAAATGAAAATTCGACTTCTTCAACCTGCTGTCCGGAAAGCTGAACGGAAGCTACGCCTTCAAGGCCTTCAAGCTTCGTCAGGAGGCTGTCTTCCACTTTTTTCGTCAAGCTTTGAAGATCGTCTTTATCACTGGACACACTGAGCGCGAGGATCGGGAAAGAATTCATGCTGTAGCGCGAAATGCTCGGCTCTTTTGCATTGTCCGGCAGATCGAGATTCGCCAATGCTTCAGCCGCTTCCGTCTTCGCTTTGTCCATATCCTTTTCATAATCGTATTCAATCATCACCGATGATGCGTTTTCATACGAAGTTGACGTCACAATGCTGACGCCGTCCAGGTTTTGCACGGCTTGTTCAACCGGCTTTGTGACTTCATCAGCTACCTGGCTCGGAGTCGCTCCGGGATATGTCGTGCTGATGGTCAAATAAGGCATGTTCACATCAGGAATCGATTCCTGCTTCATATTTAAACCCGCATAAATGCCGGCAACCGTAACAATAATCGTCATCAGCCACACAGCGAACTTGTTCTTTAGTACAAAATTAATGATAGAATTCATTACGACCTCCATTGTGTATCATTTTCAGAATACAGATTGACTGACTGGTCATTCTATACAATAATAAACTTCAAAAGTAAACAGCGTCAACTTATATATGTTAAAATTTATTCAATTTTAAAGAAGTGTTAAAGGGGTACATTCATGACAGAAAAAGAAGAAAAAATCATTAAAGCAGGTCTGCACCTGTTCGCGAAAAACGGTTTTGCTTCCACAACGATTCAGGACATCGCCAATGAATGCAACATCTCAAAAGGAGCTTTCTACCTGCATTTCAAGTCGAAAGAAGCGCTTTTGCTCGCAATCATTAAGTATTATATCGATCGAACAATGGAAAATATGAAGATCATTCAGCAAAAGAATTTCCCTCCAAAGGAAACGTTCAAGGAGCAGATTGCTTATCAATTCAGTGAGAGCAAGGAGCACCGCGACTTTATTCTCGTGATGATCAGCGAACACAGCATACCGGAAAACAGCAAGATCGAAGAATATTTTAAAAATGTCAGCCAAAAATTCCATGAGACGTATCAAAATGCGCTGTCAGCCGCCTACGGTGACATTGTGAAGCCTTACTTGTCAGACTTGTCCGTGATCGTTCAAGGCATCGTGCAGTCTTATCAAAATTTGTTTATCTTTAATGAACTGGACATCGATTTTTACGAACTTGCGGATTTTATTATGAGAAGAATCGATGACATGATTGATGGCATGGTTCAAAACGGGGAACAGCCGATCCTGGCCGGCCGGACGTACAGCTATTACCGGAACGCCGGCAATACGGCCGATAAACATGCGATTTTGCGGGAGCTTGAAGATGCCAAACGTCAGCCGGCGCTCGCGGAAGACATTCTCATTACACTGGATGTGATCGAGGAAGAGCTGAGAAAAGATTCGCCCCGCACACCCGTGCTCCAAGGCATGCTGACAAACTTGGAGCATCAGGACGATGTTCAGCATCTATATGGAATGATCACCCGTTTCCTTCATTCGTAAAGCAGCCCTTCGGCTGCTTTTTTTCTTTCCTTACAATACGACGATTCGATCATGTATTTTTTGGAAGCAGCATGTATAATAAGATCGCTCTACACAATCTATATTTTTTTAAATAGGAGGTTTTACCTTAGTGAAAAAAACCATCGTTTGCTCCATCTTCGCGCTGCTCCTTGCTTTTGCCGTTTCGCAGCCGAGCTACGCACATACCGTTTCTCCGGTGAATCCAAATGCTCAGCCGACGACGAAAGCGGTGATGAACTGGCTCGCCCACCTACCCAATCGGACGGAAAGCCGGGTGATGTCCGGGGCATTCGGAGGATACAGCCTCGACACATTTTCAATGGCTGAAGCCGACCGGATCAAACAGGCAACAGGACAGCTGCCAGCCATATACGGCTGCGATTATGCAAGAGGATGGCTGGAGCCGGCGGAGATCACCGATACGATTGACTACAGCTGCAACCGTGATTTGATCGCATACTGGAAAAGCGGAGGCATTCCGCAAATCAGCATGCACCTCGCAAACCCCGCGTTTACTTCAGGACATTATAAAACTCAGATTTCAAACAGCCAGTATGAGAGAATTTTAGATTCTTCCACACCCGAAGGAAAACGGCTTGAGGCGATGCTGAGCAAAATCGCCGATGGCCTGCAGGAGCTTGAAAATGAAGGCGTGCCCGTTCTATTCAGACCCCTTCACGAAATGAACGGCGAATGGTTCTGGTGGGGGCTGACGCAATATAATCAAAAAGACAGCGAGAGAATCTCCTTGTACAAACAGCTCTATGTGAAAATCTATGACTATATGACAAAGACAAGAGGCTTGGAAAATCTGTTATGGGTGTATGCGCCGGACGCCAACAGAGACTTTAAAACAGACTTTTATCCGGGCGCATCATATGTGGACATCGTCGGGCTTGACGCTTATTTTGATGACCCGTACGCCATTGATGGCTACGATCAGCTCACATCTCTGAACAAGCCGTTTGCCTTTACAGAGGTCGGACCGCAAACGACAAACGGCGGGCTGGATTACGCGCGGTTTATCCACGCAATTAAAGAAAAATACCCGAACACGACGTACTTCCTGGCGTGGAATGATGAGTGGAGCCCTGCTGTGAATAAGGGAGCGAACACCCTCTATCTTCATCCATGGACGCTGAATAAGGGAGACATATGGGACGGCGATTCTTTGACGCCTGTTGTGGAATAAAAAAACCTTGGAGAGTGATTCTCCAAGGTTTTTTTGGGTTATCGTTTATTAATCTCTTCAAGAAGAAGCTTGTTGACCATCGGCGGGTTCGCTTGTCCTTTTGAGGCTTTCATGATTTGGCCGACAAGGAAGCCGATTGCACGGTCTTTTCCGTTTTTGAAGTCTTCGATCGATTGCGGATTGTTGTCGAGTGCTTCTGTGACAAGCTTTCTGAGCGTCGCTTCGTCAGAGATTTGCACAAGGCCTTTTTCTTTAACGATTTTTTCTGCGTCTCCGCCTTTTTCGATCAATTCTTTGAAGACCTTTTTCGCGATTTTCGATGAAATCGTGCCTTTTTCGATCAGCTTGACCAATCCGGCAAGGCCCTCAGGTGTGAGCGCGACATCCTCAAGCTCTTTTTGCTGGGCGTTCAAGTAAGCCGACACTTCACCCATCAGCCAGTTCGACGCTAATTTTGCGTCTGCGCCTTTTTCAACGGCCGCTTCGAAGAAGTCGGACATTTCTTTTGTCAAAGTCAGCACTTTCGCGTCATAGGCAGGCAGGCCAAGCTCTTCGATGTAGCGCTTGCGACGCTCGTCCGGAAGCTCAGGAATGCTGTCTTTCACACGCTGTTTCCATTCATCGTCAATGTAAAGCTCGACAAGATCAGGCTCAGGGAAGTAGCGGTAGTCGTCAGATCCCTCTTTGACCCTCATCAAAATCGTCGTTTTGGACGCTTCATCATAACGGCGCGTCTCCTGCTGAATGACACCGCCTGACAAAAGAACTTGCGCCTGGCGTTTTTCTTCGTGCTCAAGGCCTTTTTGAACAAAGGCGAATGAGTTCAGGTTTTTCAGCTCTGTCTTTGTACCGAATTCCTCTTGTCCGATCGGACGAAGCGAGATGTTGGCGTCGCAGCGGAGCGAGCCCTCTTCCATCTTACAGTCGGAAACGCCGGTATACTGAATGATTGATTTCAGTTTTTCAAGGTAGGCGTAAGCTTCTTCAGGCGTTCTGATATCCGGCTCGGAGACGATTTCAACGAGCGGTGTTCCCTGGCGGTTATAGTCGACAAGGGAGTAGCCGTCGCCTGTATGCGTCAGTTTTCCCGCATCCTCTTCCAAATGAAGGCGGGTGATGCCGATGCGCTTCGTTTTTCCGCCGACTTCGATTTCGATCCAGCCGTTTTCGCCGATCGGTTTATCAAATTGTGAAATTTGATAAGCTTTCGGGTTGTCGGGGTAGAAATAGTTTTTCCGGTCGAATTTCGTTTCTGTCGCAATTTCGCAGTTGAGCGCCATTGCGGCTTTCATCGCGAAATTGACGGCTTCTTTGTTCAACACAGGCAGCACACCCGGATAGCCTAAGTCGATAACGCTTGTCTGCGTGTTGGCCGCTGCGCCGAATGGCGTTGGAGAACTGGAGAAAATTTTCGATTTTGTTTTGAGCTCCACGTGGACTTCAAGTCCGATTACCGTTTCAAAGTTCATGTTTTTTCACCCCTTACAGTTCAGGTTTTGCTTTATGATGGTCTGTCGCCTGTTCGAATGCGTGGGCGACGCGGTATACTGTGCTTTCGTCAAAGTGTTTGCCGATGATTTGCAAGCCGAGCGGCAAGCCGTTCGCAAGTCCGCACGGTACGCTGATTCCCGGGACGCCCGCAAGGTTGACAGGAATCGTCAGGATGTCATTGGCGTACATGGTCAGCGGATCGCTCGTTTTTTCGCCGATTTTAAATGCCGGCGTCGGCGTTGTCGGTCCGATGATGACGTCATAGTTCGCAAATACGTCTTCAAAGTCCTTTTTGATCAGTGTTCTGACTTTTTGCGCTTTTTTATAGTATGCATCATAGTAGCCAGAGCTCAGTGCAAACGTACCGAGCATGATGCGGCGTTTGACTTCGTTTCCGAATCCTTCGGAACGCGTCTGTTTGTACAGGTCGATCAGGTTGTCGGCATTGTCCGTGCGGTAGCCGTAGCGGATACCGTCGAAGCGTGCCAGGTTTGCTGATGCTTCAGATGAAGAAAGCAGGTAGTAAGTCGCCAGCGCGTATTTGCTGTGCGGAAGCGATACCTCTTCCCATGTCGCGCCAAGGCTTTCGAGCACTTTCAACGCTTCAAGCACGGAATTTCTCGCTTCTTCTCCCACTCCTTCGCCAAGGTATTCTTTCGGTACGGCGATTTTAAGTCCTTTAATGTCGCCGGTTAACGCTGACAAATAGTCGGGAACGTCCACATTGGCGCTTGTCGAATCCATTTTGTCGACGCCGGAAATCGCTTGAAGCAGATAGGCGTTGTCTTCGACAGATCTTGTAATCGGACCGATTTGATCCAATGAAGAAGCAAATGCGACAAGACCGTATCTGGAAACACGTCCGTATGTAGGCTTTAAGCCGACGACGCCGCAGAAAGATGCCGGCTGGCGAATCGATCCGCCCGTGTCAGATCCAAGTGAAAACGGCACTTCACCTGCTGCAACCGCAGCCGCTGAGCCTCCGCTTGATCCGCCCGGAACGGTTTCGAGGTTCCACGGGTTTTTCGTTTTTTGGAAACCTGAATTCTCTGTAGAAGACCCCATCGCAAACTCGTCCATGTTCAGCTTCCCGATGGTAACCGCTTCAGCTTCATGAAGCCGCTCGACAACCGTCGCATCATAGATCGGGTCGAAATTGTCGAGGATTTTGCTGGCACAGGTAGTGCGCAGATCCTTTGTGACGATATTATCCTTGATTCCGATCGGCATTCCGAAAAGAAGGCCGTGCTCGTCCCGTGTATCAAGCGCTTCGTCCAATTCTTTGGCGTAAGCGCGGGCTTTTTCTTCATCAAGCTGCAAAAAGGCTTGCACCTTTCCGTCAACTTCGTGAATCCGTTTGTAAGATTCATCGACTAAATCTGATATGCTGATCTCTTTATTATGTATGAGACGTTTTAATTCAGATATTTTATGGTCAAACAGTGACATGTTTTCTCGCTCCCTCCTTTATTTAGTCCAAGATTGACGGCACGCGGATGTAGCCGTCTTTTTGATCAGGCGCGTTTTTGACGACGTCTTCAACCGGAAGCCCTTTATCAGGGACATCTTCCCTCATGATATTCTTCATTTGCAATACGTGCGTTGTTGGTTTAACATTCTCTGTATCGACTTCATTCAGCTCTTCTGCAAATGAAATAATGCTGTCAAGCTGTTCGGTAAACATCGCCGCTTCCTCGTCCGTAATCGCCAGTCTGGCAAGATGGGCGACATGCTTTACTTCTTCTATAGAAATACGCGACATACTAAAAACACCTCCAAGGTTATTCTCGCTTAGTCATATAATACTGATCATATCAAATTTTAGCCTTCTAAATCAACAAAACCGCGATCTTCGCCCCATTTGCAGCTTTTATTTCATTGTACATGAAAAATTCAGTAAAATAGCACGTACTAATATTCAGAATATTTTTACTTTATATAGTATTTGTAAGCGCTTTCATTGTGATGCTTATCAAAACCATCACGCCCTTTTTCAATAAAATCGGATGTTTTTCACGGTTGATTGATGGGGAATAGTTTGATAGGTTAGGTAACTAAGTACGATCTTAGCGGCAGCGCCTTAATTCCAATACTTGATCTTTTAAAGAGGAGGCCCTGCAATTTTCTTCGTACCCGCAAAACAGTATTGTTGAAAATTTTAAAGAGGTGATGCCACATTATTTTTAAAGAGGAGAGATATGAAACGTGAGTGTTGAAATATTTATTTCGTTAGGGATTTATTTTGCCGCGATGCTTTTAATCGGCTGGTATTCCTACAGAAAGACATCCAATTTGAATGACTACATGCTCGGCGGCAGAGGTCTTGGGCCTGCTGTTACGGCTTTATCGGCCGGCGCGTCGGACATGAGCGGCTGGATGCTGATGGGACTGCCCGGAGCCATGTATGTGACAGGACTTTCGAGCGCCTGGCTTGCCGTCGGTTTAACAATCGGAGCTTATGTGAACTACTTGGTTGTCGCTCCCCGGCTGCGCACATATACAGAAGTAGCAAATGATGCGATTACAATTCCGGACTTTTTCGAAAATCGGTTTAATGATACAACGAGAATTTTGCGCCTGGCATCAGCCATCGTCATTATGGTGTTTTTCACACTGTACACGTCGGCGGGTATGGTGTCCGGAGGAAGACTGTTTGAAACGGCGTTCGGTCTCGATTATAAAATGGGTCTTTTCTTAACGGCCGCAGTCGTGATTGCTTATACGCTGTTCGGAGGGTTTTTGGCCGTCAGTCTGACTGACTTTGTGCAAGGTTTGATTATGTTTATCGCTTTAGTGCTCGTGCCGATCGTTGCCTTTACCCAATTAGGCGGAATTACGCCGACTTTCAATGTGATCGAAGAAATCAATCCAAGTTTGCTCGATTTCTTCAAAGGAACGACCGTCATTAGCATTATTTCATTTCTTGCCTGGGGACTGGGCTATTTCGGTCAGCCGCATATTATCGTCCGCTTTATGGCGATTTCATCTGTAAAAGAGCTGAAGCCTGCGCGCCGTATTGCAATGGGCTGGATGATCATTTCCGTAATCGGCGCCCTGCTTGTCGGACTGATCGGTGTGGCGTATGTCCATGAAACAGGTACAGCGCTTAAAGATCCGGAAACGATTTTTATCGTATTCTCAAAGGTATTATTCCATCCGCTGATTACCGGATTTTTACTTTCCGCTTTGCTTGCGGCGATTATGAGTACGGTGTCTTCCCAGCTGCTTGTTACATCAAGCGCCATGACGGAAGATTTTTACCGGACGTTTTTCCGGCGCGATGCTTCGGATAAGGAACTCGTTCTTGTCGGACGTCTGAGCGTTCTGCTTGTCGCCGTCATCGCGATCCTTCTGTCTCTGACACCGAACAACACGATCCTTGATCTAGTCGGCTATGCGTGGGCCGGGTTTGGTTCTGCATTCGGACCCGCCATCCTTCTCAGCTTGTACTGGAAACGGATGAACCAGTGGGGCGCATTGGCCGGTATGATCACAGGAGCCGTGACCGTGCTGATCTGCATTCTGACCGGCCTGCAGGATAAGACAGGAATCTATGAAATGATCCCTGGTTTCTTCCTCAGCTTGATTGTCGTTTACGCTGTCAGCATGATCACGAACAAGCCGGCAAAAGAGGCAAGAGAGATGTTTGAAGAAATGGAACAGACGCATGAAGAAGAACATTCTTAAATGATCAGGCTATGAAAGCCGCCGGGCGATATCCGGCGGCTTTTTTGCTCAGGCGGAATTCTTTTGCTGCCACGCCGGCAATATAATGATAGGAGTATAGGCTTCTTGCAGATGAATGGTTCCAGGACATCCCCCGCCACTTCAAAAACAGTTGTCCATCCATAACGTCTGTGAGAAAATCATATCAATCATATAAGATATTGTCGGAAAGGAGATCATGGGCATGGATTGGCATATTGAAACAGAAACGTTGTTGAAGCTTGGAATCGCAACATTAATCGGAATGGTCATCGGTCTCGAAAGGGAGCTGAAAAACAAGCCGCTCGGCTTAAAAACGTGCATCGTGATTGCGATCAGTTCCTGTGTTCTGACAATGATCAGCATTGATGCGGCATACCATTTTCCAAAGTCAAACAGAATCATGATGGACCCTTTGCGGCTTCCCGCACAAATCATATCAGGGATCGGCTTTATCGGAGCGGGCGTGATTTTACGAAAAAGCAACGACGTCATTTCCGGCCTGACCACTTCAGCGATGATCTGGGGAGCGGCCGGCCTCGGCGTCGCCATCGGAGCAGGCTTTTATAAAGAAGCATTTGTCAGTCTGATTTTCATTTTGATCAGCGTCGAGTTTTTGCCGTGGATCGTCGGCAAAATCGGTCCGAACCGCCTGCAGGAAAAAGAAATCCGCGTCCGCATGTCGCTGAATGACAAGGATAAACTGACGGATATCCTTAAGGAAATGAAAGCGAAAAAAATCCGGATTCATTCTGTCCGGATCGATGATATGCGCGATAATGAATTTCCGATCATGGAGACGAAAATCATGGTTCATAAGAAACGGTATGTCACTGATGTCTATTACGATATCAAAGCGATCGACGGCGTCGTCGGCGTAAAATGCGATACGCTGTAAACGCAAGCTTGATTCAAAAGAAGCAGCCGAAAAAAAGGCTGCTTTTTCTTTTATGAATCATCTTTTTTAGGATGATGGCTTCCTCTTGCCTAGAGATTAAATCATTATCATCCATACTCTCCTTTTCCACTGTTCGAGTAAACAATACGAGGGCAATCAAAACCTGTATATGAAGTCCTTATCAACAGGATGGAATTTTTTGCTATATTAAGTCGTTTTTTACTGATTGATCACTAGAGAATATCTTGAGGCAATGCCTTGTGTAAATTTTTAAAATGTAGTCTACCATTTTGTCAGTCATTCAATTCATTAAATTTTATTTAAGGCTGCGTCATCTGCCATCACCATCACATCTTTATGTTCCCTTAAAATTGAAGCAGGGAACTCTTGGGAGACACGGGTGCTGTTCAGCAGCCGTGCCAAAGCTTCAGATTTTTCATTTCCAGATACGAGCAGAAGGATCCGCTTACTTTCCATTATTGTTTCAATGCCCATGGTCAATGCCTTTGTCGGTACTTCGTCCAAGGAACGAAAGAACCGGGAATTTGCCTGTCGGGTTGATTTATCCAAATCAACGATATGGGTTCTGCTTTTAAAGCTTGTCCCCGGTTCATTAAAACCGATATGACCATTCAATCCCATCCCTAATATTTGTATGTCAATTGCTTTTTCAGAAACAAGTCTGTCGTAGCTGATACATTCTTGTTCCAAATCTTCCGCCATCCCATTTGGGATATTGATATTCCTTTGACTAATATCCAGATGTTTGAACAAATTTTCATTCATATAATAATGGTAGCTGTTTTTATTTTCTTTAGCCAGTCCAACGTACTCGTCTAAATTAAAAGCAGTAACATTCTTAAATGAAATTTCCTTTTGCCGATACTTTTTTATCAGGCATTTATATAAACCAAGCGGTGTCGAACCTGTTGCAAAACCGATAACAGGATTTTTTGAATTGTTCATAAGCTCGGCCATTAGATCCGCCGATTTTTCACTCATTTCTTCATAACCTGATACATGAATAATTTTCACGTCGTTCTCCTTTCCACAAAATAAAATGTCCAAGACTGACTCCTGTATTAAACTGCACTGCAAAAAGGCCAAGCATCTTCGCTATACCTCAGTAAAACAATCCATATTTCAGGCACGAACGATCATTCACTCGATTTTATTTCCTTTAGAATCAAATACACCGATAAGTTTAGGATCTTCAGAAATGTTTTTTAAGATTGCTATATGTGCATTCGTAACAAAGACTTGTGTACGAAAAGCAAATATTGCCGTATCGCCGACTTTCGCGTCAACTGTGTTTAATGAACCATAATAATCAATATGATCAGATGACATTTCAATAGCTTGAACCTTCTTAAGATGATCTTTGTCTGTTCCAACGAGCGCCGCTTCCATATGCGAACGCGGATAGAACCCACCTCCGAAAACATAAGCATGATGATTAGATTTGTGGGATACTTCAGTTACATATACCATCGCAGGTCTTTCTGCGAGTTTTTTCGTTGCATGAATGGGTGTCGTTCCAATTAAAGCATGGCCGGGTTCGCCTTGAGTTGCGCCATTTTCCTTCAACAATTGCATTGTTGCACAAGATGTTGCACTTGGCATATTCATCTCAAGCTTTTTATACCCTCTTTCCATTAAAAACGATTTTACGGTTTGCATGGATGTTACATTCAGAGTAACTGATGGAAGACCGCCTTGGATCAATATGCAAGGAAAGCTTGTTAAACCAGCAATTTCAAGTCCTTCTAATTGTTCAATCGATTCGATATCCTTAACGATTTGTTCGTAAGTGAACCCTCCCTCTTGACCTTTGTATATATAATCCTCTTTGTTTGCGATACGTAAAAACACTTTTTGTTTTCTTCCCATTTCCTTAGCGACTCTACTAATGTTTTGAGCATTTTCAAGACTGAAAACCGTAACATAATCAGGATGAAGCTCCAATATAGCCGGTATCATATGAATAGGTATTTGAACAAGATGTCCGACATGCCCAATCTTAATTCCGTTTTGGCTTAGTGTGATTGCCTCCCACGGGTCTACAGCAACCGCTTTGCCGATTCCGCTTTCGGCGATAGCTTGTGCAACCAACGGATTACGGCCAAATTGCTTTGTCATAAAAAATAATTCAATATCCTGTTTTCTGGCTTTTTCACCTAAAACTTTTGCGTTTTTCTTGACGGTGTCCAAGTCTAATACATAAGTGTTAGGTGAAATGATTCCCTGCTGATGAAAATCCAATGCAGCTTCTATTAATTTTTTATTATATTTTAATGTAGATTCCAAAAACATCAGTCTGTCTCCTCTTTTCCTTTTTGCATTAAATGAAGGAATGAACTGCCGTTTTCAGTATTGCAAAGCCCTAGATAATCAGCAGAAGTTGCAGCAATGTCGGATAGCGTTTTTCTTTCCCCGATATTAACGGGGGATAACTTTTTATGATAAGCCAGCAAATACGTTTTTTCCCGTGTGTGTTGGTTATGGCCGATCGTAGGATCATTCCCGTGATCTGCACTAATCATCAGCAGATCCTGATCTGTCATTTTCCGGAGAATTTCCGGCAAATATTGATCTACCATTTCAATCCGATTCGCATAACGCACGGGATTCTGTGCATGTCCGGCTAAATCGGTTTCTTGTACTGTGGCAGCAATCACGCCTTTTGTGACACGGTCCATCTCCTGTATAATATCCATCATGACTTGTTCTGTATCTACACCCGGAAATCTATTTGCACCTTCACAATAAATGATGTCCTGCATTTTTCCGATAAGAGAGACTTCCATTCCCCTATTTTTCGCCAATGTCGGCAACTGATTTTCAGGAGAGATACCAAAACCTAAGTGACGAACTTGATATCCTTGCTTGTATACATTAGATTTAGGCGAATTCACCCCTACTAATCCGTCTTCTCTTTTTTCAACTGACCTCTGCAAGTGTTCAGGTGTTACGCTTTCTCCTCCAAGAACAATCACGCGATTTACTTTAACATGATGACGGACGCATCTTCCTATTTTCAATACTTCATCAAACGGAATATAATCCAGCGGAGCGCTTACATTATAAATTTGCCCGTAATCTGTTTCGATATTATCAGCCACGACCACTAAATCGTTTACCAATAGATACGGCAAATCTGAATTTGGTATGTTAACTTTATAACCTTGATCTTCTAAAGCGAGTTTAACATGATTGATATGTTCTATAAAAGGAGCTAAATATGTCTTTTTAGGCTTTGTTCCCATGATTTCATTATGACCTTCAAAACTGTCTGCTCCTTGATGCATCAGATTCAAAACACCATGGCTGGCAATATGATCTATATTTTTCAATTTAGGATGGTGCAAAATTTTATTAATACCCAGTTTTTCGAGATTCGGAATGTTTAAAGAAGGCACCGTATCAATTATGTGATAGAAAGTATTGGCGCCAACATCTAAAGGATGATAATCGCTTGCATCTTCCATATAACCGACACCTAAGCTGTCTAATATTATGATAATGACTCTTTTATTCATATATATCATCCCCTTTTGAAGGATTTACACTAAGATTTTCAATTGCTCGATGAACGGATATGTTTAGAATTCTTAAAATGGTCTCAGGGCCGCTTCTTAATGGGTTAATGCGTATCATTTTTTTGGCCAGTGATGGATCTGCAGATAAAAAAGTGCCAGACACTCTATAAAACATCGGTGCAAACTCGTATTTTGATTCAGCACCTACCGGATGGGGTGCTGCTCCCAATTCATTAGCATGATGTAGCACTTTTTCGGCAATTGGTTTAACAAACTCTACAAGTAAGACTTTTGATTGTGCATTTGCCAAATAAGCCTTTTTAACACCCTTAATGGCTCCATTATTAAGCGAGTGTACCAACTGATCATTGACACTTGCTTGTATTGCCAGCATAACCGGAGCATATATCAGACCCCTTAATGCTTCTAAAGCTTCATAACCTTGAACCTGACTTCCGCCTGAATAGTTTAATTTTTCTATTTTTTCTATCAAATCATTTTTGCCTAAAATGACTCCAATACCTTCCGGACCTAATAGCTTGAACAATGAAAAGGTGGACAAATCGGCTTTGACTTGTGCTCCAATCTTTTCCGCTTTCATCGCAGCATAGTTGTCATCCGTAATAATGACTAGATCAGAATGAATGGAACGTATTTTTTTTATCGTTTCAGCCAAATCATAATGGTCTTCTATTTTTTGCCTTGTATGCTGAATTAATACACCTTTTAACTTCGGGTGTTTGAGGATGGCGTCTTTTATTTGTTCAGAATCATGAAAATCCGTGTATATTGGCAAGATCCCCATCGACTCTAACGTTGTTTTGCTTGTTGGATATATCGGTGCATCATGGACAAGAATCTCGTCACCTGGCTTTAAAAAGCTCATAAAACCAAACCTCAATGCCCCTGTTCCTGCACCACGAACTAACATTGCTTTCTCTGTGCCAAAGAAATCAGCTAGTGTCTCTTCTATTTTTTTTGTGAACCGCGGTTTATTGATTCCTTTTACAACGCCTAAATCGCCAAGTGAAAGCAATTCTTCTCCTCGAAAATGTCTTGTCATGACATCAACCAACTTAAATTGTCTATACATGGCTTCTTCAATAGATAGGCTATCTAGAGGATAAGTTTCCATGCTCATTCAGTCTCCCCTTTCATAAAAGCGCGAGGATTTTTAATCAACATCTTATCAATTGATTCACCAGTTATTCCATAGGTTTGCAAGAGAGGGATAAACGTGTCTATCAAATATGAATAGCCCACCCCGCCTTTATATACCAGATGTGATTTTCTTGTGATATCCATAGACAGAAGAACCTTGTCTATATACCCTTTATCCTGTATTTTTTTCAATATTTCTGCCCGAACACGATCAGGCATATAATTTTCTTTACCTACTGTATCGAATTCTACATATACACCTTCTCTCAGCATTTTCAATATATAATCGGCATCTCCAGATAAATCAACATGCCCTATCACCACTCGGTTTAAATCAACTTCATGTTTTTTGAAAAATTCTACTTGTTCATGTCCCAGTGTTCCTATGGAAGTATGGGTTGATATTGGTTTTTTTGTTTGCTTATGTGCCACAACAACCGCTTCAAATACTTTTTGTTCGGTTTCCGTCCATTCATTGTAACTTGTTCCAATTTCACCGATGATCTCGGCCTTAGCATCTGTTCCTCTAATTCCTTCAACAATCTCCAGTATCATTCTTTCTGCCAACTTTTCTTTCGATTCACGAAACACATGGATCGGGTAAAAAGAATCTTGGTAGAAACCAGTTGCAAAGACAATATTAATGCCTGTCTCTTTTGCAACTTTTTGGACGTATGTAATATTTCTCCCCATTCCAATATTCGTGACATCAACAATATTGCGTACGCCCTTTTCGTATAAACTTTTAAATTCTCTAACGGTTTCAGGAAATACATCCAACTTACAATCCTCATTGTTTTTTACTTCGGAAAGGTCTATCGTTGTATGTTCATGCATATAGGTCATTCCGTCTTTCAACATTCGGAAACTTCCCCTCTTTCGATGATTTAGCCAACCTGCCATAAACCGACGGCATAGAGGAGATTAGCAATAATCCCCAACAATATAACGGCAATAGGGCCGACAGCCAATTCAACAAGTGGTTTTGATGCTATTCGGTTTATTAAATAAAATCCAATCACCCAGAAGAAGCCAATACCGGGAGCAATTTTTTCCCCTGCCATCGCACTGCCAATCAATATAGCCATTCCTAGAACATCTGACAGCGAAGTGCGGATATGCTCCCCCATCTCCCTTACACCAGGCAGTTTGTCCATGCTTTTTGATACAGCGGATAATGATATGACCTCTAAATACATGACTAAAAAGCCCAACAGAAATGCTAAAATCGGTATATCCCTGAAAATAAGACCGATTGCAAATACTAGTGTGGTACCAGCTAAACCATAAACTCCTGTTACGATCGCAGTTGAAAAAACTAAAGGGATGAAGCCAATTCCGCGTGCAAATGTAGCGATTGCCGCCTCTGTGTAAAGCTCTTTATTAATCAATGCTTGAGGCATTGCATCCACGGCTAAAATCAGCATGGATGATGTTAAAGAAACAAGTCCTCCCATAAGAGCTAATAACCAGCGGTTTTTCTTAATTCGATTTACACGCTCATTAAATATATTCACTAAATTTGCATTAGTAGATTCATTTCCACCTCTAATTCTCGCTGCATAATAAATCATCATTAACATTCCTGCTAATAAAGCCATCCCTTCAGGACTGAGCGAAATTTTATATCCCGCCGCTTGAAATGTTCCAAACTTTTCGAATAAAAGAAGAGAGGCCAAAGTTACGATTGCAGTGACGGCGGCTTTTTTTAAACCGTGCTGATATCCGACCGCTACAGCTGGAAATACTGTAAATGCAATAATAATAGGCTGACCAATAAGACTTAAAGAATCTATAAAATTCACGGGAAACATGCCAAATAAATCTACTACAAATTGCAGTCCTAAAACGATTCCAATACTATAAACAGCACCAATAACTCCTGCGGTTATCATGCCTATTTTGTTTTCCGGAGTCCAAATGCCAATAATGTCACACGCCAATAAAATACTGTGTCCAATAATGATTGTTGCTCCTATGGAAAGCGGAATACCAAACCCTATGATTAAGCCAAAACTTAATGCAAAACTTGTTGCAGCAAGCTCCCCTCTTGTCATTCTCCCCTCAAGGTATTCGGGCATAATCGGACGCAAACCATCATTAAACACAGCTACCCCGCGATTAACTAGTATAGAACCTAGTGCTCCAACAGCAGCTATGACAAGACATTGAATTAAAGAAAGGTCCATTACATTATTCACCTCTATGTTTTTTCTCATCTTCTGTACATCATGTTATCCGTGCTTCTTAAACCACTCGGGAAAACGCTTTCTTTTTCTAAAAAAATTTATACAAATGAAGCCGGTATAACAAAATATAAAGAAAAGGTTCATTTATTTTAATAAATAAGGAATTAAAATGTTTAATATATTTTGTGATGTTGAAGCTGTGAAACCAAAAGCAATTTTGCCGTTTTCTACTTCCTTCTCGATCTCTTCCTTGTTTTTTATGGTACTTGGAGAAGCCAAGGTGACGCATTTATCTTTACCTAATAATGCAATTGCCATTGCAAGCGCACCACCAGATCCTGTTTCACAGGCGCCAATATAATAGTCTGCCTTATTGTTTTTCACAGCCATAACAGCGTCCAAATCACCTTTGACCAAAACTTCTACATTGCTTCCCCCAATTTCCTTAACAAGTTTTTCAATCGCTTGTTTTTTCAACTGTCCGCCTATTACAATTCTCACCATAATAAAACCCTCCTATTTATTAGATTCTATGACTTTATGAAGATGAAGATAAAAATAGGTGCGCTCACCTTCTGGAAGTTCTAAACCTGCCAGTGAATCTATAAAGTCTATCACTTCTTCTATAGCATTTTTATATGGTGTTTCGTACACTTCATTGATGATGGCATTTGCAGGACCTTCTTCGCTTTCTCCCCTCTCAATTCTAGTTAAAGCCATCGCCATGTGTGTCCAAAACATTTCAGAGTCTTCGATCACCTCCTTTTTCAGCTTTTTTGATAAGAAAACAAATGTGTTCAAAGTTGTGTTGAAAGCATTTTTTGTCATCACTCGACTTGTTAGTAAAATAGACAACTTTTCTTCCAGCTGTACTTGATTCATGCCATCCCCTCCAATATACTGTATTTAGTATTTTGGTTTAAATTTTAAATGCTAACCCATCGCCTCATTATATTGAATGACAAGTCGGATGGGCCGGCATTTTAGTAGCGCGGTATTTTCTCTCCCTTTTCTACACTTTTTTGGGTGTCTAATATTTGTTTCTCATTAACCAAATTCCACTTTTCTGCTATTTCTTTTTCTCTGTCACATTCAATAACAATAACGGCTTCTGTTGTATCCTTGGAAATTTTCTTTGCTTTCGGGGAAAAAAAATCGATTGCTTTAAACGTTTGAATCATTCTTTTGTCATCAGCATTCCAAACTGCTGCATCAATTTGCTTTGAAAGAAGCATATCGAAAAGCTGCATATAATTCACATTGACAAATTCAGCATTTTTATTTTCAAATTCAGCCAATGTTAATTGTTTCTGATCTAGAGATTCCAAATCAACACCTACTCTTACGGCATCCTTACCAATTTCCTCATCTGGATGAGCTAAGAAGATTTTATGGGAAGATACATAACTACTTTCCCCAAATTTCTTGAAAATTTTCAAGTTTGGATATTCTGCTATTAAATGATCAGCCGTCATCTTAGAAACAATTGCAAAATCACTTCTTTTTGTTCGGACTGCTTCGATTCGATTCACTCCGCCACGCATGTAGATCAAGTTAACTGTTTTTCCGGTTGATTCAAACCCTTCCACTATCCCTGTTGCCAGACCCTCATATTTCCTTGAATACGGAAGTGGCATTGAGCCGATTAATGGTGCTATACCTGCAATCTCAAGTAATAAATTGTTATCCTTACTTACTAAAAACGTTCCTAAATGGCCTCTAGCCTCCAAATGAATCGCTTTCATATCAACCAATAAATTCAGCGCACTTTGCACAGTCCCCCTGCCGATGGATAACTTATGACAGTAGTCTGAGATGCGGGGAATTTTTTCACCTGCTTTGATATTCATCAATTCTTTAGCAATATTTTTAGCTGCCAAACCATTTTTAGAGTAAAATTTTTCCCACATACTTCATCTTCCTCAAAACAATATACTATATTCTGTATAATCAATTATAAGAGTTGTATTCTAATTTTGCAATAGTATTTTATTTCAGCATACTATAACAAAAATTTGTTGCCGCCTCATGAATGAATGATAGGTCCTCCTTGTCCCTTTTTCTGCGTGATAAAAAAGAAGCAGCCGAAAAGGCTGCTTTTTTAAGAATCATAAATATGAACGGTCGGTTCCTTGTCTCCCGGCTTTTTCAGAATAACGGCTTCCTGTCCGGCTGACGAATTAATGTTGATCTCAACGTTCAGTCCGCTTTTGCCGTAGTAATCCATCACTTCACCGGTCAAGAACTGGGTGAAGGCGATGACTTCGCTTTTGCCGTAAAACTGCATCGGGATGTTGATTTTCATGTCCTGCATTTGGTCGTCTTTATAGAGAGCTGTGCCGACAACCCCTGTGTAGTTTGGAAAATACGTATCGACTTTGTTTTTAAAGCGTTTGAAGAGTTCCGCGTCATCCGGATGCTTCTCCGAACCTTCTGTTGAAGGGAAGAACGTGTATTCTTCATTGATTTTATCCCAGCCGCCGATCTCGCTTGTCCCTGCTTTCACATCGGTTTTGGCGATAAAGTTTCCAGGGACGATCGATGACTTAGGCGCCTGCTTGTACAGCATGATGGTCAACGGAATATTTTTTAAATCATCCATGTTTCTGATCCGTTTCGCCACTTCTTCAGCGATTTTTTCGCCTTCCTGCCTCAGCTTTTTGTCGCTGATGGTCACCTCTTTTTGCGGGTCGCCGACATTTTCGCGGTAGTAGTAGACAGAGTTCAGCGCAAGGCCGATCACGACGCCGCCGAGCTCAATCGTATCCTTGTCTTTGCGGACGAGGTAGTCGTGCTCAAGCATATGGGCGAGGTATACCGGGCTTTCTTCGTTTTGCTTCTCTGTTGATCCGCTTCCGGAAAGGGCAGGGTTCAGCCCGAGGTTTTTGAAGTTTTTATCGTCTTTCTCCGCTTTTTTCAGGTCGTCCCCCGTTTTTTTGCGGGCGAGCCAGCTCGATACTGTATCCTCATCCAGGTATTGTCCTTCTTGAAAAAGGTAATCGTCAGTAGAAAATGAATCTTGCGCAAGGCGCATCATGCCTGTCTCAAATTCATCGATATCCAGCCGCGTATTCAGGCGTTCGGTCGTCAAGCCGCGGGCTTTCCCCGCCTTGAAAGGAAGAACCATTTTATAATAAGAATCGGAGATGTTGTATTTCGGAATGATGGCTTTTTCTTTCGACTTATCCGTTTTCTGCACCATCTCCTGCTCTTCTTCTCCCCCAAAATTCGGCGCACAGGCTGAGAGCATGAGCATACCCGCAGCAGCCGCCAAACATAATATCTTTTTCAATAGAAAACACTCCTCTTATTTCTTTAGCTCACTGATCAGTCTTGCCTCATCCCATACTTCGATGTTTAGCTCTTCAGCTTTCGCCAGTTTGCTGCCTGCCGCTTCGCCGGCAATGACGAGATCGGTTTTTTTGCTTACACTGCCTGTGATTTTTCCGCCGAGCGCTTCGATTTCCGCTTTCGCGTCATTCCGCGACATCTCGCTGAGCTTCCCGGTCAAGACGATCGTTTTCCCCGCAAAATACGAATCGCTCGCTTCAGCGGCCGCTTTTTTCGGGCCTTTGTACACGGTGTTGACCCCGAGTTCTTCAAGCTCGTCCAACAGCTTCAGAATCTCCTCTTTTTCAAAATAGGTGACGAGGGCGTCCGCCATCTTGTCCCCGATTTCATCGACTTCGATCAATTCTTCTTTTGTCGCTTTTTTGAGCTTGTCGAGCGTTTCAAAATGCAGCGCCAGTGTCTTGGCCGCTTTGGCGCCGATGAAGCGGATGCCGAGTCCGAAGAGAAGCCGTTCCAATGAGTTCTCCTTCGATTTTTCAATCGATTTCAATAAGTTGTCGGTCGATTTTTCCCCCATCCGCTCGAGATTGATCAGCTGCTCGCGCGTCAGCTTATACAGATCGGCGACATTGTGGACGAGGTCTTCGTGGAACAGCTGAGTGATGACGCGCTCGCCAAGACCATCTATATTCATCGCGTTCCGGGAAACGAAATGGATCAGGCCTTCCCTGATCTGAGCAGGACATTCCGGATTGATACAGCGAAGCGCGACTTCTCCTTCGATTCTGACAAGCTCGCTTCCGCATTCCGGGCATTCCTTCGGCATGTTGAATTCTTTTTCTTCGCCCGTCCGCTGTTCGACAAGCACGTTGACGACCTCCGGAATGATGTCTCCCGCTTTTTTGACGACGACTTTGTCCAGCAGTCTGATATCCTTCTCTTTAATTAAATCTTCGTTGTGGAGAGAAGCTCTTTGGACGGTCGTTCCCGCCACTTTTACAGGTTCGAGAATCGCAGTCGGGGTCACTGCCCCCGTCCGGCCGACGCTTAATTCAATGTCCAAAAGCGTCGTGACAACCTCTTCGGCAGGAAACTTGTAGGCGATCGCCCAGCGCGGGCTTTTCGCCGTAAAGCCGAGCTCTTCCTGCTGATCAAGGGAGTTGACTTTAATGACGATCCCGTCAATTTCATACGGGAGATCGGCGCGTTTTGTCTTGAGCTCTTCGACAATCTCAATGACTTCTTCGATCGTGCTGCATTTTTTTCTTTCATGATTGGTTTTAAAGCCGAGTTCGTCAAGGAAATCGAGACCCTGGCTTTGCGTTTCAACGCCCATTTCATCAAGCTCCGCTATACTGTAGACGAAGATATCGAGATTTCGTTTCGCGGCAATTTTCGGATCGAGCTGCCTTAATGAACCGGCAGCGGCGTTCCGCGGGTTGGCAAACGGCTCTTCATCCCGTTCGAGCCGCGCTTGGTTCAGCAGTTCAAAGGAGCGCTTCGGCATAAAAGCCTCGCCGCGCACTTCAATTGAAAAGTCGCGCTTCATTCTGAGGGGAATGTTTCTGATGGTCTTCAAATTTTCCGTAATATCCTCGCCCGTCGTTCCGTCGCCTCTCGTCGCACCTCTAACAAATACGCCGTTTTCATAGCGCAGTGAAACAGCAAGACCGTCTATTTTAAACTCGACGTTGTATTCAACATCTCCGACCGCCTGGCGGACGCGGCGGTCAAAGTCGCGCAGATCTTCTTCATTAAACGCATTGCCGAGGCTCAGCATCGGCGTTTTGTGCAGCACTTTTTGAAAGGCGTCCAAAACGGCTCCGCCGACGCGCTGAGAAGGAGAGTCCGGCATTTTCAGGTCGGGATGCTCTTCTTCAAGAGCAATCAGTTCCTTCATCAGCTTGTCATATTCGGAATCAGGCACGCTTGGATCGTCAAGGGTGTGATATTCGTAGTTGTATTTGTTAATCAATGCATGCAGTTGTTCCACACGGCGTTTAGCTGCTTCTTTTTCCATTGGTTTCGTCCTTTCATTTCAGGTCTTTTGCCATTATTGCTTTTCAATTGGCGCAAAGGGCGCGAGAAGACGCTTCACTCCGGTCGGGCTCGGGAAGGCGATGTCAAGCTCTGTCGATTCGCCGGATCCTTTAACGCTGACAACGGTTCCGACGCCCCATTTTTTATGGGAGGCTTTATCGCCGACTGCCCAATTGACACCGTCGCCGCCGGTTTTGCTGTACGATGCAGCCGGCCGGGTAACGGGGCCTCTCCGCTCAGGCTTTCTTCCAAACGGCGTTTTCAGATCTTTTTTCTTCTCGTTTAGATTGTCCAATAATCCCTCCGGTATTTCCGCAATGAACCTTGATTCCGGGTTCATATTCGTTCTCCCGAACAATGTCCGCATTCGCGCGTTTGTTAAATAAAGTTCTTCCTCAGCCCTCGTGATGCCGACGTATGCGAGCCTCCGCTCTTCTTCCATCTCCGCTTCCTCCATCAGGGAGCGGCTGTGCGGGAATACCCCTTCTTCAAGCCCCATCAGGAACACGACCGGGAATTCGAGTCCTTTTGCGGCATGAAGCGTCATTAAGATGACCGCGTCTTGATTTCCGGTCTCTTCTTCCTTCTGATCAAGCTGATCGATATCGGCGATGAGCGCCAAATCCGTCAAAAAGGCGACGAGCGATTTATCTTCGCTTTGCTGCTCAAAGTTTTTCGTTACGGAGAGAAACTCGTCGATATTTTCAAGGCGGCTCTGCGCCTCCAGGGATTTTTCCGCTTTCAGCATTTCGCGGTATTCGGTTTTTTCAAGAATTTCTTCCGTAAGCTCTGTGACGGATAAGTATTCCTGCATATTCGTCAAGTTTTCAATCGTCTGTCTGAACTCATCAAGCGCGTTGACCGCTCTTGCACTGAGGCCGATAAAGTCAACCTGGCCGAGCGCTTCAAATAAAGACATTCCGTTCATATCGGCATAAGCTGCGATTTTATCGACTGAAGTCGCTCCGACGCCGCGCTTCGGCACGTTCACGATCCGCGCAAAGCTGATATCGTCGTCAGGGTTTGCGACGAGGCGTAAATATGCAAGGATGTCTTTGATCTCTTTTCTGTCATAGAATTTCGTGCCGCCGACGATGTTGTAGTTGATGTTCGCTTTCATCAGCGTTTCCTCGATGACCCGCGACTGGGCATTCGTCCGGTACAAAATCGCGATATCTGAGAAGGATCGTTTTCCAGAGCCAACGAGCTCCCTGATTTTGCCCGCGACAAATTGGCCTTCGCCAAATTCGTTGTCGCCTCTGAAGTAAGAGATTTTCGCCCCTTCGTCATTTTCGGTCCAGAGGTTTTTCGGCTTTCTGTTTGAGTTGTTCTGAATCACTTCATTGGCCGCATTCAATATCCGCTTTGTCGATCTGTAGTTTTGTTCGAGCAGAATGACGCTTGCATTCGGATAGTCTTTTTCAAACGACAGAATGTTGGCAATGTCCGCTCCGCGCCATCTGTAGATCGACTGGTCGGAGTCCCCGACAACGCAGATGTTTTGGAAGCGCTGCGCCATTTTTTTGACGAGCAAATACTGCGCCCTGTTCGTATCCTGATATTCATCAACATGAATGTATTGGAATTTGCGCTGGTAGTATTCAAGCACTTCCGGCACACGGTCAAACAGGACAATCGTCGTCATGATCAAATCGTCAAAATCGAGCGACTGGTTTTTCCGCAGTTTCTTCTGATAATCTTTATAGACATCGCTGACGACTTGTTCAAAAAAACCGCCGGCAGTTTTCTCGTACTCTTCCGGGTCGATCAATTCGTTTTTCGCACCGCTGATCGATCCGAGTATACTTCTGGGATCGAATTTTTTCGGATCGATGTTTCTTTCTTTGAGGATTCCTTTAATGACGGAAAGCTGATCAGACGTATCAAGAATCGAGAAATTCCGGTTGATGCCGATTCTGTCGATGTCTCTCCGCAAAATTCTGACGCACATGCTGTGGAACGTCGAAATCCAGATGTCATCCGCTCCCGGTCCGAGAATGCGTTCCACACGCTCTTTCATTTCTCTGGCCGCTTTGTTCGTAAACGTAATCGCCAAAATGTTCCACGGGGCAACGCGCTTCTCCGCCATTAAATACGCAATGCGGTGCGTCAATACCCGCGTCTTTCCGCTTCCTGCTCCGGCCATGATCAAAAGCGGACCGTCCGTCGTTTTGACCGCTTCCTGCTGCATCTTGTTTAATCCGCTTAATAATTGGTCGCTAATGTAATTCAATTCCGTTCACCGCCTATTCAAACATATGTTCTATTATAAACCAATCCGGTTCGTTGTGCTCATCCTTTTACGGCCTGTACCGTTTTCAACGCTTCTTCGAAGTTCTCATAAATCGCGTTTCCGACTACAATTACATCGGCGTGTTCAGCCATTTTAACCGCCGTCTTTGCATCTTTGATGCCGCCGCCGTAAAACAGTGTCGTTTCCTGAAGAACGGCTTTTGTTTCCTTAACGGTTTCTGCATCACCCAGCATACCGCTGTATTCAAGATAAAAGACCGGAAGGCGGAAAAGGTGTTCAGCCACGCGGGCGTACGCTTTAATATCCTCAATGTCAAGCTCGGTATCTGCGTTCGTCAAAGCGGCAGCCTTGCAGTCCTGATTCAAAATACAGTACCCTTCAACAACAATCTCTTCAGGCGACATCAGCTCGCCGTATTCTTTCATCGCCTTTTTATGTAAGCCGGCAATCCAGTCGGTATCCCTGCTGTTGAGCACAGTCGGTATAAAATAGAGGTCAAACCCCGGGACGATCGCGTCAATCGTCGACACTTCAAGGACGCACGGCACTAAAAAGCGGCGCACCTTTGACATCAGCCGAAGGACGTCATCTTCTGTAACATGATCGCTTCCGCCGATCAAAACCGCGTCTGTTCCGGATTCGCACAGCTGTTCAAGCTGATCATCCGTAATATCTTTATTCGGATCGAGTTTAAAGACGTGCTTCCACTCGGTAATATCGTACATGAAAAAAGCTCCTCCATTCGTTCTTACCATTTAAATATTATAACAAATTCAGCCCCTTTCGAAAAACGGATAACGAATAAACGATAAACGGGCAGAAAGCATAAAAAAACCGCCGGTGCTCAGTGCCCTGAGCTAGGCGGTTTCATGACATCATGATGATGTTTCAGATTGATTTGCTTTGACGCGGTCCAGCGCCATGGTATAAGCGTCATTTCCGTAGTTCAGGCAGCGCTTCACCCTGGAAATGGTTGCGGTGCTCGCTCCGGTTTCCGTCTCAATTTTATGATACGTGTTGCCGTCGCGCAGCATTCTGGCTACTTCGAGCCGCTGAGCCAATGATTGAATTTCATTTATTGTGCATAAATCATCGAAAAAACGATAGCATTCTTCGAGATCTTTTAGTGATAGTATGGATTGAAAAAGCTGGTCCAGCTCTCTCCCGCGCAATTTATCGATCTGCATCTTTACACACCTTCTCCTTTGCTAATAGAAACCTTGCTGAGATCGGGAACGATATTGATCCACGTTTTTCCCGGCACGAACGGAACCGTTTTGCCGTCCGTCTTCGGTATGATCCGGCCGTTTTCGTTCTTCCAGCTGATCCGATGGACTTCCCCGTTTTGCAGAAGGAGTCCTTTTCCGCCTGAACGAAGGTCAATATCCCTTCTCCCGTATGCATCTTTCATATGATGTTCGGCTTCCGCTATTAGAATGTTTTGAAGAACAACCGGTTCTTCTGTTTCAAGGTCTGTTGTCAAAACGCCGTCTGACTTTCTCACATAGCCTTCAACCTTTTTATCATAACCATATTCGACACGGTTTGTAACGGATTTTGTTCCATAATCTAACCGTATAGAATAAAGCTCATCCGAAGGTTTGTCAGGGCTTGCTTTAAAAGTGAGCGGTTCTGTGCGGGTTTCGATGGCATATCCTTTGTTATCTGCTGCTTGCTTTACGTTTTTGAACGACGTATACGAATTATGCGGCGCCTCCCGAAAATCGGCCCTCCAAAACAGGCTCCCGTCGTAATCCATTCCATTGATATGATCGGCGTCGCCGTTCAACAGGCGGCTTTTTGCACCCGGACTCCAGCCGTGATGCACCAAGATGCTGTCAAAACCGAGAGCCAAATCAATGAAATACTCCCGGGCGCTGCGGACTGGGCCAACCGCTTCAGGCATGTCGCTTTGATAGATCGCCAACAATCGTGTGATCGGTCCTTCACTGAGAGCTTCAATGACAATGTCAGCCTTGCTTAATCCCGACTGCGGCCTTGCTTTTGAATGATTGTTCACCACAACGGCAATGGGCCGCTGCCGAATATCTCCGTCCGCCTTCAATCCTGTCAGCGGATGAATGGTCTTTTCCTTTTCCTGCTGTTCCTGCGACTGGCACGCTGCAAGCAGTAAAAGCGAAGCAAAACAAAGCAGTACTCTTACATATCGATTCACCATAGATTAGCTCCCGCTCTTTTATATTTTAACGCATTATCGATGGAAAGAGTACAGTTTTTTTCATCACATCAAAGATCCCTTTCGGCGTCACCCTGATATAAGGCAGATGAGTGCTTTGCAAAAAGAGCAGGGTATAGATCGGGTCGTCAAACGTATAGCCTCTTTCATACAGAAGCTCTTTTAACGCTTTTTCCCTTTCAAGCACCTTTTCATACGTCTCATTTGATGCGCCGCCGCTTAAATGAAGAGGAATTTCGTGCAGAATTTTTCCGTTTTCCGCTAATACGATACCTCCTCCGATTTCTTTCATCCGTTTGAAGGCCAGAAGCATGTCTTCCTTGTTTTTGCCGATCACAATAATATCTCCCGTTGTCGAATAGGAGCTGACGAACCCTTGGACGCGGGTTGCAAAGCCTTTCAGCATCGTATTGACACGCCACTTTCCGTATTTGTCGAACAGCGAGAGATAGCTTTCATCATGGTCAAAAGAAAGCTGGTTCACAGAGTTGTCAATTTCAATCGTATAAGGCTCCATAATCACGGAATTCCTCATTTTTAAGCCGAGCGGCATCGAAAACTGCAAATCATCCATCGTTAGATCATATGAAAGGTTCAGAGGGACAAGACCCCCTTTTTGCCAGTCCGGGATAGAAAACGCATTCATATTTGCGCCGTCTGATTTGATCAGCCGCCCTTTTGCCAAAACCGTCTCTGGATTCGGCTCATCAGGGCTCTTTAAAATATTGAGCGTCGCGTATCTGCCCGGTGCAACCACACCGAGAATGTCTTCCATATGGTAATACTTGGCGATATTAAACGAAGCCATATTATAGGCGTCGATCAGCGGCACGCCCTCTTCGATGGCAATTTCAATCAGCTTGTTTGTCATGCCTTCCTTATAAAAGTTCGGTGTTGCGCCGTCTGTTGTATAAAACATATGGTCATAATGGTGAAAGCCTTCTTCGTGCAGCTCGCGCAAAATCTTTCGCAAATCAGGGCGAATGGAAGACTGTCTCAAGCCGACGTGGTATCCAAGTTCAAGACGCTTCAGTACTTCCTTTCCTGTCATAGCTTCATGATCGGCGTCAGCGCCGAAAAGTTTCATTTTTGTCAGCGTTTTTTCCGATGCACCCGGAAAATGGCCTTCGATCCGCTTTCTCCTTCTTTTCGTGCACTGCATGCAGTGAAGGAGCAGATCATCGCCGTCCAAAAGGCGAGGCCAGCCTGTCATTTCTCCTCCCTGGATGACATCCGGGTGTTCTCCCCAATGTTTTCGGTAATCGATCGATAAAATTTGATCTTCATTCAGCACTTCAGTCTGCAAGTCATACCTTGACCACCAATAGTAGTGGACAGGCTGTTTTTTCAGTTCTTCCAATATAGAAAACGCTTTCTTTTTTCCGCAATGTAAAAGCAGAAACAAGTTGTCATTTACGAATGTCGTCGTTCCAAACTGTGACACATATTCAGCCAAAGTTTGGGGATTATAAATTTGAAAAGGATGTACATGCGGCTCCATATACCCGGGTACAATGTATTTTCCTTCACAATCTATTGTAGTTTTAACAGCCGTCTTCGGCAAGTCACGGCCGACGTAAACGATTCTGTCATGATGAATCCATACGTTTGCCTGAATCCATTGCTTTACATACGGGTTCAGTACAGATGCATTTCGTAAAAGGAGCGTTGGCTGCAGCCTTGAACTTACAACATCAACTTGCGATCTGATGTGCTTGTTTTTCCAAATTAAGGTGCGTTCGGACATTCACATACTCTCCTTTACATGTAATGATCCCATGTTAACACATTTACTATCGTCACGCATTACCAATCCGTTACAATTTTTTGAAAAAACACTTTATTTAATTATTTAAATAGGAGGAATGAAGTATGAAGCAAAATATCGGACTGTTTGACGCCGTTTTTCGGATTGCCTGCGGACTGACGATCCTGTCGGCGGCAGCGGCAAAGTTTACGAGAAAACCGTGGTGCAGAATGACGCTTTTCTGCATGTTTATGGGGGCGATGAAGGCCGCTTCCGGCATTTTACGATTTTGTCCGATGACGTATGTTTGCCAAACTTATATGAAGCAGCAAGGAGAGACTGGCGAACAATCATAAAAAGCACCTTTTAGGTGCTTTCAGACCGTTGACAAAATAGGTCGGATTTTTAAGGTCCTACCTATTTTTGTCCAGTTTATTTTGTTTTTCCGATGAAAAGGCCGGCGATTAGGGCCTTTCCACGTCCAATTCGCCAGTTTTTTAGATTCATGGCAGCGAAAACAAGCATCACCTGCATGGACAACTTTTTCTTTCTCCGCAGGGTTATCCAGCACAGGCCATGCTTGTGTTTTAAATCCGCAAAACCCGTTCGATCGTTTCGCGAATGGAGCGATGCCCAAACACGTATTGAATCAGAATCATTTTGATCAATGCAACGGGATCAATGCTTGGACGTCCTTTTGAAGAATAAAGAGGGGCAACTTTTTCATAAATAAATGAAAAATCCACGGCTTCTTTCATCTTCCTGACCAGATGATCTTCAGAGACAAGTTCGCTTAAGGCAACGACTTCAAGCTGTTCACGTTAATCTTTTGAGTGCTTGGACAACATCATCTAGATTCCACTCACATTTTTTTAAAAAAAGCTTGTCGATGAAGCCACTTTTTATGACTTTGTCGACAAGCTGAAACATCCCAAACCGGGATGCTTTTTTCTATTCGGTCAATTTTTCAATCTGGCCCATCACATCGCTGATCTGCTGAGCGCTTTGCACCAATTCTGACTGCTCCAGCTTCTCGACTGTTAATTTTCCTTCCTCAACACTTTTCAACACATCCTCAGCGCTTTTTTGCAGTGTTTCATTATGCTTCTCGATCGTGTTATGAATCTCGGCTGCGGCATCGGGAGGGGTTAATTCATTAAAATCGGCTGCAGCCTGCTGGATAGACTCAAGCTGAGTTTCCAGCTTTTCTTTTGCACCCGTGTCGTTTACAGCCTGTTCAGCCAAGGAAGGCGCCTCCTCCGCAAATGTCTTCACTTTTTGGATATAGCCGGCCGCTTCATTTGTATAGTTCAATCCGTCATTCACCTGATCAAGCATTCCGCATCCGCCCGCACCTAAAAGGCCCATTCCGGCAAGAACTATAAGAATTCTTTTCATTGTTTGCCTCCTTATCGTTTCTTTTTCATTTTTTCTTTCAAAATCGGAATTAACTTTTCTTTCACCAAAGGCAGACCTTTCTTCACCAATTCACGCTTCAGCCATTTCCCGAGCTTAGACACGTCAGTCTCCTTTCCCTTTTGATAAAAATGAAAAAACTCCACCGATTTGGTGAAGTGGATAAACAAAAAGACCTTCACCAAATCAGATTTGGCAAAGGTCTCGCTAACAATTAGATTGCCAGCAAAGCCGAGGATCTAGGACATCCCGTAATGACGACTTTACTGTGACAGCTACTCCCCTTTGGAGTATTCATTTTTATTACTTTCATTTTAAAGCACAAGGCTAATCCAGTCAAATTCCTGCTGACCGGCTTATGAAAGAAATGCCCTGTCCGTAAAAAACACCTTCTTGGGAAAGAAGGTGGCAATTGTTGACGAAATCCTAAAACGGTTTAAAGTTTTAGGATTTCGTTATCTTTTATAGGGGCTTTTTTTATATTGAATGATGTCATTTTTGCAAATGCTCTCTTATACAGCCTTCACATAAAATCAAGCCGTTGCTCTCCAAAAACCTTTTGACATGGACGAATCCTGATAGTCCGACAGGCTTGTCTATGTAATAAAACGTCTCGTCTTTTGATATTTGTTTTTTACACCTTTTGCAGGTTACATGACTCATATACTTTCTCCTTTCCTGTCACTGTCTTAATAAAATGTTACTAAAGGTTGGGCGATTTTCCCACCGACAATAAAAAAGCACCTTTTCGGGTGCTTTTTTTGTCATCCCTTCAGCGTGATTGAAACCCCTTGCAGTCTAGAAGGCCGAGCATTGGGCGAACTTTCACAGGAGGTGATGACGCCGGCGTTCAGGCAGGACGCCTGGGCGGTTAGCCGCCGATCCTTCACCTATTCGTGAGCACCGACGCGCAGGCCTGACAACGAATGCGAGGGTTTCTCGACACGCTGCAAGCACCTTTTCGGGTGCTTTTTTAATTAGTTAGGCGCCGTTTCCCCTGCTGTCTTCACCCGCAGACGGAAATGTTTCAAGCCGTACATGCTGCTGTCGGCCATCGGCACGATCGCAAGCTTTTCCATCGAGGAATACTGCTTTAAGAGCGCCTCAATGGCGATCGCCGCTTCCAGCCTCGCGAGCGGGGCGCCCAAACAGAAGTGGATGCCGTGCCCAAATCCGATATGCGGGTTCGGATGGCGGTGAATATCAAATTCGTGCGCCCTCTCAAATTTCGTTTCATCACGGTTGGCAGAGGCAAGGAAAGCGACCACACCTTCTCCTTTTTTCAAGCTCACTCCTCTGATTTCGGTATCCTGTTTAACGAAGCGCACGATCATCGGCGCTGGCGCCCGGAAACGGACGGCTTCCTCGACGGCCTGCGGAATCAGTTCAGGATGCCTGGCGAGCTCGTTATACGCACCCGGTGTTTCGAGAATGCTGTAGACCGCATTTGAAACCAAATTCGTCGTCGTTTCATTCCCCGCCATCAAGAGCAGATTGCAAAACGGAACCAATTCATCAGGGGAAAGCTTGTCCCCTTCTTGTTCGGCTTTGATCAAAAGCGAAATCAGATCATTGCCAAGATTTTGTCTTTTCTCTTCAATCATCTTTTCAAAAAATGCGGTCAGCTCTTCTTCGCCTTGATCCCTGATGTTTTTCCACTCATTCACATCTTCTGGCCGATCGCTCTTCGGCAGGCTGACCAACAGGTCGGACCATTCTTTGAAATGATGCTTATACACTGAAGGAACGCCGAGCAATTCCGAAATGACGATTACGGGCAACGGATATGAGAAATCCTGTACAAGGTCGATCTCTTCCCTGCCGCGGACATCAGCGAGCAGTTCATTCGTCAGTTCGCGAATGCGCGGCTCCCACTCTTTCATGACGCGCGGTGTAAAAGCCTTGTTGACGATCGATCTGATTCTCGTGTGTTTCGGCGGATCCATGCTGATCATCGTTTTCGCAAACGTATTGCCAGTTTCAAGCTGAGGGAATTGATTTGAAAAAAAGTCTTTGTCGCTGATCACTCTTTTGACATCTTCATAACGGAACACGCTCCACACTTTGCTGTCTTCATCATAGTGAATCGGTGATTCGGTGCGCATTTTTTCATACCATGGAAACGGATCATACGGGTCTTGTTTGTTCTTTCCGTTAATCAGTGCTTTCTGAATGGGGTTTTGCTGTTTTGTTTGACTCATTCGCTTTCACTCCTTCGGTTGCTTGTCAGCTGATTCATGAAGTTCAATATGTTAGTTTTAAATTAAAAGATTCCACCTGACCATTCAACCAACAAATGGCAAAGAAGTGTCGAAATAGTGTTTTGAGGAGGCGAATGAAGTGGCTGATAGCTACCGCGGGGACAAGCGGATCACAAAATCGAAAACAAACTTAAAAAAAGCCTTGTTTGAACTGCTTGCTGAAAAAGAATGGGGAAAAATCTCTGTACAGGATATTACGCAACGGGCAAACTTGAATCGAACGACATTTTATCAGCATTATCAAGATAAAGACGATTTGCTTCATCAAAATATGAGAGACATGTTTGAAGCGATGAAAGAGGATATTTTTTCGCCGCTTGATATAGATTGCAGCGGGGAAAAGCCTGAAGCGTACTGGTATGTGCTGCGCTTTTATCAGCATTTACAACAGAACTGCGGTGATTTTGCGATTATTATCAACAGAAGATATGAGCTGAACATTAAGGAGCTGCTCAATGATTTTTGGAATGACAGCTTTTTGACAGGAATCAAAAAAACGGCAGCTGCTGATACTGACCGTTCAGTGCCTCTCGATATCCAGCGGCGGTTTGTGATTTCCGCCTTTGCGGGCACAGCCGCATGGTGGCTTGAAAACGGCATGCCTTTTCCGCCTGAATTGATGGCTGAATCGATGATCAAGATGATCCAAAAAAACTGAGCTCAAAAAAAGAGACAAAACGGGCGCTCCCGCTCTGTCTCTTCACCTGTTACTTCTGCGCTGCCTTGAGCGCACGCGCGCCGATATCTGTCCGGTAAAACAGCCCCGGTTTTCCTACTCGTTCCACAGCTTGATAGGCTGCTTCCCTTGCCGCTTCAAACGTCTCGGCAAACGCCGTGACATTGGCGACGCGGCCGCCGTTCGTCACAAACTGATCGCCGCTTTTTTTCGTGCCTGCGTGAAAGACGACGGTCTGTTCCTTGTCAGGCTCAAGCGTGCCGATCGGAGTGCCTTTTTCATAGCTTTCTGGATAGCCGTCAGATGCAAGAACAACGGTGACTGCCGCCGTATCCTTCCACTTCAGCTCCACTTCTTTGTCCGCAAGGAGATCAAGCAAGACTTGTACAAGGTCTGAGTCAAGACGCGGCAGGACGACCTGGGTTTCCGGATCTCCGAATCTCGCGTTGAATTCGATCACTTTTGTTCCTTTTTCGGTCAGCATTAAGCCGGCATACAAGACTCCCGTAAACGAACGGCCTTCTTTAACCATCGCTTCGGCCGCCGGCTCCAAAATCGTTTTAACGGCGTCTTCGACGACCGCATCCGAAATCTGCGGCACCGGGGAATATGCGCCCATTCCTCCTGTATTCGGGCCCTTGTCTCCGTCAAATGCCCGCTTGTGATCTTGTGCGATCACCATCGGATACACTTTTTCCCCTTTGACAAAAGCCATCAGCGAAAATTCTTCACCGCTCAAAAATTCCTCAATGACGACAGATGCGCTTGCTTCGCCGAACTTTTCATCTTCTAAAAAGTCATGCAGACACTGAACCGCATCTTCCTCTGTCATCGCGACTGTGACGCCTTTTCCGGCGGCAAGTCCATCGGCTTTGATAACGATCGGAGCGCCTTTTTCCTCAACATACGCCTTTGCGTTTTCAAAAGATGTAAAGGTTTCGTATTCTGCTGTGGGAATCTGGTATTTTTTCATGAGATCTTTGGCAAACTGCTTGCTTCCTTCAATCACCGCTGCTTTTTTCGACGGTCCGAACACCGGAAGGCCCGCTTTTTCAAATGCATCAACAAGCCCTTCGATTAAAGGGACCTCAGGGCCGACGATCGTCAGTCCGATATTGTTTTCCTTTGCGAAAGCGAGAAGCCCTTCTTGATTGCCCTCGTCAAGATCAACGAGTACGGCGGTTCCCGCCATTCCGTCATTGCCGGGCGCCGCATATACAGTGTCGACGAGAGAGCTTTGCGCCGCTTTCCAGGCGAGCGTGTGCTCCCTGCCGCCTCTGCCGATAATCAATACGTTCACGCTGGTCACTCCCTTAATGTTTGAAATGGCGGATTTCGGTGAACACCATCGTGATGCCGTATTCATCCGCTTTTTTAATCGAATCTTCATCACGAACCGAGCCGCCCGGCTGAATGATCGCAGTCACACCGGCTTTAGCCGCTTCTTCGACCGTATCAGGCATCGGGAAGAAGGCATCTGATCCGAGCGCGCTTCCTTTCGCTTTCTCGCCGGCTTGCTCAATTGCGATTTTCGCGGAGCCGACGCGGTTCATTTGGCCGGCGCCGACGCCGATCGTCATATCGTCTTTTGCCAGAACAATCGCATTCGATTTGACGTGCTTCACGACTTTCCAAGCAAGCTTCAGGTCAGCCCATTCCTGTTCGGTCGGCTCCCTTTTCGTCGGAATCGTAATGTCAGCGTCGTCAAAGCCGTGCATATCCAGATCCTGAATCAAGAGCCCGCCGTGAACAGATGTCAGCTGCTTTTCGTTTTTCACAGGCTGATTGACATCGAGGGTCAAGAGACGAAGGTTTTTCTTGGATGTTAAAATATCAAGCGCTTCTTGGCTGAATGATGGTGCGATAATGATTTCCAAAAAGATTTTGTGAAGCGTTTCAGCCGTCGCTTTATCCACTTCACGGTTCAGGGCGATGATGCCGCCGAAAATCGACGTTTCGTCAGCGGCGTATGCTTTGTTAAACGCCTCTTCGATCGTGTTGCCCGTCCCGACGCCGCAAGGGTTCATGTGCTTGACGGCAACCGCAGCCGGCTCGGTGAACTCGCGGACGATTTGAAGTGCCGCATCCGCGTCTTTGATGTTGTTGTAGGAGAGCTCTTTTCCGTGCAGCTGTTCAGCTGAAGCGATTGACCCTTTGACAGGGAGTGCGCTTTGATAAAAGACCGCTTCCTGATGCGGATTTTCGCCGTAGCGGAGCGATTGTTTTTTCTCAAAAGTGACGGTGAACTGTTCAGGTTCTTTTTCACCGGTTACGTTTGTTAAGTAGTCAGCAATCAACGCGTCATATGCTGCCGTGTGGCGGAACACCTTCGCCGCCAGCTCACGTTTTTTCTCAAGAGAGACGCTGCCGTTTTCTTTCAAGTCGTTCAGCACAGGGCTGTAATCGCGGGGATCGACGATGACCGCCACGTCCTGGTGGTTTTTCGCTGCAGCGCGAAGCATGCCGGGACCGCCGATGTCGATATTCTCAATCGCTTCTTCGAATGTAACGTCTTCTTTAGAAACCGTTTCTTTAAACGGATATAAATTGACAACGACAAGGTCGATCGGCTGAATCCCCTGCTCATTCAGCTGCGCCATGTGCTTTTCGTTGCCGCGTACGGCAAGAAGCCCGCCGTGAATATTCGGATGAAGGGTTTTCAGACGGCCGTCCATGATTTCAGGAAAGCCCGTCACTTCAGAAATGCCGATGACGTCAACGCCGTTTTCCTGAAGAAGTTTGCTTGTGCCGCCTGTTGAAATCACTTCAACGCCAAGCTCTGTCAATTCTTTTACAAAAGGGACAATGTTCGTTTTATCAGATACGCTGATTAATGCGCGTTTGATCGTCATTCCTTCTCACCTCTGCCATTTAGTTCAAGAAGCTCTTTGATTACTTCGGGATAAAGCTCATGCTCCAATTTGTGGATCTTTTTTTCAAGAGACGCGAGTGTTTCGCTTTTTTCAAGTTCAACGGCACGCTGGGCGATAATCGGACCGGTGTCCATGCCTTCGTCAACATAATGAACCGTGATGCCTGCCACTTTCACGCCTGCTCTGTACGCTTGTCCGATCGCGTCGATGCCGGGGAACGCCGGCAGGAGCGACGGATGGATGTTGATGATTTTATTCCGGTAAGCCGAAAGAAGCGTATCGCCGATCAGCCTCATATACCCCGCCAGGACAATCCATTCCGCTCCGTGGAGGCGGAGCTGTTCAACGATCACCTGTTCAAAAGCCGCTTTATTTTCGAATGATTTCGGCTGGAATGCGAACGACGGGATTTCGGCTTTTTCCGCCCTTTCAAGCACTTTCGCATCGGGCTTGTCACAGACGACGAGGACGATTTCGGCATCCCAGTTCTCTTCTCTCATTCTTCTCTCGATCGCTTCAAAATTCGTTCCGCTTCCTGATGCAAATACCGCGAATTTTCTCATGAAAGACCGGCACCGCCAAACACAACGCCGCTTCCGGCTTTTACTCTGCCGATGAGATAGGCTTTTTCACCGTTAGTTTCGAGCGTTTGGATTACGTCTGTCATATCCTCTTCTTTCACCGCAAGGACAAAGCCGATTCCCATATTGAAAACATTGAACATTTCCTCGGATTTCAGGCCGCCTTTCTCCTGAATGAACGGAAAGATAGGAGGGACGGGCCAGGAGCCGATGTCGATTTCAACACCAAGGCCATCGGGCATCATACGCGGCAGGTTTTCGATAAAGCCGCCCCCGGTCACGTGCGCCATACCGGCGATTTTGCCTGATTTCACCGCTTCAAGGACAGGCTTGACATAAATTTTCGTCGGCTCTAAAAGCTCTTCCCCAAGAGGCCGTTCAAAAGGTGTATACGTCTCATCAAGGTTCAGACCGGCATCTTCAAGAAGAACTTTCCGAACGAGAGAGAAGCCGTTGCTGTGAAGTCCGCTTGAAGAAAGTCCGATTAAAAGATGTCCTTCGCTGATGTTTTCGCCCGTAACGATGCCATCTTTTTCAGCAGCTCCGACCGAGAACCCGGCAATATCGTATTCATCCTCTGTATAAAGACCAGGCATTTCCGCCGTTTCTCCGCCGACAAGCGCTGATCCTGACTGTACACAGCCTTCTGCAACGCCTTTTACAATCTCTTCAATTTTGACGGGATCGGCTTTTCCGACCGCAAGATAATCGAGGAAGAACAGCGGCTCCGCTCCTTGAGCGAGCACATCGTTGACACACATAGCGACGGCATCGATGCCGATCGTGTCATGCTTGTCCATCGCAAAAGCGAGCTTCAGCTTTGTGCCGACACCGTCCGTTCCCGAAATCAGAACCGGCTGTTTGTACGGCAGTTCCGACAGGTCAAACATGCCGCCAAACCCGCCAAGACCGCCCATTGCGCCGATTCGCTTCGTTCTTTCCACATGTTTTTTCATTCGTTTTACGGCTTCATATCCGGCTTCGATATCAACCCCGGCGTTTTTATAGCTTTCAGACAACACAATCACTCCTTATTCCGCGCTTGTCCATTCGTGATATTCAAAATCAAAAGAGCAGCCGCGCATCGCTTCTGCTGCCCTTTATTCATTTCAGCAGGCCAGGCGCTTCAAGCGCCGCCCGGTTTATTTTGTCAAAACGGCTTCTTTCACGTGAGGAAGAACAGTATCCTGATAAATTTCGGTCGGGTATTTTCCTGTAAAGCAGGCCATGCACTGGCCGCAGTTTTCGCCTTCATACTGTCTTCCGATCCCGGAAAGGAGTCCTTCAATGCTCAAGAATGATAATGTGTCGGCGCCGATTTCCTGACGGATTTCTTCCACTGAATGAGAGGAAGCGATCAGTTCTTCGTGCGTCGATGTGTCAATTCCGTAAAAGCACGGATGGGCAATAGGCGGGGAACTGATTCTGACGTGCACTTCCGTCGCTCCGGCTTCGCGCAACATCGTTACAATCCTGCGGCTCGTCGTGCCTCTCACAATGGAATCGTCCACCATGACGACGCGCTTGCCTTCAACGACCCCGCGGACGGCTGACAGCTTCATTCTCACGCCCTGCTCCCTGAGCGCCTGTGACGGCTGAATGAACGTTCTGCCGACATAGCGGTTTTTGATCAGTCCGAGTTCGTAAGGAATTCCCGTCGCTTCCGCATAGCCGATCGCCGCTGAAATGCTTGAATCCGGAACGCCTGTTACCACATCTGCTTCAATGCCTGACTCTTCGGCGAGCTTTTTGCCGAGATTCTTTCTCGCGCTGTGAACGTTAATGCCGTCAATATTGCTGTCAGGCCTTGAGAAATAAATGTACTCCATGCTGCAGATCGAGCGGTTGATGTTGATGGAAAACCGCTCTGACTTCATGCCTTCATCATTGATGATCAGCATCTCGCCCGGTTCTACATCGCGCAGATATGTTGCGCCGACCACATCAAACGCACACGTTTCAGAAGCGACAACGTACGCGTCGCCGAGCATTGCGACGGATAGCGGTCTGAGTCCGTTCGGGTCAAGCGCCACGATCATTTCCTTTTCCGTCATGATCAGGAAAGCATAAGCGCCTTTCAGCATGGAAAGAGCGTTTTTGATCTGATCTTTCAGCTCGAAGTGACCGCTTCTTTTAATTAAGTGGGCGAGCACTTCCGTATCAGAAGACGTTTGAAAAATGCTGCCCTGGTTTTCAAGCTGCTGTTTCAGCTGAGTGGCGTTCACTAAGTTTCCATTGTGCGCAAGCGCAAGACTGCCGTTGTTTTGCGAATGGAAAAGGAACGGCTGGACGTTTTCGAAACCGCCGCCGCCCGCTGTTGCATAGCGGACATGGCCGATCGCTCCTTTTCCTTTCACCTTTTTGAGCTCGCCGTTTTGAAAAACTTCAGTAATCAGCCCCTGGCCTTTGTGGGAGGACATTTTTTCGCTGTCTGTCGCGACGATGCCGGCGCCCTCCTGGCCTCTGTGCTGAAGGCTGTGAAGGCCGTAGTACGTAATTTGCGGTGCTTCTTCATGCCCCCAAATCCCAAATACGCCGCATTCTTCATTTAAGCCTTTGATTTCAGCAAGCATGGGATAGCTCCTTTCCATGCGCTTTCGAGCTCTTCTGTCTGCGCATGAATCCATTGTTGTCCTTCCTGGCTTTGAACAGCAAGCGCGCTGTCTGACGTTACCTCGCCGATGAGATCGGCATCTTTGACAAGCTTTTCGAACGCTTCTTGATGCTCTTTTTTCACAGAGACGATAAACCGTGATTGTGTTTCGCTGAATAACAATGCAGGTTCGCCTGCAAGCGTCACATTGGCGCCGAGCCCTTGAGAAGATATGACGCTTTCCGCCAGCGCCACGCCGATGCCGCCTTCTGAGACGTCATGCGCCGATTGAACGAGACCGGTGCGGATCGCTTTCAGAAGCGCTTTTTGACGCAATTGTTCGACTTCCAAGTCAATGGCAGGCGCTTTGCCGTAAATCTTTCCTTCGGTCAGTTTTTGCAGCTCGCTTCCGGCGAACTCAGGGAATGTTTCGCCGATGACATAAATCAAATCGCCCGCTGCTTTAAAGTGCTGTGTCGTAATATGTTCCGTATCTTCGATCAGTCCGACCATTCCGATGACAGGCGTCGGGTAGATCGCGCTTCCGTTTGATTCGTTGTAAAGAGAGACGTTTCCGCCGATGACCGGTGTGCTGAGCACGTTGCACGCCTCGCTGATCCCGTCTGCCGCTTTTTCAATCTGCCAGAAAATCTCCGGCTTTTCAGGATTTCCAAAGTTGAGGTTATCCGTAACGGCTAGCGGTTCTGCTCCGGAGCAGACGATATTGCGGGCTGCTTCTGCGACAGCGATTTTCCCGCCCTTTTCCGGATCGAGGTACAAGTAGCGGGCATTGCAGTCCGTTGTCATGGCAAGCGCCTTTTTCGTGCCGCGAATCCTGAGGACGGCTGCATCAGAGCCCGGTGCGACAACCGTGTTCGTCCTGACCATGTAGTCATATTGGTCATAAACCCATTCTTTGCTCGCAATGGTCGGCTGCTTTAGCAGCTCAAGAAGCGTTTCTTTCGCATCTTCGACTTTTGGTGCAGGGACGTCTGTTTCAAGGAACTCTTTGTAATAAGCCGGTACTTTTGACGGCTTATGGTAAACGGGCGCTTCCTCTGCAAGCGCATCGACCGGAAGCTCGGCAACCATTTCCCCGTTGTGGAAAAGGCGCAGCATCTTGTCATCTGTCACATGACCGACAGCCACAGCTTCAAGATCGTACTTGTCAAAAATATCGATGATTTCCTGTTCGCGGCCGCGTTCGATGACCAAAAGCATGCGCTCCTGGGATTCTGAAAGCATCATTTCGTACGGCGTCATCCCTGTTTCGCGCTGCGGAATCAAGTCAAGGTTCATCTCGATGCCCGATCCGGCTTTGGATGCCATTTCCGCGCTGGAACTTGTCAGTCCTGCCGCACCCATGTCCTGAATACCGACCAAGGCGTCTGATTTAATGACTTCCAGACACGCTTCAAGAAGCAGCTTCTCCATGAACGGATCGCCGACTTGCACGGCCGAGCGCTTTTCTTCTGATTGGTCAGACATTTCTTCTGAGGCGAACGTTGCACCGTGGATACCGTCGCGCCCCGTTTTCGCGCCGACGTACATGACGGTATTGCCGACGCCTTTCGCCTGCCCTTTTTTAATATCTTCATGGTTGATCAAACCGACACACATCGCGTTGACAAGCGGATTGCCTTCATAGCAGCTGTCAAACTGAACTTCCCCGCCAACGGTCGGAATGCCGATGCAGTTGCCGTATCCGGCAATGCCCGCGACTACTTCTTCAAACAAGTACTTCACACGCGGTGAAGTGAGTTCGCCAAACCGGAGAGAGTTCAAAACAGCGATGGGACGCGCGCCCATTGAAAAGACGTCGCGGATGATGCCGCCCACACCCGTTGCAGCTCCCTGGTACGGCTCAATCGCTGACGGATGGTTATGCGATTCGATTTTGAAGACAACCGCCTGATTGTCGCCGATATCGACGATTCCTGCGCCTTCCCCTGGTCCTTGCAGGACGCGTTCGCCTTTTGTCGGGAACTTTTTCAGGATCGGCTTGGAATTTTTGTAGCTGCAGTGCTCTGACCACATGACCGAAAAAACCCCGATTTCCGTATAGTTTGGAAGCCTTCCGAGAATCGATTCAATCATGGCAAACTCGTCATCGCTGACACCCATTTGCTGATAGAGTTTCTCTTCCTTAATTTGTTCTTGACTTGGTTCAAGCAGTAGCGACATGAGTTTCCCTCCAATTTTTCACGATAGATTGAAACAGTTTAAGACCGTCGGCGCTTCCGAGCAGAGAATCGACTGCGCGTTCAGGGTGAGGCATCATGCCTAATACATTGCCTTTTTCATTGACGACGCCTGCAATATCGGCGACGCTTCCGTTAATATCCGTTCCGTATGTGAAAGCGATTTGATTGTTTTCTTTTAATCCGGCAAGCGTTTCTTCATCACAGTAGAAGTTTCCTTCACCGTGAGCGACCGGAATCGTGATGGATTCGCCTTTGCCGTAGGAAGATGTAAAAAGCGTTTCATTGTTTTGGACGATCAGTTCAACCGGACGGCAGATAAATTTCAAATCTTTGTTTCGTCTCATTGCGCCCGGCAAAAGACCGAGCTCCTGCAAAATTTGAAATCCGTTGCAGACGCCGAGCACCGGCTTCCCTTCTTCAGCCGCTTTTTTGACGGCCGGCATAATGTTTGCGAAGCGGGCGATCGCGCCGCATCTTAAATAATCACCGTATGAGAATCCTCCCGGAATGAGGACACCGTCATATTCATCAAGACTTGTTTCTGTATGCCAGACGTATTCAGCTTCTTCGCCAAGCTCATCCTTAATCGCGTGGAACATATCGATATCGCAGTTTGAGCCAGGCAGCACAATCACCGCAAATTTCACTGTGCGACAACCTCCTCGACTTCGTATCTGTAATCTTCAATCACCGTGTTGGCTAAAAGTTTTTCGCACATTTCTTTGACGAGAACGTCAAGGTCGCGGTCCGATTTTTCGATTGTGAGCTCCATGTATTTGCCGATGCGGACGTCCTGAACTTCTTTGTAGGACATGCTGTGCAAAGCATGCTGAACGGCGCTCCCCTGAGGATCTAAAACACTCTCTTTTAAGCTGACATACACTTTCACTTTGTACATATTACATGCCTCCAAGTCTTTTGAATATTTCTTCGTATGCATCCGTCAATCCGCCCAGGTTTCTTCTGAACACATCTTTATCAAGCTTTTCATTCGTTTCTTTATCCCACAGCCGGCACGTATCCGGGGAAATCTCGTCGGCCAGCAGGACCTCGCCGTCTTTATCGAGTCCGAACTCAAGCTTGAAATCTATCAATCTGACATCGCAAGCCGCGAAAATCGTCTGCAGCTCTTCGTTTACCTGTCTCGTAATCGATTTGATTTTCTCCACCTGTTCAGGCTCAGCCGCTTTTAAAATCCGGATATGGTCTTCTGTGATCAGCGGATCGCCAAGCGCGTCATCCTTGTAGTAAAACTCGATAACCGGCTGCCCCAGCTCCGTGCCTTCCGGAATGCCGAGCCTTTTGGACATGCTTCCGGCAACGACATTGCGGACAACGACTTCAAGCGGGATGATCGTCACTTTTTTAATGAGCTGCTCCGTTTCAGAAATTCGTTCAACAAAGTGGTTGTTGATTCCCTTCTCGTGAAGCCTTGTGAAAATCAGGCTGGAAATTTCGTTATTTAAACGGCCTTTTCCGTCAATCTCGGCTTTTTTTTCTCCGTTAAAAGCCGTCGCTGAGTTTTTGTATTCGACAAACAAAGTGTTGTCATCATCCGTCCGGTAAATCTTTTTCGCTTTTCCTTCGTATAAAAGTTCATTTTTCGCAATATTCACAGAAGGCCTCCTAACCCGAATGTTGGAAATATTTAAGCAGTTAGACCCCCGCCTGTAAAAGCGGGCGGTCTATTCTATGCCAAGCCTAAACGTTCAAAAATGTAGTCGACATTTTTCAAGTGGTAATTGTAATCAAAGCAGTCGTTAATTTGTTCCGGAGACAGTCGGGACGTAATTTTTTCCTCAGCCTCGACAAGCTGGCGGAACGGCACTTGTTTCTCCCATGCTTCCATTGCTTTCGGCTGAACGGTATCATACGCCTCTTCGCGCGCCATGCCGGTATCAATGAGAGCGAGAAGGACGCGCTGGGAGTAGATCAATCCGAGTGTGCGGTCCATGTTGCGCTTCATATTTTCAGGGAACACGGTCAAGTTTTTCACAATGTTGCCGAAGCGGTTCAGCATGTAGTTCAGCGCGATCGTCGCATCAGGCAGAATGATGCGCTCTGCTGATGAATGCGAAATGTCGCGTTCATGCCAAAGCGGTACATTTTCATAAGCGGTCAGCATGTAGCCGCGGATGACGCGGGCCATTCCCGTCATGTTTTCCGAGCCGATCGGATTGCGCTTATGCGGCATCGCAGATGAACCTTTTTGGCCTTTTGCGAAAAATTCTTCGACCTCGCGGGTTTCGCTTTTTTGAAGGCCGCGGATCTCAACGGCGAATTTCTCGATGCTTGTCGCAACGAGCGCCAGTGCAGCCATGTAATCGGCGTGGCGGTCGCGCTGCAGCGTCTGCGTTGAAATCGGCGCAGGTTTTAAACCGAGCTTCTCACATACGTACTGCTCGACGAATGGATCGATGTTCGCGTACGTTCCGACGGCGCCTGAGATTTTGCCGACTTCGATGCCTTCTTTCGCTTGCTTGAAGCGTTCCAGGTTGCGCTTCATCTCTTCATACCAAAGGGCGAGCTTTAAGCCGAACGTCGTCGGTTCTGCATGTACGCCGTGTGTACGTCCCATCATCACCGTATATTTATGTTCTTTCGCTTTTTCTTTTAAGATGTCAATAAATCTCTCAAGATCCTTGAGCAAAATATCGTTCGCCTGTTTTAATAGATAGGAAAGAGCGGTATCGACCACATCTGTTGATGTCAGCCCATAGTGCACCCACTTTTTCTCTTCGCCAAGCGTTTCCGATACGGCGCGGGTAAATGCGACGACATCGTGACGCGTGTCCTGCTCGATTTCGAAGATGCGGTTGATGTCAAATGACGCTTTTTCCCGCAAAACCTTCACATCTTCTTTCGGAATCACGCCGAGTTCAGCCCAAGCTTCACAAGCCAGTATTTCAACTTCAAGCCATGCTTGGAATCTGTTTTCATCCGTCCAAATCGCAGCCATTTCCGGTCTTGAATAACGTTCGATCATTGTTTTCGTCCTCCATCTCTTTCAGTCCACTTTTCTGTCATCTTCCCGATCCATTCATCGTCGGGTGTTCTTAAAAATGTGATGTGCCCCATTTTGCGGCCCGGTTTGACTTCATGCTTTCCGTATATATAAAGCTTCGCTTCTTTTAAAAGTTCGGGGTCTTCTTCAGCCATGTACACTTCGTCTCCGAGAAGGTTCACCATCATTCCTTCCTTCAGAAGGTCCGTTTTGCCGAGCGGCAGCCCGCAGACAGCACGGATATGCTGTTCAAACTGGCTCGTTTCGCAAAGATCAAGGGTGTAATGGCCGGAATTATGCGGCCGCGGCGCCAGCTCATTGACGAGAAGCCCGCCGTCTTCCTTCAGGAAAAGCTCAACGGCCAGCGTTCCAACAAGCTGAAGCTTTTCGGCAAGCCTGAGGGCAAGTGCTGCCGCTTGTTCCTGAATCGCCTCATCGGCTCGCGCCGGGACGATGCTCTGGAATAAAATATTTTGCTTATGGATGTTTTCTGCCGCCGGAAAGACGGTTGTCTCTCCGTGAACCGATCTTGTCACGATCACGGACAATTCCATTTTGAAAGGAACCCAACTTTCCAAAATGCATGTGCCGTGCTGTAAAAGAGCTGCGGCTTCCCCGATTTGTGCGTGTTCTTTCAGGACGTACTGCCCTTTTCCGTCATACCCGCCGCGGCAAGTTTTCAGCACCGCCGGAAAACCGAGCTCCGCTACGGACGCTTCCAGTTCCGCCCGGTCGTGAATGATCCGGTACGGCGCGACTTTGCAGCCCGCTGATTCAATCGCTTTTTTCTCGGTCTCCCTGTTTTGCGTAAGGAGCAACAGCTCGCTCCCCTGCGGAAGGTAAGCGTGCTCCTTCAGCCAGTTCAGCGCATCATAATCGATGTTCTCGAATTCGTAAGTGATCACGTCGCTCGCTTCGGCAAGCTTCCGTATCGCTTCCCTGTCATTATAGGCAGCCGTAATCTCAAGGTCGGCGACCTGGCCGCACGGTGATGAAGGAACAGGGTCAACCACCGCGATTTTATAGCCCATTTGTTTAGCCGCGACCGTCATCATTTTGCCAAGCTGTCCGCCTCCGATAATGCCGATTGTCGCTCCCGGAAAAATCGTTTGTTTATACAAGCTGATCACTGCTTTCCAATACGGTTTGTCTGATGCTTTCCCTTCGTTCGTCCAATCTTTCAGCAAGTTTTTCGTCAAAGGCTGACAAAATCTGCGCCGCAAGCAGTCCGGCGTTGACCGCTCCCGCTTTGCCGATGGCAACGGTCGCAACGGGTACACCACCCGGCATTTGAACGATTGAAAGCAACGAATCGAGACCGTTCAGCGCTTTTGACTGAACCGGCACACCGATGACAGGCAGCGTCGTTTTGGCTGCGACCATTCCCGGCAGGTGAGCGGCTCCGCCCGCTCCGGCAATGATGACTTTCAAGCCTCTTTCCCGCGCCGTTTCGGCATATTCAAACATTAAATCAGGCGTCCGATGTGCGGAAACGACCTTTTTTTCGAACGGAATTCCCAGTTCATCGAGTATGCCGCAGGCATGTTTCATCGTTTCCCAGTCAGATGTGCTTCCCATGATAACACCAAGAAGAGGCTGCATATCTTTTTGTCCCACCTTTAGCTGTTATTCTTCGCAAATAAAAAGCCCGGCATGTATTGCATTGTAGGAAGCAACACAAACCGGGCATGGCGCGTGTATCGTCAGTTAGTCCGCTTCTCGCGATCTCCATGTCAGTTTATTGTCCACTTTCCTGCATAGTCCGATGATTTACGGTCATCGGGTAGAGACTTATGGGCCATATTCCCAAGATTATATGAGGATGTGTTTTCATGTCATGTTTATCTTAACAACGGACTGTGATAATGTCAACGACATTATCGAACGATAGTATATTTTGTTGGTCTAATGTTCGGGTTTAGAGCAATTTCCCTTCGAATATAATTTTTCTTCCGCACGGAACAACCTGAATCGTTCCATTTTCCTTTGTTTCTTTGAAGACCGGCTCCTCCATTCGGCGCACCGGTGTATAGCCTTCTTCCTGCATCTTCGTCAACACGGTTTCGATCGTTTCGCCTTCCGTTACTTCAAAGCGCTTTTTTTTCGGCTTTGTCATTATTCTTTAATTCTCCTTTTCTTTACGGCTTTAACCCAGAATCCGCCGTGTATCGTCTTCGGTTCGTAGGAAATGATAAATGCTTTTGAATCGATTGATTTAATCGTTTCGTATAGTTGCAGTTCGTATTTTCTCGGTGTCAAAACCTGCATCGCCGTTCTGTCTCCCTCAAGTCCGCTGACGACCCAATGGGTGACCCCGTAGCCTTTTTCCCTGAGCTGTTTCGGCAGATCCAAATCGAGCTCTTTCGTAATGGCGTTAACGGTAATATAGCCCAAAGCGAGCTTTTCTTCAATTTTCGTGCCGACGATGATGCCGATTCCAAATCCAACCGCATAAGCGATCACGTTTTGAATTTGATTTAAATTATCTAGAACGAGCCCAAGCCCGATGACGTAAACAAGCATTTCGATTGTCCCGATAAAAGCGGCGAGATACCGCTGGCCTTTAAGAGTCAGTATCATTCGAAGGGTTAAAAACGTTACATATATAATATTGATAACCAGAATAATTCCAACCATGATCACACTGTTCAATAGTGCTGAGTGAAGCAATTGAAATCCCTCCTTTAGATGCAAAGCAATCATATTCTACTAGAGAAATTCTCCATACACAATCCTGTAATGGCCCTGCTTCACCAAAAAATTTTTCGACATTGCTCACTCCCATCAGTTTACCCTTTTTCTGCCGGTTTCAAAGCATTGAAACTCTATTAAAAAAGACGTTCAAATGAACGTCTTTCAGAGCTGGTGTTTATGATCCCGCTGACGATCTGCATCAGATTCGTGCAGCTTCCGGTGTTCCTTTTCCAAATCGCTCAGCGTGTATGACGAGAGGTCTTTCAAATTGTCCAGCCGCCCTGATTTTGCGAGCTGTCTGATTAAATACTCCTTTTTTTGCTTTACGGCTTTTCGAAGAAAGTTAGCCATCGATCACTCCCCCATCCGTTCGTATGATTGGTTACAATATATACACATTATTCTTATGAGTCAACTCAGAATTAATGTGGAGAAAAAACCGGTTCTTCTTGAAGAACCGGCAATATCTCCTTATACCGGGATAAGCGACGACAGCAAGTATCCGCCTACCAGCTTCCATGTTGCCGCAACGAATACTAATTCAAGCAAAAAGACGGTAAACACGCAGTACATCAGGTCAAACCGCGCTTTTTCGCTTTTTTCATAAATCGATTGAATCAGCGTAAAAGTGCCGAATGTCAATCCCATAAAGATGACGATCGAGAGAATCACCGTCGCGGCCGTGAAGTTGATAATCGCGAATATCATCCACAAAGCGGCAGGGACGATAAACGGAACCAATAGAGAGCCGTACTTTGCCGTGATATCGAAAAATGAAGCTTTATATCTGAGCATAAAATTCGATACAATCCAGCTCGCTGCCGCCATCCAAAACATGAAAGCCATGCAGTAGATAAACACAACCAAAAATACTTCCATGAACGGCACTGATACGCCGAACCCGAGAACTCTCCCCCGTCCCGCAAGCAGCTGATAAAAATTGCCGAGCGAAAAGAAAACGGCTAAAAGCGTCATTGAAATAACGGAATACTTAAAATAAGACCGGTCATAATCAAGTGCGCTGCGCACCGGGGATTTTAAAATATCGAGCACAAAGCTGAAATAGCGGAACAAAGCGGCAATCACGCTCTCCATCACCGATTTGACTTTCGCCGCAGACGGATTCGTCTCCTTGCTCTTCCTCGCTTTTTTCCGGGAATTCCTCGACATCCTCGAAGCAGGTTCTTGTTCTATATCATCTTCATTTCGTTTGTGATGTTCTTCAATCATATAAGCAACTCCTATTCTATTCAAAAGCTTTACATAAATGAAAAGCACTTTTATAAATTACATAAGCTGTGTGAAACAGTCAAGACAAACCTCTTTTTATCATAGATGCGGCAGCCCTTATATATGACGAAAAACGAAGGCGGAAGGTTCCGTTTTTAATGATTTGGAAATAAAAAAGCGCTTGTTCATTTGAACAAGCGCTTTTCACACAGCTTATTTCAAGAAAATGAAATAAAGAATAAATACGACAGCCAATCCGTACATAATCGGATGGATCTCTTTTGCTTTGCCTTTAAAGATCATCGTGATCGGGTAGAAAATAAATCCGATCGCGATTCCGGTGGCGATGCTGTATGTCAGCGGCATCGCAATCATCGTTAAGAATGCGGGCACCGCAATCTCAAACTTGGTCCAGTCGATTTTGTTGAGATTCGCCACCATCAGTACGCCGACGATGATTAAAGCAGGCGCCGTCACTTGCGAAGTGATAACGCTAAGGACAGGCGAGAAAAACAGCGACAGCAAGAACAAAACGCCTGTTACGATCGCCGCAAAACCGCTTCTCGCTCCAGCCGCTACCCCGGCACTTGACTCAACATAAGCCGTCGTGGTCGATGTCCCAAGGATCGCTCCGGCGACAGTTGCGGAAGAATCGGCAAGCAAAGCCCTTCCCGCGCGCGGCAGTTTGTTATCCTTCATTAAACCGGCTTGTGATGCAACACCCACCAGTGTACCGGCCGTATCAAAAAAGTCGACGAATAAAAACGTTAAAATGACGACAAGCATTTGCACCGTAAAGATATCATGAAGGTGGATAAAGGATTGTCCAAATGTCGGCGCAAGACTAGGAACGGCACCGACGATTTTGTCCGGAACGTCAATCTGGCCGAAGATCATGCCGACAATCGCCGTGATCAACATCCCGAAGAAAATACCTCCGTTCACACGCAATACCATTAAAATGACAGTGATGATCAGTCCGAAAACAGTCAAAAGAACGGGACCTGAATGAATATTCCCAAACGACACAATCGTATCCGGGTTGGATACGACGATTTTGGAGCCCTGCAAACCGACGAAAGCGATAAACAGACCAATCCCCGCACCGACAGCCATTTTCAGTTCATAAGGAATCGAATTGATAATTTTTTCCCTTAAACCGGATAGCGAAAGAACGATAAAAATAAGTCCGGAAACCATAACGCCGGAGAGAGCCGTCTGCCATGGAATCTGCATGTTCAGGATGACAGAGAATGCAAAGAATGCGTTAAGCCCCATTCCGGGCGCAAGGGCGATCGGATACTTCGCGAGCAGCCCCATGATAAAACAACCGACAGCTGCTGAAACCGCCGTTGCCGTAAAGACCGCGCTTTGATCCATTCTCAATGCATCTGGAAAATTTTCCACCGACGCCAGAGAAAGCGTAAGCGGGTTGACAATCAAAATATATGCCATGGACAAAAATGTGGTGAGTCCGCCGATCATTTCTCTCCGATAATTTGTGCCCAATTCTTCAAACTGAAAGTAACGCTTCAAAATGGTATACTCCTCTCGTTTGTCTGTCGCTTTTATTGTTTCATAAACCTTTGCTTTTAAACAAAAAACGCCCCAATTGACGGGACGCTTGACTACGGCATATTTCATACTGAAAAAATGTTTTTTCACGCACAAAATATTGTATACAAGCGTAGTCAAGCTATTTACGGTAGCTTGGTAGAAACTTATGGGCCATATCCCCATGATTATACGACAAGTCTTTTTTAATTTACTATACTATTGTAGCAATATCTAACGCTGAACACAATATAAAAAAACGAACATTCATGATTTTTAATGTTCGTTTCGTTCGTTGTTTTTCCAAATTCTGACCGAGGTCTGAAGCAGGTTAATTCCCGGTTTTCTTCAACTCAAATCAAACACGGCTGCACGTTCTTTTTTATCGTGATATTGTATTCCCGTTTTATATCCTGCGACAAACCGTCGTTTCGAATACTGTTTGAATGCCTTATTCGGTTAATACATGGCACAGCGGTTGCGGCGATGAAAGCGGTGGATATAAGCGGTATCAGCTTTGCTCCACCAATAAAAAAACGCCCCAGCCTTTATGCGGCTGAGGCATTTGTCTTATTCCCACTCGATTGTTGCAGGCGGCTTGCTCGTAATGTCGTAAACCACACGGTTAATGTGCTTCACTTCATTGACGATCCGTGTCGAGATTGTCTCAAGGACATCCCAAGGAATTCTCGCCCAGTCGGATGTCATGCCGTCAATTGATGTCACGGCGCGAATACCGATCGTATAGTCATAAGTTCTTGCGTCTCCCATGACGCCGACGCTGCGGATATCAGGAAGAACGGTGAAGTATTGCCAAATATCTTTTTCAAGATCAGCTTTGGCGATTTCTTCGCGGAGGATCGCGTCTGATTCGCGGACGATTTCAAGCTTCTCCTCCGTCACTTCTCCGAGGACGCGGATGCCAAGGCCTGGACCCGGGAACGGCTGGCGCCAAACAATTTCGTCAGGGATGCCGAGCTCGGTTCCGAGCGCACGCACTTCGTCTTTGAAAAGCGTATTCAGCGGTTCGATCAATTCAAACTGCATGTCTTCAGGAAGGCCGCCGACATTGTGATGCGATTTGATCGTCTGAGCCGTCGCTGTTCCGCTCTCGATAATGTCAGTGTAAAGCGTTCCCTGTGCAAGGAAGTCAATTCCTTTCAGTTTTTCCGCTTCATCGTCAAACACGTAAATAAACTCGTTACCGATGATTTTGCGTTTTTGTTCAGGGTCTGAGACGCCTTTAAGCTTGTTCAGGAAGCGGTCTTTCGCATCCACTTTAATCACGTTCATGTTGAAGCCTTCGCTGAACGTCTTCATCACGCCTTCCGCTTCACCTTTTCGAAGGAGCCCGTGGTCTACGAAAATACAAGTGAGCTGGTCGCCGATCGCTTTATGGATCAAGACCGCAACGACAGAGGAGTCAACCCCGCCGCTCAGCGCGCACAGCACTTGCTTATCGCCGACTGTTTCGCGGATTTTCTGCATTTCAATCTCAATAAAGTTTTCCATTGACCATTCGCCGGCACATTCACAAACACCGAAAACAAAGTTTTTCAAAAGGTCGTTTCCGTATTCTGAATGGCGGACTTCCGGATGGAATTGAACGCCGTACCATTTCTTATCCTTCTTGCTCATTGCTGAATTCGGGCAATGATGGCTTGTCGCATCAACGGTAAAGCCTTCTGGAACTTCAACAACTAGATCACCATGACTCATCCAGACGACTTGTTCGTTTGGAAGATCTCTAAACAGATCCGGTTCTCCCTCGATATGAATGTTCGCTTTTCCGTATTCGCGCTGGCTTGCCGCTTCTACTTTTCCGCCAAGGTAATGCGTCATCAGCTGCATGCCGTAGCAAATGCCAAGAACAGGGATATCCAGTTCGAAAATCTTTTCGTCGCAGCGGAAAGATCCTTCGTCGTAAACGCTGTTCGGACCGCCGGACAAAATAATTCCTTTCGGATTCATTTCTTTGATTTCCTCTGCCGTCAACGTATGAGGATGCAATTCACTATATACACCAAACTCACGAATGCGGCGGGTAATCAGCTGGTTGTACTGACTTCCAAAATCCAACACAAGAATCATTTCATTTACTAACTTCGTCATGGTGTCACCTCTTTATCAAATTGTCTTTTTGCACAGAAAAAATGGCGGCAGACACACGGCCGTCCTGCCCCCATTCACGGGACAAGGCCCGGCTTGTCCGATAGATAAGCCGCCGAGCCTGCCAGCAAGAATATATAAGGGTTTTTAATATTCACTTATTCTAACAATACGACTGAAAGCGGTCAAGACTATCTCTTTTTAATTAAATTTTCCCATAACTCCGCCGAATCATTCCAAAGTTTTGCGGCGTCTTCCTTGCGATACAAAGCCCGTTCATATTGACGGGTCAAAGCCGTCATGTCCCCGCTTTGAAAGCGTTCATCAACCGTCTTCGCAAACTCGCGCAGCGTCTGGCCTTCTTCTTTGTGCATGCCTTGGCGCTTCAGCTGGCGGAGCAGCTCATCGTAAGCTTTGAAAAATACCGCGTCATCACGCCGTTTTTTCAGCCTGTTGATGATCATGTGCGGCATCCATTTTGCCCTTGTATAGTAAAGCACCGCTGCAAACGCCAGCAACAGGCCGAGTACGGCCGCACCAGTCAAAAGGGTGCGGTCTGCATCATCGCTTCCGGCACGGGAATCGGCTTTGGCATCATGCTTTGCCTGAGATTCGGGCTTTTCTTTGTTGTCTTGTTCTTTTGCATCCTGCGGACGCTGGCCTTCATCGTTTTTCTTAGCATCTTCTTTTTTATCAGAAGCCGCACCGGCTTGCTGACCGCTGGACTCTTCAACGAGCTGCTCCGGATTTAAAAAGCCTTTCGTCGGTTCAAACGTAACCCAGCCTTGTCCTTCAAAGTACACTTCAACCCAGGAGTGGGCATTGTTGTTTGTCACCTCGTACATCGTGCGTTTCCGGTCTGCCGTCGTTCCTGCATATTCACCGGATGTGTAGCCTTTCACCCAGCGGGCCGGTATTCCGGCCGACCGCAGCAGTACGATCATAGCTGTGGAGAAATTGTCGCAGTAGCCGATTTTCGTCTCAAATAAAAACTGATCGACGTAATCCTGGTCTCCTTTAGGAACAGCCACATCCTCCGTCTCATAAGAAAACTCGGAAGAACCGAGATACTTCTCAATCGCTTTCGCTTTGTCATATATATTATCTTCGTCTTTCGTTAAATCGCGCGCCAATGTTTTCACGCGGTCGGGAAGAGAAGTGGGAAGCTGCAGGTACTTCTCATGGCTCCTGCTCCATTTCCCCTCCGACTCCAAGCTGACCTTCCTCAGCTGATCGACGTCAAAGACAGGTGATTTATAGGTGACCGAATAGCTTTCCAGATTCCGAATGTCCGCGCCTGTCTTGCCGGCCGGTTTTATTTTCTCCGTGTTTAAGTTCATGCGGAGCGGCACAAAGAAATTGTTTAGTTTGATTTCAGTCATCCCGATCGGATACAGGACATGATCGTACTTATAAGCCGGATCGATATCAACGATCGCTTTTCGCGTTTCGGTCTTCACGCTTTCGTCGTACCACTGGTAATCCAGCTTATCCTCGTCAAGCTGGATGGACGCGCCCGCTTTTTCGTCTTCAATCCAGCCTTTACCTGTATAGCGGCTTTTCGTTTCCACCCTGAAATAGCTTCGTTCATTTCCCTGCCATGTAAATACCCATGTATCGTCCTTTGAAAATGGACCGCCCAATGCCTCATCATTCGTTCCATAGCCGACTTTGCTTTTGCCTGAGGAAGCAAAATCGCCGGTCGCAGCCGTCTGCAGAAACGGCACCGGATCAGGCCAGACGGGATCGGCTTTTGGCGAGACCGCGCCGATGCATACGGCAACGGCAGTCATCAATAAAAGCGGTGCAAACCATTTGGCAAACCGTGATCTTGAGGATTTGAGCGCTTCTGATTCCCTGATCCGTTCCAAATACAGCAGGCCGAGAAGCAAAAAGCCGATCAGCACGATCCTGACGATCGCATATGACGCGTCAAACGGCGTAAATGTATCGATCACCGCGATATAAACAACGGTCATGATAAAAAAGAATAAAATTCTGCGCTGATAGATCACCCAGTAATGCAGCAAGTATACGAGCAGCCAAAGAAGGACGTAAAAGAGCAGCGTCCGAAACAACGGCGACATATCCCGCCACATGCCGGAGAAAATATAGGAGAAATTTTGATTCAAATCCTGAAAAAACAGGGCAATCCATGAAGGTGAAAACACCGATCCTTCGTAAAAAATCGTGTGCAGTGCTAACAGAACGAAGCCAAGGCTGACCGGAAATCTGATAAACCAAGGGACCTTAAAAAATGTAAGCAAAAATACAAGGGCAATAAACAAAATAAAAAAGACGGTGTGCCCCGTATCGGTAAAATACTGCAAAGGACGCAGCCATTCCCACAGCAGCAAAAAGGTTAGCACATAAAAAAGCAGTAAACCGAACCTGTTTCTTTTTCCCCCGGACAACATTTTCTCACCTCGCTTCAGCAAAACCCCGGGAAAAATGTTCCCCGTAAATGACGTTCACTTCAATCCCCCGCGCTTTTAAATGTTGGACAGCCGCGCTTTCCTCGTTTGAGAGATCTCCACCTTTTTTCTTTACCAAACAAATGACGGGCCGTCCGCCGGAGAACGGTTTCTTCAAAGCCTGCACAAGTTCGTTGGTGATGCGGCTTGTCACAATATATTTGACGGCTTTTCTCATATCGGGATGTCCCAATTCACCCTCTATCAGACTGTGAAACGGCTGGACTGCATCGCAGTCAGCAATCGCCAAGTAGTAAAACAGCTTTCTCAGCTGCTCTTCCCCCTGCCGAACCGGGAAGACATTCCGCTCCTTACCAATGGAAACAAGCCCTGCATTCGTCCCGCTTCTCATTGCCGAACGAATGATGGAAGCGGTAAACGTGACGATCTCTTCAAAAGCATCAGACGGGGACTGATCCATAAAGACGAGCAGGTCATCCCCTTTCGTCTGCTCAAATTCCTTCGTCATCAGCTGACTGCGCCGGGCTGACGTCTTCCAGTCGACCCATGCAAAACGGTCGCCAGGCTGATATTCTCTGATACCTGACGCCATTGTGCTGTCCTTGCGGCGAAGCTCTGAAACGCGGCCTGCATGCTCGTCATAAGAGCCTCCGCTGGCGCGGTAAGCGATCTCCTGATAGGAAGGCAAAACAAGAAAGGAATCTTCCAATTGAATCTCGCATTCTCTTTCCAGCAGTCCGAGCGGATCACCTGTACGGACTCTGATGTTGGTTAAACGGTGGTCTCCTCTCGGAACCGAATCGATCGTGTACGCCATCTTAATTTCTTTGTTAAACCAAGGAAAGAGAAACTGTTTAGCCTCTGCCGAACCTCCGTTTCTCCCCAACGAATCAGGCAGGCAGTCTTCCACGATCATAAACATGATCGGAAAGGGCCATTTTCTCTTTAGCACGACGAAAGCCTCCAATTGATCACCCGCTTTATACTGCCCGCGGCTCAGCCTTCGCTCCGCTGTCATGTTCTTCAGCGGATAAAAGGCAAACAGGAAAGCGTAAAGCACAAAGGGAAGAAATGAGTAAAACAGAAACCAGCTGACAAATCCCCCTTGGAACATCGCATAGCAAAATGTTGAAGCAAACAGAAGAAACAGGATAAACAGCTTCCATCCGTACTTCACAAGACCAATGCGCTCTCTCATCAGTTGCTCATCGGCCTTCCGACGGGAACTTCCGTTTTTGACATAATGTCCCGAAGGACAGCTTCAGGCCGCTTTCCTTCAAATTTCGCCTCTGACCGCAGGATCATTCTGTGCGCAAGGGTAAAAGGCGCCAAGTATTGAATATCATCAGGAATGACATAATCGCGGTTATATAAAAATGCAAACGCCTGAGCAGCCTTCATCAAGGCGATTGAGCCGCGCGGACTCACGCCGAGATAAACGGCGGAATGACTCCTCGTTTTTTGGGTGATCTCAACAATGTATTCTTTAATCGCAACGTCTACATACACCTTTTCAGCCTCTTTTTGAAATGCGGCAAGCTCTTCCTTCTCTATGACAGGCTCAATCTCCTCAATCGGGCTGCGGTTTTCCTGAAGATCGAGCACTTGAAGCTCTTCGCGCACTGTTGGATATCCCATTCTCAGCTTGAATAAAAAGCGGTCAAGCTGAGCTTCCGGCAGCGGGTATGTCCCTTCATACTCGACAGGGTTTTGCGTGGCCATCACAAAAAAAGGTTTTGAAAGCTGCATTGTCACACCGTCTACTGTCACACTTCCTTCTTCCATCGCTTCAAGAAGCGCCGACTGGGTTTTCGGCGATGTTCTGTTGATTTCATCGGCGAGGATGATGTCCCCCATAATCGGACCTGAACGATATTCAAATTCCAGTGTTTTCGGATTATATATAGAAACGCCTGTTACATCTGAAGGCAGTAAATCTGGCGTAAACTGGATTCTCTTAAATTCAGCGCCGGTTGACTTTGCCAGGGCGCGAACCATCATCGTCTTTCCGACGCCGGGAACGTCTTCCAGCAGGACGTGTCCGTTTGCAAGAATGGCAGTCAGGCTTAAAACGGCAATATCTTTCTTTCCTACCATTACTTTGTCAATATTATCAGCTACTTTTCCCAAAACGGGATGCAGCGCTTCTTCGTATGCCATCCTCTTCCTCCTCATTGCTGACGAATCGAATTTATTTAACTTTACCATAAACGATGTGCTCCCAGAAAACAACTGACTGGCGGAAAATAGAATTTTGTCTTTTTTTATTTCGAATTTACAAAGTGAAAAAACAAAAAAAGCGGTCAGTGACCGCTTTTATTTTTCTTTAGAGGGCTCTATGTGAACATGGGAATGAACGATCGAGTGCTCCTCCTGCATTCTTCTCTCAATTTCATCGGCGATGTCATGGCTTTCTGCAATGTTGAGATCGGACCTTACCTCCACGATAATTTCCACATGGATGGCGCTGCCCAAATAACGCGCTTTTACATCTTTGATATTGCCGACGCCGGGAACTTTCCGGATCGTTTCTTTATACGTTGAAATATGTTTAATATCGAATCCGTCCGTCAAGGAATGGGCTGCCTCTTTAAAAATCCCCCATGCCGTTTTGCAGATGATTAATCCGATGATAAACGCGGCTGCCGTATCGACCCATGCAAGGTTAAACTGCGAAGCAAAGATGCCTGCGAATGTTCCGATGCTGACATAGGCATCTGATTTATTATCGGCGGCTGCTGCATAGAGAGCATGGCTGTTTACCTTTTTTGCCAGCTTTTTATTGTAGAGGAAAACCAAAAACATCACGACGGCGCTGCCTGCAGCCGTCCAGGCCGCAATCATATCCGGTGTCGTTTCCTTCGGATTAAACAGCATTTCGCCCGAGCTGTACAGCACTTCAAGACCGACCACCATCATGATAAATGAAGCGATCATCGAGGCGATCGTCTCGGCGCGGAAATGTCCGTACGGATGGTCTTCATCAGGCGGCTTCTGCGAAATCCTGAGGCCGATCAGCACCGCTAATGAGGCGATAATATCGGTTGTATTGTTCAGTCCGTCGGCTCTGAGGGCTTCGGAGTGAAATGCAAGCCCGACGGCCAATTTCACGGCCGACAGCACAAGGTAAGCGATGATGCTGACCCAAGCCCCGGTTTCACCTTTTTTTAATTCATCATACCGTTCCATAAAAAGCTTCCTTTCCCATCCGTGTTTTCGCTTTTAATCATACAAAGCAAAACTTGAGTGAGTCTATAGAAACATGATTCACTTCTTGCAGAAATATAGTCAGAGTTGAACTTTTTTTATTTAAGGAAACAAATTTCAGTTGGGTCAAAACCGGTAAAGCCCTTTTTATATAAGGGTTTTGCGAAAATCTCAAATGATTCGCGCTGGATCGGATGAAAGGACGGTATCTTCTTTCTGAATATTTTTTCTTTAGAGCCCCTGCATGATTCTTCTAAAAAATATTAAACAAACCTGAAATTTAAACGATATTAAAAAAGTTGAAAACAGTCCTTAAAACTCTGATGATTATAATTAATAGTAAAATAGTCACAAAAAACATATGGACTTTTTTCCTTTTTTGGATTATTATGTTTTAGACATTATTACATAGATTATGAGGGGGACATTACATGTCAGAACAAACAAATCTTCAAGCCCCTGTCAAACGTACAGCAGAATTTGTACTGGGGTTACTAGGCGGTATTTTTGGGATTTTTGCAGGATTTTCAGGATTATTATTCGGAGGGTTAGGCGCCGCTTTAGAAGCGGACGGCGCTGGAGAAGTTATCGGATCATCCTGGGCGGTTATTTTGCTATCTGCACTGGCCATTGTCGGTGCATGTATCGTTAAAAAACATACTAAATTAGCGGGTACTTTTTATATCGCGGCTGCAATAGGAGGAACTGTCGGCGTCAGCCTGGCATATATCGTTCCGCTTATCCTGCTATTAATCGGCGGATGTAAAGCATTGTTCAGCGGCGAGAATAAAGGTCTTGTCTTTAAAAAATGGTGGTTCTATGTCACGATTATTGGATCCATCGTATTCGTCATGATGTTCGCTTCAAGCGGCTCTTCTTCTCAAGAAAGCAAATCGTCCGGAAGCAGTGCAAAGACGACAGCCGCAAAAACTAGCGAAGAAAAAAGCAATGACGATGCCAAAGAAGAAAAAACTGAATTTGGTTTAAATGAAACAGCTGATCTTGATGGCACCCACATCACAGTTACTAACGTTAAAAAATCGATGGGTAATGAATCTTTCAAACCAAAAAACGGTAATGAATATGTAGTTGTAACACTTAACATAGAAAATAAAAGCGATGAAGATATTTCCTATAACCCGCTTGATTTTCAAATTCAAAATGAAGATGGACAAATTACGCACAATACGTTTGGACCATCAGATGATAACAACCTATCCTCTGGAAATCTGACGCCAAACGGTAAGGTATCTGGAACAATCACTTTTGAGACTAAAAAGAGCAAAACATATAAGGTCATCTACACTCCTGAATTTTGGAATGACAAAAAAATTACTTTCAACCTTAAATAATTCAAAAAAACTTGCAAAGGAATCTTTGCAAGTTTTTTAATTGCATTTTTTCCGCCCAAGCACGATCGGATACCGGTTCAACAAAAAGATGCAAGGCACCATTACAAGCAATGTCATGCCGGTGTAAAGCGCGCTCCATACCAGGGAGCCGTATGTCTCATCAAGGGAAACTTGCGTGAAGTAGTAGACGACGGCTTTCAGCATCCTGATAACCGGGTAGTGCAGTACGAGAATGATCAGCGAGTTTTTGCCGAGGAACTTGAGAAGCTTTGCTTTTTCGAGTTTAAAGCTGCTGAAAATGACGCCTGCCGTCCCCAGAAATGAGGTCATATAAAAGATCGCCATGTTTCCGTACTCATTGGCCCTCATATCCACTCTGACGTTCAGGGTCTGCAAACAGCCGACCGCGATGAATAAAAGAAGCGTGAGCAGCAGCGTTCTTCGGTCTCTCATCTTATTCAGATTATTTTTCAACAGAAAACCGGCCGAATAAAAGACGATGGCGGTCAGGGCCACTTCAATATTCCACGGCAGCTTGATGCCCACATATTGATCATTCAAATAGCCCAAAACGGCTGAGACCAATACGGCGATGACGATAAACAGCCTGCCTTTCCCCCATCTCTTCACGATGAAAAACAGCATTTCAACGATGAATAAGCATGTTAAAAACCAGAGCGCCGGGTTGTGTGTCAGCATGTAGTCATCAGGCATCGAATAAAAAATCCCTTTAAACGGTACAACCGGATCGACATCCGAACTGCCGGTGAACGTAAAATGCCTCTCGACGAGAACCCAGAATATATAGGCTAGAACGGAGAAGATGAAGTACGGCAAAAGGAGCGTCTTTATTTTTTTAAAGAGAAAAGATGTAAAAGTCATATTCCCATCATGGTAAACGAGGCCGGACAGAAAGAAAAACAGAGGCATATGAAATGCAAAAATGAACGTTTTCAGCCAATCCGGCGTCGGTGTATGGCCCAACACGACCAATATAATTCCCACGCCTTTTGAAACATCAATCCACTCTATTCTTTTCTGCAATACGGGTATCTCCTTTCAGACTGATTCGCCCTATAAGAAAGGGTTTACACATAATGTACCACCATCCCCGCCTTTCTTCCTTTGCGAACCACGCCTCAAGGCAATTTTTAATCGTTAGGAAATATTCTGTTCATCTTCTTGTCATGATCGAATCTTTTTTTTAACATTCTCAGCACAAATCACATTTCTTATTCTCATCATGAGGAACCAGACCATGCAACCCGTCTTATAATGTAATGATCTTTTCATCAGAACAAAAGAGGACAGGTGAAACATGAAACTTGAAAAATTCGTTGACCGGCTCCCCATTCCAAAAGTGCTTAAACCCCACAGCAAAAGCAAGGAAATAACCTATTATGAAGTCACCATGAAAGAATTTCAGCAACAGCTTCACCGCGATCTGCCGCCTACCCGGCTGTTTGGATATAACGGAGTTTATCCCGGCCCTACCTTCGAAGTGCAGAAACACGAAAAAGTTGCGGTCAAATGGTTGAATAAGCTTCCGGATCGTCATTTTCTCCCCGTCGACCATACGCTTCATGATGACGGGCATCATGAACATGAAGTGAAGACGGTTGTTCATTTGCACGGAGGCTGTACGCCTGCTGACAGCGACGGATATCCTGAGGCTTGGTACACAAAAGACTTCCATGCAAAAGGCCCTTTTTTTGAAAGGGAAGTGTATGAATATCCGAATGAGCAGGATGCTACAGCCCTTTGGTATCATGACCATGCAATGGCCATTACAAGGCTGAATGTATATGCGGGGCTTGTCGGTTTATATTTGATTCGCGACAGGGAAGAGCGGTCATTGAACTTGCCGAAGGGAGAATATGAAATCCCGCTCTTGATTCAGGATAAGTCATTTCATGAAGATGGTTCATTGTTTTATCCGCGGCAGCCTGACAACCCTGCGCCGGATCTTCCGGACCCGTCGATTGTTCCGGCTTTTTGCGGCGATACCATTTTAGTCAACGGCAAGGTATGGCCTTTTGCTGAATTTGAACCCCGAAAATACCGATTTCGGATACTGAACGCCTCCAATACGAGAATCTTTGAGCTGTATTTCGATCATGACATCACATGTCATCAAATCGGCACGGACGGCGGACTTCTGCAGCATCCGGTCAAAGTCAATGAACTGGTGATCGCGCCGGCTGAAAGGTGCGATATCATCGTCGATTTTTCACGAGCCGAAGGTAAAACCATGACATTGAAAAACCGGATCGGCTGCGGCGGACAAGACGCAGATCCCGATACTGATGCAGACATCATGCAATTCCGCATCTCAAAGCCATTGAAGCAAAAAGATACAAGTTCATTGCCGAAAATATTAAGAAAACGCCCATTTTACCGGAGACACAAGATCAATGCCCTCAGAAATCTGTCGTTGGGCGCGGCCGTTGACCAATATGGAAGACCTGTTCTGCTTTTAAACAACACAAAGTGGCATGAACCGGTAACTGAAACTCCCGCACTTGGCAGCACTGAGATCTGGTCGATCATCAATGCCGGAAGGGCGATCCATCCGATCCATTTACATCTTGTTCAATTTTTGATTCTCGACCACCGGCCATTTGATATCGAGCGGTATCAGGAAAACGGAGAACTTGTCTTTACGGGTCCGGCAGTTCCTCCGGCACCGAATGAAAAAGGGCTGAAAGACACTGTCAAAGTTCCTCCGGGCTCGGTGACGCGCATTATCGCCACCTTTGCGCCGTACAGCGGCAGATATGTTTGGCACTGCCACATCCTCGAGCACGAAGATTACGATATGATGCGCCCTCTTGAAGTGACGGATGTTCGTCATCAATAACAAAAAGCCTCCGCTATTGGAGGCTTCAGATTGTTGACAAAATCGCAAAACGGCTTTTTGTTTTGCGATTTTGCCATCCCTTCAGCGTGACCCGCTTTGCAGTCTAGGAAGGCTGAGCATCGGAACTGACTTACACAGGATGTGATGATGGCGGTGTTCAGGCAGGACGCCTGGGCCGTTAGCTGCCGTTCCTTTTTTATTCGTGAACACCGACATAGCAGGCCTGACAGCGAATGCGAGGGTTTGTCGACACGCTGGGCTTTTAATAAAGCACAAATCATCAAAAAAACCATCGCTTGATTCCTGTACAATAGGATCATCAAATCGTAAAGGGTGGATGAATATGGATGATTACGAAAGAATTCAAAACGCGGTTCATTTTATCGAAGAACACCTTCAAAACGATTTAAACATTACGGATATTGCGGCTACATCGTGTTTCTCCCCGTTTCATTTTCAAAGGCTTTTTCAGGCGATCTCCGGTTTTTCCGTTTATCAATACATTCGCAACCGGCGCCTGTCTGAAGCTGCGCTTCTGCTTGAGAAATCGGACCGTTCCATTCTCGATATCGCAATCGATTTCGGCTATGGTTCACAGGAAGCTTTCGGCAGGGCATTCTCACAGTACTTCGGCATCACTCCGGCCAAGTACCGCAAAGAAAAGGTCAAGCTTGATTTTCAATCCAAAATTAACTTTCTCGCATATAAAGAAAGGATGACTGGAGATGTGAACATCCCAAAGCCGCACATCACTCATTTAAACGACATACATATGATCGGATATGAGTACCGGACAAATTTAAACGATGAAAAGTATTTCGAAGATATCCCGAAATTCTACAACGATTTCGGCCGAAATGGATACTTTATGAAAGTCCCTCAAAAAACGGCTCCGAATATGTGTTACGGTCTGTCATGCCGCTTCCGGGATGACGGAGGTTTCTCATTTATCATCGGGGAAGCCGTTCGCGAAACAGCAGCCGGGGAAGTGCCAGAGCCGCTTATGCATATGAAAATTCCCGGTGGCAAATACGCCGTATTTCATGTGAACGGCTCGACTGAATCAGTACAGAACACAAGAAGATACATCTATGGATCATGGCTGATGAATACCAATTACGAGAGAACAGAAGGACCGGACTTTGAAGTGACTGATGTGTGCCGTTCCGTACCGCCGAACGAGATGAAGATGACCATCTATATCCCGCTTCTGTAAAAACGCCGGGGAACCTTCTGACCACAGGTTCCCCGAATCACTTTTATATCGTTTTAAGCGCCTCGGCAGGCGTTTGATCCCCCGAAACCAAATCGAATGAACGCTGGAAAGTGTGCTCCTCAGTGAGCGACGCCAAGATGGTATCAGCCACATCTTCACGCGGAATCGTTCCGCGCTCAAGATTTTCCGCGGCTTTTACCCGGCCTGTGCCCGGTTCGTTTAACAGGCCTCCCGGACGGATAATCGTGTAATTTAATTCGCTGCCTTCAAGCATCCGATCCGCATAATGTTTGGCGACATGATACGGTTTTAACGCTTCATTCCAATTTTCACGGCGGTGTGCCTGCAATGTGCTGACCATAATAAAACGGCGAATGCCCGCTTTTTCGGCGGCTTCGATCGTTTTAACCGCCCCATCCAAGTCGACCAAAAGCGTTTTGTCAGCGCCCGTTTTGCCGCCTGAGCCGGCGGTAAAGACAATCGCGTCGCAGCCTTTGGCCGCTTCTGCGATGCTCTCCACGGTGCCTTCTAAATTAGCGAGCGCGGTTTCTGTTCCCGATTGTTTCAAAGCCTGCGCCTGCTCTTCGTTTCTCACCATTGCTCTGACTTGATGTTCTCCGCTCTCATTCAAGCTTTTCGTCAAGCGGCGCCCGATTTGTCCGTTCGCCCCCACTACAAACACTTTCATCTGCTCATCCTCCTTGTTGTCCGGTTTCTTTTTTCATTATTTCACTGTACAGACAATTGTTCAAACCGCCCGCTCGCCAAAATGTGCGAATGCTAAAAAGGCTCCCCATTCTCACTGTAGGCAGCCTTTCAGATTGTTGACAATATAGGTCGGACTTTTATAATCTGCCCTATTTTTATTCAATTCATTCTGTTTTCTGGCGATGAGGACCTTTTCAAGTCAAGCTCACCGGATTTTTGAGATTTTGGCAGCAAAAACGTTAAACGTAAATTCGCCTTTTCTCCGCGGGCCGAAAATAACCAACCTCTCTCCCCTATTCGAAAAAAACTCGCGCTGAAGCCACTTTTGTTGACAGTCCGGATTTTTATATCCGGACTATTTATACTTGAAGCCAAAAGTATGTTGCCAGTGCCAATAAAAGCAAATAAAGGCCGGCAATGAAACGAAACACCCCTTTTTTTCCGGAAAATGGAGGGTTGATTAACATGACAATAATAGTGGGCGCAAATAATACAATGAGAAAATATTTGTATTCTATAAAAAACGTACATATGGAAAGGAGAATAGAGATATAGAAAACTGCGATAAAACCACTTCCAAACTTTTTATTCAGTTCTTCTTTGTTTTCTCCAAGCAGCTTATCTATCTGTTTTTTATGAAACATAATGACCTCCTATCAGAATTTATGTAATATAGTACTTCAATCATTGCAGCAAACGTAAGAATTGAGATCAAAATCAAAAAATCAAGAGTATCCCTTAGAAAAAGCCTTTTAGAAAAGCTGAAACCTCTGATTTAGAACACTAAAAATTAACCAAGAAATACGGTATAGCGCTTTTTGAATTCACATAACAATAAAATTTTCAGAGCGAAAAATAGAGTTATAGTAAAATATGAAGAATTTTTGTTCTTAAAGAATACCATATACACAATTGTTAAATCGAGGATTTTTTAGTTATTTTTGTTTGATTAATAAAATTTGATCAACGATCAAACAGGCTTATATATCCAATTAACGGAAATTCTTTCAACTGTGACATCAAACACTGAGCTCTCATTTAAATTTAAGTGAATAGGTAGAATTGCCGCCGCGCTCAAGCATAGCGACTTGGTTCGCGCCACTTTTGGTGACTTTGCCGACAAACAAAAAGACTTCCCATTCGTATCGTGAGAAGCCTTTTTATTTTCTATTCTATTCCGCCAATCTCATTGAAAGGGAAATAACGGAATTCAACTTTGCCGACAACGGAGTCCATTGTGATAAATCCGAAAAAACGGCTGTCTTTGCTGTTTTGACGGTTATCCCCCATCACAAACAAGTGATCTTCCGGCACCTTTTGTTCACCGGTTAATTTCTCCAGTGTGAAGTTATCGGTTAAATGTTCATGAAGCGTCAGCTTTTGTTTGTTTTTCTTTAAATAAGGTTCATCGTATGCTTTTCCGTTTATATAAAGGACATCATCCTTCATTTTGATCGTATCTCCCGGGAGCCCGATCACCCTTTTCACATAGTTTTCATCCGAATCAGGCGCGTGAAAAATAATTTTATCAAAGCGCTGAATATCGCTGATTTTACTAACCATGACCATGTTGCCGTCCTCTAAAGTCGGATACATTGAATCTCCCAAAACGGTTGACGGCGTAAACAGAAAATAGCGGCAAACCATCACAAGCGCTGCGGCGATGACAAGTGTTTTCACCCACGATAAGATCTCTTTTTTTCTACTATTTTTCATAAGTACTCTCCTTCACTTCCGGATCGTTTCATCGGCATTCCGCTCCTTCTATCATATCAGGCCGTCCGTCTGAATGCTTTCCGCAAGCACCCGAAGGCGCAGCCGTAAAAAAATGGTTGATACATATAATATTAGCGGTTGAAACGAAAAATCCTTTATTCAATGTTGAATTTTGTCAGTTGATCAGCTTATTTACAGCACAACAAACCATTATATATGCACAGGCAAATCGCCCCTCTTTATAATACATTATCATATCATGACCCAAAGGCGGTGATTGCCTCAAAATGAGCAGCTACGAAGAGTACTATGACAATTACGATCCATACAGCCCTGAGCGGGAAAAAGAAAGACAGTCAAGGAATGCGCGGCGTTCGGCGGATACGAATAAAACAGATAAAACGGATAAAACGGATAAAACGGATAAAACCCGCAGCTCTGACGATGACCGGTTCAAATGCAGAAAAAGAAAGTGTTTTTCTGATGACGATGACGATCGGTTCAAGTGCCGCAGAATGAAGTGCTGACCATTGATCTTTAAAGCCGATTCATATATGATAATCGGCTTTTTTACATAAAATCACGGCATCACCGCTCCAAACCGGAACATTCATCCATCGGGTGAATACCATGAATCTAAAAGGAGATGGAAAGGAATATGAATGTTCCGAAAGATGCCGTTTGCTCGATGCCCCATGACCATCAAAGGTCTTTGCACGATTTATGCCGCAAATACATGCACTATCACGTCGTGCTGAAAATGAAGGACGGCAGTTCCGTTCACGGTATTCTTGAAGGGGTGAACCGTCAGGAAGCATCTGTCCTCGTTCCCGAAGACGTGACAGAAACAGATGAAAGGCAGTTTTACGGCGGATACGGATATCCGCGGCGACGATTCCGGCGGTTCAGGAGAAGGATCTTCCCGTTTGTTTTTATCGCTGCGCTGTATCCTTTTCCATATTATTAGGCAAAAGCCCGGTATGATGTCAAATCCGTGAAACTTATTTCCCGTTGCTTCGTATATACAAACACGACGCAAACCGAGGAAGGAGACAGATAAATGGCATCTGCTAAACTGCAGCAGCGGTTGGATCAATATAAAGCAATTTACTCTGAGTTAAAAAGCGATTTAAAATGGAAAGTCACAGATCAGCGGACATTGATGATGATTGCTTCCATGTATGTCGTCAACAAGCGGCCTTTTGATAAAGAACGGTTTTTAACACTCAGTGAGGCTGTCAAACAGGCCGCCGGTGCATTTTCGCCGTTAAGGTCGTCCCATCGCTATACATTCGCCGCTATGTTTGACGTGCGCTTCGAAGAACCTGAAACGCATATCAGACCTTTTTTCATCCTTTATGACAAAATGACCGGCAACGGATTCCAAAAAAGTATTTTCACCTATTTGTCCGCTCTTATCCTTTTGACAAAATATCCTGATGAGCATGATCATGAAAGCAAAATTAATCGGGCTTTGTCTATTTACAAAGGAATGAAGGACAAGCACGTCTTTTTAACATCTGCCGGCGACTACCCGCTCGCCGTGCTCTTGGCCGGTTCAAATATGGAGACAGGTGAACTGATTGACTATATCGAAGCGTTTTACCAAAAGCTTAACCAAGCGGGTTTTCGCAAAGGGAACGATTTGCAGTTTCTCAGCCACATCCTCTCGCTTATGCCGGAGCGGGATTCCGATCAACTTGTCGCCCGCTCCCTCTTGATATACGATGAATTGACAAAAAAGCATAGAAGACCGAAGCCTGTCCATTACCCGGAAATCGGACTGCTTGCGTTGCTTGAGAACGGTGAAAAAGACATAGATGCCATCACAATCATGGCAGGCGCATTGAACAGCGATAAACTGTTCAGGTGGCAGAAAGATATGAATCTGAAAACGGCCGTCAACTTGTACATGAGCGAAAAAACGGAAGATCCGGCGCTTCTGGAAACAGGACTTTATCAAACGCTTGAAGTCGTTATTCAAGCACAGCAGACGGCAGCAATCGCTATTATGACGAGCTCGGCTGCGGCGTCTCAGGCAAACGGCTCATGATAAAAAGAAATCAGCCGGCACAGTCTGTTTGTGCCGGCTGATCGTCGTTTATTCATCAATGACGGTAAAGGTGTTGATGATCCCGTTTGTTTTCTCCCAGGCTTTGCTCACTTTATTCGTATCCATATCATACGAATAAATCGTTCTCACCCTTGCTTCGCTCCCCGTTTCATCTTCAAGCAGCTTCGCATCTTTTGCTTCAGCGAGAAAGTAAAGTTTTTTCCCGTCTTTCGAGAATTGCGGCTGTGCCGAGTCGACTAATGAAAATGCCCGCTGATCTGAAATGATCGCTTTATATTTCTTCGTTTCGGCATCCATCGCATAAATCGCCTTCTGATCATCAGCCGATTCAGTAAAGACGATCGTTTTTCCATCCGGTGAGATTGCCACGTCATTGATAAATTTTGCGATCGTTCTCACCTTTTCCTGATCTTTCTCATCCGCCAGAGAAATGTTCATATTCGTCGGTTCGGGCGGTACGCCTTTGCTGTTCGCCTCATCGGTTTTTTGATAGTCTTCTTTCAATGAATAATGCAGCATAGCGAATTGATTGTTAGCTTTGTTGTACTGATAGTAGCTGACACTTTCGTCCTTGTTTTTTAACGATGGATAGATGACGTGAAACGCCTTTTGTTTTAAATCAAAGGAAGCGAGGTGAAAATTCCTCTCCTCCGCAAGGTTGTATCTCATGAACAGCTTCGAATCGTCCGCCGATAAACTGAGCCCGTCGACATATTCATCACCTGAATATAGGGTTGTTTTTTTGCCCGACTGTAAATCCAGTCTGATCAAATGCTTCACATTGCTGTTATCGGTGTTCGTATAATAAAGAATGCGTTTTTTCCGGTCTAATACCATAGCCGGGTAATCCGTCATCTTTTCTTCATACAGCTTATTTTGATTTTCATAGTAAGCGGTCATCAGCTTCTGATCGGTTATCGATACGAGCAGATCTGAACCGCCGCTCTTTGCCGGCTCCGCTTTTTCCGGGACGAAATAGCGGACGGCCGCAAATGCGCCTGCGACTAAAATGACTGCCGCCAACAAAAACACCAAAACTTTTTTCATATTCGACCCCGCCAATTGAAAGAAGCAAGAAAACGATTTTTCTTGCTTCATCTCTCCTATTTTTTATATGTATAATGTCCGGCGACCTTTCCTTTGCTTGTCGGAAATCCCAAAGCTCTAAAAGCTTTCGGGCTTACATCCAAAACAGCGCCCGGCATTCTGCCGACATCATATTTATAGACTGTAATGACTTTCTTTGGTTTTGCTTTAGAATAGGCTCTTATTTTTGTGCCTTTTCTCGGAACATCGAAGCCCATCTTTGTGGCGCAGTCCCAATGGCCGAGCCTTTTGCCGTCAGCGCCGACTTTGCCTACGCCGTTGTACCAAGTGATGTAGCCGCTGACTTTTTTCGTTTTAGCACTCGCTTCACCGGCAAAATTGAATGCCAATAGCAAGCTGCCTGCCAAAACAAAAACAGAAAAAAGTATCTTCTTCATATAAAAGTATCCTCCGTGAATGGGATTTTTTTCTGACATTCAAATTATACCTTTTTTCATAGAAATGGTATTTTACAGTTTGTTTACGTTTAAAATGCAATTGTTACGCCCGGTTTTCTGCCAAACTATTATGAATAGATGACACCTTTGCCCGGATCGTTCGTATATAAAAGAGAAAACCGAAATGAATAGGATGATCACAGTGAAAAAATCGAAATTGATCTCGTTATCCGCGGCTGCGATGCTTTTCACCGTTCCCTTATCAGGATGTTCATCATCCGCTTCAGACCGTTCACAGGAGGTCGCAGAAGACCAATCCATTCAAAAATACGATCTCGTATGGTTTGATTACGTGAATGACAGCGAATCCGACAATGCACCATTACTGAAAGCATCATACGTGAAAAATGGAAAAGAAAAGACGGAGACTTTCAAAAAATATGTAGAAAATGTCGAAAATGTCGAGCAGCCTTATATTAAAATCCGTGATCATGAAGCCTTCATCTACCGTCCCCCATACATCAAATATGACCAGGAGCCGCTTGAGGGCGTCGTCAAAGATAAAGTGGAACAAAAAAGCAGTGATGAACAATGAAGAAAAAAAGCGCTCCTCTTATTTTGATCATGGCGCTGTCTCTCTTGCTGCCTTTTGCTCAAGCAGAGGGAGCAGTCAGCAATGGAACATCCGGAGCCACGGCTTCGAGTTCCTCGGCTAATAACAGCTCTCCAAAAACACGTGTGGGTTCAGTCAACCAGAGAATGCGCAGTTATCTGAAACAGTCTGCGAGCCAACGATATTTAAACAAGAGCAGTCAGTTCAACGCCATTCAGCGGACATTGCCGTCCAATGCCCTGTATAAAGGGAGCATCAAGCAAACACTCAATCAAAATCCTGCTGGATCAGCCTTTTTGAATTACTACTTTCCATACTGGATGATCTTCCACACGGGCGGATATACAGCAGAACAAAAAAGCATGCTCCGCACCGCCGGAATCAAAGAAAAAGCGCTCTCTGAACGAAAAGAAAAAAGATATTGGCTGTTGATTGAAGATCAAAACGGAAAAGAACATGCCGTCCTCGTCTCGAAAAAACAGTATGCCAACGTTCAAAAAGGGGATCGGATTGAAGTGCGCCGCAAACAGATCACCAAAAAATAGCTGAAACAAATGCCGGTCATCATCATGATGCCGGCTTTTCTCGTCATATCAAAAAAGGGCTTGCATTGACGAAAACCATCTGTTAAAATTCGTTTCATAGCTAATGATTCTGAAAATAAAAAGGCAGGCGTCACGATTTGGATAGATCCCCCCATCTTCGACAGGAAGAACACGACACACTCATCAAGCTGAAACGCATGCCGATCGAGTCCTTGAATCTTGAAGCCATTTCGGTTGCCACCAACCTTTACCGGTCAGCGCAAAAGCTCCGCGTCAAAATGGAGACCGAGATCCTTTCCTCATATCAATTGTCATGGACGGCTTTTTCGATTCTTTACGATCTATGGGTATGGGGCAGGCTTGAAACGAGAAAACTCGCTGAACTGTCAGGCATTTCAACAGCCACTGCGAGCAATGTCATTAAAACGCTTGAAAAAAAGAACTTTTGCGTAAAAAGCGCGGATCCGAGAGACCGCAGACACGTATTCGCCGAGATCACATCCGAAGGAAAAGCCGCTATTGAAGAGCTCTATCCCGCGTTCCACAAAGGGGAAACAATGCTGATCAAGGGCATGACAAAAGAGGAGCAGAATACATTAATCGAGCTCCTTCGAAAAGTGAACGACAATCTTCATCAATCATAAGCAACGACGGGAACAAGTAGCGGACTGTCTCCCTGTTCCAGAGAGCCGGCGGCTGGTGCGAGCCGGTACAAAGACAGACGTGAATTACCTCCCTGAGCTTTCTTTGTGAACCTTCAAGTAGCAAAGAACGGGAAACCGTTACCTGAAATTGAGCGGAAGATGAAAGTCTTCAATCAGGGTGGTACCGCGTGCATTTGAGCCACGTCCCTTATCGGGATGAGGCTCTTTTTTTATACAAAAAAAGGAGGAGTTATCATGCAGCAACAACAATTTGATCAACTGACAACTGCAGAGAAGCGGGAAGTCGAAAGGCAGCTTCACATATATATGGACGGAGCGGAGGAGGTGATTCCCCCGGAAGAACTGCGGGCAAAGCTGGCCAAATCGATTTTGACCGGCGAACCGCTGAAAATTAAGCTTGGCCTTGATCCGTCGGCGCCTGACGTTCATTTGGGCCACACCGTCGTCTTGAATAAGCTGCGCCAATTTCAGGAAAACGGACATATCGTCCAGCTCCTGATCGGGGATTTCACAGGAAAAATCGGCGATCCGACAGGAAAATCCGCCGCCAGGAAACAGCTGACAGACGAAGAAGTCCGCAGCAATGCCGAAACATACTTTCAACAGTTTGGAAAAGTGCTTGATCAGAACAAGGTCGAACTTCACTACAACTCCAAATGGCTTAAACGATTAACATTGGAAGACGTCATTGAACTCGCGGGCAAAATTACCGTCGCCCGTTTAATGGAACGCGATGATTTTGAAGAAAGAATCGCCTTACAAAAGCCGATTTCGCTTCATGAGTTCTTTTACCCTTTGATGCAGGGATATGATTCAGTCGTTCTGGACAGCGATATCGAACTGGGCGGAACGGATCAGCATTTTAACGTGCTCATGGGCAGACACTTTCAGGAAAAGTACGGAAAAGAAAAACAGGTCGTCATTCTCATGCCGCTGCTTGAAGGACTTGACGGCGTTGAAAAAATGTCTAAATCAAAGAACAATTACATCGGCATCGATGAAGACCCTCATGAAATGTTCGGGAAAACGATGTCGCTTCCGGACAGTTTGATGAAAAAATATATCCATCTTGCGACCGACTTGGAGGCGGAGGATAAAAAACGCCTTGTCAAGGATTTGGAAACGGGGGCCGTTCATCCGAGAGACGCGAAAATGCTGCTCGGGAAAACCATCGTCACCATGTATCATGGAAGCAAGGCGGCCGAAGCGGCAGAACAGCAGTTTAAACAAGTTTTTCAGCAAAACAGCGCGCCGGACAATATAACGGCCGTACACTGGCAAGGTGAAGAAACGGTGCCGGTCACCGATTTATTGGTGACGCTCGGACTCCTCCCTTCCAAAAGCGAAGCCCGCCGAATGATCCAAAACGGCGGCGTTAAAATCAACGGCGTCAAAGCGGAAGCGATTCATGCGGACATTGCACCCGAACACGACATGATCATCCAAGTCGGCAAACGGAAATTTGTCAAATTGCAAATGCCTCAATAAGCAAACAGCCTAATCATCCTTTTAAAGGGATCGATTAGGCTGTTTTTCATGAAAAGCGCAGGCGATAGAATCTGCAACAGGACGGTATCCAATCGCCTGATGAAGTCGGGTTGCTAAGATCGGTGTATAAACAGCAAAACGCATATCTGAACGGCCCTGCCTCTTCGGCCAACATCAAGTCCCCCGAAACAATCATCTAAAGCCCACTCTCATTTTCTGCCGTTAATAAAACATCCGCACTGCCGTTGTTTCTCCTCAATGCATAAAGGATGCCAAGCGGCGGACTGACCGCCTCATTCTTTAAAAGGTCTGCTTTAGTATGAGCCAAAAACGTCTCCGGACAGCCGAACGCCCTGATCCTCATCTTTCCTTCCCCTTCCCTGATTGCAAATAAGGCCGCCAGCGGCGGCCTGTCATTTTATGATTCTCGGGTTGCTTTTCATTTTTCTTCCCTTATGCAGCAACAGCGCTGCCATCCTTCCTTCAGCAGCTCAAATGTCAGCTCGTTTGTGCTGCGCACGCTCAAATCGGCCCCGCGCATCGATGACTCATCACCGACTCCCACCGCGAACATCCCTGCGGATTTGATCGCGGCGATCCCGGCTTTAGCGTCTTCGATTGCTGCACATTCTAAAGGAGGCACACCGAGCAGCGCTGCGGCCGTCAAAAAGATTTCGGGGTCGGGCTTTCCGCGAGCAAGCAAGGCCGGATCAACGACAGCCTGAAATTCGTCCATGACCCCGAGCCGTTCCAAAATAGCGGGCGCGTTTCGGCTTGACGAAGCTAACGCAATGCTTACATTTTCCCTTTTTAATCCGGCAAAAAGCCCGGCGATTCCCGGCAACAGGTCATGCGGGGTCAAGTTTTGGATCAGCTGTTGGTAGTATTGGTTTTTCCGGCGCATGATCTCTTGTTTCTCCGCATCCCGATACTTTCCGGCTGCACCGCCGTGAATCAATATCGTGTCAAGCGACTGCTCTCTGTCGATGCCTTTCAGCCGTTCATTAAAGCTCCGGTCAATCTCAATGCCGATTTGTTCGGCAGTATGTTTCCATGCGAGATAATGATACTCGGCCGTATCCGTGATCACGCCGTCCAAGTCAAAAATGACCGCTTTCATGATGTTGAATCCTTTGCCCGGCTGATCACCATGAAAGCTTCATAAGGCTCCATGTCAATGCTGCCGCTTATATCAAGCCGCTCGCGGGCGTAATTGGACAACAGCACATCCCACTTGTCTTCAAGCAATTCCGGCGGAGCATGAAACAGCGCCTTTTCTTCTGACAAATTCACGGCGACTAACAGCTTTTCGCCCTGATATTCGCGGGTATACGCAAAGATTTGCGGATCATCCCCGAGCAGCAGCCGGTAGTCTCCGTATACGATGACTTTATTTTGTTTGCGCAGCCCGATGAGCTTCTGATAATAATAGAAAATCGAATCTTCATCGGCGAGCGATTCTTTCACATTGATTTCTTGATAGCGGGGATTTACCGCCAGCCAAGGCTCTCCAGCTGTGAAGCCCGCGTGTTTTCCGTCATCCCATTGCATCGGCGTTCTCGCGTGATCCCGCCCTTTTTTCGCCACGGCTTTTCGAAAGTCTTCCTTTGTCATCGTTTTATTTTCAATGACAAGTTCTCGGTATGCGTTTTTGATTTCGAGATCATCATACATCTCGAGCGGCATTTTACTGTTTGTCATGCCGATTTCTTCTCCCTGATAAATAAACGGGGTTCCCTTCATACCGTGCAGGACCGTTGCAAATGCTTTGGCGCATTGTTTGCGCAGTTCGCGGTCATTACCCCAGCGGGATATGACCCTCGGCTGATCATGATTTTCGAAATAAAGCGTATTCCAGCCGACATTCATTAAAGCGGTCTGCCACCTCGTCATCGTCTTTTTTAAAGCGATCGGATCAAACGGCTTCATCTGCCATTTCCCATTCGGCGAATGCTGTTTAGTATCAATATCCATATGTTCAAATGTAAAAATCATGTTCAGCTCATGTCTGCTTGGATCCGTATATTTTTTTGCTTCTTCAACATCTGAGCCGTTTGCTTCGCCGACCGTCATGCAGTTGTAACGGGACAGCACTTCCCGGTTCATCTCTTGTATAAATTCGTGCAGACGGGGGCCGTTCGAATGATAGCGGCCGACGACATAAGGACGGCTGTCATCTGTTTCATAATCGGGAAAGTCGACATATTTGGAAATGGAACCGATCACATCCATCCGCCAGCCGTCCACGCCTCTGTCCATCCAAAATGTCATCAAATCGTATACTTCCCGGCGAACCGCTTCATTCTCCCAGTTTAAGTCAGGCTGCTTTTTCGAAAAGTAGTGAAGATAATACTGCCCTGTCCGCTCATCGAACGTCCATGCCGATCCTGAAAAGATCGATCCCCAATTGTTCGGTTCTGAACCGTCCGCCTTTGGATCTTTCCAAAAATAATAATCACGGTAAGGATTGTCCTTTGACTTGCGGCTTTCGGCAAACCAGGCATGTTCATCAGACGTGTGGTTCACGACAAGATCCATGATGATTTTCATTCCGCGTTTATGCACTTCATCGATCAATTGAAACATATCATCGTTCGTCCCGAACTTTTCGTATATGCTTCTGTAGTCGCTGATGTCGTAGCCGTTGTCATCCTGCGGGGAATCAAATACAGGACACAGCCAGATCACATCGGCTCCGAGGCTTTTGATGTAATCGAGCTTTTGAATCACGCCCTGCAAATCACCGAATCCGTCTCCGTTGGAATCATAAAAACTCCGCGGGTAAATTTGATACACGACTGCCTCTTTCCACCATTGGCTCATCGGGCATCCTCCTTTCATACCGTCCGTTCAGTGCGATTTGCTCTCCATAAACTGTCATGGAAAGCGGATCTCCTTTTAAAAGGTTGAAGACGACGCTGTTTTCCTCGACCTGCACATTGATTAGCCGGTTTCGATAATTGATGTTGAACGAATAACCGTCCCATTCCTTCGGCAAAAGCGGAGCAAACGACAGCGCCTCATCCCGGGTTCGCATGCCGGCAAATCCTTGCACGATGGCGAGCCAGCTTCCGGTCATCGATGTGATATGAAGCCCTTCCTCTGTGTCATGATTGTAATTATCGAGGTCAAGCCTCGCTGTACGCTTATACAGTTCGAGCGCTTTCTTTTCCATTTTGAGCTCAGCCGCCAGCACCGCATGGATAGACGGCGAGAGGCTCGATTCATGAACCGTCATCGGTTCATAAAATTCAAAGTTGCGCCGTTTTTCTTCCATCGTAAATCGATGATTAAAGAAATAAATGCCTTGGAGAACATCCGCCTGCTTAATAAAACTGGAGCGGAGAATTTTGTCCCATGACCAATTCTGATAGAGCGGGCGGTCATCCGGTTCAAGTTCATCCGCTGCCTGAAGCTCTTTATCCAGGAATGTATCATGCTGAATAAAAATATTTAATTCCTCACTGTATGGATAGTACATTCTCGCGATGATATCCTTCCACCTCTCGATTTCGGCTTCCTGTACATCAAGCCGGCGGCGTTTTTCCTCCGGGAGGATAGCGAGGTTTTCGAGCGTATACTCAAGCGTCCACGACGCAATCAAATTCGTATACCAGTTGTTGTTGACATTGTTTTCATATTCATTCGGTCCTGTGACGCCGTGGATCATATATTTGTTGTTTCGTTTTGAGAAGTGGACGCGGTCCGCCCAAAATCTGCTGATTTCGACGAGAACGTCTATCCCGTATTCTTTCATATAGTCACGGTCGCCTGTGTAATTGACATAATTATAGATCGCATAACAAATCGCGCCGTTGCGGTGAATTTCTTCGAAGGTGATCTCCCATTCATTGTGGCATTCATCGCCTGTGAAGGTCACCATCGGATAAAGGGCCCCTTTCAGCCCCAGTTTGGCGGCATTCCGTTTAGCTGCCTCCAAATGATGATAGCGGTATAAAAGCAGGTTCTTCGTCACCTCCGGCTCGGCCGTCGCCAAATACACAGGAACGGCGTACGCCTCAGTATCCCAGTAGGCGGCTCCGCCGTATTTCTCGCCGGTGAATCCTTTCGGCCCGATGTTTAAGCGCGAATCGGCTCCGTAGTATGTCGAGAAAAGCTGAAAGAGGTTGTACCGGATGCCCTGCTGAAGCTCATCATCCCCTTTAATTTCAATGTCCGCTTTTGCCCACCTTTCCATCCAATGTTCGGTATGTCTCCGCTTCGCTTCTTCATATCCCTGCCGGAGAACATCAGCCAAAAGCGCCCTGCCCTTTACTAAAAGCTCCGCTTCTTCTAAGTCCCGGGACGTAGTGACAATGATCAATTTTTTTAAAGAAGCCTTTGTTCCCGGCTTCACTTCGTAACAGTAGCGGTTTTCCGCGTACATCGCATCCGTTTGAAAATGCTCGCTGGCATATCCTTCTGTCACGTTGCACATAGAAGCAGCCACCGTAAATCGCGGGGTTCCAAACGGATTCTCAATCGTTTTCATTACGAGATGGCCGCGATGAGATTCGGCGCCTTTCGCTTCTTCCTGCCAAAACCGCTCTTCGAAATTGGCATCCTCATTTGCAACATTTCCATCAAGATAAGGAACAAGCGTGATGACCGCCTCATCGCTCAGGCATTCCGCTTCATAATGAATCGCGCACAGCTGCTGGATATCAAGGCTAAGAAAGCGCTCCGACGAAATTTTGACAGCCTTTTGATTCACACGAACGACAGCGCTTCTCCGCAAGATGCCTTCTTTCATATTGAGTTCCAATTCAAACGATTCGATATCGTTTTGATTGAGGTCGACTTTTTCGTCGTCTACATATACATCAATTCCGATGAAGTTCATCGCATTAATCACTTTCCCGAAATATTCGGGATAGCCGTTTTTCCACCAGCCGACACGCGTTTTGTCCGGGAACCAAACCCCTGCGATATATGTGCCTTTGAGACTTTCGCCTGAATAGCTTTCTTCAAAATTCCCCCTGATTCCCATATAGCCGTTCGCCAAGGATGTCAGACTTTCCTGAAGGCGTTTATGTTCCTTCTCAAATTTGTTTGTTTTGATTTTCCACTGGTCGATCTCAAATAGCCGCTGATTTGCCATGATTTCCTCCTGACTGTAGATTTTCGTTGTGATGGCCGGTTTTGAATATATGCCTGAAGATGAAAGAGACCATCAAAGCACTACCGCATGAATGGATGAGCAGCATCACGATGAAGTCAAAGCGGATCATACCGAAAGCCATTGCGGCTGCTGCCGGAAGCGCTGATCCGCACACCGCCGTTGCGGCCGCTTCCTTAAACGACCTTATCCCGGTCATGTTGGATTTTTTGGAGACCCAGATGCCTCCCGCCAGAACGGCCGTTAAAAAAAGCGAGATGATGAAAACCGCCGAACAGGCCAGCATGATGATGAGCGGCTTATATTGGGCAAACCACATTGCACCGATAAAATCCCCCAAATGGCCGCCATCCAGATCATTCTGCCCGGCCTTTGCCGGATAGCGAACAGAAAACCCCGTTCCATTTTGATCACTGATGATCAGATGATCTGACTGAAAGATGAGGGCGTTTTGATAGCCTTCCGCCTTTATTCGCCCGTTCTCACCGCTTGTTTTCAATTCATGCTTCAAATCGACCGCCAGCAAGGTTCTCCCTTTTTCCACAAGGTACAGCTCATTTGCACCTGTCAATCTTCCGTTTGTCAATTGGTAGCCTTTTAATTGCTTGATGAATGCCGCGTCAGCCTCTTGAACAACGTTCGGCATCAGATACCCGGCATTGAAGCGGTCCATTTTCATAAACGCAATCGTCATGGGCGCCATTAAACAAGCCGACAAAAACATAAACAGAAAAGAAATGTCGAGCCAGCTGAATGCATGTTTGCAGCGCATGACGCCCGCCGGTGATGCCGCTGCTTTAAGAAAGCGGCCGATCAGCTTTTCGTTTCGCATGTCGTTCATCGGTTTATCCCTTCGTTCCGCCGGATGTCAAACCGGACACAAAGTTCTTTTGGAGAAAGAAGAACAAGATGCAAATCGGCAGAGCTGCAAGAATCGCTCCGGCTGCAAACAGCGCGACTTTTTGCTGCTGCGGATTGGAGATGAATGTCTGCAAACCGACGGCGATAGTCAGGCTTTCCGGCGAACGAAGCAGAAATTTCGCCAGCAAATAGTCGCCGAACGGCCCCATAAACGCCCACAGCGCCTGGACTGCAAGCATCGGTTTCACAAGGGGCAGAACGACCGAAGCAAAGATCCGCAGGTGCCCCGCTCCGTCAATCCGCGCCGCTTCATCGATTTCTCTCGGTACTGTATCAAAGTAGCCCTTCATCAGCCATGTGTTCATCGGAATTCCGCCGCCGATATAGATTGCAGTTAAAAACCAATATTGGTCCAAAGCTCCGATCAGCATGGCCAGGACGTAAAAAGCGGTCAGCGCCGCCATCGTCGGCACCATTTGAATGATCAAAAAGAAAATGAGGCTTTTTTTTCGGCCCGCAAACCGGTAGCGGCTGTACGTATAGCCGGCAAGCGTCACGATCGTCACCTGGAACACCATAACGGACAACGCGATCACAAGCGTATTCCCGTACCAATTGAGGTAAAGCGTCTCTGCAAACAGCCGCTTAAAGTGGTCCAATGTCCATGCGCCCGAAAAATCGAGTGTAAAAGCCGCTACATTCCCGACCCGAAATGCGGATGATGCCGTGATCAAAAGCGGATAAATAATCACGATGCTTAAAAACGTCAAAAATATATAGGTCAAAACCTTGTTCAGCATCCCGGTGAACCGCGTATTTTTTAAAATCCCTCTCATCTACATGACCTCCTCATTGCCAAAGGCATTCGATTTCTTAAAAGCAATCAGGGAAACCCCGATGACAATGAAAGAAATGAGCAGTGTGACAGCAGCCGCCACGGAATACTGCGGCGACGTCCCCGTCGTCAGCTTATAGATCCAGGATATTAAAATATCGGTTGACCCGGCTCCGGCCCCCGCACTCCCCGGACCGCCCTCATTAAATAAATAGATGATCGAGAAGTTATTGAAATTAAACGTATACTGGGTAATCATCACGGGCGCGGTCGCAAATAAAATCATCGGCAGCGTTATGTGTTTAAAGCGCTGAATAAATGTCGCGCCGTCAATCTTTGCCGCTTCATAAAGCTCTCCGGGAATCGCCTGAAGCACCCCCGTCACCATGACATAAATGTATGGAAAACCGAGCCACGTCTGGATCATAATCAAAGCCGTCTTCGTCCAGAACGGATCGGTCTTCCATGCGACAGCCGGGATGTCGACGAACGGAAGCTGGTTCAAAAGCGGGATCACCTGAACGTTCATCGCGCCCGCCGAGTCGTTGAAAATGTTGGCGAAGCTCATAATCGTAATAAATGCCGGAACGGCCCACGGAAGCAGGAAGATGATCCGGAACATCCGCTTGCCTTTAATAAAGTTCTGATTGACGATCAGCGCCGTCACGATGCCGAGAACAATTTGCAGCGTCGTTGCACAGATCGTCCAGATGATCGTCCAGCCCAGTACATCAGCGAATGTTTGCCGATACGAGCCAAGGAAAAAGATATTCATGAAATTTTTAAAGCCGACCCAGTCGATCAGACTGTTAGGCGGAATATGATAAAAATCGTAGTTTGTAAACGCGATAAACAGAGTCACCAGCACCGGAAAAATAATCACAAACACCATCATGAGGTATGCCGGCAGCGTAAATAAATACGGAAACCCTTTGTCACCTGCATTCCTGATCATGTCCCCAGCCGTCTCGCTGATTTTCAAACCCGCCGCTTTCATCGCGGCGGTCTTCCGGGCATCATACAGATTAAAGATGTAAAACATCAGAAAAACGATCGTCAAAATCAATTGCAGCGTGCCCTCAATCAAGAGAAACAGCGAGTGGTCTTCCCCCGGGACAGTCCCCAGCGTCACGAGACCGATCAGCGCCTGATAACCGAAAACCGCTAACTCACAAATAAACAAGCCTGTGATGACAAGAAAAAGGATCCCCTTTGAAAACTGCCGGTTTGCAATCTGGCCAGCACCGGGAATTATCGATAACAGCGCTGCCTTCCGGCTCCGTTTTGCAAGTGTTTGGTCTTTGTTCATTTTTTTCGCCCTCTATTCTTCCGGACGCTAAAACCGCCGTTTTATTTCACATACTTTTCTTGAATGTTTTCTTTGATCACGCGCACGGCATCATCCGCTGATTCCTGAGCCGATTTTTTCCCTGCTGCCGCGTCAAATATCAAGCTTTCTGCACCTGTCCACACTTCGGCCATTTCCGGAATATTCGGAGTCGGAGTCGCCGTTTCGTATTGCGTGATGACCGCCGACGTCAGCTCGCTTTTTTGCTCCCCTGCTTTCTTTCGCGCAACGAGGTTGGCCGGGACTTCGTTCGTATCTTCATAAAAACGGTAAGCGCTTTCGTTATTTGCGGCATATTGAAGCCACTTTTCAGCAAGCTCCGGCTCTTTCGTATATTTTGAGGCGACCCAGCCTTTTCCGCCTGCAAACGGGGCATACTCTTTTCCGTTCGGCAATGTCGGGATTTTCGCTGCGCCGTAGTTCAAACCAGCTTCTTTATAATTGGAAGCCGACCAAGGGCCTCCGATAACAGCCGCTGCTTTTCCGTCCATAAAGGTCTGCTGGATAAAATCGTCAGCGCTCGTATTATCCTGCATGCCTTTCGGCCAATATTCACTGAACCATTTTTCGGCGTATTCCACCGCCTCCACGGCTCCCTTGTTGTTCAGACCGATGTCTCCGGAATCCGTGCCGTCAGCTCCGAATACATATCCGCCGTATCCGGCCATTAAACCGTATGACATGTAAAAGTCCGTCCACTTCGCAAGAAAAGCGGTCGATTTTCCTTTTTCAGAAGCAAAAGCGAACCTCTTGTCTTTTGTTAAATCCTCGAGTTCGTTAAAGGTTTTTGGCGGCGCTTTTAACAGGTCTTTATTGTAATAGAGTACGAGAGTTTCAATAACAAGCGGGATTCCGTAGACTTTTCCGTCAACCGTCACCTGCTGCATTTCTTTGTCGCCGAAGCTTTTTGTATCAGACGGTTTGACTTCCAGCAAATGCCCTTGCTGCCCTAAGCCGCCGATACGGTCGTATGCCGCAAGCATGACATCGGGCGCATTGCCTGCCGGGCCGTCAAGAGGAAGCGCTTCAAGCTGATCAAACATCGGCTTTTCAACGATTTTGACTGTCACATCATTCTCTTTTTCAAAACCTTCCTTTATGCTTTCGACGTAAGGTTTATAGACCTCTTCCACAGACACGGTGAGCACTTTTTTCCCGCCGCTGCCTCCCGTTTCCTTTGAACTTGAACAGGCGGCAAGACCGAACAGCAGAACTGACGCCAGCAGGACTACAAATCCTTTTTTTAAATGTTGCATCTTTTTTCCCCCTTCTATCTTAGAATCTGAGACAATTGTAATCCTCGATAGAAAGCGGTTACAATAGTTTAAATTCTGTTACCGGTAACAGAATTTAAACCGCCCCCAAAATGAAAAAACCGCCTGGCTGTATGTCGACCGCATCATCATGATGGAGCGCTTCTTCCGACCACGCATCATATATTCTTTTGTCGCTTGCAATCTTCAAATCATGCAATCTGACACGGCGCACCTCGCTGCCCTGGTGGAAGAAGTAGATCAACTCTTTTCCTTCATGTGTTCGAGAAAAACTGACAAAATCGTTTTCGTCGTCAACCAGCCTCCACTCGAGCGCTCCATATGTCAATACATCATTTTCTTGTTTTCGCAAAGCGATCAGCCGTTTCATAAATGTGAGCATCTCTTGATTCTGTTTCTCTTCTTCCCAAACCATGCACTTCCGGCACAATGGGTCATCCCCGCCGTCCAGCCCGATTTCGGTTCCGTAATAAATGCACGGCGAGCCTGTCTGAGCAAACATGAATGCCAAAAGAGAGCGCACCTTTTTGTCATCTCCTCCGCATCTTGTCAAAATCCGCTTCGTGTCATGACTGTCCAGCAAATTAAACATCACCTCATTGACCTGCTTCATCCCGCTCATGAGATGCGAATTGATGCGGCTCGCCATTTGCGAAGCTGAAATCGATCCGTCTGCAAAATAGTCAATCATCGGTTCTGTGAACGGGTAGTTCATAACCGAATGAAATTCGTCTCCTCTAAGCCACGGATCAGCCTGATGCCAGATTTCGCCCAATATAAAAATGTCGGGCTTTTCTGCAGTAACGGCTTGACGGAACTTCTTCCAAAACGCATGATCGACTTCATTCGCCACATCCAAACGCCAGCCGTCGATATCAAATTCGCGTATCCAGTACAGCGCGATATCAAGTAAATAAGCCTGAACTTCCGGGTTGGCGGTATTGAGCTTCGGCATCTCGGGCGTAAACGCAAATGTATCGTAGCCGCCTTCTTTAACAGGGAAAGAATGAACATGAAACCAGTCTTTATAACGGGACTTTTCACCGTTTTTGACGACATCCTGCCACTCTCGCGAAGCGCTGCCGATGTGATTAAAAACAGCGTCAAGCATGATCTTCATTCCCCGCTCGTGAAGCCGGCTGACCAGCGTGCGAAAGAGTTCCTCATCGCCAAAATGCGGATCGATGGAGCAATAGTCCAATGTATCGTATTTATGATTGGAAGGCGCGGCAAAGATCGGCGTCAAATAGATGCCGCCCACCCCCAAGTCTTTCAAATAGTCCAGCTTGTCCATAATCCCCTGCAAATCCCCTCCGAAAAAATCGTGCACCTCGGGATCTTTGCTTCCCCATGGCAAAGCGTTTTCCGGAGACAAATCTTCCCGCCCGCTGGCAAAGCGCTCCGGAAAAATTTGATACCAGACGGTTGATTTGACCCAGTCAGGTGCATCAAACGTATCTGCCTCATGAACAAACGGAAATTTAAAACAGTGCTTGCCCGTATCCGCCGTTTTCCCGGCAAACGGACATGCACCATTGCTTCCGTAAAAAGTGTCTTGCTCATCAGTGCCTGTAAGGATAAACCCGTATTGCAGACGCCTGAATGGAGGCACCACTTCGGCAAACCAGTAATCATGCGTGCTTGTTGCGGCAATTTTCGCCATCGCAAGCTCGTTCGCATTCCATGTGCCGCCGGTGTATTCGTAAGGATCGCCCCAAATGAAGCGGACGTGATCGGCATCATCCTTTTTTGTACGGATTTTGATGTGCAATGTCCGTCCATCGTAAGAATAGGCATCAGAGCTGAAAGGCTGGTGATGTATCGCTGCATATTCCATCATGTTTCCCCCTTTTTGGTTGTCCGGCTGTGATGAACCGGCTTTTATTCTGAAATTATCATGACGGCATAACAGGAACAATCATTTTCAGCTTGTTAACGGTAACAGAATGAGACGCCTTACAAAGTCGATTCGCGGACAATAAGCTCCGGCTCAAAAAATTGATTGCCTTGCGGCGCTCCGGCTTCATTGATTTTTTTCAGCAGGATTCTCGCGCAAGCCTCTCCCATTTCAACAACAGGCTGTCTGATCGTTGTCAGGCGAGGCGAAGCGATCCGGTCGAGAAACACCCCGTCATAGCCGGTGACCGCGACATCTTCCGGAATTCTTTTGCCGAGCGATTGCACCGCGCGAATGACCCCGAGCGCGATGCGGTCGGAAGCGCAAACCACCGCTGCCGGTGCATCAAGGGATGCCAGCACTTCCCGCGCGCGTGCTTCACTTTTTTTTGAACTGTTGTCCATCCGGAAAATCGCCGGTTTTTTCAGACTGCCTTCCATCGCCTGAAGATAGCCATTTTCCCTTGACCGTTCAAAGGGCTCATCCAAATCGATTCCAAAAAAGACAACATTGCGGACGCCCAGCCCAATGACATGACGTGTTGCCATATAGGCTCCTTTTTCATTGTTAACATCAATAAAATCGTAGCCCATTTCATTTTGGCCGAATACAACGACAGGCTTTTCAAATACTTTGATCAGCCCTTCAAAATCGGCTTTTCTCAACCCCGTCGCAATAATGCCGTCGCACTGGCCGATATTGAGAGATTTCCTTGTGACAAGCTGTAAAGCATAATGATGACGGTCCAGCTCGCGGCTGATTCCCGTTAACAGGTTCATATAATAAGGTTCTGTCGTATCCATTTCTTCCAGTATGAGCAGCTTGACGACCTGTGTTCTGTTTTGAACGAGCGCTCTTGCTGCATAGTTCGGTATATAATTGAGCTCCTTCATTGCGGAATGAACAAGCTTTTTCAATTCATCCGTCACAGTCTCAGGATGATTGATCACCCGCGATACTGTCATTTTCGACACATTTGCTTTCTTTGCTACATCAGATAACGTTGCCATTTCATCCCCGCCTTACTTATGCGATTCAAACTGTCAGCAAGTCCTTTTTAGGTCTGATGACACCTTGTTAAAATTAATTATAAGATGTAATCAAAGAAATTTTATAAGAAGGAGAAAATAAAAAAAACGGATTTCCTTTAGAAAATCCGTCCTATCACTGTATACTTCTATCTTTGAACATAAATCGAAACCGCCCCGCCGTTTACGTGAAACTCTCCCCAGCCTTCCGAATTGATGACAACCGGCTCCGAACGGTTTCCGGTGATGTCATGCCATGTCTCACCGGCGTTTTGCCGGCCGACATACATTCGTTTTGTCCCGCCGGGTCCGTCTGTTATTAACGCCGCCAAACCGGAATTTGCAACCGAGCTGTCGCCTTCCCTCGTCCAGCCGACAATGTCATGATGGTCGAAATAATCATGCTGTACTCCGTACGCATATTGTTTTCGCGCTTTTAAAATCGGTTCGATTTTGTGTTTCAGGGCAGGAATTTCGCGCTGCGAGGCTCCTTTCGTCCCGTACATATCCCCGTAGAAAACCTGCGGGTAACCTGATTCTCTTGTCAAAATGAAAGCGTAAGCGAGCGGCTTAAACCATGTTTGGACAGTCGACTCAAGCGATTGCCCCGGCTGTGTATCATGGTTATCGACAAATGTAACCGCTTTCAACAGATGCTTGGAAACGACCGTTCCGTTCAGCAATTTCCTCATATCATAGCCGCCTCCCTGTGTCGATGCAGCATGAAACTGATAATGAAGCGGCACGTCAAACACTGAATGATTAAAGTTTGTTTTGTTCAAATAGTTTTCCAGCGCGCCCAAGTCATTCTGCCAATATTCGGCTACCGTAAACATTTCCTTCCCCGTTTTTTCCCTGACATGATGGACCCAATCCCGCAAAAAAGAAAATTTAATGTGTTTGACGGCATCAAGGCGGAATCCGTCCAATTGCAGCTCATTGGCATACCACGTTCCCCATCTCTTTATTTCTGCCGCGACATCAGGATGATCATAATCGATGTCGGCATACATCAAGTAATCATAGTTGCCGTTTTCATTGGAAACTTCCCAATCCCATGCCTTTCCTTGAAACTTATAGATGCGGTTCAGTTTACGGGACTCGTCCCAATCGGTTCCGTCAAAATGGTACCAATGCCATTTGAAATTGCTGTATGTGCTGCCGCGCCCCGGGAAATGAAAAAGTGTCCACGCTTTGATTCGCTGTTCTCCTGAAATGACGCGGTTGCGGTCGGCGGGATCGACTTCAACAGCGGTTACATCTTCGGTCGCATCAGCGCCGCCTTTGTGGTTGATGACCACATCGCCGTAAACGTTGATGTCCCGGGAATGAAGACTGTTGATCGCAGATTGCAGCTCTCCCTTTGTGCCGTACTTTGTCCGAACCGTCCCTTTTTGATGAAACTCCCCTAAATCATACAGATCGTAAGCGCCGTAGCCCACATCGTCTTGGCTCGTTCCCTTATATGCCGGGGGAATCCAGACGGCAGTAATACCGTGTTCAGCCAAATATGCCGAGTCGTTTTGTAAGCGTTTCCAATGTTGGCCGTCATTCGGCATGTACCACTCAAAATACTGCATCAGCGTCCCATTAAGACTTGCCCCCGCTGCTGCAGAGTGAGGCAGCAAGAAGATGAGCGCAAATAACAGCGGCAGCAATCGGGCATAAAGCCGTTTGTATTGTTTCATGATTCTCCTCCCCTTTCAATGTGAAACATATGCTATTGTATAAATATTTGGAATTTTTAACAAATACCATTTTCCCTATATTTTCTTGCAAAAGAAAAGCGCCGATATGGCGCTTTCTTCTCATTTATTCAATATCCTCTCTGTTTCTTCACTTCTTCAAGCTGAGATACAGTTACCAATTGATAGCCTTTTGCTTTCAGCTTTTTGATAATCTCTTCAGCCGCTTCTGCGGACGTTGAATAAATATCGTGCATTAAGACAATTTTTCCGTCTCCCGCATGGCTCATGATATGATTGACAATCTTTTGTTTATTTCTGTACTTCCAATCTTCCGGATCAACATCCCACAACGAGATCTTCAGATTTGAAAGCGAGCGGACGGAATCATTGATCCCGCCGTATGGAGGGCGCAAGTGTACAGGCAGGTGTCCGCTGATTTTTTCGATCATTTCTTGCGTGTCGTTAATTTCCTTATACGCTTTTTCATTTGACAGCCTTGTCAATAACGGATGGTCCCAGGAATGGTTGCCGACTTCGTTTCCTTCCTTCAGCATCCGTTTTATCGTTTCGGGATAATATTGAGCTCTGCTTCCAAGCACGAAGAAGGTCGCATGCCCTTCATGCTTCTGTAAAGCGTTTAATATTTTATTTGTTGTAGTGGGGTTCGGGCCGTCATCAAATGTGAGAGCAATCACTTTTTCATCAGGATTTATTTTCGCTTGTTTCGGAAGCGGAACAGGCTTCTGCTCAGGTTTTGCCTGAAGACGATTCTTTTTCATATCCTGATATCGGTCTTTTAAAATATCTTTTACCCAATCTTTTTTTATTTTTACAGACTGCTCAAGACCGGTTTGTTTTTTCTCAAAATAAAATTCCACTTCGTTTTCAAGGAGCGCGAAGCGGCTGAAATGTTCTTCCTGAGGGCTTGTCCCTTCTTTTAATAAAGCCATGTCAGCAGACGGATTCCGATTTTTCAATTCCTGATAGGCAATGCTTGAAATCCTGTTCAGAAAATCTGAATTCTCTTCAAACAGGTCTTGAAGGGACAGCAGCTTTTTCTGTTTTAAATCAGCGTTAAACGTCTTGACAGACGTTGTACCCGAAACGCCGCCGGCATCTATGTATTGATTCAGCACCACACTGGCCGTATCTTTTGTGTAATAGACAACCTTATATTTGATGTTCAGTTCAAAAGGCCCGTCTTCATCCTGAGCCCGTGCCTTTGCGTTATCCTCTTTAAAAGCGGCCAATTCTTGATTCACATGAGCTTTTATTTGTTCATCGATTTCTTTTATGTGAAACACCGGATAGTGGATGGCATACCTCTCTTGTTTGCTGTCGCTGACCATGGATTCGACACCGAGGCCGGATTGGCCGCGATCTTTTTTTGGTTGAGGGGGCTCTTGACTGTTGCTTGACACCTTATTGTAAGAGTACCCCGCTACACCTATTAATATTGTTAAAAAAATCAACATTTTAACCCAGCGAAATGATGGTTTGCCAGACATTGCTGCTCACTCTCCTGTTTCATGACTTGCTCTCTCTGTTTCTATTACGAATATTGGATCTAATACCGGGCTAATATAAAAGCGTCGACGGAAGCTTTATTTCCTGGTTTCCGGCCGCATACGGGGCGATATCATACTGCTGAAATACGATTGAAATTCCGCTGCTTGTATAATAGAAAGCCGTATGTTCATCCAAGCGGATATCGCTCTTATTAAGATCTGAATAAAACTGCTCCGGATGTTCGTTGATATAGTTGAAAATATAGTTTTTTGCCTTTTCGATTTTCGCCTGATTGTTTAATACGTCAGTCAGCACGACTTGTTTATGCTTGTCAAAGTCAAAGTTGTAGGATGTAACGGTGTACATGCCGTGCGCACCGCCGGAGAACTGATAGTCATAGATTAAAAAGCTCAGTTTGCCTTCCTCGTTGTATTTGACTTTGTAGGACGTTTCATAAACGTTTTCGTCATCCTTATCCTTCTTTTCGGCATCTTTAACGATTTTTTGAAATTCTTTATAGGAGTTTTTTAAATGAAGTTTTACCGCATCGTTGGCCAGCTGGGCATCTTCTTCCTTCAAATCGCTGAATACCGGAAAAGAAAGCGAACTGATGTCTTTGTAATATTCCGTGTGAACCGCGGCTTTTCTATTTTGTGAAGCGTTTATTTGAGATGTTCCTTTATTGATGATAAATAGCAGCGATGCTGTGAGTACAAGGAATCCTAAAATAGCCATCGCTTTTTTCATAAGCATGCTCCTTTGTCAATCTTCTTTTAAACTCGTAACATATCATTTTTCTTTGTAACACAAATGTAATATTAATATCATATTTGTAATGATACTCACTTTTAATTCTGACGTCAACTTTTTTGGGTAAAAATTTCTTCTGACGGCAAAAATAAGACACTCTCGATTCCTGAGAGTGTCTTTAACGGGGTGATGAAGGAGATGTGCAACTTCACGCGTTTTTACGAGGCTTTAAATGCAGAAAAACGCAGGCTGCGGTATACCGGAGCCTTCATTTCAGTCGTATTGTTTCAGCATATCGGATAATGTCCGCCTCATCCTTTCGATTAATTCGGAAGGCTTCTGAATAACCGCTTCCCGGCCGAATGAAATGAAATAATCCGCAAAAAAATCAATATCCTTCGGCGCGATTTCGCCTTTCAGCACGCCGGACCCGTCTTCTCTTACATGCAGTTCAAGGTGCGGCCATTTGAGTGAACCGTGCCGCTCTACTCCCTTTTTTGTCAGCTCGGCGGATAATTCCAATGTCTCCTTTGGCCGGGACAAAGCCGAAAAACGGTTCTTTAAATTGAGACCGGACAAATCAATCGGAGCCATATGTTCATCAAGCTCGGCCCACTTGATCCGGTCGCACCTGAAGATGCGGTAATCCTTTCTTAAAAAACAGTAAGCCGGGCAATACCACTTCCCTTGATTGGCATAGATTCCGATCGGCTGAATGTTCCTCTTGCTTGCTGCGCCATTTGCTTCATATTCGATGATCAACACCTTTTGCTGAACGGCCGCCTCAAGCAGCACCTTTAAAACCGGAATGTCGTCTTTTTGCTCATAAGGCGTATAAAAAGCAACACGGTCCTTCATACTGTCAATCGCATCCCGGATATCTCCTGAAAGATTTAAATAAAATTTCTTTTTGATGGATTCGTACTGGGCGTCAAACGGCAGGGATATATAATGCTTCAGTGCATCGATCGCAAAGAAGATGGCGATCGCTTCGTTCTCACTGAAGGCGATGGGAGGAAGTATCCTTTCATTTAACACCTGATATCCTCCGTGGGGACCGGTTTCAGAATAGAGGGGCACCCCCATTTCGCTGAGCTCTTGCAAATCCCTTAAAACCGTTCTCTTGGAAACCCCGAATTCCCGCGCCAGCTCCCCGACCGTAAATCGTTTTTTCCGGTTTACCAGCATGATCATTTCATTCAATCGTTTCGCTTTAGACATGAAAACCTCCAATCATTTTTTAACCATGACATAAGCTGTCACCATTATAATATACAATCTCCTTAGATCAACAAAAAAAGGAGATGTTCCCCCTATGAAAACGCAATTCACACCTTATATCCTGATGAATGGAAGAGCAAAGGAAGCGATTGATTATTACCGTGATGTACTCGATGCCGAAGTAAAGTTCAGTCAGACGATTGGTGAAGGCCCCGCAGATGAGGCGGCGAATTTTAAGGAAGACGAATTGGATTTCATCGCACACGCCGTTTTGACAATCGGCGACGCCGTCCTGATGGTCGCCGACGTCATTCCTGAACTGCCTTTCCAAAGCGGAAACCAATTGTCCATTTGCGTAACGGCAGCTGATGTTTCGTCGGCCAAGCGGCTGTTCGGCAAGCTGAGCGAGCGAGGCGAGGTCAAGCTTGAGCTGAAGGAAACTTATTTCAGTCCCGCATACGGCATTGTCACTGATCCGTTCGGCGTTACCTTCCAGATTTTTGCCGCGCGTCCCGCATAAATGAACAAGATATTTCAAACAGGCCGGGTTTAATGAACCGGCCTGTTTTGCACTAGATCAGCTGCAGAAGAATGAGCAGGGTTCCGGCTAAGAAAAAACAGCATTTACTCAGTTTGACCGCAGAACGTTTTAAGAAAACTGCGGTTTTTCAAATTTACTTGTCAACGGGCATTTGTGGAAACAGCTCTACTTTTTGGTATAATAAGGGTTGGCAACAGTTCGGTTCTATATAAGGGCGGTCGGCTCACCCTCCATCTCTTGGAGAGAAAGGGGGTGAGCATGTGACAGTATCAGAGGCCTTGCAACTCATGGTGTCTTTCGGCATTCTTGTAGTGGCAATTCTGTCATCTAACGACAAAAAAAAGTAAGATCGCCCTTGATTCCCACACCAAGACGATCTTACTTTTTAATTGGGATCTAAAAATAGAGCCGACTCCTTTTTATGGAGCCTCTCTGTTGCTTCCGGGAGATGTTGCCGCATCTTCCGGTCTTTTTTAGTTTATGCATTCATATAAAGAGATTATTCTGTTTCACATCTTGAATATATCACGATTTCCTTTATTTATCAATATGAATGCGTTTATATGGATAAAAACGCGTCACCGTCAAATACGATATGAGAAGATATATTCCTGATGACAGGATCATCTGGTCAATTGTACAATTGTAACTTTAAGCTGAAATTTAAAATTCTCCACTTCAAAATTTGGAAAAAGCCCTCTACAAAAGAAAGGTCTCATCCTTTTTAACTCCCCGCTTAACATGTGAGGAGAGGTTGACCAATATCCCGGCTGACATCAGCATGAACATTAACGAAGAACCTCCGTAGCTGACAAACGGAAGAGGAATTCCGGTAATGGGAAGAAGGCCGAAAACAGCGCCCAGGTTAAATAACGCTTGAATCATAATCTGGAAAGTAAGCCCGACTGCCAGCAACTTTCCAAACGGATCATCGATTTGCGCAGCGATCCGAACGCCTCTGAACATGATCAACAGGTAGGCCCCGATGATCATCAACAGCCCGATACCGCCGAGTTCTTCGGTGATGACCGCCATGATAAAGTCCGTATGGGCTTCAGGAAGAAATCCCAGCTTTTGAACGCTGTTCCCCAATCCATTCCCCAATAAACCGCCCGAATCAATGGCAAGGTACGAATTGATCAACTGGTAGCCGTCTCCGTTTTCATTTTGAAAAGGATCGCTGAACGATGTCAGCCTTTTTAACCGGTACGGCGCTGTCATAGCAAAATATGCGATGCCCGCCCCTGCCATTGTTCCGAGAAGCAGCAAGTGCCGTATTCTGAGGCCGGCGCACAACAGAACCGCTCCGCAGCTTAACAGGATCGAAACAGCAGTCCCCAAGTCGGGCTGTTTTAAAATCAAAAAAAACACAGCGGCCAAAATCAGCAGCGGCGGCATGACGCCCTTTCCGAAATCGGCGATGTATCTCTGCTTTTTTGCATACACATAGGCGAAATAAATAACCATCACAAGCTTCACAGCCTCAGACGGCTGAATCATGAGCGAACCGAATTGAATCCACCTTTGGGAATTGTTTTTCTCCATCCCGATTCCCGGCAGCAAAACGAGAATCAGCAGCAAAAAAGAAATCTTCACCAAAAACCGGATGAGTTTGCTGTAAGCTTTGTAAGGAAAAAAGACGGCAGCTGAAAAAAAGGTTAAACCGATGAGCAGCCACTGCAGCTGCTTCATAAAAAAATAGCTGCCATCATGATACTTCATATATCCGAGGGGGTAGCCGGCACTGTATACCATCAGCAAGCCAAACACGGATAAAAACAGAACCGCGGCAATCAATACATAATCCAGTTTCTTTAGATGGGAAAGAATCATTTTGAACACCTTCATCCCCAATCATTCCCAAACATATAATGTTTAGATCTGATATTCACACTGAAAACGAGACCTAAAGCGATCATGTTGGTCAGCAGCGCGCTGCCGCCATAGCTGATAAACGGAAGAGCGAGCCCCGTGATCGGCATTAACCCGATCGTCATCCCGATATTTTGGAACACTTGGAATACAATCAACCCCGCAACCCCCGCACATATATAAAGACCGAACAGACTGTTGGACGAGATCGCAATCCTAATGATTCTGTAGATCATCAAAAAATACAGACAGACTAATGTGACGGCACCCAAAAAACCGAATTCTTCCCCAATCACAGCGAAAATAAAATCGGTATGAGCCTCCGGAATTTTCCCTCCCTGAACTTGGATTCCGTGAGTAAAGCCGCTTCCTGACATCTGGCCCGATCCGATCCCCAATAACGCCTGCGTCAGCTGGTATCCATATGTAGAGGCATGTTCATGGGGACTGAGCCAGCCGTATATCCGGTCAAGCTGGTGAGGCTTAATAATCTTTGAAAAAATCTCAAAGTAATGATTGTGCAAATATGTCAAAAAGGCGACCAATGCCATGAATCCAAGTGACAGGGACATGATCATCCTGCCCGAAATCCCCGAGACCAGCATCAACGTGAATGCGATCGATAAAATCACCAATGCGGACCCTAAATCAGGCTGAACCAATATGAAGAAAAACGGAATTACCGTGTACATCATGATTTTCCCCGTCGGCATGATGCTCTCGGTGAAGGAGAAACTTTTATGCTGATATTGATTGAGTATCGAAGCCAGCAGAAGAATCAAAATGATCTTCATAAATTCTGAAGGCTGGATTTCGATGACCCCGAAGCTGATCCACCTTTGCGAACCGTTTTTGTAAGTTCCAAAAAAATGAACGAGAATCAAAAGAAAAACGGCTCCCACAAATAAACGAAGCGCCAATCGTTCAAGCAGCTCGTAGTCGATGTAGGCCGTTCCCGCCATGACGCCAAACCCGACAAGATACCAAAAGACCTGCCGTTTGGCAAAATAAAAAGGGTCCTGTGTTTCATACTGGCCCGACCCGCTGTAAACGGCCAGCAGACTGATGATAAACAAACAAAATAGAATGAGCAGCAGACTGATGTCAATGTTGATATGCTTTCTTTTCATCTTGAACATGCTCCATCATGATTTATGCGTCAGCTGGTTGAAAACGAAATGAACCGCTGCGGCATCATCAATATAGCCGATCGGAAAAATATAATCCGGTATGACATCAACAGAAACGATGAAATACAGCAAAGCGCCGCCCATCAGCAGCAATTCACGCGGCGTCCCCCGCCCCGAGGTAAATCTGCTGTACATGTCGTGCAAACGGGTCAGAAAAGGACCAATGCCTGCGACTTTCTCGACCTTAGATTCAAACTCAGCCATAATGGTGCGCTTTCCTTCCTCCGTCTGAGAATATTGTTCGTACTCATTCAATTTGTTTTTCAGTTCTTCCATGGTAAAGGACCGATCATAGACATTTGAGGTTTGCAAAACATCTTCAATTTCGGCAACTGACGAGTGAATATCCTGACGTTCGCTTTCCCGCGCCTTCTCCATCGCATAGCCGGCCGCTGTCATCAGCTCATCAAAAGAAACGCCGAGGCTTTCAGAAAACCTTTGCAAATGGTTCAGGTTTGCTTTTCTTTTGCCATTCATGATTCTTGAGATGGTTGCTTTATCGATTTGAGCGCGTTCGCTCAATTCTCTTAAAGATAATGACCTTTTTCGCAAATGCTCTTTCAGCAACGCTCCCAGCTGATTTTTCTTTTGTTCACCCACGAGCTTTTCTCCTCTCACACTAAAAATGTATCAATCTATCAGCCAAAAGACCAAGTCGGTATAAATATATAGAATTGTTGTCAAAATGTCAACGAATAACCATAGCACTCTTATTTCATCTAGTATTTTCTATCAAATAATCGTTGACAAATAAACAAAAAAAGTGAGCCAAAGCGCTCACTCGTTCTCCAATATCAATCTAAACCCGTTTTAACGCCAAATCCGACAAGCACCAGACCCGCAGCTTTTTGAAAGATCTTCTGGAATTTCACGCTTCTCAGCCATTTCTTTGCGAAATCGATCAAATATACGAGGATGAGGAACCAAAACACAGCAAGAAAAGTAAGGATTAAAGCGAGGATGATCAACTGCTGGTTAACGCTTTCTCTTAAGTTAATAAATTGAGGCATAATCGTGATATAGACCAAAACAGTTTTCGGATTCAGAACGTTGCTGAACAATCCTTGCATAAACGAATCCCTGTAATGCCGGCTTGATGAGTTTTCGGTTTTCTTCTTCTCGGCTTGTAAGTCCTCCAAAGAAAACATTTTTTTCGCGAAAAAGCTTTTAATGCCTAAATATATTAAATAGGCCGCCCCCAAGTATTTGATCGTATTGAACAGAATCACCGACTTCGCAATCACCACCGCTAAGCCGAGAACGGCAATCAGCGTCCAGAAAGAAAGCCCCGTCGCCAACCCGAGAACATTGCAGCGCCCGGCGTTCGGACCGTATCGAAGCGTGTTTTTCACCACAAGCATCGTATCAGCTCCGGGTATCACCACCATCATGGCGGCAATCGATATGTATGACAGCAGGCTATCCATCAGGTGTCTCCCCCCATACTGATTTTTATATAGTGACTACTTGAGTAACCACTTATAAAAAGTGTATCAGCGGACTTGAAATAAATCAATACATCCAGCAAAATATGAGTGACAAAGGTAGCGACTCTTGTTGAAGCTGGAGGGCTTATGAAGAAAAACATATTAGACGTACTGAAAAACCTGAATTTCACCGAGTATGAGTCGAAAGCATACTTGGCGCTCTTGGAAGAATCTCCGCTGACAGGCTATGCGGTGGCAAAAAAATCGGGTGTTCCCCGCTCGAAAATATACGAAGTGCTGGAGAGCCTCGTGATCCGCGGCGATATTTTCGTCAGCTACGGCAACACACCGCAATACATTCCCGTACCCGCCAAGGAACTGATTAAAAACCGGCGGATGAAAGCGGAAGAGACTTTTGAACAGGCAGAAAAACATTTCGAGAAGTTTGAGCGCACTGCAAATGACCGGGAAAATATTTGGAACATCACCGGACGAAGCGAGATTCTTGATAAAGTAAAGGCGTGTATATCATCAGCCGGGAAAAGGATTCTCCTGGAAATTTGGAAAGAGGATTTTCCTGAATTGGAGCCGGAACTCAAAGAGGCCGCAAAAAAAGGCGTCATCGTCACCATCATTGCGTACGGGGACATTGAAGCTGACTTCGCCAATGTCTATCTCCATGACAGCAGCACGCAAATTACAGAAGAGTACGACGGACGCTGGCTCGTATTCAGCGTCGACGATTCGGAAGTCGTGGCCGGCATTGTCTCCCACGGGAAAGACAGCCGCGCAGCCTGGACGATGCATGTAGGCCTGGTGATGCCGATTACCGAAGTGATGATTCATGATTTGTACCTGATGGAAATCATGGAGAAGCACAGAGAGGTATTGGAGGAAAGTTTCGGCGAAAACCTGATCCATTTGCGCCGTAAATTTTCGATTCATCCGGATTTCAAAAAGCATTATATGAAATAAAAGGCCCGCGCAAAGCGCGGGCCTCAGAATTGTTGACAAAATCCCAAAACTGCTCTTAGTTTTGGGATTTTGTCATCCTTTCAGCGTGATTGAAAACCCTTGCAGTCTAGGAAGGCCGAGCATCGGAAGCTGACTTTCACAGGATGTGATGACGGCGGCGCTCAGGCAGGACGCCTGAGCGGTTAGCCGCCGATCCTTCTCCTATTCGTGAGCACCGACGCGCGGGCCTTTTATGTTATGACCTTTCAGATGCCTCCCAGCGGGACACTTCTTCCCTGACGAGCGGCGCCGTTTTTGTTCCAAAAAGTTCAATCGCCTTCATGACATCTTCGTGCGGCATCGAACCGACCGGAACGTGAAGCAAAAATCGAGTGATCCCGACATTCTTGCGCAGATGAATAATTTTTTCCGCCACCGTCTCGGGATCGCCTACATAGAGCGCCCCTTCAAAGCTTCTGGCTGCATCGAAGCTCGACCGGCTGTACGGCCCCCAGCCCCGCTCCCTTGCGAGCGTATTCATGGCCTGCTGGGTGGATGGGAAAAACCGATCGGCGGCCGTCTCGGTATCCTCTGCAATAAAGCCGTGGGAATGGGAAGCGACAGTCAGCTTTGAGGCATCATGCCCGGCATGTTCCGCCGCTTTATAATAAAGCTCAACAAGCGGAGCAAACTGCTGCGGACTCCCGCCGATGATGGCGAGAACCAGCGGCAGGCCGAGCAGGCCGGCGCGAACGACGGATTCCTGGTTTCCGCCGCTTCCGATCCATACAGGCAGCGGATTCTGCACAGGGCGCGGATACACGCCTGTATTTTGAATAGCCGGACGATGCTTGCCGCTCCATGTGACCCTTTCCGACTTTTGCAACTCAAGCAGCAAATCAAGCTTTTCTTCAAAGAGCTCATTATAATCGTCTAAATCATATCCAAACAGCGGAAAGGATTCGATGAAAGACCCGCGGCCCGCCATGATTTCCGCCCTGCCGTTTGAAATCCCGTCGAGCGTCGCAAAATCCTGAAAAACACGGACAGGATCAGCCGACGACAGCACGGTGACCGCGCTCGTTAATCTGATGCGCTTCGTCTGTGCAGCCGCTGCGGCCAGGACGACGGCAGGAGAAGAAGCTGCGTAATCTTGGCGATGATGCTCTCCTACTCCGAATACATCCAAGCCTACCTGATCGGCAAGGACGATCTCCTCCACTACTTCACGCAGCCGCTCTGCATGGCTGATGACTTTTCCGGTTTTGATATCAGGGGTCGTTTCTACAAAGGTGCTGATGCCTAATTCCATGTCGCTTTTCCTCCAGGTTGTTTCCTTTAATTATTTTGTACATCCTTGATTGATGTATGCCGCATTCTTTTCATCCGACATTCACATTGTTATATATAGAATACGGCGGGCGCTCTGATCATGCAATTGATCCGACTTGCGCAACAGGATCAGCTTCTGCTCCGTCTGTTTTCCAGCTTGGTCTGCCGGTGATCGTGCCGGTAGTGAAAACACTCATTCACAAAGAAGATACCAACTTTGCTGGTATCTTCTTTCTTAAATCGACCCCTTCGCTTACACAAGCTTCTGCCCGCAGTTCGGACAGAAGTTGGCTTCGCCCGTTTTCGTTCCGCAGTTCGGACAGAAGTTCGGCTTTGCCGCTGGCTGCGGCGCGCTTGGGGGCGTCTGTGTCTGTCCCTGCTGATTTTGGTTCATCTGATTCATCATTTGGTTCGCTACGTTCATCCCCATCATCATGCCGGCCATATCAGATGCGGCACCGCCGCCTGTCATCTTTCCTGAAGCCATGCCGTCTGTCATGGAAATCTGCTGATATCTGTTCAGATCGCCGACCATGCCGTGGGATGCGTTTTTCGTGATCATATCCTGGATTTCTTTCGGATAATTGAAACTCATAATGTTAAAGCCTGTTATCGTCATACCGTCGCTGATAATCTCCATATCAAGGTCTTCCCTGATCCCTTTTGCGATATCAAAGGCGTTGGCTTGAAGGTTGAACATATCTTTTCCTTCTTTTGTGATCCACTTCATCAGAAGCTGATCAAGAATGGATGTGATCCGTATTTTGATATCTTCCACAACATACTGATCTTTCACACCGGCAATTTTATCGATTAATGCGACATAATCATTCACCTTAAAGTTAAATGTGCCGTTCGCCCTGATCGGCATGCCGCCCGGAAGTCCTGCAGCCGGGATATTGATGGCATTCTTCGTCCCCCACTTGACGGTAAACTCCTTCGTGTTGACAAACAGAACTTCGGCGCGCATCCCGCTGTTAAAGCCAAATTTAAAACCTTTTAAAGTAGATAAAAAAGGAATAATTTCGGATTCGATATCATAGTCGCCTTCATCTTGGAAAATGCCTTCGATTTTTCCATTGTTTAAAAAGACGGCATCCTGACCGGGGCGAATGATCAGCCGGCTCCCCTTTTTGATTTCGCGGTTGTTCCATTTATAGAAAATCATATCATCGCGAAATTCATCCCACTCTACTACATTTGCAAATTGATTTTTAAAAAACACCATTTAAGCTCTTCCTTTCCCTTTCTAAAAGCTTCCCCGGCTGCCGCTGTGCGAATGTCCTCCGCTCGTCGTTCCGCCGCCAGAGCTTTTATTATTGGACGGTTTTCTCTGTTTTGTGACGGTCGTTCTGATGTACTCGTCATTCTTTCTGATCACTCCGGATGTATCACCGTTCATATAAGTGCTTGCACTTACGGTCACTTTGCCGCCTGAATTGTATTTCATGATGACGACGGCAATTGCCGCGATGACTGCCGACACAAGCAATTGAAACCACGTCTTAAAAAAAATGCTGTCCGCCCACGGTTTCTTCTCCATATCATCATACGCCGCTTTCATAAACATTTCGAATGCGGCCTCGTAATGGTTGTCAGATATATCCGGCGTAATTTTTTCTCTAATTTTGTCCAGCCTGGCGTCATTCAAATATTCTTCAGCCTTTTTAAAGCCGGCAAGATAGACTTCTCTATGCTCCATATCAACCGTTAACACGGCTGCATTTCCGTGCTTCTTCTGATAGCCGGGCGCTTTTTCGTCATAGAAGTCCTCCGCATACCTCTTCACATCGCGGCCGTTTGTATCATTGGTTGTCACAATGATAAAGTCGGTTTCCCGTTCGGCGCCCAATTTGGCTGCCAGCGTCTCCAGCTTCTCGATTTCCTGTTTGGTCAGAAGCCCGGCTTCATCATAAATATACCGCTTCTGTTCAGAGGCTGCCGCACCGGAGGCTATAGGGATGAAGACAAGGAAAATCATACATAAGATCATTGCACTTCTCAATACACTTCTCATCACGCCCCGCCTCCCATCACAGCAGCGATGATTTTCCAGACCGCAAATATGAAGACGGCCAGTCCGCTGAACCACATCTTTTCTTTAAATGAGCTGATCGGCGGCTTGCCGACGACTTTTCCCGTTTGTCCGTTCATGGCAAAAATGTAATCCTTCTGTTTGTAGTTGTAATTGACCATCCAGACGGGCAAAAGCACATAAAAGCTTTTCATTTTCTGCGTATCGACGTGTTTCGTTTTCACATCGACTGAGCTGTATCCGGATAGGGTGGAATCGATATATGACTCGATGTAGCCGCTGATTTTGCTTTTCGCCCGCGGAAAAAGCTCTTCATCATCGTAATTATATTTTTCAGCGATGTAGCCTGCCAAATAGGCCGTTTTAAAATCTTTCAGCTGATCATACGGATAGGGCTCCAATTTGTCCATCAATTCATCGTTCATCTTTTCTGATGCATCCACCGGGACTTTGATGTAGTCGAGATTGATATCGCGAAACGCATCATAATGTTCGGTCTTCGTGTAGATGTAATCGCCCTGTGTATACCTATGTACCTTTGTGCAGCGGGCGCTGACCTGAACTTTGCTGTTTAAATCGTACATCCAGAAAGGGACATACATGCCTGTAATGCTTTTAATCCGGTCAGCCGACATAAAGCCCTTTGGTGTTAACAGCCCTTTTCTGCACCACTTGCGAAACGCGTCTGCCGCTTCCTCTTTGCTGATTGTAAAAGGAATGACCTTTGCCGGAGCAAGGTTTCCGGACAGGCGGTCGGCGATCACTGCCGCTCCTCCGCAAAAGCTGCAGGATGTAGCCGTCGTTTCTTTTTCAGTGATCAAAATAGCGCCGCAGTTTTGGCAATGATATTCTGTTGCTTCATCTTCAGTAAATCTCGCTGTTTTCAATTCTTCCGGAATGTTTTCAATCTTGTCCTGTCTCCCGCAGCTCCGGCAGGCGAGCGCGCCCGATTCAGCGGCAAAGGCCATGTCATCCCCGCAGCCCGGACATTTATAAGAAATCACCATGTCTCTTAACCTCTCACTTTATTCATTTCAAATTGTTATGACTTTTGACCCGCCATTTTCGCTTTCAATGCGGCAAGCGCATCATTCACGTCAGAAGGGCTGTCATATTTAGCCTTCAGGTCTTCTATGTCATCTTGAGGAGCGGCGTTCAGTTCAGCCATCGCATTCGCTTCATCAAGCGCCCGGTTGGCCTTTTCTTCCATTCTGCCGAAAGCGGACATTGAATGGTTGGCATTTGCCGCAGATGAACCGAGTTTATTCATTCTTTCCTGTGTTTTCGCCGCTGTCCATTTCGCTTTGATCTCGGCGCGGCGCGCTTCAAGCTCCCCGATATCTGAAACGAGCTTATCGTGCATTTTTTTCATTTGAAGCGCATTGGATGACGCCGTTTGACATGCAGTTTCTAATTCGGACGCCTTCGTTTCCAGCACCGCTTTCTTTTCTAAAAATGTTCGGGCATCCGCCTCACTGCCGGCTTCCAAAGCCTTCATTGCATAGCGCTCGAGCTTGTCGATTTCCGCCCGGCAATCCGCCAGTTCTCTTTTTGCCCTTTGCTCGGCCGCCATGACGGACGCCGTTTCCGCCTTTACTTTGTTTAAGTCGCTGTTTAAGTTCCTGACGTACTGATCCACCATTTTTTCCGGGTTCTCCGCTTTATCCAGCAAAGCGTTAATATTGCTGGCCATAATGTCTTTGAACCTGCTTAATATACTCATCTGAAAAATTCCTCCTCATAGTAAAATATACTTAGTTTAAATATACTATTTTTCCAGAGGAAAAGTTTCGGTTTTTTAATAAAAAATTGATATAATGGCAGTTTTTCGAGAAAAAATTTCAAACAAAAACAAAACTATTCAGACGTAATATTCTGATTTATATGTTGATTTATTTTTGTTTCCCGAATAAAGTAATACTATAAGCAAAACATTCGGAACAGCCCGCAGGCTGGAACGGATGCAGGGTCGGAATCACCAGAAAATGATAACGCTTACAATTTTGCGTGACTCACTAAGGAAAAATCCAGCATTCAACGCATCAATCCGGCTTCTGTCAGAAAAGAATTCTGATTTGAAAGGGGAGCGAATCATGCCAGGGAGAAAAAAAGGCAGTTTGAAATCGACGATCACGGTTGCCATGTCCAACTATTTGGAGGCGGGATCAATTGTCGCGGGAGCCGGCGGGCTTTCGTTATGGGTTGAATATTTAGGGTTGGACGACGCCCGGGTCGGGCTTCTCGGCGCTTTAAGCGCAAATGGTTTCGGCGCGGCGATCGGCGCTTTTCTCGGCGGTTTTTTAGTCGACCGTTACGGGAGAAAATTCATATACAAATACGATCTATTCGTCTATATGCTTGGCGTTTTACTGATCGCCGTGTCGTTTAATTTTCCCATGCTTTTAACCGGATACATCGTGACGGGAATTGCGGTAGGCGCAGCGATTCCGGCTGCTTGGACTTACATTGCTGAGGAGGCCCCTGATCATGAGCGGGCCGGACGGGTCGGCTGGGGGCAGCTGGCATGGTCGGTCGGACCGGCGCTTACGCTGCTGTTATCGGTTGCCTTGGCGCCGCTCGGTTTAATGGGAAGCCGGTTGATTTTTGCTCAACTATTCGTCGTCGCAGTCATCACCTGGATTTTGCAGCAGCAGATTCACGAATCGTCCATCTGGGAGGAGCAAAAGCGAAAAGAAGCCGAAGACAAAGCAAAAGGAGTTGAAGAAAAGGCGTCGATCAAAGAGCTGTTGACCAACAAAGCGAACCTCCACGCCATGATTCTCCTCATCGGAATTTACGCGTTTTGGAACCTTGTTGCCGGGACGATGGGATATTTCATGCCGTATATCTATGAGACGGTCGGCGGTTTAACAGCGGCGCAAGCCAACATGCTGCAGGCATTTTTATGGATTTTGACAGTGGCGTCCACATACTTCGTCTTTATCCGTCTCGGCGATAAAGTCAATCGGAAAACGCTTTTTGGCATCGGAGCAGCTATGGCAACCGCCGCATGGGTCATCCTCACCTTCGGCACAATGAACATCACAGAGCTTTTATTATTCGTATGCCTGTGGGGCATTTCTGCGGGTTTTGGAGCACAGGCGTTTTACGGACTGTGGGCGGCAGAGCTTTTTCATACGAAATACAGGGCACTCGCCCAAGGCTTCATGTTCTTCATCGTCCGTATCGGCGTCGGACTCATCTCATTGGTCGTTCCTGCGATGATTACGGGATTGGGCTTTAAAACAGCCGGCGCCGTCATGATTGCATTTCTCGTCGTTCATATGATCATCGGGCTCCGTATGGCGCCGGAAACGCGCGGCAAATCGCTTGAAGCCATTCAAAGCGAACGCTATCATCAAAGCGGCTGACCACACAGGTCAGCCGTTTGTTCTAAATCTGCGGGTTAGAGGCTGTCAACATCTTTCTCTTCTCTGAATGAGGGTCGCTTTCAATCGTAATTTTTTGATCAAATATGAGTGTTTTCCGTAAATCTTCATCATATTCAGGCCAGCTGACATGATCGGTGCTTGGATTTCCGGATCGGGCAAAAGACACCCAGGCAGCCTGGATCTGTTTAGCAAGCAGCTCCGCTTCTTCACTGGCCTTCGTACATGTCAGCTGTTCCAAAATGTCCATATTTCCAAATACAAACGGAATCTCTAAGCCGTGCGCCGCTTTGTTGAACGGCGGATGCTCTGAATCGGCATACCAGTCAAACCGGTACATAAAGACAGATGCATGTCGTGATTGAGCCGAAGCGAACACTACGGACGGATGCCAAAAGATCAGATCTGTCATCATATCAACATGGCCTTCCAATGTTCTCGGATACAGAGACGAGGCGGCTTGGGCGGCCTCTTTTCCCATGTATTCTTCTAAAATCTCGTTGATCTTGCTCTCAGGTAAAAGATTCGAATCAGAGGGAAAAAACAAGGCGCCTTCATCACGGTTTGTTCCGATTAATAGATTGATCTCTTTTGCCGCGCCTTTTGCGACGGCGGCCTCAGGCTTCAGCGGCAAGGTTTTTTCATCAAGTGCAGGCAGAAATATCAATTCAAAAATATTTTCTCCCATTAAAGAGCGCAGCTGATCGGCGGCTTGAAGAAGCTCTTGATCAGATACATCGCGAAGGCGCTCCAGGTGATGATGATCAATATCGAGAATCCTTAAGAATCTTTCTGCTGCAGCTTTCGCAAGCTTTTCGGACATAGTTGCGGAAGCCCCGCTTTCCATAATGGCCTGTTGGAAAAGCCCCTTTGCTTTCGGCATCGCCAAAAGCGAAGCGATGCTCATCGATCCCGCCGATTCTCCAAATACCGTAATATGATGACGGTCTCCGCCAAAGAAAGCGATATTGTCTTTCACCCACTCGAGAGCCGCGATTTGATCCAAGAGGCCAAGGTTGCTGCTGTAGGAATCATTTATTGAAGAAAGATGCAAAAAACCGAACGGACCGAGGCGATAATTGATGGTGACCACGATCACCTTTCCCTGCTTTACAAGCTGAGTCCCGTCATAGAGCGGTTCACTTCCGGCGCCGAGATAAAAAGCGCCCCCATGAATCCAAACCATAACAGGCAGATCCCCATCCGCCTCTTCAGGTGCGTATACATTTAAATAAAGGCAATCCTCAGACTTTTGAATCCCCTCTGATTGGGGCAATACCCCGTCAGGCTGCGGACAAACCGGCCCAAATTGAAAAGCATCCTGCTCACCTTCCCAGGCCTCCATTCGCTGCGGTTCCCGAAACCTTAAGTCGCCGACGGGAGGTTTTGCGTAAGGAACGCCTTTAAAGATACGGACTCCGTTTTCCGCTCTGCCTTTCAGCTTTCCGAAGCGTGTTTCGACAGTTGTTTCATACATTTTATTCCACCCCTTTCACTTTTCAATGATAATGGAATCGGAACATACCGTCTAATCAGAATACTTGCACTTTGGAAAATAAAGGGTCATTATAGGATCAGAAGAGATGTTCAACCTATTGTTTAAAAAATTGACGGAAAAGAGGGATTACAATGGAACTGACGGGAAACACAGTGCTGATCACAGGCGGCGCATCAGGAATCGGCTTTGCTTTTGCCGAACGATTTATGAAAGCGGGAAATACGGTCATCGTCTGCGGGAGAAGGGAAAGCAAGCTTAAAGAAGCAAAGGAAAAATATCCGGAAATGACCACGCGTGTATGCGACGTGACCGTTGAAGCGGAACGACTGGCATTATTTGAATGGGTCAAAGAACATCACCCTGGCGTAAACGTACTTGTGAATAATGCCGGAATACAGCAGCGCTACCATATTTTAAAAGCTGATGTGACAGACAATTGGGCTGACTACAATAAAGAAATCACCGTCAATATGGAGGCGCCGATCCACCTGGCCATGCTCTTTAGTCAATACTTTGCCGAAAAAGCCGGGAAAACAGCGATCATCAATGTGACATCAGGGCTGGCGTTTACACCGATGGCGATCGCACCGATCTACTCATCGACAAAAGCCGCTCTCCATTCTTTTACGATGAGTTTAAGACACCAACTTTCCGAGACCGGCGTTGAGGTCATAGAGGTCGCTCCTCCTGCGGTCAATACGGATCTGGGCGGTGTCGGACTGCATGATTTCGGAGCTCCTTTGGATGAATTTGCAGACGCGATCTTTAAAGGACTGGAAGAAGGCCGGTTAGAAATCGGTTATGCCAGATCGGAAAAAGCCTTGCGGATGTCAAGAGATGAAATCGATGAAAGTGTCAGCCAAATGTACAGCTCTTTAAAACATTCCATCGAATAAAAGGGATTTTGGCAGATAGAAGCCGGCCGTTCATATCAACTAGAAGGAGTGATCCAGATGCCGATTGTCCTCCAGCGAATTTATCACGAAAATCCGCAAACAGAAGGGCGCCGCATTTTAATCGACCGGGTGTGGCCGCGCGGCATATCGAAAGAAAAAGCGAACCTTGACTGCTGGCTGAAAGAAATCGCCCCGAGCCCGGATTTAAGAAAATGGTTCGGTCATGACCCAAAAAAATTTGAATCGTTTAAACAAGCCTATCAAAACGAAATCAAACAACACCCTGAAAAACAGAGAAGCTTCAAGGAATTAAAAGAAATGGCGGCGGATGAAACCGTTATTCTGCTTTACGGTGCAAAGGATGAGCGCCATAACCATGCTGTCGTTCTTTATGAGATGCTGAACCGGCAAAGCCTTTGACCTTGAAACTTTTTTCAATCCTTTTCGTATGACAGATAAAGCATCATGCGAAAAGGATGGTAAACATGGAAATGAACCTGTTTTGGATTGGACTTGGTTTAGCGGCTTTAGGCTATTTTATCGGTGACGGCTTGAAAAACTTTAAAAACCCAAAAGGGAGTTATTCAGGCTATCCCTATTTAATCAAAGAAGGCGATTTACATTATTATTTAGGCTTAAGCAAAGTAGAAACGAAAGAGATGCTGCGTAAATATCCTGAAATCCCTAAAATTGAATTAAATGGCACAACCTATTATCCGTATCAGCACTTGATGGATTGGATGTTGTCCGCCGACCTTTATAAAAATTAAAGCGCAGCTCTAAGCTGCGCTTTTTATCATTCGAGTATTTCAACATATCCTTCCGATCCGTTAATCCTGATCTTCTGTCCGTCTTTGATAATCTTTGTGGCATTGTCAACCCCCACCACCGCCGGAAGCCCGTATTCCCGCGCAATGACGGCGCCATGTGTCATGAGGCCGCCCACTTCAGTCACCAAACCTTTGATTGAGACAAACAGCGGTGTCCAGCTCGGATCTGTAAAAGGCGTGACAAGGATATCCCCCTCTTCGATATCAGCTTCCTCCAATTTCAGAATCACTCTTGCCCTTCCTTCGATGACTCCCGATGAAACAGGAACGCCCGCCAACGCTCCTGCCGGAATGTGATCACCCAGGGCTTCTCCGTTGATGACCTCGCCTTCTGAAGTCATCATTCGCGGAGGCGTCAATTTTTCATAATGCTGATATTCTGCTTTTCTTTCTTCGATCTTCTTTACATCTAGACGATTTGTGCAAACAGCCTCTCTCAATTCAGCAAAAGACAGATAATAAATATCCTCCTTCGCTTGAATCAGCTTCTTTCGCTGCAAAACAGCGGCTTCTTTCATCAATGCTTCCTTATATATAAAATATCGTTTGATCAGAGCATATTTGGGATATTCCCGATAGCCGATAAAATTCCGCAGCACACTGATCATCTTCTTTGTCTTTTTTGCCTTTTGTCCGCCTCCCTTTAATTGTTGCAGACGGCTTAACAAATCCTTTTCCTTTTGCTCCGCTTCCAATCGCCCCTGTTCAAACTTGACCGTTCGCGCACCGGGCTCAAAATTCTTGATATTGCTCAAAATGACTGGAGCAAGAATGGAAGGGCGTTCGCTCCAGCGGGTCTTGGTCATATCGATTTCACCGGTACAGCGCATGCCGTATTTCTCAAGGAATGCCCGCAATGTGCTGATAAAGGCGGGACCGCCGTCAAGCTGTTTGAGATCTTCAAAAAAGGTTTCAACATTGGCATGTGCTAAATACTTCTGAACCTCGGGGTATCCTCTGGCAGCATCGGAAACATCCAAAAGCGCCAATCCCATTTCAGATGTGACATTGTGGAATACTGATTGAGAAAGGGTATCGGCGACATTTTTTTCGCCAAGCCATTTCTCCATTTTTCGATTGAGCCAGTATACCGCATATAAACCAACCATAATCACAGCCATGCTCTCTGAATCATAGAGAACTTTTTTCAAGCTTTTTTGATCCTCTTCTATCTGTGCAAATAACGTTTCACCCGATGCATTTTTCAATCGCTGTTCAGCCTCATGAATGGATGCTTCCGCCTTGGACATGAGCCGTTTGACTACACCTGTGTCGTTTTTCCGATAAATCTTCAGCGCATCACCCGGCAGCGACCATGACAGTCCTTCAGCCCCTAACCTAAACATCCGCTTCCCTTTCGGCAGGGTTTTGACAAGCTCCTTTCTTTTCAAAAAATTCACAAGAGCGCTATGCATGAAAGGATCATTTTTCCCCGCCGTACTGAGGACGACTTTCCGCCCAGCAAAAGATGCCAAATCGTGTGATAAATCAATAAAAAGCCTTCCGCCGGCACAAGTCAGCTCATAATCCGAGATCAACCCGAAAAACGATATCCCAAGCGGATTAATCGGCTCTGTCATCATTTGCTGATGCCCGACAGACATATAGACGCGCAGCTTGTCGTCGCTCTGTTCCGGAAGAGGAAACAATGTCGTTACAGGCCGGCTCTGGACAAAGAAAAATTCGCCACCAGCCAGACACCATTCAATATCCTGTGGAAAGCCGAAATGAGCTTCGATTCTCCTTCCCAGTGCTTCAAGCCGTATGATTTGTTCATCGGTTAATGTTTGTTTTTTCCGGCGTCCCGCTTCGACTTCGCGCGCCTCAGTGCCGCCGCTTTCCAAAGAATAGACTGCCGTCTTTTTCTCGGAAATCGTTTTTTGAACGATCGCACCTTCACGAACCTTGTAGTTGTCTGCTGAAACCGTACCAGATACGAGCGCTTCTCCCAAGGCAAAGCTTGCATCAATTGAGGTGACTTTCCGGTTGGATGTAATGGGATCTGCCGTAAACAAAATGCCGGACGCATCCGAAAACACCATCTGCTGGATGATGACCGATAATTGAACTTTGCGGTGGTCAAAACCGTTTTGAATCCGGTAGATCACGGCCCGATCTGTAAACAGTGAAGCCCAGCATTTGCTAATATGCTTCAAGATCGCCTCTATTCCTTTTATATTTAAATACGTATCTTGCTGCCCGGCGAAAGAGGCATGAGGCAAATCTTCCGCCGTAGCGCTTGATCGGACGGCATATGCACCGCCGCCAGCATTTGAGTGAGCGCTTTTAACCGCTTCTTTGATCTCTTCGGCGATTTCGGCCCTTTCAATACCATTGCGGATCTGGAGGGCGAGTTCGTTAATCTGCTCTCTATCCTTCACTTTTAAAAGTGACAGCTGATCAATCAGTTCACTGACCCTGCCGTTTTCGCCGATCATCCTTTCATATGCCTTTGTGGTTACACAAAAACCGGGAGGCACTTGAATGCCGTCCATTTTCGACAATTCGCCCAAGTTCATCCCTTTCCCGCCGACAAGCGGCAAATCGGCTCGATCGACCTCATGAAAGCCCAATACATAGTGTCCCATCAGAAGTCCCCCTTTTTATTCGCCTTCAATACCGAAACGAATCATATCCAAAAACCGTTTTCGTTCTTCAAGAAGACGTCTGCTCCAGGCTGAATCATAATCGTTCTCAGCCGTTACTTTCGCTAGAAACTTTTGTTCAAAATGCCCCATCATGACCATGATGAGTTCGAACGCCTCTTCACGATCGACTCCTTCCCTCAACGGAACTTTCGCAAAAAGCTGTTTTAGAATACGATTTCTAACGGCAAATTGCTCCCCATACTTTGCGGCGATTTCTTCTTTTAATTCGGAAGGCGGTGAAAAAAAGGCTTCTTTCGTGAGCTTATATACGTTTGGATAATCCGCGAAAAACTCAAGCTTAGCCAGGCTTATTTTTTCTTTCGCTTCAAAAAAATCATGATAAGACGACAGGTCATCAAGATAAAGTCGCGACTTTACCTTTTCAATACAATAATCGAGCACAGTTAAGTACAGGGTTTTTTTGCTTTTAAAGTGATGAAAAATCAGCGCCTTTGAAATGCCGGCCGCTTCCGCCAGCATTCCGGTCGAAGTCTTAGCATAGCCGTGCCTTGCAAAAACCTCCAAACAGGCATCGAGTATTTGTTCTTTTTCATAAAGCTGTAAAGGCATTGATCATCATTCCTTTTCGTTATTGACCAATCGGTTAGTATAGAGTGTAGCGTTTGCTGACCATTTGGTCAATATAATAAAACAAGAATGAGGTTTTAACATATGAATTTATTGGTAAAATGAAGGGGGAGCTTACAAAATATGTCGGGGTGAAAAGGCAATGCTGGTGTTGATGGTAAAGTTTATTTTGCTCTTTATTTTATGTTCCATTTCGTTTTCTTTATTTAAAGCATGTGTTTACACAGCGGGTAAAAAGCTGATTGACCGGACCGCGGAGGGATCGGCCCTCAACTGGACCTGCAGTGTATTCATCAAAAACGGTGTGGCCATGACGGGCGATGACTGTTTTGTCATGGCTGTTTCAGCGGCCTTGTTGGCCATTTATATTTAAAAAATCTATTTGCCTCAAACTTTCAATAAACAAAAAAGGTGATCAAAGATGTGCGGCAGGTTTACGCTCTTTTCTGAATTTGATGATATAATTGACCGTTTCGAAATTGATCAAATGGCGATTGAAGATTACAGCCCCAGTTATAACATCGCGCCTTCCCAGTCCATTCTCGCCGTCATCAACGACGGTTCGCATAACCGGCTAGGGCGGCTGCGGTGGGGATTAATTCCGCCGTGGTCAAAGGATGAGAAAATCGGTTATAAAATGATCAATGCGCGCGCTGAGACTTTGGCTGAGAAGCCGAGCTTTCGAAAGCCGCTGATCAGACAAAGGTGCCTCATTCCGGCTGACAGTTTTTATGAGTGGAAGCGCACCGATGCCAAGAAGCGGCCGATGAGGATCAAGCTCAAAACAAATGGACTGTTTTCGTTTGCGGGGCTTTGGGAGAAGTGGCAGCCTGCAGGCGGCAAGCCCGTCTATACATGCACAATCATTACGACTATGCCCAACGATTTAATGAAAGACATTCATGACCGCATGCCCGTCATTCTTGATCGTCAGGCTGAAAAAGAATGGCTGAATCCGAAAAATCAAGACCTTGCGTACTTAGCAAGCCTTTTAAAACCATATGCGTCAAAAGAGATGGAAGCTTATGAAGTCGCGCCTCTCGTCAATTCACCGCATCATAATTCTCCTGAGCTCATCAAAAAAGCCCCTTTGCAATGAAAAAGGGGCTTTTTAGCGAGGCGGCCGGGTCATGACGGCGAGAGCCGCGCCCGCATGATTCAAAAAACTAATGTGTCAGAAGGTAAAATTCACTGCTGAAGCCGATGTCTTCCCAAAAATGCAGTGCCGATTGATTATCGATATCAACCGATACTTGAACGTGAGACACTTGATGCCGCTCAAACCAATCCATCATACGATCTGCAACAAGCTTCCCCAGTTTGTTTCTTCGATAGTCCGGGGCTATGTACACTTCATCGATTTGCCCGCTCAGACAATCGCTGACTAAATCTTTCTTAATAGAGGCCAGTCCGTATCCGACCGCTTCTAGCTTCTCATTCACGACGGCAAAAACCGCTCCGTATGCGGATTGAACATATTGTTTCAGCTGCTGCTGTATCATTTCTCTATCTTGATCATCTAATGAACAATCAGCCGTTTCCAATGTATTTTCATTCCACAAATTGATCAGTTCATCAACAAACTCGGGATTCAAAGGGGCATCAAGCTTTTGAATATGTATGGTCATGGCGTTTCTCCCTGTGCAAGACTTTTCATCAACCACATTTTAAATTAGAATAATATGCAATACAAGGATTTAATTGCTAACGAAACCGAAAGAAAGGTGATGGTGAAATGGACAGCCGTACAGCGCGGGAAAAAGAACCGCCGCTTGTCAAAGTGTTCCATTATCTCACGCTTGCCGGGATATTTCTTCTCATCATTCCATCCGGTTTAAATCCCGTTTATTTGTATGTGGGTTTCATCCTGTTTGGACTGAACATCGGTGTGCGTTCATTCGTTCTTTTGAAGAAGGATAAAAAAGGAGAATTTATCTTTACGATCGCTGCTTGTTTATTTTTGATTGGTTACAGTGCTGTCAGGCTGTATTTTATATCATATTAAAAAAGCAGGTTTTTCCTGCTTTTCAAACCAAATCCGCCGTTTTTAGCCCCCTGCATGTTTGCAGACTGTCGGAACGCAGACAATAAGCGGCCGTCTTTTTCTTATATTGTTTAACGACGTCTATATGATCATCGTATCTGTACACCAACAGCTTCACAGCATTTTTTCCTTTTTTTGTTTCGATAACAAACGGTGTCCCGGCGTTTTTCGGATTTACATACAGCGGCTCATCTCCCGGGTAGATGTAGTACCGCTCCATAAATACGGCGTCATTAAAGTTTTGAATAAATTGACTCTTGTCAGATCCCTCTAAACGTTCTCCGCCGAGCGTGACTTTAACATTCGCTTCCTCAAGCTTCACATGAACTTGAAATTTGCCGGTCAGCCACTCTACGACACCGCTCGGAAGGCAAGTGACCAATATTTTAAAAAGACTGAAGATAACCAAAAAGGTTACAAAAAGCCATGTCACTCGATCATCTCCTCTTGTCTGAAATTTAATGATGTCCTTGATTCATCCTATCATACAGGCAAAAGGATTTTATTGTACATTATGTGAACAAGTGCAGCGCTAGATGAACATTCGCCTTCAGTGATCGCCGCTCTGATGCTCTTCTTTCGGAATTTCAGACGGAGCCTTCGGAACTTTTCGCAGCTGGTGATTGACCACGTCAGAAGAATAAAGCGTCACAACCATCGTTCCTCCATGCCGTTTTGCCCGGATCAAGACCGGCTGGTTATATTTGTTTTGAAAGCGCAAATCAGGTCCGCCCCAGCTGACCGTCGCGTCACGCCCCGGCGGAACATAAGGGACACGCCGGCTATGGGAATAGCGCTGGACGATTTCGAGTCCTGCCCGATCAACCGCATTAAACAATGTCGACGAAACCTGGCAAATGCCTCCACCCACCCCTTCAGACAATTCGCCTCTCACAATAATGGGAGCACGCATATATCCCTTGTCCGGCGTCCTCATTCCGACAACTTTGTTAAATGAAAACGTCTCATTAGGAAACACAACATGATTGTCGATCGCTTTTGCCGCGAGTGAAATGTTGTGCGTCCTGCTTTTATTCCCGGAATTAAAATACGTCACATACTGGCCGATCCGCTGTGTCCGGATATGGGAAAGCAGTTCGCTGTCCACTTTCGGGTAAACGTTCAATTCAGGCACTTCGATTGTGGACGAGCCATCCCCATAAAAATACGCGTAAAACTGCTCCTTAAACCCCTTCCGGGAAAGGCTGTAGCCAACCTTGCCGGGAACGATCCTTCCCTGATCATTGATCACGGCGTTGACGGGATCCTTGTGTACTTTCCGCTCAAGCCTGTCAACGAACTCGCCGTATTTTTTATCATCAATCATCGGTGTCCCGGGAAGCGGCATTGTAAAATCTTCGCGGTTCACAACGGCCACTTTCTTCCCTTGCTGGGTGATCGTTAAGCTGTCAGAATGCCCCGCGGGCTGCGCTAATAGTAAAAGTCCAGTCATCCAAATTTTCAACATAAGTCGATGTACCTCCCGATATTAGTATGAACAGGAGATGACATTTGATGTACTGGACGTGTGATGCTTTCATGATGATCTATATTATGGATTGGAAAGGTTACACTAATGGAGGGAAGCTAAAATAAGTATAAAGCATGCATTAAGCCTGTTTATTTTCATTGGTTCCTTTACTTTTTTGCCTGATTAACATTACGCTGGTAGCGATCAGGACTGTCAAAAAAATGATACCTGAGTACAGGAACCCAATAAGCTCTACGCCATTAAATTTGTACATCAAATAACTGCCGATAAAAAAGATTGTCCCTAGCAGGGAAAATGAATTCAATCGATTTACAATTCTTTTGACCATTTTTATAAAACCCCCTTTTCTCATACAGAATCAAATGTAGGTCTTGCGGTTTTAATGCCATTTGCTGACGTACTGGCCGTTGAAAGAGATTACAGGCAATAGCAAGCCCCAATATCAAATGCAGAATTAGAGCGAGATTTATTAAGGCTACTCTTACCGAAGTTCATAATATAAAATATATGCCCTTCTCTTTGAGAAGGGCATGTCGCTACTTGTTCTGTTGATTTTCTTTTAAAGTGAGACTTAAAAATAGAAGAGCCAATAAAATGAAAGCAATGTTTACCAACCAGGACTTTCAGCTAGCCGCAGGGTTAAAAAATATACCGAGCAGGTGAATAATAGATGAAAATGATAAAAGCAAAAACATTAGTTTGTTGTCCGACATAATTGTTTAACCTTTCTAAAAAAGTTCAGATTCTAATTATACCATAATCCCCAAAAAGGAAATTATTCCATGGATAAAAGGGGATTTATATGTCATCTCAAGTTAAAATAAAAAGAGGCTCTAAAAAGAGCCTCTTTTCCTTGATATATCAGCGTTTTGGACGCTGGGCTTACATCATGCCGCCCATGCCACCCATTCCGCCCATGTCAGGCATTCCTGCGCCGCCGCCTTTGTTTTCTTCAGGCTTGTCGGCAACAACTGCTTCAGTTGTCAGGAACATAGCCGCTACAGATGCTGCGTTTTGCAGAGCTGAGCGTGTTACTTTTGTAGGGTCAACGATACCTTTGTCGATCATGTTCACCCATTCGCCTGTTGCAGCGTTGTAGCCTACACCAATGGCTTCGCCTTTCAAGCGCTCAACGATGACAGATCCTTCAAGACCCGCGTTGTGTGCGATTTGACGGATTGGTTCTTCAAGAGCGCGAAGAACGATGTTGATACCAGTCAGTTTGTCGCCTTCAGCTTCAAGGGCAGCTACTTTATTGTAAACATTGACAAGAGCTGTACCACCGCCGGATACGATTCCTTCTTCTACCGCGGCGCGAGTAGAGTTCAGGGCGTCTTCGATGCGAAGCTTGCGTTCTTTCAGTTCAGTTTCAGTCGCAGCGCCGACTTTGATGACAGCTACGCCGCCTGCAAGTTTAGCAAGACGCTCTTGTAATTTTTCTTTATCGAACTCAGAAGTTGTTTCTTCAACTTGAGCGCGGATTTGGTTAACGCGGGCCGCGATTTGTTCTGTGTCTCCTGCACCTTCAACGATCGTTGTGTTTTCTTTTGTGACAACGACTTTAGAAGCGCGTCCCAATTGTGTGATTTCAGTTGATTTCAGGTCTAGGCCTAAATCTTCTGTGATCACTTGCGCACCTGTCAGGATCGAGATGTCTTCAAGCATCGCTTTGCGGCGGTCACCGAATCCAGGAGCTTTTACAGCCACTGCATTGAACGTTCCGCGAAGTTTGTTGAGAACGAGTGTCGCAAGTGCTTCACCTTCTACATCTTCAGCGATCAGAAGCATAGGTTTGCCTTGTTGCACGACTTGCTCAAGCACCGGCAGGATTTCTTGAATGTTTGTGATTTTTTTGTCTGTTACTAAGATGTACGGATTATCAAGAACCGCTTCCATCTTATCGGAGTCTGTCACCATGTAAGGAGACGCATATCCGCGGTCGAACTGCATACCTTCAACCACTTCAAGCTCTGTTGTGAATCCTTTGGATTCTTCAATCGTGATGACACCGTCGTTGCCGACGCGCTCCATTGCTTCAGCGATCAGGCTTCCGACTTCTTCGTCAGCAGCGGAGATTGAAGCAACTTGTGCGATTGATTCTTTGCCTTCGATTGGTTTAGAGATTTCTTTCAGGCTTTCAACAGCTACAGCCACAGCCTGCTCGATACCTTTGCGCACGCCTACAGGGTTAGCGCCGGCAGTTACGTTTTTAAGACCTTCGCGAATCATCGCCTGAGCCAGAACTGTCGCTGTTGTTGTACCGTCACCGGCAACATCGTTTGTTTTGCTCGCAACTTCAGCAACAAGCTTTGCGCCCATGTTTTCGAACGCGTCTTCAAGCTCGATTTCTTTCGCGATCGTTACACCGTCGTTTGTGATTAATGGAGAACCGAATTTTTTCTCAAGAACGACGTTGCGTCCTTTAGGTCCCAAAGTTACCTTTACAGCATCCGCCAATGCATCTACACCGCGCAGCATTGAACGGCGGGCTTCTTCGCTAAACTTAATATCTTTTGCCATGTTATTCGAACCTCCTATATAATTGTCTCGTTTTTATTTATGACTTAGCCGATAACAGCTAAAATGTCGCTTTCACGCAAGATTAAGTAGTCAGTACCTTCATATTTCACTTCGGTACCTGCATATTTTGAGAAGATGATGCGGTCGCCTGTTTTAACTTCTAATGCAACGCGCTCTCCGCTCTCTAACACACGGCCTGAACCGGCTGCAACCACTTTACCCTCTTGTGGTTTTTCTTTTGCGGAGTCAGGAAGTACGATTCCGCTAGCAGTTTTTTCTTCAGACTCAACGAGCTCAATGACAACGCGATCACCTAATGGCTTTAACAATGAAACAACCTCCTCAATATTTTCATATGTAATTTTAGCACTCGCACTCGGTGAGTGCTAACACAATTCTTATAATAAAGAATCTCCCAGGCAATTTCAAGTGAAAAGGTCAAATTTTTTTGCGCTTACATTTCTCCGCATATCCTTATCATCCTATAATTTAAAAAGAGTGTGTTACAATAAACATAGTCTGATTTAGATTTTTAGAAAAGGAGTACATAAAGCTTGAGAAAACAATACTGGTTTATTATATTGGCATACGTTCTCATGCAATTGTCGGCGTATGTCGGCTTGCCTCTTCTCTACTTTTTGGGAGTGGGCAGAGGACAGCCCAAAGCTGAAGCCCAGCTTACATTGGCGGGCGTCTGGTCTGTCATCGCGTTTACCCTCTGTCTCGTCATCGTGCTGCTGATTTTGCGGACGGTCCCGAAGACGACGCTTCGCAACCGTCCAAAAGCATCGGTTGGAGCGTCAATCGGATGGGCTGTAGCCGGCGTCTTTCTCGCTTTGTTTGCGCAGTCAATTGCCGCTTCGATCGAAATGAACTTGTTTGGGGTCAACCCGGAATCCGAAAATACGCAGCGGATCATGGACATCATCACCGCATTGCCGCTGATGGTGTTTGTCTCTTCTGTATTCGGTCCGATTCTTGAAGAAATCATTTTCAGAAAGATCATTTTCGGCGCGATCTATGAGAAAACGAATTTTTTCGTTGCCGCTCTGTTCAGTTCGGTACTTTTCTCGGTCGTCCATTTGGATTTCAGCCATCTGCTCATTTATACGGCAATGGGATTCACATTCGCCTTTTTATATGTCAGGACCAACCGGATTATCGTGCCCATTTTCGCCCATGTCGCCATGAATACTTTCGTCGTCTTGCTGCAGACATTCCGGGAGCCTATTGAAAAATATTTGGAACACGTCGAGAAAATGCAAATGATTATTGGAGGATTTCTATGATGAGAAGCCCTAAATTCTGGGGAGCGATTTATTTATTAACGGGTGTGCTGTTTACGTATCTGGCGGCAACCTCGCCCGGAAACATGTGGTCTTTTTATACGATCCTGCTGATGCTTTTCGCAGCCTATAATATCAGCATTTCCTTTAAAATGTTCGCCCTGGCCCGCAGGATGAAGCGAAAGGATCAATAGCTTTTTATGTGAAGGAAAAGAGCCATTCTGAAAAAAGAATGGCTCTTATTTTGTATGGTTGTTCAAAAACGCTTGATTTTCCTCTTGAATCATTGTTTTTTGCGCCTGCCTGTAGGATATTCTTGAAATCACGATACTGATTTCATAAAGAATGAGCAATGGCACGGAGACCATTAAATGCGACAAAAGCTCAGGCGGTGTAATGAGCGCCGCAATGACGAACAACACAAAATATGCATATTTTCTGATTTTCGCCAAAAACATCGGCGTCACGAGCCCGAGCCTTGTGATAAACATGATCACCACAGGCATCTGAAACAATAAGCCAAAAGGAAGCGTCAACTGAAGCAGAAACTGAAAATATTCGTGTATTCCGATGACCTGATTGACATTCAGATCATCTGAGACTCTCGTCATAAAGTCCACGACAAACGGAAATAAAATAAAGTAAGAAAAGGCAATGCCGCCTAAAAAAAGAATGATCGATACCGGAATATAGCTGAGCGTCACTTTTCGTTCTTTTTCATACAGCCCCGGGCTGATGAAAGCCCACAGCTGGTATAAAACAAGCGGCGAAGTCAAGACGGCCCCGATGATGAACGCGAACTGCACGTACACAAATAAAGGATCGGTCAGCTTGAACGCGTTAAGCGTCAGCAGCTTCGCTTCATCCGTCTGCTGCAGATAGATAATCAGCGGCTTTGCCATTAAAAAGCCTGCCGCAACAAATAAAACAAAAAAGAAAAAAGTGATCACAAGCCGTCTGCGTAATTCTGTGATATGTTCTATCAGCGACATTTCTCTTTCCTTCATAAATGTCATCCTATCCTACTGATCTTCTTTCTTTTTATTATCGGAATCGTCGTCAGCCAAACCTTTTGTCGCATTTTTAAACTCCCGCAGCGTGTTTCCCGCCGCTCTTCCCAGCTCGGGAAGTTTTTTCGGGCCGAATATTAAAAGTGCCACCACGACAATTAAAATAAAGCTTCCAGGACCGATTGGCATAAAGCCTGCCCCCTTTCCTTTATTTTTCGTTTTCCGTTTTACTTTTCCTGCATTGAATAATGTTTCAGAAAATACACCAGCGACTGAAGTTCAACCGCCAAATCTATATGATGAATGCGAATGTGTTCCGGCACATTCAAGCGGGCCGGCGTAAAATTAAGAATGCCTTTAATGCCAAGCGCCACCAGCCTGTCTGTAATCGACTGTGCGGCTTGAGCTGGAACCGTCAAAATGGCGACCGGGATATCATCATCCGTCATATGCTCTTCAAGCTTATTCAGATCATAGACGGGGACGCCCCCGACCTCGGTTCCGATTTTTTCTTTATTGATGTCAAACGCCATGGCGATTTTTGTATTATTGTTTTTGATAAAATTGTAATGGAGAAAGGCTGTCCCCAAATTCCCCACGCCAATGAGCGTTACGTTCGTCGTTTCATCCTGATCAAGCGTCTTTCTGAAAAAGGACAGCAAATAATTGACATTGTAGCCGTATCCTTTTTTTCCGAGCGCGCCGAAGTACGAGAAATCCCTGCGGATTGTCGCGGAATCGACTTTGACGGCATCGCTCAACTCAGCGGAAGATACACGCTGTTTTCCGGATGCATGAAGGTTTTTTAAAAAACGATAGTATAATGGCAGCCGTTTCGCTGTCGCTTGCGGAATTTTTGAATGATCCATGTTCATAAACTAATCCTCCATGTCTACATCAGCTTTTTCCCTTTTATAGTCACCGTTTTTCCCGCCTGTCTTTTCGAGAAGAAAGGTCGGTCCTATCACCATTCCCTTATCCGCCGCTTTGCACATGTCATATACGGTTAGCGCACATACGGAGGCGGAAGTTAACGCTTCCATTTCCACACCTGTGCTCCCTTTGGTCTTGACTTCAGATTGAATATGCAGGATGCTCTTCTGTTCTTTCTCCTCCCAGCGAAAGGTGATGTCGACTCCTTTCAGAGCGATTGGGTGGCACATCGGGATGATAGCGGATGTCTGTTTTGCGGCCATGATTCCGGCCACTTGCGCCACCGCCAATACATCGCCTTTTCCGATTTCCCGGTTTTTGATTTTTTCATGTACTTTTCGATTCATTGACACGCTTGAAACAGCCACAGCTGTGCGCACTGAAGCTTCCTTTTCGCTTATATCAACCATCTTGGCTCTGCCTTGTTCATTAAAATGTGTAAACTCATTCATGTTCTTAACTCTCCTTATAACGATCATACACTATTTTTTTCGTTCTGTCTTTTTCTTCGGCTAAAATCTTCCAGACTTCACTTAATTGTTTGCTGACTGCGCAGTGATAAGCTACACTTAAAATAGCAGACAAGAGGTGAAAGATCATGATGATTTTACAAGTGAACCAGCTTTCAAAATCGTTTGGAGCCGATACGATTTTAACGAATATAAAACTCGAAGTCAGATCTCGGGACCGGATTGCGATCGTCGGACGCAACGGCGCCGGAAAATCGACTCTCCTAAAGATTATCGCAGGAAAGCTTTCATATGAAAAGGGGGACATTATCAAACCGAAGGATTTGACGATGGGCTACCTTGACCAGCATTCCGGCCTCGATTCCAAGCTGACGCTTAAAGAGGAATTGCTGTCGGTATTTGATTTTCTAAAAAAAATGGAAAAAGAAATGCGCGCAATCGAGGAAAAGATGGCGCAAGCCGGACCGGACAAGCTTGAATCATTGATGAAGACGTATGACAGGCTTCAGCAGGCGTTCAAGGACAAAGGCGGCTACCAATATGAAGCAGAGGTCAGATCCGTCATGCACGGGCTCGGCTTTGCGGGATTTGACGACTCCGTCCGCGTCCAGGACTTAAGCGGAGGCCAAAAAACAAGGCTTGCCCTCGGAAAAATGCTTTTGACAAAACCCGCCCTCCTCATCTTGGACGAACCGACAAACCATTTGGATATCGACACCCTGACATGGCTTGAACAATATTTGCAAAACTACAGCGGAGCGATTTTAATCGTTTCCCATGACAGGTACTTTCTTGACAAAGTGGTTACCCAAGTTTACGAGATTACCCGGTCGCAAAGCAAAAAATATATCGGGAACTACAGCTCTTATCTCCACTTAAAAGCCGAGCAGCTGGAAAGGGAAACAAAGCTTTACGAAAAGCAGCAGGACGAAATCGCCAAGCTGCAGGAGTTCGTCGACCGGAACCTGGCAAGAGCTTCGACGACGAAACGGGCGCAGAGCAGACGAAAGCAGCTTGAACGGATGGAGATCATGGACAAACCGCTTGGAGATGAAAAATCGGCGTCATTCCGCTTTGAAATTACTAGACAAAGCGGAAACGATGTACTGCGAGTGGAAGATCTGACAGTAAGCTATCAGGAGCAGCCCCCGCTTCTCCGTTCATTGGATTTTCGCATTACCCGCGGGGAAAGCGTTGCGCTGGTCGGGCCGAACGGGATCGGCAAGTCAACCCTTTTGAAAGCATTGATTCAAAAGCTGAAGCCGGTGTCGGGAACAATCGCGACGGGCTCCCATGTCTCAATCGGCTACTATGACCAAGAGCAGGCTGAATTGACTTCGTCAAAACGCGTGCTTGACGAGCTTTGGGACGATTATCCGGAGATGAGTGAAAAGGAGATCAGGACTTGCCTCGGCAACTTCTTGTTCTCAGGAGAAGATGTGTTAAAACCTGTACACGCGTTAAGCGGAGGCGAAAAAGCCAGGCTTGCCCTCGCCAAGCTGATGCTGCAAAAAGCGAACTTCCTGATCCTTGATGAGCCGACAAACCATCTCGACCTGGACAGTAAGGAAGTCTTGGAGAACGCTTTAATCGATTACCCGGGAACGATATTATTTGTGTCCCATGACCGCTATTTTATCAACCGGATCGCGACAAAAGTACTGGAGCTTTCCCGTGACAAAGCAGAAGAATATCTGGGCGACTACGATTATTACACAGAAAAAAAAGAGCAGCAGCTTGAACTGAAAGAACTGGAAAAACAGACGGAAGAGCGTCAGAAAAACGCTTCCGAAAAACTGGGCACAAAAAAGAGCTATGAAGAAGAAAAAGAGCTGAAAAGAAAAGAACGCCAGCGGCAGCGCAGGATTGAAGAAATCGAAACAAGAATTACGGCCATTGAAGAACAGATCGAAAAGAACGAAGAGCTCCTGTGTGAACCCGACGTCTTCCAAGACCACGAGAAGGTTCAGGAAATCCACTCTGAAAATGAACGGCTGAATGAGGAGCTTGAACATCTGTTATCCGAATGGGAAACACTTTCTACAAATGAATAAAGGATGAACCGCTCCAAGCCGGAGCGGTTTTTTTGTCCACAATTAAAATCCTTTATTTTAAGGAAAGAAAGCGATTTACCCACAATATCCACAAAAAACATAATATTTATACACATTATTAACAGGTGAAAAAGGTCTGTAAATTAAGGTTTTTTACATTATGCACAAGGCTGTGGATATATGTTAATAACCTGTTAATAATTTTTTCATTGGCAAAAAAACCTCACGCTTTGTGAGGTTTCAATAAGACGTCAAATCTAAGCCAGGCTGTCCGTTCATATCGTATTTTCCTCTGATTCCTTTTTCAAAAGCAACCGTACCAGCGGCAGCAATCATGGCGGCATTGTCCGTACACAGCGAGAGCGGCGGGATCAAAAGCTCAATCTCCGGATGGCTGCTGAACGTTTTTTCGAGCGCCGCCCTCAGCCCTTTGTTTGCAGCAACTCCTCCGGCAAGCAGCACCTGTTTGACGCCGTAAGCATTCGCAGCGCGTTCTGTTTTTGTCACGAGGACATCAATGACACTTTCCTGAAAGCTGGCTGATAAATCTTCCGGAGCTATCGTTTCTCCTTTTTGCGAAGCGTTGTGAAGCGTGTTGATGACTGCGGACTTCAATCCGCTGAAGCTGAAATGATAAGAGCCTTCTTCAAGCCATGCGCGCGGCAGGGGCACATTTGCCTCGCCTTTTTGCGCAAGTTTGTCAATGTGAGGTCCTCCTGGATAAGGGAGTCCCATCGTTCTCGCCACTTTGTCATAGGCTTCGCCTGCAGCATCGTCGAGCGTCTCTCCGATTACTTCAAATGAGCCGTGCTCTTTCATATACACGAGTTCGGTGTGGCCGCCTGAGACGACAAGGGCAAGCGCCGGAAATTGAATGTCCTGAACAAGCCTGTTCGCATAGATGTGACCGGCAATGTGATGCACGCCTACGAGCGGTATGCCCCGGGCAAAACTGAGCGCTTTCGCAGCATTCACGCCGATCAATAAAGCACCGACAAGCCCCGGTCCTTCCGTTACTGCAATGGCATCAATGTCGTCAAACGTCATGTCCGCTTGTGCAAAGGCTTCCTCAAGCACGATCGTGATCTGTTCAACGTGATGCCTTGATGCGATCTCGGGAACAACGCCCCCAAACCGTTTATGACTCTCGATTTGCGACGCTACCACGTTTGAGACGATATCCGTCCCGTTTTTGACAATCGCGGCGGCAGTCTCATCACAGCTTGTTTCGATTCCTAATATATACAGATCTTTTTTATGATTCATTTAGTCTCACCCACATTAATAATGCATCTTCCCCATTATCGGTATAATAATTTTTGCGAATTCCTCCCGGCTCAAAGCCGAGCTTTTTGTATAAGCTCTGTGCAATATGATTCGATACCCTCACCTCTAAAGAAAGCTGAACCGCCCTTTTCATCCGGCAAAGCTTCATGGCGGCTTTCAAAAGAGCTTCTCCGAAACGGCGGCCCCGGTATGCAGGTGAAACGGCAATGTTGGTGATCTGGGCGTCATCCATTACGATCCAAATCCCGCAGTAGCCGACGACTTGTTCCTCAACTTCAAGAACGAGGTAATGAGCATACATATTGTGAAAAAGCTCATGATGAAAAGATTCTTTTTTCCACGGAGAAGAAAAAGAGCTTTTTTCAATTTCAAAAACCTGGTCCAAATCCTTTGGATTCATATCGCGTATGACCATTTGCGTGTTCATGGCTTCACCCGTTTACTTTTGTTTTTCAAGCCAGACGGCCTCGGCTTCGGCCAGACGAATATAGTTTGGAACAATGCTGTGCACTGGCTCGTCCTCTTTAAGTTCTCCGATTAAAGCCAATTCTGAAGGTCTTGGAAGCTGCAGGGCAGGGCCTGCAATAACCGCTTGTTCACCGAGAATCTGTTCGATCATTTCCTGGTGAATCTCTGTGTCGCTTCCTATGAAAAGGACTTGCTGATCCATGGCTTTCAGCTTTTTAAGCCAATCTTCAAGCAGAATGTTTTGGTCCTCTTCTAATCCATGCAGTTTACCGTCCCTATACTGGTACAGTCCCGTATAAACCTGACCGCGCCTGGCATCAAACAACGGACAAATCAAGCCTTGGAAAAACCGGCCGTTTGCCGCAAGCACTTCAAGGCTTGAAACGGTTTTAATCGGAATATTTAATGACCATGCAAGCGTTTTGGCAATCGTCACGCCGATCCGCACGCCTGTATATGAACCCGGGCCTTTGGCAACTGCAATTTGGGTCAGGTCATTAGGCTCTAAACCGCACTCTTTAAGAAGTTCGTCGATTGCCGGCATGGCTCTGACCGAATGGTTTTTCTTTAAGTGGGATATATGCTCAGCTATCATTTTTCCGTCTTTGATTAATGCCACTCCGAGCGTTAAATTGGATGTATCAATCGCAAGTATCGTCATGTTTGCTGATCTCCTCGCAAAGATTTTCGTAGCGCCTGCCTTTAGGGGTAAAAGTCAGCTTTCGTTCATCATCACCAAGCCGCTTAATGACCACCTCAAGGCGTTTTTGCGGAAGCTGCTCTTCAATCAAATGCGCCCATTCCACAAGGCAGACGCCGTCTCCCTCAAAATATTCATCTAATCCGAGATCTTCCGTCTCATCTTCCATCCTGTACACATCCATATGAAACAGCGGAAGAGAGCTGTCACGGTATTCTTTGATGATGGTAAAAGTCGGGCTGTTGACAACCCGCTTGATGCCGAGCCCTTCGGCAAACCCTTTCGTAAAAGTCGTTTTACCTGCTCCTAGATCGCCCTCCAATGTGATGACATCACCGGGCTGAACATACTTAGCTGCCAGTCTGGCAATGTTTTTTGTCTCTTCAGGCTCTGTCGTTTTCCACTCTAACGTTTTCACTTTACTTGTCACCTGTCTTGTTTAAAATGGTTATATCCTTTTTTCTCGAGAAGAACGCGGTCCTGTCCGTCATGATAAAACACTTCCGCCTGTCCTTGTTGTGTGACGCGGCCGATTTGATAAACCGGCACATCATGCTCGAAGCATTCCTGACTAAAACGTTCCCATTGATCATTAGAAATCGTACCGACGAGTTCAAAATCCTCGCCGCCGAAAAGGACCCACTCTTCCCATTTTGTGTTCAATGTATGTAAATCCGAATGGACCGGAATCATCTCTTTATATATGTCAATGGAAACTCGGCTCGCTTCGGCAATTTCATTTAATTCGCTGGCAAGCCCGTCGCTGATATCATTAAGTGCCACATGATGATAGCGGGAACAGATCAAACCTGCTTCCACCCTCGGCTCAGGCCTCTTGTGCCGCTCAATAAAATATTGAGACTGCTTATTCACCTGTGCTTGGTCCAATATAAAAGACAGACCGGCAGCAGATGAGCCAAGTTCTCCCGTTACAAAAACGATATCCCCGGGCTCGGCATGGCTCCTTAAACAAGATCTGCCCTTTTCAATCTCGCCGATTGCTGTTACGGTCAAAACGAGCGGTCCGTTGGCGGATACGGTGTCACCGCCGATTAAATCCATTTGATATAGTGTCGCCAGTTTATTCATTTCTTCATACATGGCTTCAATATCCGTCGCGCGCCAGCCGGAAGGAACGGCGATTGACACAAGATAATACTTGGGTCGGCCTCCCATTGCGGCAATATCGCTAATATTCACAGCCAACGCTTTATATCCGATATCGGCAGGCGATGAATGGGATGATAAAAAATGAATACCGTCGACCATCGTATCGACTGCCACGATTTCCTGATAACCGTTCTTCGTATGATAAACAGCGGCATCGTCTCCAATACCGACTTCTATTTCCTGGTGAGAAAGCGAACGGGGCGTAATCCTTTGAATCAATTCAAATTCGTCCATGAGATCATTTGCTCCTTTGCTGTTGCAACCAATCAAAACACTATCATTAGTTTATCGAATTCTCACCAATTATCCAAGGAAATAAAGAAACTCGGCCTCACATCCTGTCAGGAGGAAAGCCGTGTGCTTTCTCGTCCTGTAAGCAAAGAAAGCTCGGCTGAAGCCAAGCTTTCAGCATTGACCTGAAAAAAAACATAAAAAAAACGAAAACCTCGAAGATTTCGTTTGTGTGCAACATGGCGGTCCGGACGGGACTCGAACCCGCGACCTCCTGCGTGACAGGCAGGCATTCTAACCAACTGAACTACCGGACCATTTTTTATTGGATTGTATGCAAATTATATTTGGTTGCGGGGGCAGGATTTGAACCTGCGACCTTCGGGTTATGAGCCCGACGAGCTACCGAACTGCTCCACCCCGCGATAATATAAACAGCTTGGCGGC
>NZ_MRBL01000059.1 GCF_001969855.1 Bacillus haynesii
AATGGACGGGCGGCAATACGGCAGCCGGTCTGCTCCAATCTGTGCATCTCCCTGAGTTACATGAGGATGACCTGCAAATTCCGATCGTTCAAGGGAAGGAAATCAGGGCCATTGACATTATCCCCAATCAGCTTGAAACAAAGCTGTCCTTGGCCAAGCCGAAAAGCGGGGCCTTTTTTCAGCCGGATCTGGAAAGCGATCTGTTGAAAATTGCAGTGTGTGAGCGCCATCGCGGCGTTAAAGGAATCGGACTCGGCGTTGTCAGGGGCTTCGGTTTAAAAGAAGGCGCCATCGCGACAACGATTTCTCATGATTCCCACAATTTAATCGCCGTCGGTACAAATGATCAAGACATCTTAAAAGCGATTGAACGCCTTGGAGAAATCGGAGGAGGCCTCACCATTGCAAAAGGAGGGAAGGAGCTTCAATCCGTCGCACTGCCGATCGCCGGCCTCTTGTCGGACAAACCGCTTGAGACGGTAAATGAAAGCTTGAAATCTCTTCATACTGCATTAACAGAGACAGGATTTTCAGGCATGTTTAACCCTTTTCTGACGCTTTCTTTTTTAGCGCTTCCGGTTATTCCCGACATTAAAATGACAACGGAAGGATTGTTTGATGTTAAAGCGTTCAGGCATATCCCGGTTCAACCATAAAAAAACGGATGCACCTTCTGGTGCATCCGTTTTTTGCTGAATCCGCGATCAGACTTCCATAATAATCGGAAGGATCATCGGCCGGCGTTTTGTTTTTTCATAGAGGAAAGGAGCGAGCGTGTCTGTGATCTCGTTCTTAATTTCAGACCACTGCGTCGTTTTGCGCTCCATCACTTTTTTAAGGTGTCCTGAAATCAGTTCCTGGGCATCATTGATTAGATCACCGGATTCTCTCATATAGACAAATCCTCTGGAAATTAAGTCAGGCCCTGCGGACACTTTAAATTCTTTCATGTTGATGCTGACAACGACAATGACAAGCCCTTCTTCCGAAAGAATCCGGCGGTCGCGAAGCACGATATTGCCGATGTCGCCGATGCCGCTTCCGTCAATATAAACATTGCCTGACGGGATTTTACCGGCGACTGAGGCTTCTTCGCTTGTCAAAGCAAGCACTTCGCCGTTGTCCATAATAAAGCAGTTTTCCTCAGGGATTCCGCAGTCTGTCGCCAGTTTGACATGCATTTTCTGCATTCTGTATTCACCGT
>NZ_MRBL01000060.1 GCF_001969855.1 Bacillus haynesii
TTGCTGTTTTTCTTAAAGAAGCGTCTCTCTTTTTTTAAGTTAACATCAATCTTCCTTTTTCTGTATAGGGGAACTCCCCTACTTTTATGTGAACCCCGTCTTCACAAGCTGACAAGGTTAAGGGGCAGTATGTTACAACGACAGATCGAGATATTTGTTTTTGATCGCATATTGAATCAATTCGTGTTTCGAGTCCAGCTCTAACTTCTGCATCATATTCGTTTTGTGGTTTTCGACGGTTTTGACGCTGATTGAGAGTTTATCGGCAATCTCCTTATTGGCATAACCCAGCACAATGAATCTGAGAATCTCCTTTTCGCGAACAGTTAATACAGAGGGCGGCTTTTTGGACTCTGAATTGAGCCATTGATCAATGATGTCTTGCGATACAGATGTCTTGTAAAAGAGATTGCCCCTGTACACTTCGACAATCGCCTGATAAAGCAACTGATAATGACTGTTTTTCAAGACGTATCCATGAGCCCCCGCCTCTATCGCTTTTTGGACAAAAATTTCCTCATCATGCATTGTCAAAATCACGATTTTAACAGAAGGGTTCAACTTTCGGATTTCACTGCTCGCTGTGAATCCGTCCAACCCGTTCGGCATCGACAAATCCATCAGCACGACATCCGGTTTCAACTGTCCGGTGCTAAGAACGGCTTCGTTGCCATTATTGCTTTCTCCCGCAATTTCGATTTCAGAAAAACCTTCCAAAAGGACACGGATGCCCTTGCGAATCATCATGTGGTCATCGACCAGCAATACCCTGATCACTCCCCCTCCCCTCCTTGTCCTTTACTTTCACTTTAATCGTCGTACCTCGCTGAAGTGCGGAGCGAATTCGAAGACTTCCTTCCATCTGATCGACTCTCTCTTTCATATGTTTGAATCCCAGGCCTTCCTCTGTCAGCCCGCGTTCAAAACCGATGCCATTGTCCTGAACCATCAAAACGAGCTCGCCGCCTTCTTTGTACAGTATGACTTCAATTAGTGTCGCCTGCGAATATTTCAGGGCATTATGCAGCGCCTCCTGAATGATGCGGTACAAATTGATTTCGAAAATCGGCAGCAAGCGATTGCTGACATCGCTTGAGGAAAACGTAATCGAAACATCCTGATGAGTCTTGTTTAAGCTGGAAACAAGATGCTTGACAGCAGGTATCAGCCCCAATTGATCGAGACTGTGCGGCCGCAGCTGGAGAGAGTAAAGCTTGACGTCTTGGATCGCTTTTTCCAGTTCATCGACGATTTCCTGCATGTACGCTTTAAAAGTTTCTTCCTGCTCCATGCGCGATTGAATCGCTTGAATGCCAACTGAGACCGAATAAAGCGATTGCCCTACACCATCGTGCAGTTCCTGGGCCAGCCGCTTGTGTTCGTTTTCCTGGGCTTCTAACGTTTTTTGCAAAACCAGCTTGGAGATCCTGGCTTCCTCTTCCTTTTTCTTCATCGTTAAATCTTTCAGGACCAAAAGAACTTCCATTTGATCGCCGTTTTCAGAAATGACAGCCGTACTCATCTCCATGTCGACGAATCGTCCCTCATAGGTGGGCATCGAGGAAAGAAAATAAGGAATTTTCCGCTTGGCCAGCAAATAACAACGCTCTTCTCCCGCTTCCAATTTTCTCGTTTGGCAGTAGGAACAGTACGGAACCTTATCCCCTAATGTCCATCCCGTCATCTTCTCTGCGGACGGATTCATCACCAGAATTCTGCGTTCCTGATCCATCATGATGATCCCATCCTGCAAATGGGCGAAGATCTGCCTTAAATAGCCGCTTTCCATTGACATTCCTTCTCCTTTATACTGAGTCGGGTTTTGACACATCATGGACCCTCCCTTAGCTTTCTATTCCTCGTACAATTGACAGACTCTTTTTAACTTCTGTTCAAGCTGTTCAAAATGAACAAAACGCGCTTCCCTTAGACATTCGGTTCCCTCAATAAACAAAAGAAGCACAGGAACTGTGAAGACTGAAAACCTGCCGGCAACCTCCTCCACTATGTCAGCATTTATATGTCCTAACTTGATCTTTGGAAAGCGAGTCAACAGTGCTCTAAGCTGAGGCAAAACAGCGTGACAGACTGTGCATTGAGGTCTTGATATATATATAAAACTTAATTGATGATCAGTTATAAATTTCTCAATTGACACCATTGAAGTTAGTTCTGCAGCCTCTTTCATCCAATTCCTCCTTCAAAACGGTCAATACAGTAAGATATCAACCCAAATTTTCACTGTTGTAATCAAAATAACGAATATCAAAATACCTTGAAGAACTTTAGCATTCACTTTCTTGCCAATGAAAACACCTAGCGGGGATGCAATCAGACTGGCAGCCATTACAACCAAAGCCGGCATAATGGGCACCTGTCCAATGACGAGCTTTGTAGCTGTTGTTCCAATCGATGAAATAAATGTAACTGCGAGTGATGTTGCGATTGTGATTCGTGCAGGTATTTTTAAAATGACTAACATGAGCGGAACAAGCAGAAAAGCACCGCCCGCACCGACTATACCTGAAGCCAAACCGACCATAAAAGTCATGATTGAGGTTAATATCTTTGGAAAGCGAATATGATCACTTTGATTACCTTCTGTTCCTGTCTTTGGAATCAACATGATGATGGCAGCGATGATCGCCAATAATCCGTAAACTAGGTTTATGACATCTTCGGAGAAAAAATGTGACCCATAACCACCGATTAGACTTCCAAGCAAAATACTTAACCCCATGATAAAGATCAGTTCTTTATTTAAGTAACCGCCTTTCCGGTAAGCCCATACGCCGGAAAATGTTGCAAAAAAAACCTGGACTGCCACAATACCTGAAACCTGGTGAGCGTTAAAACCTGTAAACCCTAATAAAACAGGTATATATAATAACAGTGGGTAATTAATAATTGCTCCCCCAGCACCAAGCA
>NZ_MRBL01000061.1 GCF_001969855.1 Bacillus haynesii
CGAGAGCAACAAAGATAGCTAAAGAAATTAATCCAGAGATGCAAATCGGAACGATGCTCTTCGATGCAATTTCTCATCCTGCAACATGTAAGCCGGAAGATGTACTGGCAACGGTAAAACGCAACCAAATGGAATACTATTTCTCTGATATTCTCATGCGTGGCAAGTATCCAAATTACGCTTTCCGCTTCTTTGAAGAAAATAATCTTCATATTCAATTCGGAGAAAATGATGAGGAAGATTTCAAAAATACAGCAGATTTCTTTAGCTTCTCTTATTACTACACTCGAATTTCTGATGCAGAAAGCGTAAAGCAGGCTAACTCTGCAAAAATAAATCCGGAGCTTGAAGCGAGCGATTGGGGCTGGTCCATCGATCCAATCGGTTTAAGAACCGCTTTAAATCTGTATTATGATCGTTATCAAAAACCGATCATGATTACTGAAAACGGCATCGGTGCTTATGATAACGTTGATGAAAACGGCGAAATTCATGACCCGTACCGCATCGATTTCCTTAAACGCCACATTGAACAAATAAAAGAAGCAATTAAGGATGGTGTGGAAGTAATCGGCTACTATCCTTGGGGGCCAATTGATATTGTCAGTTGTTCATCATCCGAAATGTCCAAGCGCTACGGATTCATCTACGTTGATAAAGATGATTACGGCAATGGAACGCTCGAACGAAAGAAAAAAGACAGCTTCTATTGGTATCAAAAGGTCGTTGCAACAAATGGAGAGGATTTAGGATAACGAATGACAGTTTTGCTGATTGGATCTAGCGTTGCTTGATGAAAGGTTAGTTAAAAATAGAGGAGTTAAGATATGATAAATAAAACATTTACAATCATTGATCAGGTTGGCATTCATGCACGTCCCTCAACAACATTAGTCCAGACCGCAAGCAAATTTAGCGCTGATATTTATTTGGAATACAACGGAAAAACCGTGAATCTAAAATCGATAATGGGAGTTATGTCCCTGGGCATTCCAAAAGATGCTGTTATTAAAATAATTGCTCAAGGTGCTGACGAAGAAGATGCAATCGCCACTTTAGAAAAAGTAATGACACAAGAAGGTTTGGCTGAACAAAAATAAAAAATGTTGTCAGATCGGTGATTGAGGCCATCTGACCAGGGGTTTCTGCCCTCACCAACTTGTACACCAAAAGGAGAAGAAAAAAGCAATATGCTCCGCAGTGCATGGGAATGGGACCGGCACTAAAATGGGGTATGCAGCACTAAGGGTCCCTTAACACATTTCATGCCGAAGGTGCATAATCAACTCTTATAAACTTTCCTCATCGTCATTCATTAGTCTTAAGGGGGGAAAGGCACTTTCTCCTCAGATGATAGCAGGTCCAAGCAGGTGTTTCTTTTTCTGATTTGGATCCTAAATCACATTATGGAACAGGATAAGGCGGGAGAATGTCTACCTAACAGGTGAGTGTCGCTTTGATCTCAAAGGGATTACCATTTTAAAATCATTACTGCCATTGAACCGTCAATGATAAATATAAACACCGGTTACACCTCAACGTGGTGAAAACCGGTGTTTTTTAATTAACCAGCTTAAGGTTGTATATCCGCGTTTAGTTGTTGGGACTCTAATTACAAGCTTTGTTTCATTAGTATTATGGGTGCTTTTAAAGG
>NZ_MRBL01000062.1 GCF_001969855.1 Bacillus haynesii
CCGCTTTTCCTTCTCCGTCCGATCAAACTTCTGAAACATCAGCGCCCGCTTCTTCGCGTTTTCTCTGCCTTCGGATCAAGGCCGACGCGGGCGACGATGACTTTTTTCCGTCTAGGATGTCGATACATTCCTGTTGCATACAAAAAGCGATTTATTGACTTTAGGAAATTGATATTGACAAAAGTATTGTGTAAAATAACCCCTTTTTATAAAATGAAAAGTAATTATTTGGATGTTAAAGGGGAGAGAGTGTGAAAAAGAAACTGAGTTTATTAATAGTACTGCTTTTTGGTACTTGTTTTGTGACTCCGTATGACTTTGTCTCGGCTGAAGGGTTTGTAGATCATAAAACTGCCATTGATGATCTATATTACTCAGGGAAAAAGACAAGGGAAATTGTAAAGGAGGGGCAGATGCATTTTACGCTGGAAGCAACATACCATGAAAATGGAATCGTTGAAGCCATCGTTACGGAAAATAAACATACGACTCATATTCAATATGATCCTGCAACGGGCATGACCTTATTAAACGGTGTAATATTAGAATCAAAGAAAGAATTTGAAATGGGCTTATCAGCATACAAAGAAGTATACATGGGGACTGTAACAAATAACGTTCCGGCAGGCACTTTGGTTGGAGCGGCAATTTCTTTGACAAGTATATGGACCAGGGTTCCTGCGAGCAGAGTAAAACAAACAGTTTTAACCCTAACTTCATTAGCCGTAGGAGAGACACTTGATAAATTAATAAAGGTAAAAATCAAGCAATATAGAACTTCGAAGCCTGTGAAAGATGGAAGCATGTGTTACAAACAATATAAATATAAGCATAAGTCCACTTGGTACTATAAGAAAAAACAAAGTAAACAACAAAGCTCAAGCTGGTTTTTACAAAGTAAGCCCTGTTAAGGAGAGAGAAAATGAGCAAATGTCCGATATGCAGGAAATCGTTTACTTTTAGAGAAAAATATAAGCTTATTAGAACAAAAACGCCAACTTGCCCCAGATGTAAAAGTCCACTAAAGGAAACAACAGCTTCAAAATTGCTTTTTGGTTTAATTTTTATTTTGCCAATACTTTATTTTATGTCTTTTTGGAGCGGATGGGATTCAATAGTAAAGTGGTTTTCTCTTTTTATTTGGATTGTGTTTTGTTTATATATTTTGCAACCTGTACTTTATCGTTTTGATAAGACAAAAGCTTAAGTTATTATGCTAAAGGACTGAATTGAACAAGTATTCAGTCTTTTAACCTGTCAGGAAACGATGAATGTGCAAAAAATCCAGAGGCCAGGTTTATATCTCCCTGAGTCTCTTCACTAATATCACTTCCTCTTCACCCATTTCTCAGATTCGGAGTCATCGCATTATCTCGAGCTCCTTTGCGTTTTCTCTTTCTTCTTTTTTTCTGACGTCCAAGATGACGGTTTGCTTTTTGCATTTTTCAAGTCCGTACCTGAGCTGGATGGTGTCGATGACGTCTTCGTTTTCCGATCCTTAGGACATCGATGAGCGAATTTTCGTTGCCGCCCGCAGGTTATCCGTTTTTGTTATTTTAATGCAGTAAACGATAAGTTATATCTCGTTGGTCGGTGATGCAATTAAAAAAGAGGTAAAACAAGCATTTTAAGGGGATTATAAAATGTTTTTGATGGAGATATAAATGAATGGAATATAAGCTGCACAACTATGTGTCGGAGATTGAGAAGCGAGTGCTGTTGAAGATGTTTCTTGTGTTTTATCAGGCTAAGGGGAAATGATTTGAGGCGGGAAAATCCCGCCTCTTGTGTTTATCTGAAAGTTCGATTTGTCTGTGTCCGCCCCCTTTGATTTCCTATGGATAGGAACTTTTATTATTGGTATTGAAAATCGGCAAATGACATACTGAACATGTAAGCGAAAACAATATTGTTAGGGGGAAATTAAGATGACACAAGTGTTATTAATCTGTGGTGCAGGTGCTTCCAGCGGTTTTATGGCAAACGCCATTCGTAAAGCAAGTAAGAAAAGAGGATTGGAAATGTCTGTGCAGGCTCGAAGTGAGTCCCAATTATCAGAGTACCTAAATGAAATCGATGTTTTATTAATTGGTCCTCATTTGAAATATATGGAGGATGAAATAAAGGAAAGAGTAAAAGAATATCAAATTAAAGTATCTGTTATCC
>NZ_MRBL01000063.1 GCF_001969855.1 Bacillus haynesii
AAAATTTCTTTAAAAATTTGTACTACAAAAGAATGAAAAAACATTGTATAATCTGTCCAAGGAAGGAGGTGAAAGCCAATATGAAGCGACTTATGGTATGCATCTTAGTGATCACTCTTCTTTCAGGAATGTCCCAAGGGGTTAAAGCTAGTGATAATGATGTGTACACGGTTGGAACATCATCTTTAAATATAAGAAATGCTCCTCACGTCAATGCACCGGTTATTGGATCCTTAGGTCGCGGTTCTATAATCCAAGTTGATGAGAAGAAATATGGATGGGCGAAGATTCTTTATAATGGTCGTACCGGATGGGTTGCTTCCACATATTTATATGAATCATCTTCAAATGAGGCATCTGAAACATCTTATCAAAAATCTTATGCTGGAAAAATTCATGTCACAGGAAGTCATGTTCGTATACGTACTGGACCCGGTACGGACTATAAAGTAATGAAAATCGCCAATCAAGGTGATGCTTATCAAGTACTTGATAGGAAAGGACAATGGGTACATATTCAAGTTAACAGTACTCAGACAGGTTGGATCGCAAGATGGCTGGTGTCAGACTCAAGTCAATCAGGCTCTTCTGCCGTTACTCGAACCTCTGTTTCTAAATCATCTTCTCAAACTTCTAATAGTTTAAGAGGAAAAAATATTGTTATCGATGCAGGCCATGGTGGGATTGATCCAGGAACGATTGGCTATAACGGTTCTCTTGAAAAAAATCATACTCTAGCAACCACATC
>NZ_MRBL01000064.1 GCF_001969855.1 Bacillus haynesii
GACCCGTCATTGTGCTGAGGGCGGATATCGATGCGCTTCCGATTCAGGAACAGACTGGCCTTCCGTTTGCCTCTAAACACGAAGGAAAAATGCATGCGTGCGGACACGATTTTCATACTGCCTCGATCATCGGAACAGCCATTTTGCTGAACCGTAGAAAGGACGAATTCATAGGGACGGTCCGCTTCATTTTTCAGCCCGCAGAAGAAATTGCCGCTGGAGCAAGAAAGGTCATTGAAGCAGGAGTGCTGGACGGGGTTTCCGCCATTTTTGGCATGCATAATAAGCCCGATTTGCCAGTCGGCACGATCGGATTGAAGGAAGGAGCCTTAATGGCGAGCGTCGACCGATTCGAGATCACGGTTAAAGGTAAAGGCGGGCACGCCGGCATTCCGGACAACAGCGTCGACCCCATAGCCGCGGCAGGCCAGATCGTCAGCGGCTTGCAGTCGGTTGTCAGCCGCAATATCAGCTCGCTGCAAAATGCCGTCGTCAGCATTACAAGAATACAGGGCGGCAGCTCGTGGAATGTAATTCCGGACCAAGTAGAAATGGAAGGTACTGTCCGCACCTTTCAAAAAGAAGCTAGATCGGCTGTGCCGGAACATATGAAACGGGTGGCCGAGGGAATTGCAGCCGGCTTTGGGGCTCGGGCTGAATTCCGCTGGTTCCCATATTTGCCTTCCGTTCAGAATGACGGCCGCTTTTTTACGGTGGCAGCAGAAGCGGCATCCCGTCTCGGCTATCAAACCGTCCAGGCCGAACAGTCCCCCGGCGGAGAAGACTTCGCTCTTTACCGGGGAAAAATTCCGGGCTTTTTTGTTTGGATGGGGACCAGCGGAACAGAAGAATGGCACCATCCGGCATTTACATTGGACGAAGCGGCTTTAAAGACGGCCGCCCGCTATTTTGCCGAGCTGGCTGTCATCGCGCTGGAGACGGTCAAATGAATGGACGAGAGCTGACAAAAAGTCTGGCTCATGCCGTTATATCTTCGCGTCCTGAGGATGCCGCTGATGCGATGCGTGAAGCAGAGAAGGGCCTGCTCGATTTCACAGCCGCAGCTTATGCAGGAAGAAACGACAGCGGCGTGAAAAAACTGCTGCACTTGCTCGAGGGGGAAGGCGGCAAACCGATCGTTCCCCTTATCGGCCAAGGAAAAAAAGCATCTCCATTACAAGCAGCGCTGCTTAATGGATTTACGGCACATGCGCTTGATTTTGATGACGTCCATTCCGATGTAAGGGGTCATCCGAGCGCGGTCATATTGCCTGCCCTTCTTTCTTCCGAGGCTTCCCGCGGGGAGGATGAACGTTTTTTCGGCGCTTATATTTTAGGGGTAGACGTCATGGCGAGGCTTGGCGAATCGATTGGCGGCCGGCACTATGAAAAAGGCTGGCACAACACAGGGACGCTTGGCGCTATAGCTGCAGCCTGTGCAGCAGGTTATGCAGAAAACCTATCCATTGAAGAGCTTGAAAGAGCGATCGGTTTTGCCGCCTCTCAATCAGCGGGAATGAGGGTACAGTTCGGTACGGAAATGAAGCCTCTGCACGCCGGGCTTGCTGCCCGGTCCGGGTTGTTTGCCGTTAAGCTGGCTCAGTCGGGCTTTGGGGGCTCGGACGCGGCCCTTGATGGAGAACTCGGTTTTTTTAGTCTGTACGGCCATTTGGAAAAAGCACAACATTCATTGTTAAACCATTGGGGGGCGCCGTGGAGAATCGTTGACCCTGGACTGTGGTTTAAAATTTACCCGTTCTGCTCTGCAGCACACCACGCAGCAGATGCCATTCGCCATCTTATAGCTGAGCATGAGATCTCTGCCGAAAAGACGGAAAGGGTTGAAGTTGTTTTTCCTCCTGGGGGAGATGCCGCTTTAACAGAAAGCCGTCCCGCAACAGGGGAAGAAGGCCGCTTCAGCGTTGAGTACGTCATCTCCCTTGCTTTGAACGGTCAGAAGCTTGCGGCAGACCGCTTCAGCAGCGAGCCGATCCCAAGCGGCATCCGGGCGTTTATGGAGCGGATTCACCGTGTTTATGATGCCGGGATCCGCCCTGATCCGAAAGCTGTTCCAAAAGGCCGTTTTACGATTGTACGTGCATTTCTTGCGGACGGGAGGGTTTGCGAAGCCCGCATCGATTGTCCAAAGGGAGCGCCAGGCAATCGATTATCAGGACAAGAATTGATACAAAAGTTGAATCTTGCGCTTCATCCTGATGAACAAAAAGCGGGCCATTTGCTTTCCGCTATTAGGGAAAAGAACATTCACCGCTTTTT
>NZ_MRBL01000065.1 GCF_001969855.1 Bacillus haynesii
TTGGGGAAATCGGCAAAAACACGTACGGGGTCCAGTTCCAGGACGAGATCGTGCTCATCGATGCGGGGATTAAGTTTCCGGAAGACGAGCTTCTCGGAATCGACTATGTCATCCCCGACTACACTTATTTAGTCAAAAACGAAGAAAAAATCAAAGGTCTTTTTATTACGCACGGCCACGAAGACCACATCGGCGGAATTCCGTACCTGCTCAAACAGGTGAACATTCCAGTTTACGGCGGACAGCTCGCCATCGGCCTTCTCAGGAAGAAGCTTGAAGAGCACGGTCTGCTGCGCCAAACAAAGCTTCATATCATTGAAGAAGACGATATCGTCAAATTCAGAAAAACGTCGGTTTCTTTTTTCAGGACGACCCACAGCATTCCGGACTCATACGGGATTGTCGTAAAAACACCGCAAGGAAACATCGTACATACCGGTGACTTTAAATTCGATTTTACACCGGTAGGCGAACCCGCCAACTTGACCAAGATGGCCGAAATCGGAAAAGAAGGCGTGCTTTGCCTGCTTTCAGACAGCACAAACAGTGAAATCCCTGATTTCACGATGTCAGAGCGCAAAGTCGGAGAAAGCATTGATGATATTTTCCGAAAAGTCGAAGGCCGGATCATCTTCGCAACCTTCGCGTCAAACATCCACCGCCTGCAGCAGGTGATCGAAGCAGCTGTTGCAAACGGACGGAAAGTTGCCGTATTTGGGCGAAGCATGGAGTCGGCGATTGAAATCGGTCAAACGCTCGGGTATATTAAGTGTCCGAAAAATACTTTTGTTGAAGCGAATGAAATCAATAGGCTTCCTGCCGGCAAAGTGACGATTCTCTGTACCGGAAGCCAAGGTGAACCGATGGCTGCACTATCTCGAATTGCAAACGGCACACACCGGCAAATCTCCATCAATCCTGGGGATACGGTCGTATTTTCATCATCTCCGATCCCGGGCAATACGATCAGCGTCAGCCGCACGATTAACCAGCTTTACCGGGCGGGTGCCGATGTCATCCACGGAGCTGTGACTAACATTCATACATCAGGACACGGCGGACAGGAAGAGCAAAAGCTGATGCTCCGCCTCATCAAGCCAAAGTTTTTCATGCCGATTCACGGTGAATACAGAATGCA
>NZ_MRBL01000007.1 GCF_001969855.1 Bacillus haynesii
GGACAAAGAAACTCGGATTTAATCGAACAAAACATAAAAATGGAATTTTAAAAACATATTTTCAAATTAATTGGAAAAAATCCTGTCGTTTTGTAAAGGATAATGTTAGATTAATAGTATAAATTTACTAACGATTAGGAGGATCATGATGAGCACAGAGGATATGACAAAAGATACGTATGAAGTAAACAGTTCGACAATGGCTGTCCTGCCTCTGGGAGAGGGGGAGAAACCCGCTTCAAAAATACTTGAGACCGACAGGACTTTCCTCGTCAATATGAAGCCGTTTCAGATCATCGAAAGAAGCTGCCGCTATTTCGGATCGAGCTATGCGGGAAGAAAAGCGGGCACATATGAAGTCATTAAAGTTTCCCATAAACCGCCGATCATGGTGGATCACTCAAACAACATTTTTCTTTTTCCCACATTTTCCTCAACTCGTCCTCAGTGCGGGTGGCTTTCCCATGCGCATGTTCACGAGTTTTGCGCGGCAAAGTATGACAATACGTTTGTCACGTTTGTCAACGGGGAAAAGCTGGAGCTGCCCGTATCCATCACATCTTTCGAAAACCAGGTTTACCGAACGGCATGGCTGAGAACAAAATTTATCGACCGGATTGAAGGAAACGCCATGCAGAAGAAACAGGAATTTATGCTCTATCCGAAAGAAGACCGGAATCAGCTGATATACGAATTCATCCTCAGGGAGCTGAAAAAGCGCTATTGATCTGGAGCGGCTTTGAATAAATAGTGCTCAAGAAGCGCGGATACCTGGTTGCGGATGCGGGGATTAAAGTAGTTATGCTCTTCTTCGTATCCATCATATATAAAGGAATACATCGTAAAGGCTTCGTCCCGTGACACTTCATGCACCTTGATTTTCCGCCGGCGCAGTTCATTTTTTACGTCGTACAGATCGCGCTGGGCAAGCTTTAACGCCTGTTCGATCAGACGCAGATAGGGGTCTTTCAGCTTAAACGGCCCCTGCTGGATGATTTTTATGTCCCGGTTTAATATGCTGACGGTCATCGGGAGGTAAATCGCCTTTTCAATCATATCCCTGGCTTCGGCGGGAATTCTTGTCATGGCTTTTCTCCTCATTTCTATTTTTAATCAGGAACATTTGTTCTGTTTTTATTTTACACGAAATACGGCCTTTTAATCAAGAACGGGAAAAAATGACTAAAATGATCAGGTTGTTTCACACTAATACAGAAAACAACCGAGACGGATGATTTAAAGTTTTTGATTTAAAGTGTAGAATAGAAGTAGACAACCGCCCTGAGGAGAATCAATGTTGGAGCAATTATTCAGCTATTTTACAGAAGAGAATTTAACAGAGTTTTTTCAGAGCTACAGGGCTTTTGGTCCTTTTGTAGCCGTACTGCTGCCGTTTATTGAAGCGCTGCTCCCGTTTTTACCCCTGCTCGTGTTTGTTGTTGCCAATGTAAATTCGTTCGGTTTATGGCAGGGGTTCTTGTTGACGTGGATTGGGGCATCTTTAGGTTCTATAGCGGTTTTTCTTTTTATCCGCCATTTCGGTCAGCAAAAAGCACTCGGTTTTATCCGCAGGCATCCATCCGTAAAAAAACTGATGATCTGGGTGGAAAAACGGGGCTTCGGTCCGCTGTTTCTCCTGCTTTGCTTTCCATTCACGCCTTCGGCGGCGGTAAATGTTGTGGCAGGACTTTCGCGAGTCAGCCTGCTGCCTTTTTCACTGGCGGTGCTTTGCGGCAAGTTCGTGATGATTTTTATGGTGAGCTTTGTCGGCCATGATCTGAAGGCGCTTTTTACCCAGCCTTTGCGGACAGCCGCCGTGATCATCGTCATGCTGATCTTATGGTACGCCGGAAAACGGGTTGAACATCGTCTGAACGTGAGATTCAGCCAGAGAGAGAAAGACTAGGGGGACACAGAATTGAAAAAGCGTTTTTTGGTCATAGCCGGGGTACTGCTTATCATCGTCGTCGGGATTCAGGTCAAAAATGCCGTTTTCATTGAATATAAAGTAGAAGGCGTCAGCATGAATCCGACCTTTCAGGAGGGCAACGAGCTTTTGATCAACAGGTTCGCCCACCACTTTAAAACGATCAGCCGATTTGACATTGTGCTGTTTAAAGGACCTGACAAAGACATATTCATTAAAAGGGTGATCGGGCTTCCGGGCGAAACCCTCAGGTATGAAGATGATCAGCTGTATATCAACGAAGAAAAGATCAAAGAGCCTTATCTGGACGACTTAAAGGCCGTCACTGCCGGAGGGGACTTGACAGGGGATTTTACGCTGAAGGAAGTGACCGGAGAGGAGAAGGTGCCCGAAAACGAGTACTTCGTCCTTGGGGACAACCGGATCCACAGCTTTGACAGCCGCCATTTCGGCTTTGTTTCAGAACGGGACATCGTCGGGATCGTGACAGAAAGAATTGATAAAAAGTGATTGGAGAATACGGCGGAAAGTAAGCGGCCGACCGATACGATTTCACAAATGTCGTGTCCTAAAATGTCAATTTATACAACAGCATCCCAAAAAGGACGTATTCGCTAAATACGTTCATCAAGAAAAGCCCGGAATCCCGGGCTTTTTTTATACTACTTCAGTTTGATCGCATTGATCCGTTTTTGCAGCTTCGTTTTTTCGGCGGATGCTTTCAGCTTGCTGACCGCTGATTGCGCTGCCGATTTTGTTTTTTTCGTTCTCTTTTGTTCGGCCGTTTTGACTTTGGCTTTCGCCGCTGCCACTTTTTTGTTATAGGCTGCTGCGGCTTGCTTTTTCGCGGTGTTCAGCCTTTTTTGCAGATTTGATTTGTCTTTTCCGGCAGGAAGCTCATTGATCGCTTTTTGCGCTTTGCCGAGGTTTGAGTCTGTCGCCGCTTTTTCAGCTTTGGCAACGGCTTGCTTTGCGGTGTTCAAGAGGCTTGAGCGGACCGCATTGACCCGTTTTTGCAAATTCGTTTTGAAAGTGCCGCTGTCGAGTTCATTGACCGCTTTCTGGGCGGCATCGGCATTGGTTTTCTTTTTTTGCTTCTCAGCGAGTTTCATTTTGCTTTCGGCTGTTTTTTTAAGCTGCTCTTTAACAGTATCGAGTCTTTTTTTCAAAGCGGTTTTATCGGCGTTTGCAGGCAGCGGTTCGATCGCTTTTTGTGCGGCTTGAATGTCCGCTTTTTTCTTTGTCTTTTCCGCTTGTCCGACTGCTTTTTGCGCTTTTTCCAATGGCTGTGTGACCTCTTTGAAGCGGATTAATCCGTAGCCGAACAAATGATCACGGCCGGGGGCGCCCAAATCGCTTGTATAAAACTGCATTTTCTTGCGCAACTCAGTATTTGAAGCGGTTGGGTACAGCTGTTTCAAAAGTGCAAACATTCCGGTGACGTGCGGCGTTGCCTGTGAAGTGCCGCTTCCGATTGCATAGCCGCGATCGGAAGATGTACTGATAATCGATGTGCCGGGAGCGGAAAACTCGACGGCGCTGCCGGTGTTGGAAAATGAAGCGATCTGATTTTTTTCATTGGTGGCCGAGACGGCAATGACGCTGCTGTAGGCGGCCGGGTAATAAACGGATGTTCCGTTTCCGGCATTTCCGCTCGCGCCGACTAAAATGATTCCCCTTTTGTATGCTCTATCTACTGCATCGTGGAGAACTTGACTGTCGCCTGAAACGACGAGGCTCATATTGATGATATCGATTCCGTGCTGAATCGACCAATCGATGCCTTGTAAGATACCTCTCAGATCCCCCGAACCCTTCCGGTCCAGCGCTTTTACGGCATACAGCCGCACGCCAGGCGCGATGCCGTCGATCCCCCGTCCGTTATGCTTCGCTCCGATGATTCCGGCAACATGTGTTCCGTGGCCGTTATCATCACGGTATGAAGCGGTATAGCCGACCATCGATGTGCCGCCTGCGATTGACAGCTCTTCGTGGGGAGAAATCCCGCTGTCAATAACCGCGATCTTCACCTGTTTCCCGGTCAAACCTTTATTCCAAGCCAGCGTGGCTTGAATCGGCTTGATGTTCCACTGTGAAAACGCGGAGGCGTTTTGCGCTGTGCTGCTGGAGACAGCTTTTAGAGCGGTGCTGTCGGCAGCAGCTACCGGGAGGTTGTCTTCGACATACAGAACGTCGGGATCTTGTTCAAGTTCGCGCACTGTTTTGTCGTCCGCAGTGACAGCGGCTGCGGGAATGTGCCGGTAAACGTGTTCTACCGTTTCTGCTTGTTCGATGACAGTTTCTTTTCCGCTGGCATTTTTATATACGACAATGACTTCGTTTTCCTGCTTATTGCTTTCCGCTTGAATGCGGGGTGAATTTGCAAAAAAACCGACGAACATTGCAGCGGAAACCGCGATTTTCCATAATTTTTTCATCCGGCTCTCCTCCTTATTTAGCGGCATTCGCTATATATATCGGAGAATTTTTAAATTTTCAAAGAGAAAGAAAGCCGGTCTTAAGGGCGCTCATCGTGGACCTCAGTTCTCAAAACGTTAACAACACTGTTATATCAACGTTTGTGGAGCTTCCTATTTATTCGGGAAGTTAAATTGGGTACTCCAAGTTAGTTTTAAAAAAGAGTCATAAGATCAGCTTCTATCGATGAATCATTTTTAAGCGACGCCTTTTGTCTAAAATGTATAATGTTACTTTTGTTTTTGTTGAAAGTGAACAATGTTATTGACTGGCTTACAACCTACAATTTAATTAAATAAAAAATAGATTAAATAATAAGAAGGGAGCGTCTCATACCGTGGAAAAAACAATTAAACATGACCCCAATTATTACAAAAAGATCATTATTGCATTGTGTTTAGGGTGGGTAGCTATTTGGATTTATCGCACAATACTTACGCCAATATATCCGCAGATTCAAGAATCATTAGGAAATATTAGTGACACACAGATGGGGTTGGTTGCTTCTATTTATTTCTTTGCATATACGGGTATGCAAATTCCGTCAGGGGCACTTGTTGATAAATTTGGACAAAAAAAGGTGTTAATTCCTGCATTTATCGTTTTTGCGCTAGCTGCATTTGTAATTGGCACAAGTTCAACTATCATGCAAGTATACATTGGATCGTTATTGGCTGGTATTTCGACTGGTTCATATTACGGTGCAGCCTTTTCCTTATCAGCCAAACATACGCCTAAAGATAAAAAAAGCTTTTCCAATGCGATTATAAATAGCGGTTCAGCATTAGGGATGATAATTGGACTAATCGGATCATCGGTTTTAGTAGGCGGTTTTGAAATTCAATGGAATTATATGCTTTTTATAACAGCTATCGTTATTGTAGCTGTAACATTTGTGTTTGTGTTGTTTATTAAACAAGATAAAACATCGGATAAGGAAGTGGCTGAAGAGAAGAAAGACGCCGTACAAAGCACAGAGATTCAAAATGAAAGCTTATTTTCTCCAAGACAATTAGTTGTATATTTTGTGTATTTTGCAACATGCTATGGCTATTATATGATTGTAACTTGGTTGCCATCCTTCCTTGTAGCAGAAAAAGGATTTGCTCAAGGTTCAGTAGGGTATGTAGCTGCACTAGTTGCGGTCACTGCAGTACCTGGTGCTTTGATATTTACTAAATATATAGATAAAAATGCACATTTGCGTCTGCGTTTAATTTTATTTCTATTAATTGCTGCAGCAGTAACAATTAGTTTGACAGTATTTGCACCAAATCCTGCAGTATTGTATATTGCGTTAATTTTATATGGCTTATTAGGTAAACTTGCGATTGATCCAGTTTTAATAACTTATGTATCTGATTCCGTATCAGGAGATAGAGTTGCCAGAGCATTAACTCTCTTTAACTTCTTTGGAATGAGTTCATCTGTTATTGCACCAACACTTACTGGTTATATTGGTGATGTAACCGGCTCGCAAGTATTAGCATTCTATATTGCAACCATCCTTCTTGCAGCAGCAGCGTTGCTATTTTTCCTTGTGGTTATGTTAAGACAGAATAAAACAGTAGCTAACTAAATAAATAGAACAGAAAACTTCCAGTGGTTCTCCTTTTGATTTACAACGATATTTTCTCTGAAGCAAATAATGCCAATCGAATGCTCAGTGATGTATCAGGAGATTCTACAGATTGACCTAATATCTCTTCGCATTTTTTAATGCGATATTTCACAGTATTACGGTGAATAAAAATATCTTCTGAGGTCTTTGTAAGATCACATTGATTGGCCATATAAACATTTAATGTAAATCTGAGTTCTTTTTCCTTCATTGTTTGGGGATAAGCTAAAGGACCAAGTGTGTAAATGATAAATGGCTTTAATTTATTCGTTGGAATGAGTTGCAATAATTCTTCTACGCTTTTGGATTTATAGGGCTCTATAAATTCCATTTCGCCTTGTTCATATTTATTATCATAAGCCTCATTCGCTTCGAAAAAAGACAGTGGTAATTGTGAAAGCTCGGAGACCTCATTACCAATGCCAAATGAAAGGGAGCTATTAAAAAATAGCTGATACTCTTTTTGGATATATCTGCAGTATTCCAAATAATAATGATGTCTTCTTTGTAAAAGTATCGTAAATCTGCGTTCACCGTGAGACATATATATGCTAATGGAAGGGTCAATCCCAGTAAACTTATGCGTTAGCCACTCAAAAGTCATCTGATATCGCTCATTTAAGTAGGCGCTATTTTCTACATTTTTTTCTTTGTCAATTCCACAAATCATCACTTGATAGAATTTGGAAGGTTGAATGTGATATTTTTTTAAAAGGTCGGTGTGTTGTGTTAGTGAAACAAGGTTATCAGGATGTTCGGACATAAGTGATGTAAAAAAATGGTTTACGTCCTGCTGCTCTGCTTCTTTGATTTTACTATTTTTATAAATTGCGAGACTAAGTGTGTTGACTGCTTGTTCTATTGTTAATAAACTAAACGGATAGTTGAGCAAATTAACATTTGAAATCATAAGATAATACGGAAAATATTTAAATGCAGGAACCTTAAATATGGCATATTCTTCCTGTAATACACCATTATGATTTGGTTCGATTTGCTCTGAATTTAAATATCTTCTGAAATAATTAAGGTTTTTTTGAACATGTTCTGAGTGTTGATGAAAGTGATGACTCGCTGACTCAACTTGATGAAAAGAATTTAGCAGCATGACAGGGACCTTTATAAGTCTACTTAAACGTTCAATCATCATGTTCAGGCTTAACCCTTGCATAAGCATAGCATTTAACTCTTGTTGGATATCTAATGCAAAGTGTAATTTTTCTGTTTCTTCATCCAAGATAAATGACGATATATGATGAGTAATGGATCCTAAATTCCAACTTTCTGGAATTTCAATAATTGGGAATTTTAATTTGTTTGCAAATGCAATAACCTCATCATCTAATTTTTTTAAAAATCGGGATAGCTTGATACCGAGACCAGCAACTTGTATATCATTTAACTCACTAATAAGACTGATTAGTCCGGATTGATCATCCTGATAGCTCATTCCTGTTGTGACGATAAGTGAGTGCGGCGTTGTAAAATTTTTAATATCAGGCGTTTCTGTAATATCAACCATTTCTACCACTCGTTCCAAATCGCCCTGCTCATTCAGCAATGTTAAATCTGAAAATTGCAGTACAGATAATATTTCTTTTAATGTTGTCATCAAGGCTACCTCCTTATCTTTGTTAGAAAAAGATAAAATAAAAATGAAATATGTCAGATGTTACAAGGATAATTTCTCACTCTGATAGTACACTGTTTTTGAAGGTAATTATACGTATAATCCTTTAGTTAAAAATATTAAAGGAGAATCATTATGCTTGAACATGATTCTTCGTTTTTTGAAAAGTGTGGTTATAACAAAGATATCATGCCGAAGATCACTTGAACAAAGAATTTCATCCTCATTTATTTTTTCACGTTGTGGATGGGAGCAGTGCGCAGTATTCCGAATTATACAGCTGTTGGTGGTTTTTACGACTGGGATTATCACCGTTTCATGTAATAGTATCCCTTGTTATAAGTTCCTTTTTAGACAGCCTTATGACTTGTTGTAAACGGATACACAGGTTCAAGGCATGCCTGGTGATATAGGTGTGACTGTCAGGTGTATTCTGTGGTGTTGCGGCTTGGATTTCCTGGTTCACAAGCTTTATTGATTCTATTAAATAAGATTTTCCCCAGTTTTAATGATAGTGGTGGGCTACCATTTAAGACATTACGATCCGGGGTTAATAGCTTTCTTGTTATTCTGGATCATTAGCTTTGCGATCGGTATCGGTGGCGCTGAAACATTAAATAAATTTACTGCTATCTTAAATCCAATGATTTGCATTGTTTTTGGTAGTCTGCCTATCTGGGGGATTCATGCTGGTGATGACTCGGTAATATTATGAGCTATGAACTGACTACGAAAGGTAGTATTTTATATCCAACCATTAAAAGAGGGGATGATTTTGATGAATTTTGATTCAATTATCAAAAATGGATTAGTCATTCTAGAAAATGGTGAACAAGAAGTCGAAGTAGGGATTAAAGATGGCAAAATCGCAGCAATCGGTAAGGATTTGGGGACAAGTGCAAAAATTATCGATGCAAAAGGATCGATTGTATCTCCAGGTATGGTTGATGCACATGTGCATATCACAGAGCCGGGCGGCGGCTATCGTGATGAATGGGAAGGCTATGACACAGGCACACGTGCCTCTGCAAAAGGCGGTGTAACAACGATTATTGAAATGCCATTAAATCAAGTGCCAGCAACGGTAGATGAGGAATCTATTCAAGAAAAATTTAAAGCTGGAAAAGGAAAATTATCTGTAGATGTTGCGAGTTACGGCGGTTTAGTGCCATTTAACTTGGATGGGGGTATTCAAGAGTTAGATAACAACGGTGTTGTGGCATATAAATGTTTTGTAGCAACATGTGGTGACCGTTCTATAGAAGGAGATTTCATGAACGTGGATGACTATTCCCTCTACGAAGGTATGAAACAAATTGCAAAGACAGGCAAAATATTATCTGTACATGCTGAAAATGCTGCAATTACGGATAAATTAGGGGAAATAGCATCTAAAAATGGTGAAACTTCATTACGCGCTTATGTAGATTCCCGACCCGCATTTACTGAAGTAGAACCGATTAGAAAAATAATTCTATTTGCAAAAGAAACGGGATGTCGTGTACACATCGTTCATATAGCTTGTGAAGAAGGCGTAGATGAAATTGTCAAAGCACAACAGGAAGGGGTCGATATTACATGCGAAACATGTACACACTATTTATATTTCTATAAAGAAGAACTAGATCATATCGGACCAGTTGTAAAATGCTCTCCGCCAATCCGTGAGCAATCACGCTTAGAAGGCATGTGGAATCGGGTATTAAACGGAGATATTTCATTCGTAACATCAGACCATTCACCATGTACCCCGGACTTAAAAGCTACGGATAATGCATTTGAAGCTTGGGGGGGTATCGCAGGTGTACAAAATAATGTTGACGTATTATTTGATGAGGGTGTGCAAAAGCGTAATATGTCATTATCCAAATTTGCAGCCATTATTGCTACAAACCCTGCGAAACGTTTTAATCTTACATCAAAAGGCAGTATTGCAGTAGGGAAGGATGCGGATTTCGTATTTATTAAGAAAGATGCACCTTATCAATTAAAAGCTGAGGACTTAGCATATCGACACAAAATTAGTCCATATATCGGCCGCGAAATTGGTGCACAGGTAGTGAAAACAATCCTTCGTGGTGTCGAAATCTATGATAAAGAAAATGGGATTTCAGATAAAAAAGTAGGAAGATTTATTCCTTGAGTGACGGGACAGGTGCCCTGTCAGGAATTTGAGGCAAAGGAAGATGTAAAGGCAGATTGTTCTTTTGAAGATTCGATTCATTCATCTGCCATTTCGTGAGAGATAAAGAGGAATTTTTATTAGGTGTTAATTGCACATGTTGGTTGGGGAGTAAATACATTAAGGTACAGCCTGGAATTGCTGCTGCTCATATGTATCCTGACTCTTGGCATATCATTTATGATGTAATGAAACAGATAAACTACCCTATAAATCAATGGTTTTTATTGATTTATAGGGTAGTTTTTTTATTGAATAAGGAAGTATAAAATTTGCACCTTATTTATTTGTTGGGTAAGAGAAATCGTCAATCGTCAAAAACCAGGAGATGTCGCTTCGCTCCAATCTTTAAGCGAGCGCTCTGTGATTTTCTTTTATCTAGATACCATTAAAAGGTGTATTTGTTGAAAGTGCATAAAATGCTCTTCCATTATTGTTGGTTATGTCAATGAATGGTTGTAAACAGGGTTCTATGATGAAAGTAAATAGAGAAAGGAGGAGAAAAAGTATGGATATTCGATCAACCTTTGAAACGTTGGATAAGAAGTTCACAAGTTTTGGCGGTTTAGAACAAGGCGGTATTACGCGTCTGTTATACTCTCCTGAATGGATTGATGCAGTTCGCGAGCTGGAAGCAACATTCAAGGAAGAAGGTTTAGAAGTAAGCTTTGATGATGTTGGGAACTTATCTGGTCGTCTTGTTGGAAGTAAATATGCTGAAGAAACTATTTTAACAGGATCACATATCGACACAGTTGTGGAAGGTGGTCATCTAGATGGACAATTCGGTATCTTATCTGCACTGGTTGCTGTGAAATATTTAAAAGAAAAATACGGTCAACCATTACGAACAATAGAAGTCTTATCGCTTGCAGAAGAAGAAGGCAGTCGATTCCCATATACATTTTGGGGAAGTAAAAACTTTTTTAATTTAGCCAAAAAAGCGGATGTTGACACAATAGAAGATGCTGAAGGGATTAAATTCGAAGATGCTATGCACGAATCTGGTTTTGATTACCGAAAAACAGATGATGTTCGTGACGATATTAAAGCATTTGTTGAAGTACATATTGAACAAGGGAAAGTATTAGAGGCGGAAAATAAAGCGATTGGTGTTGTAACTGGGATTGTCGGTCAAAAACGTTACACAATTAACTTGAAAGGTGAAGCAAATCACGCTGGCACAACTCCGATGTCATTACGCAGAGATACAGTTGTTGCGTATAGTGAAATTGTAACAGACTTAACGAAACGAGCTAGAGAAATTGGGGAGCCACTTGTATTAACGTTTGGACATGTCACTCCTGTTCCAAACACCGTAAATGTCGTTCCTGGAGAAATTACTTTTTCGATAGACTGTCGTCATATTGATCAACAACTATTAAATGATTTTGCGAGAGAAATTGAAGATAAAGTTAAAGCGGTAGCGGAAGCAAACAGCATGACTTATGACATTAATTTATGGATGGATGAAGCACCGTCATTGATGGATAAAGAAATCATTCAAATCGTTGAACAAGCGGCTAAGGATAATGTGGGGGACAGCTATAAATTGATGCCATCTGGTGCAGGTCATGATGCACAAATTTTTGCGGATTTTGTTCCTACAGCAATGTTGTTTGTACCTTCTATTGGCGGAATTAGCCACAATACCAATGAAGAAACGAAGATAGAAGACCTTGTGAAGGGGATTGAAGTATTGAAAGACGTATTGTATGAACTAGCTTATAAAGAATGAAAAGGAGCCAGATACTCATGAGTTACTTAAATCATAATCAAGGATACAGAGAAGGTTTATTAGAAACACGTTCAGTAATAAAAAAAGATAATTATGCGGTAATCACACCTGATGGCCTGGTTCATAATGTTGTACCTGGCTTTGAGGATTGTGATGTAACCATTTTAGGATCTCCGCGTTTAGGTGCAAGGTTTGTAGATTATTTGGTAACAGTTAAAAACCAGGGCGGAAACAAAACCGGTTTTGCCGGTGATGGTATCCAATCATTTGTGTACGTTGAATATGGTAAAATCAACGCTTTTGCGGATGGTAAAAAATACGAACTAACAAAAGGCGGCTTCTTATATGTACCTCCACACTTACAATTGACGTTTGATAATAATAATAATGGTGAGGACAGCCGTTTGTTTTTATACAAAAAGCGTTATCAGCCGCTTAAAGGACATACACCAGAAATTGTTACGGGTCATGTGAATGATATCAAACAAGAAGCCTATGAAGGTATGAAAGAAGTATTAATTCAAGATTTACTGCCAAAAGAACTCGCATATGACATGAACATTCATATTCTTTCATTTGAGCCAGGTGCTTCGCATGGTTACATTGAAACGCACGTTCAAGAACATGGTGCTTATATATTAAGTGGACGGGGTGTTTACAACTTAGACAACGAGTGGATGCCAGTTGACAAAGGTGACTATATTTTTATGGGAGCTTATACGCCGCAAGCAACCTATGCAATCGGTTTGGATGAACCATTCTCGTATATTTATTCAAAGGATGCGAATAGAGATATTAATCTATAAAGAGGGGCAATTTTAATGAGTGAACCATTAGTGTATGTAGATAGTAACCATCTTCGGCAGCTAATGAAAGATAAATTAGTGAAAGCAGGCTTACCTGAAGAACAAGCGGATAAAACAGCAGACTTACTCATTTTTGCGGATGAACGAGGTGTTCACTCACATGGTGCAGTGAGAATGCAATACTATTCCGAACGTACATTAAAAGGTGGATATAACCTGAAACCAAACCTAAGCTTCGAAAAAACGGGTCCAGCATCAGGGATTTATCACGGAGATAATGCGTTAGGACATTATGTAAGTTATCAAGCAATGAAAAAGGCGATCGAATTAGCAAAAACATCAGGTATCGGTGTTGTCGGTGTAAAAGAAATGGGGCACAGTGGTGCGATTGGTTATTATGTACGTCAAGCAGCATTAGAAGGTATGGTGGCATTAACTGTATGTCAATCTGATCCCATGGTTGTGCCATTTGGCGGTACCGAACCGTACTTTGGCACCAACCCAATTGCTTTTAGTGTGCCTAGAAAAGATGGTAGTCCAATACTTTTTGATATGGCAACAACGGTACAAGCCTGGGGGAAAATCTTAGATGCAAGAAGTAAAAACAAATCTATCCCAGACTCATGGGCAGTTGATCAAAATGGAGCACCAACAACAGACCCGTTTAAGGTAAATGCATTATTACCAATGGCTGGGCCTAAAGGATACGGGTTAATGATGATGGTTGATATTTTATCGGGGAGTTTACTCGGCTTGCCATTTGGCAAGCATGTCACTTCCATGTATAAAGATTTATCAGAGTACCGTCGCTTAGGGCAGCTTCATCTCGTAATCAATCCTGAATACTTTGGCGGGAAGGAGCAATTCTTGGAAAAAATGTCTCAAATGGTTGAAGAATTACATGACAACCCGCCTGCTGAAGGATTTGACAAAGTGTATTATCCCGGTGAAATTCAAATAGATGTGATGAAACAGTATAAAAAAACAGGTATCCCAGTTACAAAGGAAATTTTAGATTATTTAGAGTCAGACAAAATTTACTAATCATGTAATGGAAGGAGGGAATCAGGTGCGTGTATCTAAGCAGGAGCTGTTTCATTTAATCAAACAGAAGCTAATCAAAGCTGGATTAAATGAAGGAGCCGCACACGATGTTTCAGATGTATTGACATTCGCCGATCATAGAGGAATCCATTCCCATGGTGCAGTACGTGTGGAATACTATGCCGAACGAATCGCAAAAGGCGGTATTACAGCAAACCCAACCTACACATTTGAACAAACAGGACCTGCATCCGCTGTCTTTAGCGGAGATAATGGTCCAGGTCACCAAGCAGCAAAACAAGCGATGGAAAAAGCAATCGAAATGGCAAAAAATTCAGGTGTTGCTGTTGTTGGCATGAAGAATATCTCGCATAGTGGTGCATTGGGTTACTTTGTTGAAATGGCAGCAGAACAAGACATGGTTGCTTTAAGCATGTGCCAGTCAGATCCAATGGTCGTACCGTTTGGAGGGACAGAACCATACTTTGGCACCAATCCAATTGCTTTTAGTGCACCATCGGCTGATGAACGCATGATCACATTTGATATGGCGACAACTGTTCAGGCATGGGGAAAAGTATTGGATGCAAGAAGTAAAAATGAATCGATCCCGGAAACATGGGCAGTAGATGCAGCCGGTGCACCAACAACGAATGCAAGAGATGTCCATGCACTTGTGCCAATTGCTGGTCCAAAAGGTTATGGATTGATGATGATGGTGGATATCTTATCAGGCAGTCTTCTTGGAGTACCTCATGGCGTACATGTATCTTCCATGTATCAAGACCTGACAAAAGGTCGCGATTTAGGGCAAATTCATATTGTGATCAACCCAGCATACTTCACAGACTTAACCGCTTTTAAACAACAGATTTCGACGATGCTCGATGAATTAAAAGCACAACCGGCAGCAGAAGGCTATGGGGAAATTTATTATCCGGGTGAGCGCGGTAAATTAAGAAGTGCCAAATATGATAAAGAAGGAATTGAAATTGTAGACGATATTTATAACTACCTCGTTTCAGGCGATGTTCATTTTAATCGTTATCATGGAAAGAATAGATTTGCAGAATAACAAAATGGAGGATCATTATGTTATACACAATTATAAAAGAAAACACCTATCAAGATTCTATCGTGTTAATGCTTTTATCAAACAAGTTATCTGCAATAGATGGTGTAAACAAAGTATCGATCATGATGGGAACACCAGCTAACAAAGACATTTTTAAATCTTCGGGTTTGGGCACAGATGAATTGGAAAAAGCAAACCCAAATGACATCGTCATCGTTATAGATACAAATCAAGAAGAAAAAGTATCGGAAGTGAAAAAAGAAGTAGAAGCAGCTTTAAAAGGTGATTCCGCTTCACAAAATACATCTGAAGACAAAGAAGCACATAACTGGAAGCGCGCAATGGAGCTTGCGAACAACCCGAACTTGGCATTGATTTCCATTCCGGGTCAGTATGCAGCAATGGAAGCGGAAAATGCATTAAATGAAGGATTGCATGTATTTGTATTCAGCGACAATGTATCTAAAGAAGATGAGGTTAAGTTGAAACAAAAGGCGCATGAAAAAGGATTATTAGTCATGGGACCAGACTGCGGTACTGGAATTATTCATGGTGTGCCGCTTGCATTTACAAATATCGTGAATGAAGGAGATATTGGCGTTGTCGGTGCATCAGGTACAGGGATTCAGGAAGTGACAAGCATCATTGACCGTTATGGTAAAGGTGTAACAAACGCAATTGGTACAGGCGGTCGGGATTTATCAACAGAGGTTGGTGCTATCACGGTTTTAGACAGTATCAAAGCATTGAATCAAGATCCAAAAGTAAAAGTGATTACAGTCATTTCTAAACCGCCTGCAGAGGAAGTGCGGCAAAAAGTATTAAACGTATTAAGAAATATTGAAAAACCGGTTGTTACGTTATTTTTAGGAGATCAACCAATTTATCAGGAAGAAAATATTTATCATGCGTACACACTTGAAGAAGCAGCGGTTGTATCTGTTCAATTATCAAATGGTGACAAACCGAATTTTGAACCGACAGTGGTTGAAAATGTAAACGTGTCGTTAAAAGATTCGCAAGTTGGTATTAAAGGTTATTACTCAGGTGGTACTTTGGCAGCTGAAGCAGCTGTGTTAGTGAAAGAGGCATTCAAAGAGGAAGTACCTGAAGAGAAGAAAGATGCCTATATCCTAAAAACAAAACATCATGAAATTATTGACTTAGGCGATGATACTTACACCCAAGGGAAGCCACACCCGATGATTGATCCTGAAAAACGCATCGAAATGCTTGAAACTTCTGGAAACGATCCTGAAACAGCAGTCATCATGATTGATAACGTCATTGGCTATGGCAGTCATGATGATATGGCAAATGAATTAGCACCCGCCATTAAACGTATTTTAGCCAATGCACAACAGAGTGGTCGTGAACTTGCAGTACTTGCAACAGTTGTAGGTACAGCCCAAGATCCTCAAGGTTACGAAAAGCAAATTGACACCTTAAAACAAAGTGGAGCAATGATTTGTGAGACAAACGACCAAATGGTTCGTACAGCGATTAAACTGGCAGGAGGAAAAGTGGAACAGCCAGTCCTAGATATACAAAAATTTGAACATACCCAAGAAGACTTGACAGTAGACGAAAAAATTATCTCCTTAATCAATACGAAACCAAGTGTCATCAATATTGGGCTGAAAAGTTTTACAGCAGCTGTTCAGAACAGCGGATCAGAGTGTGTTCAATTTAACTGGCGGCCAATTGCCGGCGGTGATGAAAAGTTAATGAAAGTACTTCAATTTCTAAACTACTATGAAGGAGAGACAATTTAATGGGGTACAAAACAATAAATGAAGCGAACGAAGCTGTTATCCAGAAGATCATAGCAGCTGAACCATTCTTAACGGATGTTGTACCTGCCAAGTCTGTGATTCCTGAATTAGAAGATTATGTGTTATTACATGCCGGGCCTCCAATTAAATATGAAAATATGACAGATCCTATGCAAGGCTCTTGTGTTGGAGCGATTCTTTTTGAAGGATGGGCAGAAGATGAAGAGGACGCGCGTGGACTGCTTGAAAACAATAAGATTACATTTATTCCATGTCATCATGTGAATGCAGTTGGACCAATGGGAGGCATTACATCACCTAATATGCCAGTTCTTGTTGTTATGAACAAAGAGAGCGGCAACGAGGCGTACTGTCAAATGAACGAAGGCATTGGTGCAGTATTACGCTTCGGTGCTTATCATGAGCAGGTAATCAATCGCCTGCACTGGATGAAAGATGTGTTGGGTCCGGTGTTAAGTAAGGCATTAAGAAAAATTGATGGTGGCATAAACATTAATGTATTGATGGCTAAAGCTATTGCAATGGGGGATGAATTTCACCAGCGCAATATTGCAGCATCATTGGTGTTCTTAAAAGAAGTTGCTCCAGTAATTGCCGCATTAGATGATGTTGAAAACGAACAAAGGACAGAAGTGATCCAATTTTTAGCTGATACAGACCAATTTTTCTTAAACATTGCCATGGCGACTGGAAAAGCAATAATGGATGCAGCTCGTACAATCAAACATGGTACAGTCGTTACTGCAATGTGCCGAAACGGTGAAAACTTTGGCATCCGTATTGCAGGTATGGGAGATGAGTGGTTTACAGCACCTGTTCATACACCGCAAGGGTTATATTTTACTGGCTACTCAGCGGAAGATGCAAACACAGATATCGGTGATTCAGCGATTACAGAAACAATCGGTGTTGGCGGCGTAGCAATGATTGCTGCCCCTGCAGTAACACGTTTTGTTGGAACAGGTGGATTTAATGATGCGCTTGAAACAAGCAATCAAATGGCTGAAATCTGTGTTGGAGAAAATCCGAACTTTGTTATTCCGACATGGGACTTCAAAGGAGCGTGTTTAGGTATTGATGCACGTAAAGTTGTTGAAACAGGTATCACGCCGGTAATCAACACAGGTATTGCACATAAAATTGCTGGGTATGGGCAAATTGGTGCTGGTACAGTTCATCCTCCAATCGAATGTTTTGAGAAAGCAATCACAGCATATGCTGAAAAACTAGGTTTTCAAGGATGATTTTACAGGCAAGTGCGATTGGTTCAATCGCACTTCAGTTATTAACTGAGGGAAAAACGTTTACTGTGCACAGCATTTTTGAAAAAGGTTTGAATATTGTTGATCGGAATGATGAATTGATATTTATCGGCACAAATGAAAATGGGACCTTTCCATTTGGAATCTTGCTTGACTCACAAACGAAGCAAACATTAAAAGCCGGTCTTGAGGTGGGACATACATTTCACGTTCACAATAACCATCTTTCCCACAACCGTTTTGAACTCAATTTTAATGCGGAAATACTTCCGTTATATACGGATTTTAAACATGCAAATATAAATAAATTAAAAGAAAACGTCAAACAAATTTCATTTGAATCGTATGAATCTACTGATTTTAAATCAGCTCATGTGTCGGACTTGATAAATAAATTACACGATCCAACTGAAAATTTGGAGGAAGAGCTTCGTTACTTTATTGGTCGGGGCCAAGGTTTAACGCCAACGGGTGACGATATACTGGTCGGTATATTATATGGACATTTCATCAACTCTTTTATCGCCGAAAAACACCTTGAAACATTGGGAAGTCTAATCAGAGAACCCTTAACAACCCTTGTCAGCACGCGCTTTTTAACTTGTGCTATAGAAGGCTTGTTTAGTTCAAAAATTACAAAATTACAACATGATTCATCTTTGAAAAGTATGAAAAGTCTTATAAAAGTAGGTTCTTCTTCTGGGATGGATACTTTATATGGAATTTATATGGCTTTAACAAAGGAGAGAAAGAAATGGGGAAAAGTGTAGTAATCGCACTAGGAGGTAATGCAATTTTACAGCCAAAACAAGAAGCAACTTATGCTAATCAATTCAAAAATGTCATCTCTGCAACACGTCATATGATTGAAATTAAAGAAGCAGGACATAAAATTGTGATTACACATGGCAATGGTCCGCAAGTGGGGAATATTATTGCTCAAAATGAAGCTGCCAAAAATGTCGTTGAACCGCTGCCAATCTATGCTTGTAACGCAGAATCACAGGGATTCATTGGTTATATGCTGGAAAAAGCTTTAAAAAACCATATTAAAGAACGGGGCATTGCTGCGAATGTAGCTACATTTCTAACAATGGTTGAAGTGGACAAGTATGATAAAGCATTTGAAAAACCAACGAAACCAATAGGAGTATTTTATTCAGAGGAAGAAGCGAAGCAATTAGAAGAAAAAGGGTTTACTATGTCAGAAGATGCAGGGCGTGGCTATAGACGAGTTGTGCCTTCCCCAGAACCGAAAGTGATCCATGGGATAGAAGAGATTCGACGTTTAATTGATGAAACGATTGTTATCTCCTCTGGCGGCGGCGGTATACCTGTATATCGTGACGACAACGGTCTATTACACGGTCTTGAAGCAGTAATAGACAAAGATCGTTCAGGATTAAAGCTTGCACAACAAGTAAATGCTGATGTTTTCATGATGTTGACAGACGTACCAAATGTATTTATCAATTTCGGCAAAGAAAATGAGCAAAAACTAAGCCGAATTACGGTAGAAGAAGCAGAACAATATGTGGCAGAAGGGCAATTTCCTGCCGGTAGTATGCTGCCAAAGATGCAAGCGGCTATAGAATTTGCAAAGTTAGGTAAAGAGGCAATGATTTGTTCATTGGATCAAGCGGCAGCTGCACTAGATGGAAAAGCGGGGACACGCATAACAAAATAAGACAATCCGTGTATGTTCATAAGGAGGATAAAAAGCCAAAATTCCTCCTTTTTCAGATATGACCACATTTGATGTGTCATTTCGATCGAAAATTTCTGAACAATCTTTATAATGGGATTCTTTATGCTGAGCAGACAGATTTCGAAAAGAAACAACCTATGAAGCCCTAAATCGAAAGTCAAAAGATGAGTGGGGAATAATGGATCATTTAAAAGGTGAAGGAGGAAGTTGGATGACAAAAGAGGCGGGATCAGTTGAATGTAACGGAAAACAACCACTGGTTCCCTATTGGGTAAAAGTTGTCATAGTATTTTTCTTCGGTTGGGTAGCTCTTTATGCAACGCGAACCATATTAAACCCGATTATGGGGGATATTGAATCAGCGTTTTCATTAAGCAAGGCACAACTTGGCTTAATTATGAGTATATTTTTCATCGGTTATGCAGGTATGAACGTTCCTGCAGGAATATTAGGAGATAAAATTGGAAAAAAACGAGTGTTGGTTCCAGGTGTTATTCTATTTGGCTCGCTTGCAGCAGTTACAGGGATGATGCCTACATTCTTTCTGTTTATCTCTGCATGGCTTATGGTTGGTATGGCTCAGGGGGTATATTATGGGCCGCAATATGGAATATCATCCGAAATGATCCCGAAGAACCGCTTAACATTAGGTAGTGCTGTGATTAATGCAGGGATGGCTTTTGGTACTTCAATTGGCTATTATATCTCCAGTTATGTTGTAGGAGAATGGGGATTCGGATGGAGAGTTCCATTTTTTGTGATTGCAGTACCGGTTGTACTGATCGGCTTCGCAATGGCAATAGTAATTAAAGACAAGCCGACAACTGATCAAGAGGTTAAAAGTACCGCTGAACCGTTTAAGTTTTCATCTTTATTTAATAGAAACTTAATTTTGGCATATATTATTATTTTCTGCTCTATTTACGGATTCTTTATGATTATTACTTGGTTACCATACTATTTAGAAACAGCACGCGGTTTAACCGGAGGAAATATTGCCTTTGTTGCATCACTTGTTCCATGGGCAGCGATTCCAGGTTCATTATTTTTTAGTTGGCTGTCAGATAAGTTAGGCCGGCGTAAACCAGTATTGCTCATGATGTTACCGTTTGGTATTTTATCAACAGCTGCAATTGTTTACTTTGATAGCTTACCAATTTTGTATATGACACTAATTGTGTATGGAATTGTAGGGAAAATTAGCGTTAACCCCGTTTTAATTGCTGTTGTAGCAAATAATGCACCCAAGCAATCATTAAGTACAGCATTTGGATTCTACAACTTTGTTGGAATGTTAGGTTCCATTTTAGCTCCGTATATTACTGGCTGGCTGACAGACACTACAGGAAGTATGAATATAGGATTTTATTTTGCAGCAGCTCTGTTAGTCATCGCATTGATTGCAACATATTTAATAGATGAAAGTAATTTGCCATCTGTCAATAAAGCAGCTAAACATCATTAGTTAGTAAAAGCTTATGACTTCTAGGAAATGCTCAGTCAGATGAAGTGTGAAGAGACCCATTTACTGTAATTGCGCTTCAAGCGGCACAACAAAGGTGACAGCCAGACTGATAAGATGCATATAGTAAACCATTCGGAATTGAGATGTTAAAATCTAGCGGCTTCTTTCAAAACAGCAGGGGCTAAAATGACGCCGGACAAAGCAGTGCCCTCAGGCTTGGAGGCAAATGCATATGTGAAAAGAAACACAGACGGAAAAGAACTGAGCTGCAGCTCAGCTGGAGGAAACGGAAAAGTGCTCCCGGGGCAGACATCCTGATATACACTGATGGTCTATGATCTCGATCCGCGTGCTTCATATATGATGTGGAAATATGATCATCACTTATACCTGTACAAGTTCGTATTCATATTGAAGCCAGCAGTATACGAAAGCACCCTTTCAGCAAGGGTGCTTTTTGCTGTCTGATCAGTCCCGGTTTCACAGCTCTTGAAGAGTCATTTGACCTAATGAAGAAGCGGAAACAGTGGGGAATTCAGAAGACTGTGTAAAATGAACTATTACTATTAATTTATACAGGGGGAAAAATATAGTATGATATGAATAATGAATAAAATACAAAAAAATTGAATATCGGCAGAAAGGAGCTCCATATGAACAAAATCGCCGCGGAAGAAGTCGCCAACATGCTGAATACATGGTACCGCGCCATTAGAAGAAGCGATGCTGAACAGTCGATCAGACTGTTTGAACAAATCAAACCGCTGCTGGCAGACATGGAGGAAGATCAGGAGGTTTTGATCTACTATTCCCTGCTGGAACTGCGGCATAAAATTATGCTCTACGATGCGAGAGGCAAAAAGATAGAGCAGCACGAAGTAACGGCCGGCGACAGTGCTGCATCACATATGACATCCTATTACTACTACCTGTTTTCAGGAGCTTATGAAGTGTATAAAAAGAATTATGAGCAGGCGATCAGCTTCTATAAAATGGCCGAGAAGAAGCTTGCTCTTGTACATGATGAAATTGAAGTTGCCCAATTTCACGATAAAGTCGGAAAGCTCTACTATTACTTGAGCCAGAATATCGTCTCTTTAAATCATACCCGGCAGGCGATGGAAATTTTTAAGGGCCATGGCGACCATGACATGAACCTTGTCTCGACTTATATTACAATGGCCGGAAATTACACCGAGATGGGGAAATATACAGAGGCGGAAGAATATTTAACAGAAGCAATCCATACGGTCAGAAAAGCCGGCGATCATTTTAAAGAAATGCAGCTCCTTCATAATTTTGCTTTGCTTTATGCGGCGATGGACAATTCGGACAAGAGCATTCAATTTTTGGAAATTGTTTTGAATGATCAAGCATATGCTGCATCAGATTATTATTTCAACGTTGTGTTTTTAATGATCAAAGAGCTGTTTAAAATCGGAGACCATGAACGCGCCGCAGCCTTTTACAAAGAAGGGAAGGAAAGGTCGAAATCCGCGGCGAATAAAATATTTGACGCCAAAATCGATATTTTATATGCGGCTTATGCAGGAGGTGGTGAACAGGCGGTTAAAGACTGCAAAGCCAATATTGAAATCCTGTTTCAAGCAAAGCAATACGACACCGTCAGAGAACTTTCACTCTTAACGGCCAATGTTTACAGATCAAAGTCTCTTTATAAAGAGGCCGCACATTTCTTTTTGGAAGCGATTAAAGCGGAAGAAAAAATGAAAAAAGTGGAGGGAATGTGATGAAAAAACTGTTCATTGTTGCTGCGATTGCTGCCGTCGTATGTACGGGATGGTTTGCGGCAGAAACTCATTCGCTATCCGGCGACATGCAGGTTGCTGAAAAGATGGTTGGTTAAAACGAATACTCGGAACAAATATTGAACATCCGCTCCTGAGCAACGGGGCGGATTTTTCTTCGGATAAAGGTAAAGGATTGGAGGATATGAACAACACATAAGCTCTAAAATATTTAAAATTATGGCATGATAAACGCGGCTATGGCCTTGAATACCTCTTCACCACTACTTATGGTGATTGAACTTGGGTCAAATTTTATAACAAAATTGTATATTTAAATTACAACAAAAAGAGAGGAATAGTCATAAATGGGTAAAAAAACTAAAGAAAAAAACTACTCTATTGGGGATCATATTTTTGCAATATTGGTTGTTCTTATTATGTGTGTATTTCTTATTTCTTCCCCTTTTTTGATATTCTTCGGAGTCTTTAAATTGGTGGCTTTGGTACCAGATGTGTCAATCAATACAAAAGGTACTTTTGATTCTGTGATCGTTTTATTCAAGTTTTTTGTTCTCACTGTGGTAGTCGTAGGGATTGTAGACGTAGTGTTTTCTCAGATTTTATTGAAAAAACGGGGATTTCTCAATTTTGTTATTGAAGCTTTGTTGATGTTTTGTGTTTTTTATCTATATGTATTGATTTATTCAATGAATTCTCAGGAGATTGTTATAAGGAATAATGGTGTATTCTTAGTATCTTTATTTTTGTTTATTTTGTATTTGCTAATAAATGTAGCATATCTTGTTTCAAGATGGTTATATAAGGCAACCATGAAAAACATACAGAAAAAAAACAACTAAAAGAGCAGGCTGCTGTCTGCTCTTTTAAAATTTCAATCGCCAAAAGTTCCGTGCTTTAATTTTTGAAATCCATAAATTGAATAGACTCTTATTCGAATAATAATTTCTTACCTTTGTGTCCTTTGGATTTGGTGGGTTTGAGGCTACGTTAAGGATTTTAGAATCAAAGTTAATCAATGTTCAACCTCTTATATTTTGGTAAGTAATGTCTGATGAGGCGAAAGCAAAACTGAAGGATTTAGATAAGCAGCTTCAGGAACAGCAGCCGGAACTAGAGAAGTCCTAAAAGATTACGATTGAAAAATCTTAATTTTTTTAATATTGAAAACACTTTCTTTGTTTGTTATGATATTTTTAGTAAAGTTTAGTGAATATGGATTCTAAAGACAGGACGGGATGAAAATGGCGACGATAAAAGAGATTGCGCTTCAGGCAAAAGTATCAAGCACAACGGTTTCAAGGGTTCTGAACCATGACCAGTCATTATCAGTAGCGCCTGAAACAAGGCAGCGGATTTTGGATATAGCAGCCCGGCTCGGCTATAAAAGCACGCGCAGGCGCCGTGAGGTATATGCCTCAGGAAGCGGGGAAAACCCGCGAATCGGCATTGTTGTCTGCCAATCGCAGGAAGAAGAGCTGAGCGATCCATACTTTTATTCCATCAGGCAAGGAATTGAAAGTGAGTGTTTTGAAAGAGGAGCGTTTATTACGAAATTTATTCAGCTGAGCAGCATCCGCTCAAATCAGCCTGTAGACGATGTCGACGGCTTAATCGTCATCGGAAGGATCAACTTCGCCGGTTTGCAACAGTGCATGGGCGCGCTCAACAACGTCGTGTACATCAACCATACAGACAATGAAGAACTGCGCGACTCGGTTGTCGTCGATTTTGAGAAGGCGACGGGGAGGGCGCTGAACCATTTGAAATCGCTCGGCTATACAAGGATTGGTTATATCGGCGGAAGAGAAAAAGAGCACTTTCGAATCAGCGATCAGGAGACAAACGCCATTGAAATCGAAGACAAACGGCTGACTGCGTTTCTGGAGATGACCGGTGCAGAAAACGACAAGCACATTTATATCGGCGAGTATTCGATGCAGCAAGGCTATGAACTGATGAAAAAAGCGCTTCTTGAGAAGAGCGTTCCCGAAGCATTTTTTATCGCCAGCGATTCGATGGCCATCGGCGCGCTCCGGGCTCTTCGCGAATCGGGACTCAACGTTCCCGATGATGTTGCCATCGTCAGCTTCAACGGCATTGAAGCATCCGAATTTGCTAATCCGCCATTGACAACCGTAAAGGTTCATACAGAGGAGATGGGCCGGACGGGTGTGAAGCTGCTGCTCGACAGAATGAAAGGAAGAGAACTGCCGCTGAAAGTGACCGTACCTTCAGAGCTGATTATTCGGGAAAGCTGCGGATTCAGCAAACGGAGCTAATGGTAAGATAAGGCGCTTTCAAAGGAGGTGACGCAAATGGATTTACTAAATTCCAGTAAAAAATGAAAGCGCTTTTTATTAGCCATCAAAATATGATAATTGGAGTGAATTTGATGAAAAAAATCATTTTCTCTTTTGTTCTCCTGATCATTTTGTCTGCAATAGTTGCGGGCTGCTCCGGAAAGAATGCCGGAAAGAGCGGAGAGGTCACGCTCACGATGTTTTCGACAATGACAAACGACAGTGAAAAAAATACGCTCAGAAGCATCGCAGATGATTTTGAAAAAGAAAATGAAGGCATCAAAATCGATATCAGCTTCCCTGGCCCGGACTATGAAAATATGCTGCGTGTCAAAATGGCGGCAAACGACATGCCTGACTTGTTCGATACGCACGGCTGGGCGAAGATCCGCTACGGAGAATACACTGCAGATTTAAAAGACATGGATTGGGTAAAGCATCTCGATCCAAACCTCGATCCGATTTTGAAGGATGAAAAAGGCAAAGTATATGCCTACCCTTTCAATCAGGCAAAAGACGGGATCGTCTACAATGCCGGTCTCTTGAAGAAATACGGTCTCAAGCCTCCGCAGACGTTGGACGAACTGATGCACGCGCTGGAAACGATCAAAGAAAAAAGCGAAGGGAACGTCATTCCTTTTTGGTTTGCCGGTTCAGATAAAGGCGCTTTAGCTCAGTTTTATGATCAGTTTGCCACCCCGCTTCTCATCACAGATGATCGCCACAATGAAAAAAAAGCTTTGGAAAACGGCACATTCGACTGGTCCGGTTACACACTTCTCGCAGAAACCTTTAAAGAAATGCAGGAAAAGCAATTGATCAATAAAGATATCCTGACGGCAAAACCGTCGCAATTAGTCGAATTGATGGCACAAGGAAAAATCGGTTTTACCCTCTCGGTCACTTCGATCGGCCCTGATACGAGGGAAGTCAATCCCGATATCCATTTAGGCGTGATGCCGACTCCAGCCGTTTATGAAGGCGACAAACCGAGCTGGATTGGAGGAGAGCGCCATACCGTTGCTGTCTGGAAAGACTCAGAACACCTCGAAGAAGCAAAGCGGTTTATTGAATTCGCTGCACAGCCCAAATATGTGAAAAAGATCGCCGAAGCCACCTCATTTCCTCAAGCATTAACCAACACAGAAGCCGAAAACTACTATTCTAAGTTTTATGATCAATATAAAGAAATCGAAATCGAACCGTACTTTGACCGTGTCTACCTCCCGAGCGGAATGTGGGACGTCATGGGGACGACGGGACAGGAACTTTTGGCCGGTACGTTAACGCCGAAGCAGGTATCGGAAAAAATGAAACAGGAATACAGCAGATTACAAGACCAATAGAAAGGATCGTTTTCATCATGATGAAAAAAGAAGGGTGAAATGATGAGCGAATTAGCTAAAGGGAAAAATCTGACTATTGTGAAAAGTAAGGGCGGATTTGTGAAGAAAACCGGATCGCTCTGGTGGATGTACCTTCCCGCCTTGGCGCTTGTGTCCATCTTTATGATTTATCCGTTTGCGAGCGGTATTAAAATCACGTTTACGAATTGGAACGGTTTTTCCCAGTCGTATGACTGGATCGGTTTTGCCCAATATAAACGGATGCTGGCTGACCCGGCGACATGGCTTGTCGTCAGGAACACCCTGCTGTACGGGCTGGGCAGTACGGTTTTGCAAAATGTCATCGGTCTTCTCTATGCCCTCCTGCTGTTTAAAAGCATCAGAATGAAAGCGTTGACGCGAACTGTTGTCTATTTGCCCGTCATCATCAGCCCGCTGATCATGGGGTATATCTGGTACTTCTTCTTCTCCTATGAAGGAGGCGCCTTGAACGATGTGCTGAAGTTATTCGGGGCAGGTCCTGTCAATGCCTTGAGCAGCCCGGAAATCAATCCGTGGATCATCGTATTTGTCAATTCCTATCAGTTTGTCGGTATTGCGATGGTCATTTATTTAGCAGGTCTCGGAAGCATTCCGAAAGATTTTTATGAAGCGGCACAAATCGACGGGGCAAGCGGTTTTCAGCAGTTTTGGAAGATTACGCTACCGCTGTTGATGCCTTCTGTCACGATCAACATGGTAATCAATATCATCGGGGGGCTGAAACTGTTTGATGTCATTTTAGCGCTGACAGGCGGCGGTCCCGGAAATGCTTCGCAGTCGATGTCAACTTTTATGTACGATTTGTATTTTAAGAGGCAGGATGCCGGCTATGCAGCCGCTCAGGGGGTTTTCATGGCGGCGTTGATACTGCTAATCAGCTTTACGGCTCTTATTTATTTTAAGCGCAAGGAGGTCGAAGCCTAGATGAATCGTCAAGAGAAAAAGAAGCGGGCGCTGTGGACCGTGCTGGCCGCATGCATTACCGTTTTTCACCTGATTCCATTTTATATTTTGCTGACGACCGCGCTGAAAGCAAAGGGAGATTTCAGTTCGAAATGGAAGTTCCCGGACGAAATCAGCCTCGGTAATTTCGCAGAAGCATGGGATAAAGCAGGTCTGGCCGGCTCGTTTTTCAATACCGCTGTGATCACTCTTGCTTCGGCGGCTCTGTTGATTGTGACCGGCTCTCTGGCGGCCTATCCGCTCGCCAGGCGCAGAACAAAGCTCAATCAAGCCGTATACTTCCTGTTTGTCGGCATTATGATCATTCCGCCGCTGACATCCATGGTTCCTTTATACAAAATGGTGGTGGAGCTCGGCATGTTGAATACGCTCGAAATCGCGATATTGAATAATACGGCGGCTTATATGCCCCTGACGATTTTTTTGTATGCCGGATTTATCCGCTCGACGATTCCGAAAGAGCTTGAAGAGGCGGCAAGAATCGACGGGGCGAGCACGGCGGGCATCTTCTTCAGAATCGTCTTTCCTTTATTAAAGCCGGTGACTGCGACGATTTGCATTATTGCCTGCGTATTCATCTGGAACGACTATCAGTTTTCGATCTTTTTCCTTCAAGACAAAAGTGTGCAGACTTTGACTGTGGCGATTGCCGGTTTCTTTGGGCAAAATGCGAACAACCTGCACTTGGTGGCTGCGGCTTCGCTGATGGCGATGCTGCCGATGACGATTCTATTTTTATTCCTGCAAAAGTACTTTATAAAAGGATTATCAGCAGGAGCGCTAAAAGGTTAGCGGAAATTTCACGGGGAAAGGAAGATATGAATGACTAAAATTGCTTTTATCGGAGCCGGAAGCACGATTTTTGCGAAAAATGTGCTGGGGGACTGCCTGATGGTTCCGGCGGTCAACGGATTTGAATTTGCTTTGTATGATATCGATCCGAAGCGTCTCAAAGAATCTAAAGATATGCTTGAGCATTTAAAAAACCGCTATAATGATACGGTATCGATCCGCGCCTATGACAATAGAAAGGAAGCTTTGGCGGGAGCGAAATACGTGATCAATGCCATTCAGGTCGGCGGCTATAAACCGGGAACAGTCATCGATTTTGAGATTCCGAAAAAGTACGGGCTCAAGCAGACGATTGCCGATACGGTCGGAATCGGCGGGATATTCAGGGCGCTGCGAACGATTCCCGTTTTATTGGATATGGCAAAAGATATCGAAAGCGCGGCGCCCGACGCTTGGCTCTTAAATTATACAAACCCGATGGCTTCTTTAACCGGTGCGCTTCTCCGTTACACGGACGTGAAAACGGTCGGCCTCTGCCACAGCGTTCAAGTATGCACAAAAGATCTTTTCAAATCCCTCGGCATGAAGCATGAACGAATTGAAGAAAAAATCGCCGGCATCAATCATATGGCCTGGCTTCTTGAAGTAAAGCAAGACGGGAAAGACTTGTATCCAGAAATCAAAAAACGGGCAAAAGAAAAACAGAAAACGAAACATGGTGACATGGTCAGGTTTGAACTGATGGATAAATTCGGCTACTATGTGACCGAATCATCCGAACATAATGCAGAGTACCACCCTTATTTCATTAAAAGCCATTATCCCGAACTGATTGAAAAGCTGAATATTCCGATTGACGAATATTTGAGAAGGTGCGAGAAGCAGATTCAAAACTGGGAAAAGATGCGCGATGAAATCGTCGGCAACCGGCATTTAACCCATGAGCGGTCCAACGAATACGGCTCAAAAATCATAGAAGCGATGGAAACCGGTCAGCCGTTTACATTCGGCGGAAATGTCCTGAATAAAGGATTGATTACAAACCTTCCGGAAAAAGCCGTCGTCGAAGTGACGTGCGCCGCTGAGCGGAACCGGATCACTCCGTGCGTCGCGGGAGAGCTGCCTGAACAGCTGGCTGCTTTAAACCGCACCAATATCAATACGCAGCTGTTAACGATTGAAGCGGCAATAACAAAAAGAAAAGAACACATTTACCATGCTGCATTGCTTGATCCGCATACAGCTGCGGAATTATCGATGGATGATATTGTAAGCATGTGCGATGAATTGATCGAAGCACACGGCGACTGGCTGCCGGAATTTGCATAAAAAAATAAAGCCTGAGCGAAGGGATCAGCCTTCAGCTCTGGCTTTTTTCATGCGAGGGTGTGAATATTTTTCCGTTTTTTGATGAAGCAATCGGAAGAATGGAGGAAGCATCGCAATCACGAGCACCACCCTCAACACCTGGACGGCGACGACGAACGTAGAGTCGGCGTGAAGCGTGACAGATGTTGTCGCCATTTCTGCGATTCCCCCCGGAGCAAACGCCAATATGGCCGTTGTCAGCGAAATGCCTGCCGCTTTAGCGGTGACGGCGGCGCTTAAAATCATCGCAATGATCAGTCCGACGGAGCTGACAAGTGCGACGATCAGCGTTTTTCTGAGGCCGATAAACATATCTTTGCTGATTTTTGAACCAATCGTTGCCCCAAGACAAATTTGTGACAGCACTGAAAAGCCGTGGGGCCACCAGGCTGTTGTGCTGAGTCCGGTCATTGAGGCGCCTGCGATTTGCAGAACGGCTGCACCGGTCATGCTTCCGAGCAGCCATGGCGCCGGAAACCGTAGTGCTTTCATCGCTTTGCATACCCCGAATCCGCCCAGCAAGATCAGCGCAGTCCATACGATATGAGGCGCTTCAAATGCCGATGTTCCCGCGGCGATCGCTTGGCTGCCGGCAGCATGGGCGTCAGGATGCTTCGCATTTATGAAAAAAACGAAAAAAGGAATGGTCATGACGACCAGAAGCACACGTATCATCTGCACGAGACTGACGATTGCCGTGTTCGCTCCGACTTCCTGAGCGATGCCCGGCATCGCGGAAAGCCCGCCGGGAGCCGTTCCCACAAAGCTCGTCAGCATATCGGTCTTGCTGAATCTCCACAAGACAAAGCCCGACAGCATGGCGAACACGACGGAAAGGAGAAGCATGACGCCGACAATCAGCCAATTTTCCTTAAAGATCGAAATCACAGACATGTTGATTTTCTGGCCAAGCTCAATTCCCAATAGCATTTGGCCAAACTGAAGCCATCCATGATGGATGCCGTTTTGTCTGACCGCCGCTTTTAACGGTGACGGACGAAACAGTGACAGACAAGCGGCTGCGCTCATTGTACCGACCATCCAGCCGATCGTCATGCCGGTCAATGAGAGAAGAAATCCCCCAAAACTGCTGATCAATATCAATAATATATCCCGAAGGAAATCTCTTTTTTCCCTCAAATGAAAAACCTTCTTCCTGTGTACTGCACAAACATTTTGTTCACTAAGTAAAGTATTTCTATATATCACTATATAATAATTTTAGTGATTGGTAAAATACGAATTCATTTAAAAGATTAATAAGAAAAACTGATCGTTCATTTTTGAACATAACAGATCGAATATATGAATACATTAAATTAGATTCGATCACAAATAGAGGTGAACCATGTGAAGCACACCAAGGAAACATTCACCACAGTTAAATCGTATCGTCCGTTTCACAGCGCTTTTGATCCGTGTCCCCCGATCGGCAAAAGATACTACAGAACCCCTCCAAATCTATATCTAGGTTTTCAGCCCCGCGGCCTTCCGCAGTTTTCACCGATGGAGGCACTGCAAAAAGGGACGCTTTGGCCCGTGTTTTACGATCCTTATGAAAATCCGTATGAGATGGGAGGTAAGGGGGGATGACACACACTTTGCCGCAAGACTACTATCAAAGGCTTCATGAGATTCAGGCGGTCGATTTTGTCTTGATCGAGCTGATGCTGTACCTTGACACACATCCCGATGATACCGATGCCATCAAACAATACAACCAGTATGCCGGATATTCAAGAAAACTGAAAACGAAGTTCGAATCAAAATACGGCCCTCTTACATGGGGAAGTCCAGATCAGACAGTAGCGTACTGGAGCTGGAAAAAAAGTCCTTGGCCATGGCAAGTTTAATAGAGGAAGGGAGTCAGGTTCATGTGGCTTTATGAGAAAAAACTGCAGTATCCTGTGAGGGTGAGAGAATGCAATCCGAGACTTGCCAAATTTTTGATCGAGCAGTACGGCGGAGCGGACGGCGAATTGGCTGCGGCGCTTCGCTATTTGAACCAGCGCTACAGCATACCTGATAAAGTCGTCGGATTGCTGACGGACATCGGTACGGAAGAGTTTGCACACCTTGAAATGATTGCGACGATGGTATATAAATTAACAAAAGACGCGACACCCGAACAGATGAAGGAAGCCGGGCTCGGCGATCATTACGCAGACCATGATAAAGCCCTGTTTTACCATAACGCTGCCGGCGTCCCGTTCACCGCTACATACATCCAGGCAAAAGGCGATCCGATTGCCGATTTATATGAAGATATAGCGGCTGAAGAAAAAGCGAGGGCCACGTATCAATGGCTGATTGATATGTCGGATGATCCGGATTTAAATGACGGGCTGGCGTTTTTACGGGAAAGGGAAATCGTTCATTCACAGCGCTTCCGCGAAGCTGTCGAAATATTGAAGGAAGAACGCGACCGTAAAAAAGTGTTTTAAACAGCAAAAAGCCGAAAATACGATCGTATTTTCGGCTTTTTATTTATTGCACCGGGCTCGCAAGCAGTTCTTCTGCACGGTCGCGCAGCACATACTTTTGGACTTTTCCGGATGCGGTCAGCGGGTATTCGTCGATCAGAAATACGTATTCAGGAATTTTGTAATACGAAAGCTGTCCTTTGCAAAAATCTCTGACCTCTTCGAGCGTCAGCTTTTTGCCCGGCTTGCATTTAATAAAGGCCGCCGTTTTTTCCCCGTACTTTTCATCCGGAACGCCGACAACCTGTACATCGACAATATCCTCATGTTCATAAAGGAATTCCTCTATTTCACGCGGGTAAATGTTTTCACCGCCGCGGACGATCATATCTTTTAAGCGCCCGGTAATCCTCACGTATCCGTCCCGGTCCATTTCGGCCAAATCGCCGGTATGGAGCCAGCCGTCTTCATCGATGGCCTTTTTTGTGGCTTCGTCCATTTTATAGTAGCCTTTCATGACGAGGTATCCTCTTGTGCATAGTTCACCTTGCTCATCCGGGCCGAGCGTTTCCCCTGTGTCAGGATCGACGATTTTAATTTCTACATGCGGATGCACTTTTCCGACGGTCTCGACGCGGCGTTCGATCGTGTCGGTGACGGTTGTCTGCGTAATCACGGGTGAAGACTCCGTCTGTCCGTATGCGATCGTGATATCCGTCATATTCATTTGCTTCATCACTTTTTTCATGACTTCTTTAGGGCATGGGGAGCCTGCCATGATCCCGGTTCGCAGAGAAGATAAGTCATAGTTTGCAAAATCGGGGTGGGTGAGCTCAGCGATAAACATTGTCGGTACACCTTGCAGCCCTGTGCATTTTTCTTTTTCGACCGTTTGCAAGACGATGTCCGGCTTGAATTCGATGATCGGCAGCATGGCCGCGCCTGACGCGACACAGGCAAGCGTGCTTAGCACACAGCCGAAGCAATGAAACAGAGGAACCGGAATGCACAGTCTGTCTTCGCTTGTCAGCCCCATTCTGTCGGCAACGATCGCCGCATTGTTGACGATATTGGAGTGAGTCAGCATCACACCTTTTGGGAAGCCGGTCGTTCCCGATGTATACTGCATATTGATCACATCGTCGTGTGTGAGTGACTGCTCTCTTTCGAAAAGGTCGGCATCAGAGACCGTTGCGCCCATTTTGGCGATGTCGGCAAAAGCCGTCATATGTCCAGGGGCCTCATTCTTGCCAAGGTAGACGAGATTTTTCAGCTTCGGCAGCTTTTCAGGATTTTTCATGATCTCATCGATCATATCGATATAGGATGTCCCTTTGTAGCCGTCCATCAGAAACAGGGCGGTGGAATCGGAATGTTCCAATAAGTACTCGAGTTCTCTCGCCTGATAGCTTGTATTGACGGTGACGAGCACAGCGCCGATTCTCGCTGTCGCAAACTGGAGCAGAATCCATTCCGGAATATTGGATGCCCAGATGGCGACATGCTCTCCTTTTTGAATGCCGAGCGCGAGCAGTCCTTTCGCAATTTTAGAAGTTTCTTCAACAAGCTCCTGATACGAATATCTTAAATCGAGCTCAGAATATACAACCGCTTCATGATTCGGAAACCGGCTGGCGGTTGATTTTAAAAGCCCGCCGATCGTTTGTTTTTTTAATGTAACCATAATGCCTCCTTGTCTCCCGAATAAAATTTGTTTCCATTATAGCACTTTGTTCTAGTACCAGGTACTATAAAGGATTAGTTTTTTTAAACCGGGACACTGCTCGATATTGTGCAATCCCCCCGGCTGCCACGATTCCTGCAATGGCAAGAAAAAGCGCTGCCCCGCCGAACTTGATGAACATCATCCCGCCTAAAAAAGGTCCAATTGTCCGGGAAATATCCCAATGCAGGCCGAAAAATGCAAAATATCTGCCCCGCATATGATCGGGAGCAAGGCGCGAGACAAAGGTTTGCATGTGATTCAGAAGCATGCTTTCTGCCGCCGTAAATAAAACGGCAGTCGAGAGCAGCCAAAAGATCGATGATGAAAAAGCGAAACCAATCGCTGCCACAGCGTAGCATACGTATGATATGGAAACGATCGTTTTGATGTTCAGTCTTTCCGTCCATTTGACGAGCGGAATTTGCATTGTGATGCTAAGAAGGGCGCGGCAGACGGTATAAACAGTCAAGGTGAATAAGAAATCGTCAAAAAGAGTTTCAAGATAAAGGCGGTAGTTGGACTCCAGCTGAGCATAGAACAGGCTGACAGGGACCGACAAGAACATCAAGGTCAAAACCGGACGATGATGAAGAAATACCTTTTTTGCGGAAAGAAGATTTTCCCTCTCTAAAAGCTCATTTTGCTTTTTTGACCGCCATGGCTCGGGCATTTTAAAATAAACAGCAAGCCAGTACAGACAAAATGCACATGCCTGAAAGCCGAACATCAGGCTTGGCTGATAGGAATAGACTGCAAGTCCGGCGGCCGGACCGACCGCCGCGCCCAATCCTTCAATGGCATGAAGGACAGCGAACACTTCAGAGCGACGCCCGCTTTCAGTGCTGTCCGTTATCTGGGCCCGCTGCGCAGGGATGTACAAAGCTCCCCCGATGCCGTTCAGCACATAAAAAAAGGCGAACAGCCAAATATGATCCGCCATCATAAAACCGGCGGCAGAAACGGTCTGAAAGGCAAGCGCTGCCAGGATGACCTTCCGTCTTCCGATCCGGTCCGTCAGTCCTCCGGCGGCCAGCGTCACCGCGACCTCGGTCAGCGGCCTTGCTCCGATGACGAGCAACACCGGCAATACTCCGGTTCCAAGCACATCATACAGGTAAAAAAGGAGGAAAGGTGCGAGCATGGCTCCCGTTATTCCGGTCAGGAACTCTCCGAAGAAGCAAATCAGCACGGGGGAACCGTACCTTTGTTTTAAACGGTTCATTTCAATCCTCCTTCAACATAGCGGTGCAATTAGTGTAAAATGGGAAATCATCAGTAAAAAGGACAGAAAACCTGGGGAGAAATTTCCCCTTTTTAAAAGCGGGGGATAACGGAAATGAAACCGATTGAGCATTACATGGAACTCACCGCCGGTTTAAAATGCGAAAGCGGAGAGAGGGCAGAAGAGATTTCAGTCAATGAAATTGCGGAAATTCTATACTGCACACCGAGAAACGCAAAACTGATTTTAGCGAAACTTGAAGATTTGCAATGGATTGCTTGGAAAAGGGGGAGGGGGAGAGGAAACAAATCAGAAATCCGCTTTTTAAAAGCACCTTGTGAATTACTGCTTGAAACGGCGAAAAATGATACGAAAGAAGGTAAAATCGAGCGGGCGAAATACCTTCTTGAAGCATATCAGCATTCGTGTCCGGGTGCAGTGTCGTCATATAAAGATTGGCTTGAGCGCGTTTTCGGCTTTCAGAAGGAATCGGGGGACAGCAAGCAAAAAGATGTGCTGAGGCTCATGACGGCGATGGAGCCTGAGCATTTTAAGCGTCTTGATCCGTGCCGTATTTATCTGCGTTCAGAGAGCCATATCGTGAAGCAAGTATGTGATACATTGATCCGTTTTAATGAAAAGGAAGGAGATTTTATGCCGCATCTTGCCCACCACTGGGAATGTGACACAGACCAAAAAACGTGGACGTTCTATTTGAGGAAAGGGATCTATTTCCATGATGGAACAACATTGACGGCTGAAGATGTTAAATATTCGTTTGAGCGTTTTATGCTGGATGATGAAAATAAATGCAAATGGCTTGCAAAGGATATCGAAAATGTTGCCGTCAGGGATGAATATAGCTTGGATATTTGTTTAAAGGCGAAAAACTCACTGTTTCTGCATCATCTTTGTGATGAAAGGCTGTCTATTTTAAACCGGCACCAGAATGACGGGCTGTGATCGGGACGGGGCCTTTCAGACTTGCTCGCCGGGATGACCGGATTCTCACGCTTGAAGCGCATGAGCGGTATTTTAAAGGGCGGGCTTTTTTAGACCGGATCGAACTATGGTATATGGATGGGGATGTTTCTTCGGTCGACTACGGTTTTTATATGGAAAAAGAAGAACAAAACCGGGTTTGTGATAAATGGCATGAGGAAAGGAATGTTCAGTACATCTCGTTGAATGCAAACAAATTGGGGCCTCTCGGGCATAAGGCGTTCCGGAAGGCTTTGCGGCAAATCATTTCCCCTTCTGAGATGGTCAGTGAATTAGCCGGACAACGGACGGCCCCGGCGGGAGGCTTTTTAAACCGGGATCTTCCGCCTGAATCAGGGGACGACATCGGTAAGCTGCTTGCGGAAGGCCATTACAAAGGCGATCCGCTTCTGCTTTATACGTTTTCCGAACCGGATCATCGGGAGGACGCGTCATGGATACAAAAGAGGTGCAGGCGGTACGGCATTGCAATAGAGGTATGTTATATGAAAGCGGATGAACTCATGAAGGAAGAAGTGATCGCCAAAGCCGATTTGATTCACGACAGTGCGACATTCAGCCGTTCTGAAGAAATGAGCTGGCTTCACCTCCTTTTAACGGAAAACAGCTTTTTACACGTTCACTTGCCGGGGGGAATGGCAGAGGAAGTCCGCCTTGATGAGGGATGAGCTTCGTTTTATTGATGATCATTCCATGCGGATCAGCCTTCTTTGTGAGGCGGATCGCGCCCTGGCAGAAAATGTTTACACGATTCCGCTTTATCAAAACAATATACGCGTCAAAGCGGGGGAAGCTATTCAAGGCATTGCGCTGAACGAAGAAGGGTGGATTGATTTTTACGGCGTCTGGTACAAAAAAGAGGCTCTTCTTTAAGAGCCCTTCCATTGTGTCTCTTAATGACCGGAATGTCCTCCATGAGCGGACTTAATTTCCAGAATGTCATCAAGAATGCCTTGTGTCCGAAATGAAATCTCATTTTCTGATCCGAGAATGAATGCATGGTTGTATGGGCCGTCCTGCGGTCTGTCCTGAAAAGAAGGCCTGATCCCGGATAAATAGCTGTATAGCGTGCTGTCTGCCTGTCCTTTTTTGAGTAAAAGCAGGGGAGCGTGTTTTCCCAAATGGGAAAATGGCGCTCCGGCAAGCGCCAGCTCAGGCGCGGCCGTTGATGCGAAAGACAGTCCGTGTCCCGGATCTGTGATTCCCCAGCCAAAGCCGGTGTTCTTATCGCTGAATTTCGCAAACGCAATTGCATTTGCGACAGGAGTGTCTCCGGAAATTCTTTTGACTGTTCCGTATTCCTTTAATGCATCCTCCGTTTTTTCCGAAATCGCTTTTTTAGGGCCGAGAATATAGATATTTGCTTTGCCGTCCCTTTTCTTTAATGCTTCAGCCGTCTCATCGGGAATGCCTTTTTTGTTCACATACAGGATCGGCTCAGGCATGTGGGCGATCCAGTTTACAGCTGGGAGCGAATAAAGTTCTGCATCATCCTCGGATGATCCGATGATGACGCTCTTCGGATATTCATCGGCTGCGTCTGCGTATTCTTTGTCAATCTCTTTTGCCAGATCAGCCGCGTTCTTCCCTTTCAGCTCTTTTATTTTAAAAGCGTTCAAAGCTTGAAGCGCTTTTGAATCGAATTCTCCGACAGCCATGATTTGCGTCCCGTCTGAAGTGCCCGTCGGGTTCAAGCGCTTGATTTCATTCTGAATCTGCCCGGAGATTTTCCCTTTTTCCGCGATTAAAACAGGTCCGTTATTTGGGTGATGGATCAAATCAGCTGATGCAAGAGCTGCCTGCCATGATCCGCCCGAAACTAAAATCACTGCGCCCGGCCTGTTTTGCTTATGAGTGGCCGGCCATATCGTTTGAGAGGTTTTGATGCTCATTTCTTCCGGTGTATTCGCGTCAAGCCTTGTCGTGTTCTTTGTGTTTTTCACCAGGAGCCCTTCTTCCGCCCGCTTATTGAAATCACTCGGAAGAGAAGCCGCGTCTTTTTCTTTCATCTCCGAATGATCCATCGTTTGATGCTCCTCATGTCCGCCCGTGTTCCCTGAGTCGGAATTTTGGCATGCTGCAAGCGGAATCGCGAAAACAAGCATGACAAAAAGTAAACCGGATTTCAACTTCATGGTGTTTTCCCCCTTTTTGGTTCAGATTACTGAGTAGTATACCCGGGAAATGTGCAAAACTGGTGCAGACATCTCGACATTTGTTACACATCAAAAGGCAGCGTGATGATAAATTCGCTTCCTTTCGGGGTTCTGTTTTTTACCGCAATCTGACCGCCATGAAGCTCGACGATTTCTTTCGCGATGGCCAGGCCCAGCCCGGTACCGCCGGTTTGTCTGGATCTCGACTTATCGATCCGGTAAAAGCGCTCAAAAATATAATCCCGTTCTTCTTCCGGAATGCCGCAGCCTTCGTCCGCTACCATAATCTTGACCTGGTCCTCTAATTTTGATGCGGTGACGGCCGCTGTTGAATCGGGCTCGGAGTATTGGCGGGCGTTGTTCAGCAAATTTGAGATCACTTGTGAAAAGCGGACCTCATCGACTGTGACATATAGATCCGTCGGGATGTCGAACGAAAGGCTGATTCGTTTTTCCGAAAAAGCGACCGCCGCTTTTTGAACTTCTTTTTTCACGAATGTGTATAGGTGAATCTGTTTCTTCCTGATTTGAAATCCGGGCTGTTTCAGTTTTGTCAGCAAAAATAAATCGTCAACAAGGGTGTTTAAATTGTCCGCTTCCTCTTGGATGATCGACAAGTACTGATTTCTGGCTTGTGGTTCGAGCTTATCTCTCATCGCGACATCTGTGTAGCCTTTTATATATGTAATTGGAGTCCGCAGCTCATGAGCGACGCTTGACAGAAAATCGTTTCGTTCTTTTTGAAGCCTGCTGAGATTTGAGGAAAGGCTTTCGATCGATGCGGCGAGCTCACCGAGTTCATCATTCCTTTTGATATCAAGCGGAATCGAAGCTTGACCGTTTTTGATGCTTTCGGTTGCCTTCTTCAGTTTAATAATCGGCTTCGCTAAAACACGGCTGAACCAAAGAATAGCTGCGACCGTTAAGACGCCGGTTAAGCCGAAGCTGAGGAAAAACCGCTTCGTAAGGCTTGCCACCAAGGCTTTTATCGAGGAGGTCTCCAAATACATGAAGACGTAGCCGGCCGTTTCCCGTCCGTTCATGATCGGACTGATCGTACAAATGTACTTTGATGTATTCCAATGGGAAGATAAAGCGGTCCCTTTCCTCGGAATGTTTTTTTCTTCGAAATGAAGGTGTTCCGTCATGTCTCCCGAGGCAGACTGCGCCAATACGCGTCTATTTTGGTCCGTGATGATCACGTTTGTCCGGGCTTCGGTTTCCATCAGGGTGACGTGGTCTATCGTCCTTTTGTCAAAATGCTTTTCGAGTACGTCTCTGTGGCTGTTGCCCCTTAGTTGAAGCGCGCGGATTTCTTCATTTATTCTCGTGTTGACAATCGTTGTATACAGCGCGGCAAAAAGGATGGCTTCGATGAAAAGGATTAAAATGAAAAATGAACCTGCGAGCTTAAATGAAATCTTTTTCATGCTCCGGTTCCTTTGCTTGTCCATTTGTAGCCGACGCCGTAGACGGTTTGGAGATGGTCTTCAACCGGAAAGCCCGCTTTTTTCAATCGGTTTCGCAAATTTCTCATGTGCGAATCGATGGTACGGGGCTCGATATCAGAGTTGAATCCCCAAATGTTCTCAATCAATTGGTCTCTCGAAAGCACTTGATCCATGTGGTTTAAGAGTGTTCCGAGCAGATCGAATTCACTTGGCGTAATGCCGATTTCCCGGTGGTTGACATGCAGGGTATGATGCTGTTTATTCCAGATTAAACCGCAGAACCGGATTTCATGAAACCGGCGGGTGCGGCGCAGGACCGCTTCTATTCTGGCAAGCAGCACTTTTTCGCTGAACGGTTTTGTTAAATAATCGTCTGCACCGCATTTCAGTCCGCGCACGATGTCATCCTGCCCGTTTTTTGCCGTCAGCATGATAATCGGAACGCTTGTCAATCTTCGGATCTCTTGGCAAACCATCCATCCGTCCATTTCAGGCATCATAATATCGAGGATGACAAGATCGAAATTGCGCATTCTTATTAAATCCAGGGCTTCTTTTCCGGTGGCAGCTTTTGTGCACGAATAATGTTCTAAATAAAGCTCCAGCAGATCGAGCATCCGGTTTTCATCATCGACAAGCAGCACGTTCAATGTTTTAGCACCTCTTTAGTCAAAATATAAGTCCGCTATTTTAAAAATATACCCTATGAGGGTATATTGATCAAGGCGGGACGACCCGGATCACCTCTTTGACAAGAAGTATAAAAACCAGACTGCATGGTTTTGTTCGTCAGCTGCCGCCCGCTTGAACGCCTCCCGTATCGTCCGGTCTTTGACATAGTCTGCGATGTCCAAGTAAAAATCGACCGTTTCCTGCTCATCTTTAAATGCGGACTCCAGCGCGTACCGAAACTGTTCCGGACAAGGTTCCGTAATGGAAATGTCAGGATTTCGACCGGTAAGAGACGTATAAAATGTTAGGAACGCATTAAAGTGGCGGATTTCGTCTTGTCTGATTTCTAAAATTTGCTGTTTTGTTTTGGAGTCCGGGGCCTTTTGTGCGATTTTTTGATAGCAGACAACCGCGCTGTGCTCTCCGTTTACCGCTTTTTCAAGATTTTTGATCAGCCTGTCGTTTTGCCTGGCGGGATAGGCGGGATGATGCGATTGAACATACCACATGTTTTTCACCTCAACGTCTTATATTTTGTTGTCCTGTCATTATATGTAAGTATCGGCTTGCGTGTGCCTATGGAAAGGGCGCATCTCGAACATGTGTCAAAATGGTGTGGGGTGAGCGCAATCTATTTTAAAAAAATGAAGTTTGACGTAAAATGGTTGTTAGTGCCGAATTGGTGACATACATATCAAAATGGAGTGAGACTATTGAAAAAGACAATATTGACGGCCATGGCTGTATTGATGTCGGTTGTTTTGTTCGCCGGCTGCCAAGCGGAAAAAGGGGGATCAGCCAAGGGGCAGTCTGAAAAAGTTCAAATTACGGTTTCTGCGGCTGCGAGTCTCAAGGATGTATTAACAGAACTTTCCTCCGTATATGAGAAAGATCATCCGAATGTCTCTATAAAGTTTAATTTTGGTTCATCGGGTGCATTGCAGCAGCAGATCGAACAGGGCGCTCCGGCTGATTTATTTTTTTCTGCTGCTGAAGACAAATTTAATAGAGTGGTTGATCAAGGTTTAATTGACAAAAAAGACTCTGTCAAGCTGGTCGAAAACAGTCTGGTGCTGATCGTTCCGAAAGGGAAAAATCAGCATGTCAACAGCTTCAAAGATTTGGCCGATGACAAAGTCGAAAAGCTTGCGGTCGGCAAACCTGAATCAGTGCCAGCCGGAAAATACGCAAAAGAAACGTTGACGAACCTTGACGTATGGTCTAAAGTGCAATCTAAAATCGTCTACTGCAAAGATGTAAGGCAGGTTCTTTCTTATATCGAAACAGGCAACGCGGATGCCGGAATCGTTTACCGGACGGACGCCCTTTCATCAGATCAGGTCGAGACCGTAGAGACGGCGAAAAGCGATCTGCATACACCGATTGTCTATCCGCTCGGAATTGTAAAAAATACAAAGCACAGGGAACAGTCTGAGGAATTTTATCAATTCCTGCAAAGTGACCAAGCCGTTAAGGCAATGGAAAAGTACGGATTTAAGAAGGGCTGACCTCCGTTATGCTTGAGGAATTCTTTTCCCCAATTGAAATTTCCATCCAAGTAGCAACCGCAGCGGGTATCATCGCCGTTTTGTTTGGAACTGCTGCAGCGAGGCTCCTGGCGAACAGAAACTTTAAAGGCAAGTCCGTTATCGAGACGGTGATGATGCTGCCGCTCGTTCTGCCGCCGACCGTTGTCGGATTCTTTTTAATTGTGATCTTCGGAAGGCAGAGCGTGATCGGACGTTTGATTGAAGATATATTTCAAGCACCGGTTATTTTTACCTGGTGGGCAGCCGTGATCGCCGCGGCGGTTGTAGCGTTCCCGTTAATGTATCAATCTGCAAAATCAGGATTTCTGGCTGTTGACCGCGACATTGAGGACGCCGCGAGGGTTGACGGAGCAAACGAATGGAGGGTGTTCCTCTTTGTCACCGTTCCCCTTGCATCAAACGGAATCATGACGGGGGTTGTGCTCAGCTTTGCGAGAGCGCTTGGCGAGTTTGGCGCAACACTGATGTTTGCAGGGATCATCCCAGGGGTGACGCAGACGGTGCCGACGGCGATATACTTGGCGATCGATTCGGGGAATATGACGCTGGCATGGATGTGGGTCGCCTCTATCGCGATCATCTCGTTTTTGATGCTGTTTTTTGTGCAGTTCAAGCAAAAATAGCCGTATGGGGTGCAAGTGCTCATACGGTTTTTTCCCAGTTTTGGAGAATGGTTATTTTGCAGATGTTTCGATAGAATAAAGAGTAAGAAACAGAAAGGAGACGGGCTTAGTGGGAGCAGTATTTTTATCAGGCAGATCCGGGAGTGGGAAAACGACCTTTATCCTGAATGAAATCAGGGAAAAACTTCGTGATGAACCGCTCGGAAAACCGATCATTTTTCTAGTCCCGGATCAAATGACGTTTTTAATGGAATACGAGCTTAGCAAAACACCCGATTTGGGCGGAACCATCCGCGCCCAGGTGTACAGTTTTTCAAGGCTTGCCTGGCGAGTGCTCCAACATACCGGAGGCATGAACCGGCCGTTTCTGACGGGAACGGGCATTCAGATGCTGCTGCGGAGACTGATTGAAGAGCATAAGGGCGAGTTTAAAGTCTATCAAAATGCAAGCGATAAAAGCGGATTTACGGAGCAGGTGGAACGGATGCTGACCGAATTTAAACGGCACTGTCTGCCGCCTGAAAGCATCCGGGACATGTTGGAAGGGACGGGCAAGTCGGAATACGAAGATGAACGGATTCTTTCCGATAAATTGCACGACTTATATATTTTGTACAGCAAGCTTGAGGAAAATCTGGAGAATCAATATGTTCAATCAGAAGATTATCTGACGCTTTTAGCCGAGCAGATTCCGTATGCGGATGAGATTAGAAACGCTGCCGTTTATGTGGACGGATTTCATCAATTTACGCCTCAGGAGATGAGCGTACTCGAACAGCTGATGGTACATGCGGAAGAGATCACGTTTTCGCTGACGGCGGATAAGCCGTTTATAGCCAATAGCCCGAACGATCTCCATCTGTTCAGGATGACCGGGAAGGCGTACTATGACCTTTACCAGAAGGCGAAGGAACTTGGCCTTGATCCGTCTGAAGTGCGGCTGGAAGAGACGAAACGGCACCAGCATCATCCGGAGCTTCAGCATCTTGAACGCTATTTTGACGAACGACCTGCAAAACCGTATCCCGGACGGACGGAATCGCTCCGTATCATGCAGGCGTCGAACAGAAGAACCGAGATTGAAGGAATTGCGCGCGAGATTCATTCTTTAATCCGCCAGGGCCGTTTCCGGCTTAGGGATATCGCCGTTATCGCCCGCAATGTCGAAGATTATAAAGATACAATAAAAGAAGTTTTTAAAGACTGCGAACTTCCTTTTTTCATAGACGGCAAGGAATCGATGCAAAATCATCCGCTTATTGAACTGATCCGTTCGACGCTTGATATCATTAAAGGAAACTGGCGGTATGAAGCGGTGTTCCGCTGTGTTAAAACGGAACTTTTATTCCCGGAAGGACAGCCGAAGGAACGGCTGCGCGAACAGATTGACCAGCTTGAAAACTACTGTATTGCGTATGGCATTAAAGGAGACAGATGGACAAGCAAAGATCCGTTTGTTTACAGAAGATACGCTTCACTGGATGAGGATTTTGCCAAGACAGACAAAGAGATTGAAACGGAAAATATGCTCAATGAACTAAAGAGTTGGATTGTTCCGCCGATCCACAGGCTGCAGAAGCGCTTGAAAAAAGCTGAAACAGTCAGGGAAATGGCCGAAGCCGTTTACCTTTATCTTGAAGAAGCCGATGTTCCGATGAAGCTTGAACAGGAAAGGCGGCTGGCCGAAGAAAGCGGAACGATTGCCGAGTCGCGCCAGCATGAGCAAGTATGGGATGCCGTGATTCAACTGTTGGACGAGTTTGTTGAAATGATGGGCACAGAGCGGATATCGTTTGCTTTATTTCAGCAAATGATCGAAACCGGATTGGAGTCTTTGAAATTCGCGCTGATTCCGCCCGCACTTGATCAAGTGTTTATCGGCAATATGGACCTTTCAAGGATGTACGGCACGAAATGCACATTTCTCATCGGTGTAAACGACGGCATACTTCCGGCGAGGCCTACGGATGACGGCGTGCTTTCAGACGATGACCGGGAGTGGCTGAAACGAAACGGTGTACAGCTTGCGGCAACAGGGCGAGAGCAGCTCTTGGACGAGAGTTTTCTGATCTATATGACGCTTTCAAGTCCGTCTGAAAAGCTATATGTCTCCTATCCGATCGCGGATTCGGAAGGGAAGACGCTGCTTCCTTCAACAGTGGTGAAACGTCTGAATGAAATGTTCCCGGATGGCGAAGAAAAGATGCTGATTCATGAACCCGAGCAGCTGGACGATGATGCCCAGCTTGAATTTCTCGTGAATAAAGGCGCCGCCTTGAGCCATTTGGCAGGGCAGCTCGGCATCTGGACGAGGCAGTATGCGATCAGCGATGTATGGTGGAGTACATACAACTTTTTAATGAATGAGCCTGACCGCATCTTTTCTCAAAACATCCTGTCTAGCCTGTTTTTCAGAAACAAGGTTGAAAACTTGAACCGGCATGTGAGCCGCGATTTGTACGGGGAGCACATTCAGGGAAGCGTGTCGCGGATGGAGACGTTCAAAGCCTGTCCATTTTCCCATTTTGCTTCGCACGGTTTAAAGCTGAAGGAACGCCAATTTTTCAAGCTTGAAGCACCGGATATCGGTCAGCTGTTCCACTCGGCGCTGAAGCTGATTTCAGACCGGCTTCACGAGCTTAAACTGGATTGGCGCGACTTAACGAAAGCCCAATGCGAGACTTTGTCAAGCGATGCAGTTGAACGGCTCGCGCCAAAACTGCAAAAGGAGATTCTGCTCAGCTCGAACCGTCATCATTATGTGAAGCAGAAGCTGCAAAAAATCATTGCCAGGGTATCGGGCATTTTAAGTGAGCATGCAAAAGCAAGCGGATTTGCTCCCGTCGGCATAGAGCTCGGATTCGGAGGGAAAGGTCCGCTTCCTCCAATGCGTTTTACACTGAAGAACGGCTGCACGATGGAGCTTGTCGGCCGGATCGACAGAGTGGATAAAGCGGAGAGCTCAAAAGGGCTGCTGCTTAGGATTGTCGACTATAAATCAAGCGATAAAGGCCTCGATTTGGCCGAGGTCTATTACGGTCTTGCCCTGCAAATGCTGACATATCTCGATTTGTCGATCACGCATTCAACCGATTGGCTCGGAATGAAAGCATCCCCGGCAGGCGTGCTCTATTTTCATGTGCACGATCCGATGATCCAGGCTTCGGTGCCGCTCGGCCTTGATGAAATAGAAAAAGAGATTTTCAAAAAGTTCAAGATGAAAGGGCTGCTCTTGGGAGACCAGGAAGCGGTCAAGCTGATGGACACCACACTGGAACAAGGCAGGTCGAACATGATCAGCGCCGGTTTGAAAAAAGACGGTTCGCTCCGTTCGGATTCTGACGTTGTTGCAGAAGAGGATTTTCATGTATTGAGGCGCCATATCCGCCGGACATTTCAGCAGGCCGGCGAGGAGATCACAGACGGCAAAGTGTCGATCGAGCCTTACAAGCTAAAAGACCGGACACCGTGCACATATTGTTCGTACCGGTCATTCTGCCAGTTTGACGAATCGCTTGAGGAAAATGAATACCGGATATTAAAACCCGAAAAAGACAACGTGATCTTGGAGCGGCTGAAAAAGGAGGATGAGGCAGATGGAGATTTCTAAACCGAAGGGCAGCACTTGGACTGATGACCAGTGGAAGGCGATCGTCTCATCCGGCCGGGACATTTTAGTCGCGGCAGCGGCCGGTTCAGGAAAAACGGCCGTGCTGGTTGAACGGATCATTCGGAAAATAACGGATCAGGAACGTCCGGTTGATGTCGACAGGCTGCTCGTCGTCACCTTTACGAATGCATCTGCGGCTGAAATGAAGCACAGGATCGGCGAAGCGCTCGAAAAAGAGCTTGCCGAAAATCCGGGATCGCTTCATTTGCGCAGACAGCTTGCTTTATTAAATAAAGCGAGCATATCAACATTGCACTCATTCTGTCTTCAAGTCATCCGCAAATACTATTATTTGATCGATGTTGATCCGGCTTTCCGGATCGCCGATCAGACGGAAGGCGAGCTGCTAGGCGATGAGGTGTTGGATGAACTGTTTGAAGAAGAATACAAAAAGCAAGATCCGGCCTTTTTCGAACTTGTGGACAGATATACGACAGACCGTCATGACCTCGATTTGCAGCATCTTGTCAAGCGGGTCTACGAGTTTTCCCGCTCGCATCCCGATCCGGAGGGCTGGCTTCGCACATTTGTTGATCTGTATGATGCGGCTTCAGATACGAAAGTTGAGGCTCTGCCGTTTTATTCTTACATTAAAGAAGACATCGCACTCGTTCTGGAAGGTATGCGGCAAAAGCTGACGCGTGCGCTTGATTTGACAAAACAGCCCGGGGGGCCTGCTCCGCGTGCCGAAAATTTCCTCGATGATTTAGCGCAGATTGACAGGCTAATTCAGCAGCAGAATGATTTTTCGGCCCTGCATGAGCTTGTACCTGCCGTTTCGTTTCAAAGATTGAAGCCGTGCAAGGGAGATGAGTACGATCCTCGCTTGATTGATGAGGCGGCAGACCTTCGCAACAGTGCGAAAAAGCAGCTTGAAAAGCTGAAAAGCGATTATTTTACGCGCACTCCCGAGCAGCACCTTGAGAGCCTGAGGGAAATGAAGCCGGTCATTCAGACGCTCGTCCAGCTCGTACTGGAGTATGGCAAGCGGTTTGCGGAAGCGAAAAAGGAAAAAGCGATCGTCGATTTCTCAGACCTTGAACACGACTGCCTTGCGATTTTATCCGGGAAAAACGAAGCGGGCGAGGCTGTGCCGAGCGAAGCGGCGAAGTTTTACCGCCATCAGTTCCACGAAGTGCTTGTTGATGAATATCAGGATACGAACCTGGTCCAGGAAGCGATTTTAAAGCTCGTCGCCAAAGAGGAGCATGAGGGGAACCTGTTTATGGTGGGCGATGTTAAGCAGTCGATTTACCGCTTTCGCCTCGCTGAGCCGCTTTTGTTCCTCTCAAAATATAAACGCTTTACAGACGATGGCTCGGGTTCCGGCCAAAAAATCGATTTAAATAAAAACTTCAGAAGCCGTTCAGATATTTTGGACAGCACGAACTTTTTATTCAAACAGCTCATGGGAGAAAAAGTCGGGGAAGTCGAATATGACGAACAAGCCGAATTGAAGCTCGGCGCGGCTTATCCGCCGAACGAAGCGACAAAAACGGAGCTTCTGCTCATCGAAAACCAGAGCGGCGCGCCGGATGAAGAGGATGAAGAGCTTGAGGCGGTCCAGCTTGAAGCAAGAGCGATGGCCGGACAAATCCGCAGGCTGATTACAGAAAAATTTCAAGTATATGATGCCAAAGCGAAAGCGTCACGGAACATCCAGTACCGTGATATCGTGGTGCTTTTACGGTCGATGCCTTGGGCGCCGCAAATTATGGACGAGTTTAAACAGCAGGGGATTCCCGTATACGCGAACCTCTCAACGGGTTATTTTGAAGCGACAGAAGTATCGGTCACACTGTCTTTATTAAAAATCATCGATAATGCCTATCAGGACATCCCGCTTGCATCCGTTCTCAGATCCCCTGTTGTGGGTCTTGACGAAAATGAGCTTTCCTTGATCAGAATCAAGGATAAAAAAGCGCCGTTTTACGAAGCGGTGAAAGTATATCTTGCTGCAGCAGACGGCGATGAGAGGCTCAGCGAAAAGCTTCGCCGCTTTGACGGCTTTCTCAAAAAGTGGAGGGCGTATGCGAAAAACCACTCTGTGGCAGAGCTGATCTGGGAAATCTACCGGGATACGAAGTATGTGGATTATGTCGGCGGAATGCCGGGCGGAAAACAGCGGCAGGCCAATTTGCGCGCGCTTTACGACAGGGCGAGATCCTATGAAGCGACATCATTCCGCGGCTTGTTCCGCTTTTTAAGATTTATTGAGCGGATGCAGGAGCGGGGGGATGACCTCGGTACGGCAAGAGCTCTGAGCGAACAGGAAGACGTTGTTCGGCTGATGACGATCCACTCAAGCAAAGGGCTTGAATTTCCTGTCGTATTTACCGCCGGTCTCGGACGGAATTTTAATATGATGGACTTGAACAAATCTTATCTGCTGGATAAAGAGCTCGGTTTCGGAACGAAGTTTATCCATCCGAAGTGGCGGATCAGCTATCCGACGCTGCCGCTGATCGCCATGAAGAAAAAGCTTCGCCGCGAGCTTTTATCAGAGGAGCTGCGCGTCTTGTATGTCGCCCTTACCCGGGCTAAGGAAAAGCTGTACCTGGTCGGGACGGCGAAGGATAAAGAAAAGCTGCTTGCCGACTGGCGGTCACAAGCGGCCGGGTCTGAGTGGCTGCTCCCGGATTATGAACGGTTTCAGGCGAAATCATACCTGGATTTCATCGGACCTGCTTTGATGAGACACAGAGATATGGATGAATCCGGCGCACCGCCGGTGATTGATGAGATCCGTGAACATCCGGCGCGCTTTCAGGTCAGCTGGCTGTCCGCAGCGGATCTTCAAGCTGAGGATATTGATCAAGCCGGTGAAGAAAGACACGGCCGGCTCGCCCAAATTCAAATGGGGCTTCCGATCGATGGTTCGTTTGAGTATGAGCAACAAGTCAGAGAACGGCTGACATGGTTATATCCATACAAAGACGCCGCTAAAGTCCGAACAAAACAGTCTGTCTCAGAAATGAAAAGGCAGAAGGAATATGAGGATGAGTACGGCGACCGCTCGCTGATTCGCCCATCCCAGGAGGCTTTCCTGTTTAAACGGCCGTCCTTTATGATGGCAAAAGGCCTGACTGCGGCCGAACGGGGGACGGCGATGCACACCGTTATGCAGCATATTCCGCTGACCCGTACGCCTGAAATGAATGAGCTCAGCGGCCTCCTTGACAGACTTGTTGAGAAAGAGCTGTTAACAGAAGACCAGCGGGCAGCTATTGAAGAAGACGATATTCTCGCATTCTTTGATACGGAAATCGGACAAAAGCTTCTCGGCGCCCACCGTGTCGAACGGGAAGTTCCGTTTAACATGACACTGTCCGCCAAAGATGTTTATCCGGATCTCGAGTCAGCCGATGAACCTGTATTGATACAGGGAATTATCGACTGTTTATTCGAGACGGAGGACGGTTTTTACCTTCTTGATTACAAAACCGACCGGATACACGGAAAATACCGGAACGGCTTTGAAGGGGCCGAACCAATTTTAAGAAAACGTTACGAAACACAGATTCAGCTTTATGCACGAGCCGTTGAAACGATGATTAAAATGCCGCTCAAAGGGCGTGCGCTGTACTTTTTTGACGGAGGACACGTGCTCTTATTTTAATATGAAGCCGGCTTCCCCCTGACGATTTCGGGGGGAGCTTTAATGAAAAGAGAGGTGAGGCACACATGCGAATTTTACATACAGCGGACTGGCATTTGGGAAAAACGCTTGAGGGGAGAAGCCGCCTGAAGGAACAAGAGGACTTTCTTGAAGAGCTCACAAGGATCGTAAAAGATGAAAAGATCGACGCTGTTATCATGGCGGGAGACGCTTTTGACACAGTGAATCCGCCAGCACTGGCTGAACAGCTTTTTTATGAAAGCCTCTCCGCCTTATCTGACAAAGGAAACCGTCCGGTCGTCGTGATTGCCGGCAACCATGATAATCCGGACCGCCTTTCCGCGGCCTCTCCGCTAACAACAGACCATGGCATCCACTTGATCGGGTATCCGAGGACTGAGCCAGTTGACATAGAAGTCGCTTCTGCGGGGGAGATCCTGTCAGTCGCGGCGCTCGCCTATCCTTCTGAATCCAGACTGAATGAAGTGCTATCGGAGACATTTGATGAAAAGGTGCTGCGCGACCAGTATGATGAGAAAATCAAGCAGACCTTTCAGCGTATGTGCGGCAAGGCGAGAAAGGATGCGGTGCAGATTGCGGCAAGCCATATCTATGTGGCGGGCGGCAGCCAGACGGATTCCGAGCGGCCGATCGAAGTCGGAGGCGCATATACGGTGGCTGCGGAAAGCCTGCCGGAAAACGCCGCATATGTGGCGCTCGGGCATCTTCATCGCCCGCAGACGATCAAAAGGGCACGCACGCTTGCCAGATATTCAGGCTCACCGCTTGCCTACAGTTTTTCCGAAGCGGGATACGCAAAATCGGTCACCATTGTCGAAGCCGCACCCGGTCAGATGGCATCATGGGAAGAGGTCTATTTGACGAGCGGAAAACCGCTCGTTAAATGGAAGGCGGAAAAAGGGATTTCCCAAGTGTACAGCTGGCTGGAGGAAGAGCGGGACAAAAACGCGTGGATCGACCTGGAAATCCATCTGACAGACCAGCTGTCGATTGAAGAGATTCACCGTTTGAGAAAAGCGCATCAAGGCATCATCCATATTCGTCCGGTTTTTGAGGAAGCCGCGTCGGCTGAAGAGAAGACCCGGTCCAGAAACGTCCCGATTGAAGAACGGTTTAAAGCGTTTTATGAAAGACAAACCGGCGGAGCGGTTCCAGATGAAGAAACCGTCAAGCTGTTTCTGGAGCTCGCCTCAGGATCGGAACAGGAAGAGGGGGATGAAACATGAAGCCGATTTCCCTGTCTATTAAGGGCCTGCACAGTTTCAGGCAGGAGCAGGTCATCGATTTTGAGCGCCTGTGCGATGCCGGTGTATTCGGCATCTTCGGACCGACCGGAAGCGGCAAGTCGTCGATTCTTGATGCGATGACTCTCGCTTTGTACGGGAAAGTGGAGCGGGCCGCCAATAATACGCACGGTATTTTGAACCATGCCGAAGATGAGCTTGCCGTATCGTTTACGTTTAAGCTTCAGACAGGCCATGAGACGGCTTATAAAGTGGAACGGGTCTTTAAGCGGACAGATGCCGTCAAGGTCAAAACGTCGATCTGCCGCTTCATTGAAATGAAAGAGGAACAAATCGTTCTGGCCGATAAAGCGAATGAAGTGAACCGGAAAATCGAAGAGCTGCTGGGCTTGACGATCGACGATTTTACAAGGGCAGTCGTCCTGCCGCAAGGAAAATTCGCCGAATTTCTTTCCTTAAAAGGAGCGGAGCGACGGCAGATGCTTCAGCGCCTGTTCAACCTCGAACAGTACGGGGACAGGCTTGTCAAAAAATTGAAGAAACAGGCGCAAACAGCACAGGCCAGAAAAAATGAGATGCTTGCCGAGCAGGCTGGATTGGGCGATGCGGGAGAAGAAGCGTTGAAGCAGGCCGAACAGCATCTGGAAGAAGCCGAAAGCCTTTTGCAAAGCAAGAAGCGCGAACGAGACGCAGAAGTGCAGCGCTTTGCGGAGTACCAGGAGATTTGGAATCTGCAGCAGGAAAAAGAAAGCTATCTACAAAAAGAGGCGGAGCTTTTAAAGAAAAAGGAACAGATCCGGGAAAAAGAAAGCCGCCTGCACCTCGCCGAAACGGCAAATACGCTCAAGCCTTATGCAGACGCCCTTCTGGCAGCGCGGGAGGATGCCGAACGCGCACTTCGGGAAGAAAAACAAGCGCGGGAACAATTAGAACAATACGAAGAGCTTCATAAAAAAACAGAGCGTGAATACGAGAATTTCAGGCTTCATAAAAATGAAAAAGAACCGGAGCTTCTCAAGCAGGAAGAACAGCTCACCGCTTTAAAGGAAATTGAAATCAAGCGGCTTGCCGCACAGGCAGAAGCTGAGAAAAAGCAGCGGGAACAGCGCTTGAAAGAAGAGGAAATCAAGCATGCGGCAGACGAACTGGCCAAGGTGAAAAGCCTGCTTGAACGCGGGACAGCCAAGCAGAATCAGCTGAAAGCTGAGCTGAAATCTGTCCAGGTATCCAGCGAAGAGCGCAAAAACTGCCGGAATGCCAATCAGCTTGCTTTTCACATTCAACAGCTTAACAGCGATGCCGCTTTAGAAAAAGAACGGCTTGATCAGCAGGAGACGCTGATCAAAGAGCTCCGGAAAGAACAGCAAGCGGTGGATCAAAAGGTGAATGACGAAACCGAACGCATCCAGGCATTGTTTGCCGCTGTTGAACGAGCGTATGCGCTCGTTTGCGAAACGGACAGATCGCTCTCTGAGACCGTCCGTCTCGCGTCTCAAAAGAAAGAAGAGATTGTGGCAAAACGGGAACAGGCAAACCGTGATCAACTGGCAATCAAACTGGCAGAGCAGCTCAAAGATGGGGAGCCTTGCCCGGTCTGCGGATCTGTACACCATGAAATGCCCGCTCGCGTCAGCTCGGAAAGCCTGTCCTTTAAAGAGACGGAATCCGAACTGGAGAAAACGGAAACCATCATCGCCGAGGCAGGCGCGCTGGCTCAGGAGTTTCTCTCGGCCAAAGCGGCGCTCGAACAGCAGTCCGACCACCTGGTGAGCGAATGCCCGTTCTTAGTCAAAAGCAAACACGAACTGCCTGAAACCGCTGCATCGTTAGAAGAAGGCACCATTCCCGAACGGTACAGCCGCATCAGCTTTGAATGGAAAGGAATCAGACAGGATCTCGCCGAGACAAAAAGCCGGATGGCCAAGCTCCTTCACATATATAAAGAGCTCTGCAAAAAACGCGATCAAATCAGCGAGCGCCGCAATCATGAAGAAAAAGAGCAGAACAGGCTTCAAAACCGCGTCCGCGAACTGAATGACCAGTTAAATGAACGCCGAAAAAGCTTCGGCGAACAATTCGACGGCCTCTCTTATGAACAGGCTGAAAAATGGCAAAAAACGATTGAAGAAAAAGATCTGGCCGCAGAGGAATTTGAAAAGCGTATCGAAACGAGCGTCGAATTTCTCACAAAACATGAACAGCAAAAAGAGAAGCTCACCGAGCGCTTGTTTGCGCTTGATAAAGAAAAGCTTGACCTTCACTATGCGGTCGAAAGCCTCAAAAAAGACATAACCGATTATCAAAAAGAGCTGATGGGCTATCCTGATACAGCTGCGATCGACGAAAAGCTTCAAGACGTGAAAACGCAATTGGCGAAGCTGCACGAAGAGGAGCAGACGCTTTACGGCCGGCTCAAGGAGACCGAATCAGAGGTCAGCCGTTTAAGAGGACAGACAAAAGGGTGTGAGCTCGCTTTGCGCGAAGCGGAAGCAAGGCTTGCGAAAGCGGCGGACATCTGGCAGGAAAAAGCCGGAGGTACACCGTTTGAAAAGGCCTCTGAAGTGAAAGCGAGCATTTTAGACCGCGATGAGCTGTCCCGGCTGAAAGAAGACATTCAAATGTATTGGGATCAGACAAAGCAGTGCGAATCCAATATGAAGCGGATTACGGAAAAGCTTGACGGAAGATCGGTTTCTGAGGAGAATTGGGAAAAAGCCGCCGTCACCAAAGAAAAGGCGGAAGAGGCATTCAGCAAAGCTCTGGAAGATAGGGGAGCGGCCGGCAAAGCTCTCGCCGTCATCCGCGAGAACCATAAAAGGTTTAAGGAGCTTGAAGCTTCGTTAGCTGAATGGCAGACATACATCGACCGCCTTGATAAACTTCAAGCCGTCTTTAAAGGAAACAGCTTTGTTGAATACTTGGCAGAAGAGCAGCTTGAAAGCGTCACAAGAGATGCATCTGCAAGGCTCGGAGAACTGACAAGACAGCGCTATGCGATTGAAGTCGACTCAGAAGGCGGCTTTGTGATGAGGGACGATGCCAACGGCGGAGTCAAGCGCCCTGTGACGAGTCTGTCAGGCGGGGAGACCTTTCTGACTTCGCTTGCGCTTGCGCTTGCCCTTTCGGCACAGATCCAGCTTCGCGGAGAGTATCCGCTCCAATTCTTCTTTTTGGACGAAGGGTTTGGCACGCTTGATCAGGATTTGCTGGATACGGTCGTTACTGCATTGGAGAAGCTTCAGTCTGACAATCTGTCGGTCGGTGTGATCAGCCACGTTCAGGAACTTCGGGCAAGGCTGCCGAAAAAGCTGATCGTCCATCCGGCTGAACCAAGCGGCAAAGGTACAGCCGTATCGCTTGAAATGATTTAATCTGATAACCAAAAAGCAGCCTTCTTCTAGTGGAAGAGGCTGCTTTATGCATTTCCGACAACATTCTGGTCGCTTACATCCGGGTCTATATAATTTGTCGCGTTTATACCATTGTTGACGATAAGGAAATCTCCAGTATTACCAGCACCAGAACCGAGTGCAGACTTTGAAGAGCTTTTTGGAGATAGATAAAAAGAATCGCCGAAATTCACTACTCCTCCTGAGATTTCATTGATTTTAATGGGTCCGACAATGGCTGGCATGATTGATCGACATCCTTTGTAGAAGTCTCTGAACCAGTATATGTCGGGCGGGCTGTTATTGTGAGTTCCTTGCAGGAGGAAGCTTTCTGATATGTTTGACTCTTGAATCGGCATTGATTCGGTGCGTTGAGCCAATCTGAGCAACGGAGGAGGATGATACACCGTTAATTTTAATCGCCCTTACGCGGATGAAGGGGATCTCATGGAAAAAAGCCGAGCAGACGCCGGTTTCGGGAAGAAGATGCGGGATCGGCTGCCTGAAAAGCTGAAAATCATCCTGTTTAAATGACCCTTCATTACCGTAAAAAAGAGAAAGGTATCTTTGAACAGCGAGAACTTTTGCTTTGAGGAACTGCTCTTCCGCATCTCCGATTTGCAACGCGCTGCTTATTCCGACAGAGTGTACTTTTAAAAATTTCACTTTGGACGTTCTGAGAATCATGATTCCGGCGCCAGCGGGACAAACGGCCCGACAATGAGAGATTCAGGCGGTGTATCAAAAATCGATGACAGAGAAATGCAATCCGTATCACCGACCATGAAAACAGAAGAAGTGGACACACCGGTGATCACAATATTGCCTACATCAAAACAGCGGTTGACAACAGTAAAATTCATTCGCTTTCATTTCCTTTCATTTCGTCAGGTATCGATTTGAGAAAGTGCTCGATTGCCCGTGCAATATCACGTTTCACGTAATCGGCCAGCCGTTCTGCATGCTCGCGGGGCTGGATGTTTCCGTCAGGCTTCACATGTTTGACGTAATATCGGATCCGGCTGTCGATTTGCTTTCTGATGTCTTCGATAATGTGGTGGCGGTTTGTATCGTCCAATTTACTGTCATACCGGTCTTCCAGCTGTTCCAGCAAACGAGGGGTTTCTTCGTTTAAGTAGGCATCGACGAGCTGTCTCGTTTGCTGCATCAGCTGGCCGTCGAGCTCCTGCTGAAGCATTCCGATGCCCGGCGGCTGCTGGCTGATTTCAAAGTTCTCCACTTGATCCGGATCTGTCGGATTGAGCCCGATGTTGAGCGTTCCGTCCAGGCGTTCGATCTTCAGCTGGTCAAATTTGTATTCAATCCGGTCGATTCTTGTACCGGGATTTTCTTTCAGGTTGTTCAATTCTGCCTGTAATACGGCCATTTGCCTTTCGAGATTTTTGATCAAAGCAGCTTGCTGCTGCACATAGCTGTACCAGTTTTGTGAATATGAAGGATGACTTTGCTTCATTAGTGATCACACCCCCGTTTAGCCTGTTGTAACAGATGGAGCCATGAGAGGAACGAAGACCGGCGACGGCCCCTCTTCAAAAGCATCTTGGAAAACTTCGCCGGCGACAGGCGGGGCGGCTTCCGTGTAGCTGCCTGTATTATAAAGGTTGGCAAGCGTTTTAATAGAGCCCGCGCTCCCGATCTGCAAGACAGAAGAGTTGCTGATGCCTTCGACTCTTAAATAGTTGATTTGAATCGATTGGTTGATATAAAAATTCATGCCCCCACCCCCTTACAGGTTGCCTGCGACCGGCTGATCGATCATATCGTTGTCATATGTGTTGGTGATGCTGTTCTGGTTGTATATGCTGAGTCCGTCTCCGGTATTGAAGCTGCCGGCGCCTGCAAATGTTTTAACTTCTGCATAAGGAGAAATCGTGATGCAGTCTCCGACATGAACAACGCCGCTCGTACCGACGGCATTTACTTTAAAAGCTCCGACAATAGCTGGCATGATGGCACACCCTTTAAGTAATCAAACGTTTTTTATGGGCTATACACCATATCTTATGTTGATTAGGCGCTTTTGTGATAAAAAAGAGGTTTTTCTGTGAGGGCTGATCACGTGCGGGTGAAACTCATCAGATGGGAAAACGTATGGATAAGGAAAACGGTGCGGTAAGGGGAGGAGACGTATGTATTTTCAATGGAATGCGATGTCAATCGCTGCAGCCCTGCTGTTCTTTGCGGCCGCCTATGCAGTCGGAATAAAAAAGCAAACCTGGATATTACGGGGATTTCGCCGGGAAAGGGTAAGGGATCAGGATAAGCTGGCAAAAATCGCAGGGTATTTCTTTTTGAACAGCGGATTTTTGTTATTTCTGAACGGGTTTATTTATATCCCGTATCAAGAGTCCTTTACGCCTTCAGTCATTCTTGCCTATGGTGTTTGCACGATGATTTATGTTCAAAAAACAATGGCCGAATAGCCAAAGCTGCGTCCTGAAATCAACGGATGATGAAACGGAGGAGAGGGGAGGCCGGGCATCAGGCGCAGCTTGCAGTCGGAGGTCATGACGTGTGGCGGCTCTTTCTTTCTTCCGCATGCACGCAGCTATCATCCTTTTGCATTCTTTGATTGAGCAAGTTGTCCAATTCCTGACTGCATTGAATGGCCTCTTTGGAGTTGATGCCGAACTTTTCGGCAGCTTCAAATAAGGCCAGTCTTTTTGCTTCAATTTTATTGTTCATCATGGCAGTCTCCAACTTTCGATTTGTATTTTGAGTCGGTGATTTCAGGTATTCAGCATTGATGTCCCTTGATATTGCTAGTATACCTTATTTTGTGTTAAAGGGATTTTTTTCGCCAATATGACAAAAAATGTGACATTTTTTTCGGAGGACAGCGCCCGTTTATAATCGGGAAAGCTCGAAAAGCAGGAACCGCTTCCTCTGTTCGATAAAATGAAAAATTTGTTTTTGCTCATCTTCGAGCCGGTTGTATGTGACGGTTGTATAAGGATCTTGTTCAAGAAAAGGCGCGATTGTCTCATGCCAGTTTACCGCAAACCGCGAAAGCCGGCTGATTGTAAATTGGCGGTGCAAGATGTATTTCATTAAATTAAAGTATTGGGACTGAAAAGCCGGGATGTCGAGCAGCCTCGCAGACAGTGTATTATAGCCTTTCGCCGGAATCCGGTTGTATTCCATTTCTTCCCCGTGAATATTCCGTCCCCATGTCGCGTCATAATCCCATGGAATGATTTGAAACGTTTTTGTGCGATCGTTTAAATAAAGCGCGTAGTTATGGACAAAGCCGTCGAAATTTTGGGTGCAGACGGCGCCGATGAGCCACAGCAAATATTGTTTGACATCGAGATAGCGTTTGATTTCCTTTTCAAATATGTCGTCTTTGGCGGTATTGATAAAGTAGATAAATTCCTGGAGGTAATCATCGTGGCGGTTTGAGCCCGTTTTTCTTTCGTATCCCTGCATGAGATTTTGCTTAGCCTTTTTATTGAAGGAACTCAGCAGAGAAAAATTAGCATCGTCATCAACGGCATAATAAATGGCCCCCCTTTCTAAATTTCTCCTCTTTAAGAAATGACCGTCAACAGATTCGATTTTTAAATAGATGCCTTCTTTTTTTTCGTTGAGATAAAGGAAAACGTGCGATGCTGCTGGAGCAAGGACGCCGATTTGTTCAAAAAAATGAAAGGAAAGCCTGTTTCTGATGAAAGACGGGTCGTGATATTCCGCGTTCAAATGAAACGCAGCCTCGGCAGTCTTTTCTTTTTTGTCCGGATATTGAATGAAATAGGATTTTTTTGTCAGCTTGCGGGTGTGGGCCCCTCTGTATGACACTGCGACAGGCATCTCTGCTGAACCGGTCAAGAGCATGCCGGGAATGGCTTCATCACTCCAGACGTCTTGTTTCAACTCAAGCAGATGCTTCGGATGAATGTGCAGCCTGAAGGCCGGCAAGGCAGTGGCACTCATCATCATTTCCTCCTTTTTCAGCTGACATATCATATGTGAAAAAAGCCTGTCCCGGAAGCGGACTGCCTAAGTTTGAACAAAAACAGTCATTTGCCTCAGTACACCTGTCTTTACGGTGCGTATGATAAATCAGGACATAAAAAAGGAAGAACAGGAGGTTACAAGATGAGTGGTGTCCATGATCATGACATTAAAAAGGCAGTAGATCAGCTGAAGAGCGAAGGCAGAGACCATTATTTAGACCGGGAACCCGAAGAATCCGCCGGCTCGGGAAAAGAGCGGCGTCCGCATAACATTTGGGATCTTTGGTGGGGGATAAAGCCGGACAGAAGCAAAAAACATCATAAAAGCAAAAAGCATGACGACCGTGAAAAACCGGATAAAAGCAAAAAGCCTGACAAAAGCAAAAAACCCGACGACTGCAAAAAGCCTGACAAAAGCAAGAAACCCGATGACTGCAAAAAGCCTGACAAAAGCAAGAAACCAGACGACTGTAAGAAACCGGATAGAAGCAAAAAGCCTCACGACTGCAAAAAACGGGACAAATGCGGCCGCAAACACCCCGATCATCATCGCTGCAAGAAGACTCACCATCATAAAAGAGGCGGCTATGAAACCATTACAACATGGTCTGACGGAAATCTGACCGAAGTCATCTACCGGAAAAAATAAGAAAAGCGGCTTGCTGCATAGTGAGCCGCCGTTTACTTTTCCGGGAAGGAACGCCCGGGACTTTAGAAGCGGTTTGCAGAAAGAGGAAAGGAATTTTCATTTTTTTAGAGAATATGTAGAATAGTTTTAAATCATACTGCGGGGGAATATTTATGAAGTTTGCGACAGCAAAGCTACACAGCCGTACATTTGTAGGGCTTGTCATGGATGAGAAGGTAATGGATTTGCATAAGGCGGAAAAAAAACTGTTTGAGCTTGAAACGATACCTGAAACGCTTATCGAATGCGTAAGCGAGGGAGAGAAGTTTGTCCGCCATGTCGAACAGCTAGTGGAATGGTCAAAGAAGAAAAACAGCGAAGAGAGCGGTTCGTATATTTATCCGCTGTCAGACGTCGATTTGCTTGCACCGATTCCTGAACCGCGGAAAAATGTGATCTGCATCGGAAAAAATTATCGGGATCATGCGATTGAAATGGGAAGTGAAGCAGATATTCCCGAGCATATCATGGTGTTTACAAAAGCGCCGACTTCGGTCATCGGCCACATGGAAGGGATTGATGCCCACGAAGGTGTGACAGAGGCGCTCGATTATGAAGGCGAGCTCGCGGTTGTCATCGGCAAAACGGGAAAGAACATCCCGAAAGCTGAAGCGCTCGACTATGTGTTCGGTTATACGATCATTAACGATGTGACGGCGCGCGATCTGCAAAAGAGGCACAAGCAGTTTTTTATCGGCAAAAGCCTTGATGCGACTTGCCCGATGGGACCGTTTCTTGTACATAAATCAATGGTTGAAGACGCAGGCGACTTGAGAGTGGAGACGAGAGTGAACGGCGAACTCCGGCAGTCGGGCAGTACAAAGGACATGATTTTTCCGATTGCGGAAATGATCGAAACGCTGTCTAAAGGAATGACGCTTGAAGCGGGGGATATTATCGCCACCGGTACGCCGTCAGGAGTCGGCAAAGGCTTTCATCCGCCAAAGTTCCTCCGAAAAGGCGATCAAGTCGACATTACGATCGAACCGATCGGAACGCTTTCCAATCCAGTTGAATAAAAAACTTTCATGAAAATAATGCGAGATTGGAAGGGGCTATTTTTCCGAATAAACGGCAAGTGACACAGTCCGCTTTCAACGGCGTTATGGCTGTTGAAGCTGCTCGCAAATCGTTTATAAATAATGATTGTGAAAAGGTTATATGTTTGGGAGGAAAGAAATTGTTCTTTAGAAAAATGACGGAAAAGGAAAAGAAAAGTTCTGAAAAAGCGACAAAAGTAGGATTTGTTTTTTATATGATTGCTTTATCGGTAAGTTCCGCATATTCATTTTTTATAGAATCAGGATTTAATATTTCATTTTTGATTTTAATGGTTGGTTTAATCGTATTTTTTACCAGTGATTTCATATTCAATAAAATCACTGGCTAAAAATGAAAGGGAAGACAGGCAAGCCGTTCAGCCAATCTGTGAAAATGATGACAAAGGCCGGCATGCTTGAGACATACGGTGAAATGTTTCAACTGTCTGAACAAGGGTTTTTAATAAGCGGACCTCTAAGCTTTGGACATCGGAGGAAGGATTCAGGCAGAGTTTCGGCCAAAACGCTTTCCAATCCAGTTAAATAAAGGATTGGCAAATGATTGGCTTTAGCATATAATGAAGCTGTCAAACTTTTTAGAAATGAGGGATGTGTGATGAGAATGGATATTGTCTTTTTTGCCCAACAAACGATCATTGCACAGCCCATGTAATATTTCGACTGGTATTCTTCAAATGGATCTGGTGATATTTCCATGGGCTGTCGAAGCGGCTCATGGAGTGTTTATGTGTTGAAAGAGCCGTGTATTTGCGGCTCTTTTTTTGTTTAATCAATCATCAGATCTTGAGGAGGAAACCGCATTGAATTTATCAGCATTAGGCATCAAATATATCATGGAAGCTTTAAAGGACGAGGAAGGTCTGGTTTTAGGAAGGATCGCCCTTGAGCATAAAAGGTTGTACCGGGTATGGACGGAAGAGGGAGAGTGGCTGGCCGAAATCTCCGGCAGGCTGCGGTTTGAAGCGGAAAGCCGCGGAGACTACCCCGCTGTCGGCGATTGGGTGTACATGCGCCCACGCGGCGGCGAAAAGAAGGGGATGATCACGGAGGTCGTTCCCCGGTTCAGCAAATTTTCGCGCAAAGCGGCGGGTGAGCTGGCGGAGGAACAGATCACCGCAGCTAATGTCAATACGATCTTTCTCGTCAATGCGCTCGGTCTGGATTTTAATGTAAGAAGAATCGAACGCTATTTGCTGTTGGCATGGGAAAGCGGAGCCAATCCCGTCATCGTCTTGAGCAAAGCCGACATCGCTGACCGGATTGAAGAAAAGGTGCGCCAGGCGGAATCCGTGGCATTCGGGGTGCCGATTCACGTCATCAGCGCCCATGAAGGCAGTGGGATGGATGAGCTGAAAGCGTATGTGAAACAAGGGGAAACCGTCGCCCTTTTAGGGTCGTCAGGCGTCGGCAAATCAACAATCATCAACTTTTTTCTAAAAGAAGACAGGCAAGCCGTCCAGTCCGTCCGTGAAGATGATGACAAAGGGCGGCATACGACGACACACAGGGAGATGTTTATGCTGCCTGAGGGAGGGCTTTTAATCGATACGCCGGGGATGCGGGCCTTGGAGCTTTGGGAATCGGAAGAAGGATTCAGGCAGAGCTTCAGCGATATTGACCACCTTGCGGAAACATGCCGATTTTCAGACTGCCGGCATCAAACAGAGCCCGGCTGCTCCGTGCAGGAGGCGCTGGCTGACGGCAGACTGGATGCGGGCCGGTTCCAAAGCTACCTGAAATTAAAAAAAGAGCTCGAATACCTCGAAAGAAAAACGGATAAACGGGCGATGCAGCAGGAAAAAAAGCGGTGGAAACAGATATCGAAAAGCATGAAAAAGAACAAAAACAAATAAATGAAAAAGGCGCTGATCAATGGCTTCAGCGTCTTTTTGCTGCGGAAATGACAGCGTTCACATTGTTTTGTTTAATGGACCGGTTCATGATAAGATAAGAACGATACCTGATTTGATAGGGGGAAAAACGAATATGACGCATATGCATATCACGTCTTGGGTGATCGCGCTCATTTTAGTGTTCGTTGCTTACGGACTTTACTCGTCTGGGAACAGCAAAGGCGCAAAAATTACACATATGATTCTTCGCTTATTCTATATTATCGTGATCATTACCGGGGCGCAGCTCTTTTTAATGTTTACGGCATGGAACGGAGAATACATAGCAAAGGCCTTGCTCGGCCTCATCACCATCGGATTCATGGAAATGCTTTTAATTCGCAGGAAAAACGGAAAAGCGGCCACTGGGATCTGGATCGGCTTTATTGTCGTTCTGCTCTTGACGGTTGTGCTTGGACTCCGGCTTCCGCTGGGCTTTAAAGTGTTTTAATTAAAAGACATCGGTTCTTTATGAGGACTGGTGTCTTTTTATGTCGGCGGCTTGAAGGTTGAAATCATCACGATTCGTTCCCCGTCTGAAGCGGTCCATTCGAATCTGTCCTTCCATTCCTCTTTTCGTTCGTAATGGTGCTGCAGGGCGCATTGTTTCATATCATGAGAAAACTGATAAAACGAAACGCCCTTGACATCCTTTTTCTCGGGCAAAAAGCTCAGGCCGTTATAGGCGAAGACGCAGTCAAAGACGGAGAAGCCGAGGCTGTTCAGCTGATCCAAAAAAGAATAGAACTGTCCGTCTTCCAGATCGTTCAAAAATTCGAGGAATGCCTGTTTTACCGTTTTCAGATAACGGATCGATTCTCCGCCTGTCAGCTTCTCGGTCTCCGGCTTTTCCGTTACGGCAAATTGATCAAACAGTTCGGCTTTTTGCCATTCTCCGTCTATGCTGATGAAAACTCCGGGGCTGTTCAGGCTTTCAACCAAAAATAAATCTCCTTCTTCATTTTCAATCAGGCAGATCCCGTCTTCCATTAAAATTTTGCCATAAATCCATTTTCGCTTTTCGGCATAAAGTCGTTTTTGGCGTTCGGTGTCCATGGGCGGTCTCCTTTCTTATTTCGTTTTTTCCAAAACGGGCTTGTCTCATACAAGACTCTGTTGGACAATTCAACTATTATTTTAAGGTGCATAAAATAGGTAAAGTGACAAAGGAAGTGAAGCCTAAAGCAGAGGAAGAACATTAGAATTGGAGCTGATCGACAATGTGTGGAATAACGGGGTGGGTCGATTTTAAGAAGCCGCTTGTCCGAGAGCAGTCAATCATGGAAAAAATGACTGATACGCTTTCGAAAAGAGGACCTGATGATACGAATGTTTGGGGAAAGCACCATGTTTTATTCGGACATAAACGCTTGGCAGTTGTGGATCTGGAAGGCGGAAGACAGCCGATGACCCGCACACATCAAGGATACGATTATACGATTTGCTATAACGGCGAGCTCTATAATACGGAGGATTTGCGGAAGGAGCTTAGGCAGCGGGGGCATCAATTCAGAAGCCACTCAGATACAGAGGTTTTGCTTCATTCATACATGGAATGGAAAGAGGAATGCATCGACAGGCTGAACGGAATTTTTGCATTTACGGTATGGGATGAAAAGCGCGATCTTCTTTTTGCGGCACGCGACCGGCTCGGCGTTAAACCGTTCTTTTACACCGAACAGGGCTCATCATTTTTGTTCGGATCTGAAATCAAAGCCATTCTCGCTCACCCTGAAGTGAAAGCAAAGGTCGACCGTTCAGGGCTGGCCGAAATTTTCGGCCTCGGTCCGTCGAGATCGCCGGGGAGCGGTGTTTTTAAAGGAATAAAAGAGATTCGCCCGGGGCATGCGATGATTTTCTCAAAGGACGGTTTAACGGTTTGGCGCTACTGGAATGTGAAAAGCGAGAAGCATACGGACAGCTTTAATGAAACGGTGGAAAATGTGCGGTCGCTGTTTCAGGACGCCGTCACAAGGCAGCTAGTGTCTGATGTGCCGGTATGTACGTTTTTATCAGGAGGGGTCGATTCGAGCGCCATTACCGCAACGGCCGCCAAGCATTTCGAGAGAGAAGGGAAGGCGCCCCTTCATACGTTTTCGATCGATTATGAAGATAATGAGCAATATTTTACGTCAAGCTCATTTCAGCCAAATGCCGACGGCCCGTGGATTAAAAAAATGTCCGATGCATTCGGAACGGTTCATCATAACTGCGTGATTTCCCAGGAGGAGCTGGCTGCTTATTTGGAAGAAGCCGTACTGGTCCGGGATTTGCCGGGGATGGCTGATGTCGATTCTTCCCTGCTGTGGTTTTGCCGTGAGATTAAAAAGGACTTTGTCGTAAGCCTTTCCGGGGAATGCGCGGACGAAATTTTCGGCGGCTACCCTTGGTTCCATTCGGCAGAAGATGTGAAAGGTTTCCCATGGATGAGATCAATGGAAGAACGGATCGGACTTCTGCAGGATGGCTGGCAGAAAAAGCTGAACCTCAGTGAATATGTGAAGGCGAAATACGAGGAAACGGTTAAAGAAACACCGCTGCTGGAGGGAGAAACGGGTGCGGAGAAACGAAGAAGAGAGCTGTTTTACTTAAATATGCTCTGGTTTATGACAACGCTCTTGGACCGAAAAGACAGAATGAGCATGGGGGCGAGCCTCGAAGTCCGGGTTCCGTTTGCGGATCACAGGCTTGTCGAGTATGTCTGGAATATTCCGTGGGATGTCAAAATGCATGGCAGCCGTGAAAAGGGCATTTTCCGCAAAGCGCTGGAAGGCATTTTACCTGATGAAGTGCTGTACCGCAAAAAAAGCCCATATCCGAAGACGCACCACCCGGCCTATACGAAAGCTGTCATTCGCTGGCTGGAGTCGCTGCTGGAGCAAAAAGACTCGGCGCTTTATGTTTTCTTAGACAAGGAAAAATTGGAGCGGCTGATTGAGACGGAGGGCGCATCATTTCAAGTTCCCTGGTACGGACAATTGATGAAGGGGCCGCAGCTGATCGCGCACCTTGCCCAAATCCATACTTGGTTTGAGACTTATCGAATTGATATCGAGGAATAACATAAAACACCCGGCATATGCCGGGTGTTCTGCATTTTGGCAAAAGAAAACGGCGGCGTTTTTTTTGAACACCGCCGCTGATTTCAATGATCAGCAGACCGGCAGGCGAGCCGGATGCATGAGAGTCAAACCTGTTCTGTTTTGGAAGACGGTCCCGGCTTTAAATTGTTGAGCCGAGAGACAAGATCCGTTCCGAAAGCCGAGCTGACGTCAACATCGCCCTGATCGATGTAGCTTTCTTTATACTCGTACGCGGAAGAACCGTGTTCGGCATAATCGAGTCCGGAAATTTCCTCTTCTTTTGATACCCTGATCGGAGCGAGAGCTTTCATTACAGCAGTGACAACCGATGTGGCAGCGAGGGTCCAGGCTGCGATCGCCAAAATGCCGACGGCTTGAATGCCGAGCTGTGCGGCTCCTCCTCCGTAAAAGAGACCGCTCGATGTATTGAAAAGCCCGACTGCAAGCGTCCCCCAAACACCGCAAACACCGTGAACGGCAATGGCGCCGACGGGATCGTCAAGCTTCAGCACCTGGTCGATAAACTGAACGCCGACAACTAAAATGACACCGGCGATGCATCCGATCAATATCGAGCCTGTAAATGAAACGCCGTCCGCGCCCGCGGTAATTCCGACAAGGCCGCCAAGCGCACCGTTCAGTGTCAGGGAAGGGTCGATCCTGCCGTAGCGGAAATAAGTGAACAGCGCCGAGCTGACGACTCCTCCCGATGCCGCTAAAAGGGTTGTGGTGATGACGTGCGGAACGGCGGCAGGATCAGCCGCAAGCGTGCTTCCGCCGTTGAACCCAAACCAGCCGAACCACAGGATGAAGACGCCGAGTGCGCCCAGCGGAATGCTGTGTCCTGGAATGGCGTTGACCTTTCCGTTTGCATATTTTCCGATCCGCGGCCCGAGAAACATGACAGCCGCAACCGCACCCGCAGCGCCTGTCAAGTGAACGATCGCAGATCCGGCAAAATCAACAAATCCGAGGTCGTACAGCCAGCCTTCACCCCAAGTCCAATGGCCGACAACCGGATAGATGAGACCGGTCATAAACAGCGTCAAGATCATATAGCTGCCAAGCTTCATCCGTTCAGCGACAGCACCGGAAATAATGGTCGCGCATGTAGCGGCAAACACGGCTTGAAAGACGAAAAATCCGACATCCTGATTACCCGCTAAAGCAAAACCGCTTGTGCCGATGAACCCGCCGGCACTGTCCCCGAACATCAATGCGTATCCGGCGAAGAAATAAAGGATCGAGCCGATAGAGATCGTCAGGAAGTTTTTCATTAAAATGTTTAACGTGTTTTTAGCTCTCGTAAAGCCTGATTCAACCATCGCGAAACCAGCGTGCATAAAAAAGACGAGCAGAGTGCCGATGGCCACCCATGTCATGTTGACCGAATCATTGACCGATTGCGCCGTTGGTTCAGCGGCCAGAGCTGATGCTGCGAGGAAAAAACTGAGGAACAGGACGAAAGATACCTTGGTTTTCATAAGAATCACCCTTTCTAAAGTATCGGCTAAAAGAGGCAAAAGGGAATTGGTCGTTTTACACAATCGCTTCCTTTCCGGATTCCCCTGTCCGGATTCGAATCGCGTTTTCAATCGGAAGCACAAAGATTTTTCCGTCGCCGACCGTTTTTGTCGAACATGTGCTTTCGATGATTTTGATAATTTCATCAACGTTCTCCGATTCAATCACCATTTCAACTTTCACTTTAGGCAGCAGCTTGATTTCATAGGAAGTGCCGCGAAACAGAGCCTGTTTCCCGCGCTGCTGGCCGCAGCCGGCAACCTCTGAGACCGTTAATCCGTTTATGCCAACCTCTTCAAGCTTTTTGCGGAGGCGGGGAAACTGTTCGGGGCGTATTATTGTTTCGATTTTTTTCACAATGTAAATCCTCCTTTTGGTGTAAGGTTTTATTACGTGTGTTGTTATGTTTATTATCATACGTAAAAGTGAATTGAAAATCAATACGAATTTTCAAAAAAATTAATCTATTAGACCTATTATTTGAGAGGTATTCATTCATAGGATGAAATTCTTGTGAAGTTTTATAACATAAAAAACCTGCTTTCAGTTGAAAGCAGGTTATGCTGCAAATCCTTTTTGAAGCCACATTTTGGATCTCCATCTTCTGTACATCAAAATGCCCCTGACCCATTCGTCGGCGATGAAGGAAAACCAAATTCCCGCCAGGCCGAATCCGAGCTGAATGCCGAAAATATAAGCGATCGGAAGGCCGATTCCCCACATCGAGACAATCGCCATATAAACCGGATATTTCGCGTCCCCCGCAGCTCTGAGAGAATTAATGATGACCACGTTAAACGAGCGGCCCGGCTCCAGAATAATCGTCAAAAGGATCAGTATACTGGCCGTTGCGATAATATCGGGATTGCTGCTGAAAATGCCGATCAGCTGTCTTGAAAACACAGCGAAGAGAACGGAAGTAAATGTTGTAATGGCCAGAGCCCACCACAGGCTTTTCAGACAGCGGCTGTATGCTTCATCAAATTGTTTCGCGCCGATATGGCGTCCGATTAAGATTTGCGTTCCCTGGCTGATCGCTGTGCCGAAAAGCATGATAAACATCATCAAATTTTGGGTATAGACTTTTGTCGTCAGCGCCTGCGCGCCCATCAGCGTGATAAAATAGGTGACAATCATCTGTGACGCGTTATACGAAAGCTGCTCCCCTGCTGAAGGAATCCCGATTTTCAGCAGTTTTTTCAGATGACTTTTCTTTAAGACAAACAGCCGTTTGGACAACAGCGGCATGCCGACGCGCTTTTTGACAAGCAGAGCGATCGCCAAAAGGCCGATGATGCGCGCGATTGAAGTGGACATTGCCACGCCGGCCACGCCTAAAACCGGAAAGCCGAACGGTCCGAATATGACAAGATAGTTGCCGGCGATGTTCAGGATATTCATGCCGATGGTTACAACCATTGTGTCCTTTGTATGCCCGTAGCTTTTCAAAATAGCGCTGAACGTCATAATGAGCGCTTGGATAAAGGACAGTCCGCCGACGATCTGGAGAAAGATGCCGGCCTCGGCAAGCAGGTTGGCGGACAGACCCATCATCAATAAAAGCGGTTTGGCAAATATATAAATCGCCGCACTGATGAATAGACTGATGATAAAGTTGGCGCTGATGGAAACATAGCCGACTTCCATCGCTTCGGCTTTTTGCCGCGCTCCTAAAAATTGAGAAATAATAACGGTTGTTCCTGTTGCGATAAAACCGAACATCACAATGATCAAGTTCAGCATTTGGTTGCTGACGCCGACGGCTGCCACGCTGTCGTCGGAATATTGGCTGAGCATCAGGGTATCTGCGTTGCCCATTAACATATATAATGAAACCTCGATAAAGATAGGCCAAGTCAATGTGAATAAAGAGAGGTGTTGAGGTGCTGTTTTTTTCATGGCGTTTGACCCCTTTCTTTTAAAAAATCCGTTTTATAGTGTAACGCCATTTTCTTATAATAAGAAGAGACGAAACCGATACTTCTTGGAGAAATCCGACTTGATGAAAGGGGGAGAGAACATGGAACATATCATCTTTACAATTCCGCCGCTCCCTGTGTTGATTACCGGCGGAGAAGGACTGTTCAAAAGAGGAGAAAAGCATGTGAGGCGTGAATATTCCGTGTTTGATCTCTTATATGTAATACAGGGGGAACTATTTTTGACTGAGGACGGCGAGCCCCATCAGATCCGGGAAGGGGAATACATCATCCTTGTTCCGGGGCTCGAGCATTATGGACACCACGGCTGTCAAAACGATACCCGCTATTTTTGGCTGCACTTTCAGGAGCCGTCCTATGGCTTCGCGCAGCAGGGAGGTGAGAACTGGACCGAGCTCAAGCTGAAGAAGGGGACGTTTGAAACGCCGACATTATATCATTTAAAGATTCCGAGAAAGGGAAAGATCGACCAAAAAGCGTTTATTGAACAACAGTTTAGGCGTTTGATTGACGATTCCGCCCAAAATTCCGACCTGCCTCTTCGGAAGCAGCTCTTGTTCGAAGAGCTGCTGATTCACTTGCAAAAGGAGGCGTTCCATATTCCTTCGGCGAGTGAGCGTGTGGCATCCGAAGCACAGCATTACATCGACCGGCACTATAAGGAGAAGCTCAGCATGGAGCAGCTCTCGGCTGCCCTGCATTATCATCAGGACTACATTACCCGCTGCATGCAAAAGGTGTTCGGCATCACACCGGGCCAATACGCCAATAAGGCGAAGGTTTTTGAAGCGAAGCGGCTCCTCTCTTCTACAAACGACAAAATGTCATCGATTGCCGAACAAGTCGGAATCGATGATCCGACATATTTTTCAAAGCTGTTTAAACAATTAGAGGGGATTTCGCCCGTTGAATACAGAAAGATGATGAAGAGAAATATTGAGTGATATTTTCAAAGCATAGGAGGAGAAAAGTTTGGCATCCATCAATGGTGAGAAAGTAAGACTGCGTACGATCACAATGGATGACCTGCCCGGATTATGGAGAATGATTTACGGAACCCAAAACCCTGAATGGAAAAAATGGGATGCCCCTTATTTTCCGCTTCAGCCTGAACCGTTTCAATATTTTCTCGACTCTTTTGTGCCGGCTTTAAAAGAAAAACCGCCGCGCTATTTGGCAATAGAGATCGAAGGAGAGCTGAAAGGTACCGTTTCTTACTATTGGGAATGCCGGCCGACACGCTGGCTGGAATGCGGGATCGGCATCTATGATCCGCGATTTTGGAACGGAGGATACGGTACGGAAGCCGTAGAATTATGGGTCGGCTTCCTATTTGAAAACGTCGATGTGCCGAGAATCGGAATGACGACGTGGTCCGGCAACAGGCGGATGATGAGGTGCGCCGAAAAAGCCGGATTTAAGATGGAAGGCCGGATTCGAAAAGTCAGATATTATGACGGAGTCTATTATGATTCAATCAGATACGGAATCCTGCGGGAGGAGTGGGAGCTGATTTGCGGCGGAAGTTGACACGCTCTATAATATAATTTTAGAAATCTTTCATCAGCGGACTAGAGGGGACCAAAATGAAAAAAACCATTTATGATGTAGCGGAAGCGGCCGGCGTTTCGATTTCCACGGTTTCCCGGGTGATCAACAATACCGGGAGAATCAGCAGGTCGACAAGGGAAAGAGTGTATGCCGTCATGAAAGAACTCGATTATCAGCCGAATGTTCACGCTTCTGCGCTTACCGGAAAGCGCACGAACATTATCGGCCTGTTGACGCCCGATATTGCAAACCCGTTTTTCGGCGAGCTTGCCAAAAGCGTTGAAGAGCGGGCGGGCGAGCTCGGCTTCAGTATTATGATATGCAGTACTGACCGTGATCCGAAAAAGGAGACAACGTATTTCTCGGTGCTCAAGCAAAAAAGCGTCGACGGCATCATTTTTGCGACCGGCATCGAAAATCAGGAGAGCATGGCTGCGCTCGAGGATATAGCAAAAGAGAGCATACCGCTCGTGATGATTTCCCAGGACCGCGCCCTTGTTCCGATGGATGTCGTGGTCATCGACGATTTTATGGGCGGATACTTAGCGACGCGGCATTTAATTTCGCTCGGCCATAAGGCAATCGCCTGCATCGCCGGCGACGGATCGACAACCGGAGAAAAAGACAGGCTGAAAGGTTTCAAAAAAGCGATGGATGAAGCCGGTATCAAAGTGGATGAATCGCTCATCGCCGGAACCGGTTTTTCCCTGGAATGCGGCAAAAAAGCGGCCGCTCAGATTTTCGAAAGCAACATTCCGACCGCCGTTTTTGCCATGAATGATGTGCTCGCGTGCGGAGTCATTCAGACTGCAAGGGAATGGGGGCTCCATGTTCCAACGGATTTATCGGTCATCGGCTTTGATAATACATTTTTAGCCGAAATGACCGATCCGCCGCTTACGACAGTGTCGCAGCCAATTGAAGAAATGGGCCGCCGTGCGGCCGAGCTGCTTGCCGAAGAAATCAGCGGCACGAAAAGCTCGAAAAGCAAAATCATTCTCACGCCTGAACTTGTCGTCAGACAGTCGACGGCCCCTCCATTTAAAAAAGAAGCATATGCTGAAAAGAGCGAGTTTTGATAGAAACAACGCTCTTTTTTCGTTTATAAAGAGAAAGCGCTCGACTTAATTAAATCCTAAAAGCCATTGCAGATAAAATAAATACAGGATAAAATCAGAATTGAAATGAGCAAGCGCTTTCCCTAATTAATAAAGCGCTTTCATAAAATGCAAAGGGGAGAAGAAAATGACAGAACTAGTGAGATGCGCCGTATTGGGGCTCGGAAGGCTCGGCTGTTACCACGCGAAAAACCTCAAAACCGAGGTGCCCGGAGTCCTGCTCGCCGCTGTAGCCGACCCGGCAGAGGGAAGGGCGAGGGAGATTGCTGCTGAACTGGGTGTTGGAAAGTGGTTTGAAGATCCGTTTGAATGCCTGCGCGACCCAGAGATTGATGCCGTCGTCATCGTTACGCCGACATCTACTCATGCCGAAGTGATCAAACAGGCGGCCGAATGCGGCAAACAGATTTTCGTCGAGAAGCCGCTGACATTAAATCTTGAAGAATCAATAGAAGTCATTTCCAAAATCAAAGAAACGGGCGTGATTTGCCAGGTAGGGTTTATGAGGCGGTTTGATCCTGCTTATGCGGATGCCAAAAGGAGGATCGATGCCGGAGAGATTGGCAAACCGATCTATTATAAAGGGTTCACGCGCGATTTTGGCTCGCCTCCGGCTGAATTCATCAAAAAAAGCGGCGGTATTTTCGTCGATTGTTCGATTCATGATTATGATATCGCGCGTTATTTAATGGGAGCTGAAATCACTGCGGTTTCCGGACACGGAAGGGTTTTGAAGCACGCGTTCATGCCGGGATGCCATGACGTCGATCAAGCGCTCACCTATATGGAGTTTGATTCGGGAGCGGCGGGTGATGCGGAAGCAAGCCGCAATTCGTCTTACGGCCACGATATACGCGCCGAAATTATCGGAACGGACGGCAGCATCTTCATCGGGACGCTGCGAAACCCGTCGGTTACCGTGCGAACCGGACAGGGGAGCAGCTATAATATCATTCCCGATTTCCAGGCAAGGTTCCATGAAGCGTACTGCTTGGAGCTGCAGCACTTTGCCGAGTGTGTTCGCAACAAAACGAAACCGATTGTGACTGAAGTGGATGCGGCAGTCAATTTGGAAATCGCGCTTGCGGCCACGCAATCCTGGTCAACAGGCAAGCCCGTCAAGATTCAGTATCAGACGAAACAGCTTACGGTATGAACGGGGACTAAGATCTCATAGGATCAGCAGAAAGCAGGGCGGAAGGAAGCGTTTCTCCGCCCGGGGGCGACTTTCTCCCCGCGTTTTCAATCAACTGTCACCTTATTGCGTATTGACAATCGGTCTCAGATTCAGCTGGTAGTCCACCTTAACATCCATGTTCTCCCAACGCTTCAGCCATGCTTTGTCGCTCATCGGCTTTGTAAACGGAAACAGCGCTTCGCCGCCGACTTCAAGCGGATCAACCCGAATGTTTTGCATGTCCTTAATGATGTCCGCGGTTTTCTTTTCCAATTCAGATTCCACATCATGGACGAGTGCGCTGAATTCGCTTTGATCCTGCAAGTTTTTATCGCCTGTATATTCTTCAATTCCCGCGTTTAGGCTGACCTTCATTGATAAAGCCGTATTGTTTTGATTCAAGTCAAACGTGACGGTTGAGCGGGCTTGGCCGATCACGATTGACAAGTTGGGGATCGTGAGGAACTTCAGGTACCTGTTATTGTTGATCAGCTGAAAAGTTTGATCGTCTATGCCGGTCAGGACCTTTACGAATTTGTCGTTTCGGAAAAGTCCTGTTCCTTCATATGTAAACTGGTTTCCATCGGTTCTGAAAACAGGCACGTATGGATCTGAAAAGTGGGTGTACAGCTGGTTTTTGAATTGATGCAGGTTGACGATGCTCATTTCACCCTGGTTGGCTTTTTCAAAATGCCTTAACGTCTGATACAGATAAAAGTCAAAATTCTCGCTTTGCTTCAATTCGCTCAGTATATATTTGTCAAAATCGCCTTTGACGATGATCAGGTAAAGGCGGGGGCCGATTTTCGGGTCTGACAGGAGCGTGTTGATAATCGGAAGTATGCCTTTGTCGGCGAGATTTTCTTCGATCATCACCATTCTCAGCTGCCCGTTTTTCAGCTCGTTGAAATAATTTAAATTAAAGCGCTTTCCTACTTGTTTGATCATATCGACTTCGGTGCTGAACAGCCGCTTTTTTTCAAGGCCCACCGGAGGGACGACGGTGCTCATCGAGATCTTTCCTTTTTTTCCTTCTTTCATGTACCAAAAGGTAACCGGTGAGATTTCTTCGATCTCATTGTTTTCGACAAATGGAGAGCAGCCCGCAACCGCTATGAAAACCCCGAGTACGATACAGCAGTTTAATATGAGGCGTTTTCCGCTGGTCATGGCATGCGCCCCTTTCGTTTTCCGGCGATGACAAGAATAGCCGGAATCAATACATAAGTGGCGGCTCCGATGGCTACTTCGATCAAAAACCACATATTCTGCTCTTTTCCGGATTGCCAAAACCAGGTGCTCATGATGAGCGAACATCCCGTGATCAGCAGGAAGCTGAACAGAAATCCTCTTCGCGTCACCGGTTTGGACACCCTTTTAAATAAAATGCGAAGGCCTCCGTAAAAGCAGAGCAAAAAAATGGCGATCACAAACGCAAAATGAAACATATGGGCAGACAGAAGAAACGTATCGATCCGCTCCAAAATCGGTGACTGTAAATAGCGGAGCATGTTCATCACCGGAAAAATGGTTTCCCGCAAATAAGAGGAGCCGTAGAAAAACAGTGCACCGATAAACAAAAACAAGTATTCGAAGAGTGAAATCGCATTACCGACCGATAAACATTTCAGCACATTTGTTTCCTTACTGAACCACGGAGCCAGACAAATCAAATACTCGGGGCTGGAAAAAGAAGACCACATGACGAGCAGTGCCTTCCAAGAATGTTCAGTCCATTCAAAAGGAATCAACGGGTATAAATCAGTCAAGGAAGCGATCGGGGGTATGTAAAATCTGATAAAAATGAACACGATCCAAAATGATGACATAAAGGCAATAATGACAAAGCGCATCGTATTTTCCATGCCGCGGGAGGCAGCATACCCGCTGATAACCAGAATAAAGATCACAAGCCAGTTGATATTGATCGCGGGAAAGATGAAGTGTCTCACCGTTTCGGCGTAGCTTGTGATCATGATCGCGATCTTTAGCGCGAGCTGAATTAAGCCGATCAGGATAAAAAAGCGCAGCTTGCGTTCGCCGAAGAGGGCGGCGAAGCCTTCGTAGCCTTTTGCGGCCCCTGGAGAAGACAGCCATTTGGACAACAGGAACAAGTTGAACTGGGACAGCATTCCGACAGCGAGCATGACGAACATCATGTAAGGGTGAACGAGATACATCGGCAGAACCAAAATGAAAAAAAGGACTTGCATACGATTGGCGATGAGGGCGATGTAAATTCCGCCGAGAGGCCGTGTCTTGTGAAATAATTGAAAAGAACTCAAGCCGCTTCATCTCCTTTTTACGTACCGCCATTTTTGCAGGGGATGCAGATATTCGGGGCGCTTTTTCAGCCAAATCAATGGACTTCGAAGAAAAAGATCGAGCCAATCGCGCCAATATAATGGAGTAATCGGTGCAAAATAAGGCTGCTTGAGCGAAGTGAGCCCGTTCAAATGAACAAACAGCCCGATCATTCCGAAGATCAATCCGAAAAAACCGAGGCAGGCGGAGAACACGAGCATCGTAAAATGAATCATAGTGTGCCCTTTAGCGACGATGTAGTTGGGCACCAAAAATGACGCGACCGTTGAGATGCCGACCAAAACGATCAGTACTTTGCTGACAAAGCCGGCCTGCACCGCCGCTTCCCCAATGACAATCCCCGAGATGACACCCAATGTTGAACTTGATTTTGTCGGCATCCGCACGCTGGCTTCCTTGATAATTTCGATGACGAGCAGCATAAGGACAGCTTCCCAAAACGGGCTGAACGGTACTTTGCTTCTTGATTCGATCAGCACGTAAAGGATCTGGAGCGGAAACATATGATAATGATGAGTCGACAAGGCGACATACAAAGGTATTAACAAAATAGACAGAAAAAAACTGGTGTAGCGCAGCATTCTAAAAAAGCTGGCAACCGGCCAGCGCGTCGTATAATCTTCGGCGGAGTGAAAAAGGTGAAAAAACGTGATCGGTGCATGTAATACAAACGGCGTCTGGTCGACCAAAATGGCGATTTTGCCAATGCTTAAATTGTATGCGGAAATGTCGGGACGCTCGGTCTGCTGGAACTGCGGGAAAATCGAATGATGATGATCTTCAATCAATTCAGTGAGCTGTGCAGAATCGAAGATCATGTCAAAATCGGTTTCCGCGATTTTTTTTCTGGCTTCCTCAATTAATTGAGGATTGGTTAATCCGGCAATATAAACGATGACAACGGATGTTTTGCTGAGCGAGCCGACCGTCAGCCTTTCCGCTTTTAAATTGGTTAAAGGCAGCCTGCGCCGCAGCAAAGAAAGATTAACATCAAGCTGTTCGGTAAAACTGTCTTTCGGACCGTACATCACCGTTTCTGTTTGAGACGGTTCAATCTGCCGGCCGACCCGATTTTCAACGGGAATGGCAAACCACTGCTGCTGAACCGGATCATGGATGATGATCGAACCGGACATCAGCCACTCTTTTGCGCTTTCTAAAGATACGATCGGTTCCACGTGCAAAACAAAGGATTTTAAACAGCGATATATTGACTCTTCTTCACCGCTCATGATCAGAGGCCTGATGATCGACTGCTGCAACAGCACCCGGTCAATGATGGTATGTAAATAGTAAAATACTGCTTTTTGTCCGCCTTTTGTTTCATGCTCTTCGATCACCGCATCTGCCATACCGGCGGTGGCATCAAGAAGGGCATCTCTTGTAATGGGAGCGCTCCGCAATCCGGCTCCCTTTTTTTTATATTTTCGAAACATGGACATCCCTCATCAGCGATTGATCAATGCCAGGTTACCGGACCTTGTCGAGATGTCCTTATTGTGCTCGCTGCTTCTCAGGTTTATGTGGACAGAAGCCGCGTTTCTCAAAATCAGGTAAACAGCGAGGCGCCGAGGTAGGCGGCAAGCCCCCACATGACAGCCGCAGATCCTTTGTTGAACAAGGTCAGTACGAACCCTTGTGAATCGAGCTGTTTGAGAAGTCTTCCCGCTGCGGCGAGTCCCAGAAACCATAGCCACGAAACCATCATGCATGCACAGGTGAACAGCCAAAGATCAGCACCTTCATACGCTAAAGAGTTCGTGCCGATCACGCCGACGATATCGAGCAAGGCGTGCGGATTTAAGAGCGACACGGCCGCTGCAAAGGCGATTTGCTTTTTGGCCGGCATAGATTCGGACGCGCTTCCCACTGCTGGCTTGCTTCTCCATGTGGCCCATCCCATATAAATGAGAAACAGAACGCCTCCGGCCAAAAGGATAATTTTAACTTCGGGAAGACCGGCGACAGCCGCGGAAATTCCTGTGACTGCAAGGATAATCAGGAGGGAATCGCACAACGATGCGGCGATGACAAGCGGCATAACCCGCCAAATGCTTGATGATGAAGCTCCTTGCTGAAAAATCAGGACATTTTGCGCGCCGAGCGGCAAGATCAGTCCAAAAGCGAGAATGATTCCGTGAATAGCTGCGTTCATGACTGCAAAAACCCCTTTCATTCAAAACATCCGTTTTATTGTAGAGCAAGAAACGGGGAATGTCTCCGGCCATTTGGCTGGCCTAATTGCCCAGCCAAATGCTATCCTTTAAAAAAGGAGCTGAACCTGAAGTGCACAGACAGCTGAACAGACATTCAGACATTCCGCTATACCAGCAAATCGAACAGATTATAAAAGAGAAGATTTTGCAAGGGGAATGGCCGGCCGGGACGAAAATCCCTTCCCAACGTAAGCTGGCCTCCATGTTTCAAGTGAATCGAAGCACGGTGACCGAGGCTCTTGACGAGCTGACAGCCCAAGGGCTTCTTGAAGGCAACCGTGGCGGAGGCACAAAGGTGGCCAATCAAACATGGTCAGGATTGACGGCGGGGCCGCCGCTCGATTGGACGAGTTATGTACGCTCGGGGATTCACCGCCCCAATTCAATGACGGTTCAGGAAATCAACAGGCAGGAGTTTGCAGAAGGAATCATCAGGCTCGGCACAGGTGAACTGGCGCCTGAACTGCTGCCCTATCAACAGATGGAAAAGATTCTGCGCGGCGCCGCATCTGAAAGGCTGATGCTCGGGTATGAAGAACCGAAAGGAAACCGCTATACAAGAGAGGTGCTGGCGGAGCATCTGAGCCGGAAGGGTGTGCGTGTATCGGCCGATTCGATTCTGATCGTCTCCGGAGCACTACAGGCGCTGCAGCTCATATCGATCGGCCTTTTGAAGCGGAGAGCCGTCGTGTTGACGGAAAAGCCGTCATATCTGTACTCGCTGCACGTTTTTCAATCGATGGACATGCGGCTTTGCGGGCTTCCCATGGATGCCGGGGGATTAGACCCATCCGTCATTCCGGCGGTAAAAAAACGGCATGGCGCCGATCTGTTGTACACGATTCCGTCATTTCACAATCCGACGGGCAAACTGATGTCCGAAGATCGGAAGCGCGAGCTGATTCAAGTCAGCAAGCGGCTGTCACTCCCTGTTATTGAAGATGATGCATACGGCGATTTGCAGCTTGACGGTCCGCCGTCATCGCCGCTGAAGGCCATGGACAGAGAAGGCAGCATTCTTTATGTCGGCACATTATCGAAAACCGTCAGCCCCGGCCTCCGCATCGGCTGGGTTGCTGGACCAGAGCCCGTCATCGAGAGGCTGGCCGATATTAAAATGCAGACTGACTACGGATCAAGTTCATTGTCGCAATGGGCGGCTGCAAAGTGGCTTTCAAGCGGGCTTTATGATGAAAATCTCAGCCGGATCAAAAGCGAACTGAGACAAAGGCGGGATGAGGCGATCCGGTGTCTTGAGACCTATTGCAGAGGAATCGCCCGCTGGGAAAAGCCCTCAGGCGGGTTTTACATTTGGGTCACCTTTCTAAAACCGCTCTCGCTCAGCGCTTTGTTTGAACAAGCATTACAAAAAAACATCCTCATCAATCCCGGCACCCTCTACGATAAGGAAGCCAAATACAGTATCAGATTGTCCTATTCGTACGCCTCTTTGGAAGAGCTTCGCTACAGCATTCAAACGATCGCAGAACTCGCCGGGAAACTCATGTGAGCCCCGGCTGTACCGGCTGCTGAAAAATCGACGTTCAGCAGCCGCCACGCTTTACATTTCAGGCCTCGCGTTATTTAAAAACAGTCCATAAAATTCCATTAACATATCATTCAAGGAACTATTGATTCATATTAGCAGATGAATGTGCAGCAGAGGAAATATTCATGTTGCCTCGTTATGAGAAACGTCCTATTTTTCTGAATCTTATTGACATGCCGGTGTCACAAAATATACACTTTTTTTGTCATTGAAAATGATAATCTTTATCAATTGGAGGAATGCTTTCTATGCCTGTACAAACGAGTTCTAAAAATCAAGTGTTTTTGGAGCAGCAAAATAGAAGAGAATCTAATGCGCGTTCATATCCGAGAAGATTTCCGCTTGCCATGCAAACAGCGGAAGGCGTCCTGGTGACTGATGCGGATGGAAAGCAATATTATGACTGCCTGGCAGGAGCGGGGACGCTTGCGCTTGGCCATAATCATCCAGTTGTGATTGAAGCGATTCAAAAAATGATTGATGAAAAACGCCCGCTGCACACCCTTGATATTACTTCGGAAATTAAAGAAGAGTTTGTCAATGAAGTATTTGCAAGCCTTCCTGAGGCGTTTGCCAAACGGGCGAAGATACAGTTTTGCGGTCCGACCGGCGGCGATGCGATCGAAGCCGCTCTCAAGCTTGTCAAAACAGCAACGGGGAAAAGAACGATCTTGTCGTTTCACGGCGCCTATCATGGAGCAACTCACGGAACGATGGCGCTGAGCGGGAATTTATCTCCAAAGGAAAACGTCCAGGGACTCATGCCTGACGTGCATTTCCTGCCATATCCGTATGAATACCGCTGTCCGTTTGGAAGAGGAGGAGAGGCAAGCCACAAGCTGTCGAGCGCATATATCGAAAATATGCTGGATGATCCGGAAAGCGGAGTTTTACAGCCGGCCGGGATGATCTTTGAAGCCGTACAAGGAGAAGGAGGCACGGTTCCGGCCCGGGCTGAATGGATAAGAGAAATGAGAAGGGTCACAAAAGAACGCGGAATCCCTCTGATCATCGATGAAGTGCAGACCGGCATCGGCAGAACCGGAAAAATGTTTGCGTTCGAGCACGCCGGCATTATACCGGATGTCATCGTCCTTTCAAAAGCGATCGGCGGAAGCCTTCCTCTGTCCGTCGTCATCTATGATCAAGACCTTGATCAGTGGGGACCGGGGGCGCACATCGGCACATTCAGAGGGAACCAGATGGCGATGGCGGCCGGAAGTGCAACATTAAAATATATAAGAGAGCACGATGTACTATCACATGTAGAAAAAGTCGGTGCGAAGCTCATGCGGGAATTGCAAGACATTCAGGAACACGTTCCTGAAATCGGCGATGTCCGGGGACGAGGGCTGATGATCGGCGCCGAAATTGTCGCACCGCACAAAAAGCAAAACGCAAACGGCAGCTATCCGGCTGATGCGGAGCTTGCAAGCGTGATTCAAAGAAAATGCTTTGAAAAAGGACTGATCGTTGAAACAGGAGGCCGCCACGGAAGCGTGATCCGCTTCTTGCCGCCCCTCATCGTAACAGAGGCGCAAATCGACGATATTATCACGATCTTCAGAGAGGCCGTCTATGAAGCAGTCAAGTAAACAGAAAAACTTTGATTCCCTGTTCATGCACAACGGCGAACAGGGGATCAAAGCATACCGTGACGCGGTCGAGGCCGCTGTAGAGACGCTGTGGGCCGATTGGAAGAACAAGACGAAGCCCTACAGCGGGAAGATGCCGAATGAATTGGATCTCGAAATCAAAAACTTGTTTTCGTTTCAGGAAGCGGGAGAACCGCTTGCGGGTGTTCTCAAGGATCTGAAGGACGCCTATTTGCCGCACCGGATTCATGTTGAAGATCCAAAATGCGCTGCACACCTTCACTGTCCGCCGCTGATCCCGGCGCTCGCTGCAGAGATGCTGATCAGCGTGCTGAATCAGTCGATGGATTCGTTTGATCAAAGCGGAGCGGCTTCATTGATCGAGGAAGAAATGGTGCAGTGGCTTTGCCGAAAGTTCGAGTACGGAAAGGATGCTGACGGAACATTTACGAGCGGAGGGACACAGTCTAATTACATGGGGCTTCTGTTGGCCCGCGATGCCTTCTGCGAAAAGCAGTGGAACTGGAACGTACAGAAGGACGGTCTGCCGCCGGAAGCGAACAGGCTGCGGATTCTCTGTTCAAAGGATGCTCATTTCACCGTGAAAAAGTCGGCTTCCCAGCTCGGACTCGGAGAGCGTGCCGTCGTGCTCGTCGATACCGATGATGAAAAGCGGATGAGCCTTTACGATTTAAAGCAAAAAACCGCTATGCTGAAGGAATCGGGTTTACATCCATTTGCGATTGTTGCAACATGCGGTACGACGGACTTCGGAAGCATCGATCCGCTTTCCGAGCTTGCGGATGCCGCGCATGCTGGCGGGCTTTGGCTCCACGTTGATGCCGCGTATGGCGGGGCGCTGATTTTGAGCAGAACCCGCCGCTATAAATTGGCCGGGATCGACAGAGCCGACTCAATCAGTGTCGACTTCCACAAGCAGTTTTATCAGCCGGTCAGCTGCGGCGCTTTTCTTGTAAAAGACAGAAGGCATTTCCGCTTGATTGATTATCATGCCGATTATTTAAATCCTGAGGAAGATGAAGCGGAGGGAATCGTTCATCTCGTCAATAAATCGATTCAGACGACGAGGCGCTTTGACGCCTTAAAGCTGTTTGTCTCGCTCCGTGTGCTTGGAGAAGATACATTCGCCGAGATGATTGACTGGACATTCGCATTGGCTGAAGCGGCAGCGGAAAAAATCTCAGCAAGCGATCGGTTCGAACTGCTGAATCCGCACCCTGAACTGAACGCTGTCGTCTTCCGCTGCCTCGCCTCAGAAGACGACGCGGAGAACGACCGTTTGAATAAATGTATCCACAGAGAATTGTTCAGAACGGGACAGGCGGTGATCGCCAAGACGGCAGCAGCTGGGAAAACATATTTAAAATTCACGCTGCTGAATCCGCGGACGACGCTTTCGGATCTTGACGACATTCTCGGCAGGATTCAAGAGCTGGCAAGTCTTTATACGAATAGCAGGAGGGTAACAGGATGAGTTCATTTAAAGAAATAGCAGAAAACGCCACAATTCAAAGCTTTTTAAATTGCTATTTGCGTGAAACCGGCATCGAAACCCGTGAGATCGCGGACGGCTCTCAAAAAACGCTGATTGTCCCGCTAAAGCGCCAGCAGATCGAGCTGATCGTTCCGATCAAGTACTGGTCGAAGACGGGAAGGCACCTTTTCTCATTTCCGCTTTACTATCAAACAGCCCAAAACAGAAAGCCGCTTCTGCTCGACTATGTGACGCTCGTCTCCCTCGCTTCAAAGGAATTGCTTCTTCAGCAAAACCGCGGGAATGCCGAGGATGAATTCATGCTCAGAGTTATTTTGAGCTGCCGCAATATCAGCCGTTATGTTGAAGAACGGGCCGATGATCAAAGTGAGCTTAGCCGCGCTGATTTTACGTTTATCGAAGCGGAGCAGTCGCTCTTGCTCGGCCACCTGATGCATCCGACGCCAAAAAGCAGGCAGGGGATGAAACCTGAAGAGGAAAACATCTTCTCACCTGAATTGAGAGGGGAGTTTCAGCTTCATTACTTTAAGGCGCATGCCACGCTCGTTCTGCACGATTCAAGTGGAGGAACAAAAGCGCCGCTAGTCATTCAAGAGGAATTGAAAAACGACCCGATGATTGACAATGCGTGGCTGAATGAGCAAACGGCCGATCCGGACTTTGCGCTTCTTCCCGCACACCCGCTCCAAGCGAGAGCCTTGTTAGAGGAGCCGTATGTGCAAAAATTGATCGCTCAAGGTCTCCTTACATATCTCGGCGCAAAAGGACGGACGTTTACGGCGACATCCTCCGTCCGCACGGTCTACAGCAAGCACTCGCGCTATATGTACAAATTCTCGGTGCCGATTAAAATCACGAATTCGCTTCGTGTGAACAAGCAGAAAGAATTGGACAGAGGTGTTGAAATGGCCCGGCTGCTTCAGACAGAGCTCGGTCAAAGGTTGAAACAGGAGTTTCCGGGCTTTCGTGTCATCACAGATCCTGCCTACATTTCCATTCGAGGAGAGAATGGGGAGTCCGGCTTTGAAGTCGTGATCAGGGAGAATCCGTTTTATGAAGACGACCGTTCGGCATGTCTGATCGCCGGGCTTTGCCAGGATCACGCCTACGGAAAAGAGTCGCGGCTGTCCTCTGTCATCCGCGGGCTCGCTTTAGAAGAAGGGCGGACGACGGAAGAAGTGAGCATCGATTGGTTTGACAAATACTTGTCGATTTCGCTTGAGCCTGTTTTATGGCTGTTTGAAATATACGGGCTGGCGATTGAAGCGCACCAGCAAAACGCCGTCATCCGCTTAAAAAACGGCTATCCGCAGACGTTTTACTACAGGGACAACCAAGGCTATTATTACAGCGAATCAAAAGCCGAGATTCTTTCCAAGCTGATCGAAGGCTTGAGCGAAAGGAGCGAGACGATCTGCTCGGACAGCGTGGCTGTAGAGAGACTGCGCTATTATTTCTTCTTCAACCATTTGTTTGGGCTGGTAAACGGGTTTGGCTGCGAAGGGCTGATCCGGGAAGAAACGCTCCTGTCCATGATCAGAGAGCGGCTTGAAAAAGCGGAACAAATTTACGGCATCACAGAGCTGACGGACAGCCTGCTTCGTTTTGCGGAGCTTCCGTGCAAGGCCAATCTGCTGACGAGATTTTACGACATGGATGAGCTGACAGGCTCGCTTGAAACACAGTCTCGCTATACGTCTGTCAACAATCCGCTTTTAAAGGAGGCGGCGGCTGTCCAATGAATGACCGGATCACATTTCAAAAAGCGGACTATGAAAGAGACGTACCACTCGTCTACCGCTGGATGCAGGAGGAGCATGTCATCCCGTTTTGGCATTTAAACATGCCGTTTGCAAAATTTGAAGCCCATTTTCACAAGGCCATCACAGACCCTCACCAAACGCTGTACATCGGCTTTATCGACGGTGTGCCGATGAGCTACTGGGAGTCGTACTGGGTCAAGGGAGACGTCATTGAACACCACTATGACAATGAACCTTTTGACCAGGGCATCCACCTGTTGATCGGAGAAAAAGCGTTTTTGGGAAAAGGTCTTGCCCTTCCGCTTTTAAAAGCGATGGTCAGCATGCAATTTGCCGAGCCTGAAACAAAAAAGGTCATCGCAGAGCCGGATATCCGCAACAAAAAAATGATTCATGTTTTTGAAAAATGCGGGTTTCGCCCTATTAAACCTGTGAATCTCCCTGATAAAACCGGATTATTGATGTTTTGCGAACGAGAACGTTTTTTTGAAAAGGAGAAAAAAGATGAACTCTACAAAGAGACCCAATGATGTATATGATGTCATCGGCGTCGGTATCGGGCCGTTTAACCTCGGCCTTGCCGCATTGGCTGATTCCGTGTCTGAGATCAATGCGCTGTTTTTTGAACGGAACGAAAGCTTTAACTGGCATCCCGGCATGCTGATTGAAGGGACGACACTGCAGGTGCCGTTTTTGGCCGACTTAGTGAGCATGGCCGATGTGACAAGCGAATACAGCTTTTTAAACTATCTCCAGCAGCATAACCGTCTGTATTCTTTTTATTTTCTCGAAGACTTTCATATTCCGAGAAAGGAATACAACCACTACTGCCGCTGGGTGGCAGAACAGCTCGACTCGTGCCGCTTCGGGATGAATGTCGAAAGCATTTCACTCATTGAATCGAACCCGGATACGATTTTTAAGGTGCGGGTCGCGAATCGGGAAAACGGCGGGGAAGCCGTATATTACACGAAGCATATTGCGCTTGGCATTGGGACGGGCCCGCACGTTCCCGATGCGCTCTCAGAGGCTTTGGGGGGCTCGGTGTTCCATTCAGCCGAGTACTTAATGAAAAAGCCCGGCGGATTTAAAGGGAAAAGGGTGGCCGTCGTCGGCTCCGGGCAAAGCGCAGCCGAGGTGTTTTATGACCTGGTCGGTGAAGATGAAGCGGAGCATGTCAGCTGGCTCACCCGCTCAAAAGGCTTCTTCCCGATGGAATATTCGAACCTCGGTCTCGAATATTTTTCGCCTGACTATATCGATTTTTTCTATCAGCTTCCGCAGTGGAAAAAAGATGAATTGCTAACGCAGCAGGATCTTCTTTATAAAGGAATCAGCGCGAAGACGATCAGCGATATTTATCATCTGCTGTATGAGCGGACCTGCGGAGGGCGGGAAGCGGCTTTTGATCTTCAGTCCATGACAGAAGTCGAGCAGATCGAACAGCATGGGGAAACGCTGATTCTACACTGCGTAAACCGGGTGAATGAAGACCGGTTTGAGCGGCAGGCGGATGTGGTCGTCCTGGCGACGGGCTATAAAGAGAGGCTGCCGGAATGTCTGGCACCTGTTGACAGCCTGATTGAAAAGGACGCGAGCGGCCGCTATGTCATTACGCGCGACTACAGACTGGTGACAGCTGTAACATCAAAAAACCATATTTTCGTTCAAAACGGAGAGCTGCACACGCACGGTGTCGGTGCACCTGACCTGGGACTCGGCGCTTACCGGAACTCGGTGATCATCAATCAGCTAGCCGGGAGAGAAGTATACACCGTCAGCCATAAAACGGTCTTCCAGACATTCGGAACAGGAATCGCGGAAAAAACAGCTGTGCCAAACGGCTCATAAAGGAGGCATTTTCATGTTGTTTCAAGATGAATTAAAGAGGGTCCTCGATCCTGACAGGTGGAGAGAAGTCAATCGGCGATTGCTGGCGAAGATGCTTTCTGAATATATGTATGAGGATATCATTAAGCCCGATTTCATTGAAACTGAAGACGGCATCAACCGCTATGAACTGAGAACGGCGGAGGATAAGGTGTACCGGTTTGCCGCCAAACCCCGCATGTTTGACAGTTTTGACGCGGTGCCGGAGACGATTGAAGTCTTCAAGGACGGACAATGGACAAAACACGTAAGCGCGATTGAATTTCTCCTCGATATCCAGCCGCATATCCCGATGAGCCCGGAAACAGCGGGGCATTTGATCAAGGAGTTCAACCATACGATGCTGGCGGATGCCCACCTTTTGGCAAAGGATGCGCTTACGGCTGACGAGCTGACCGAAGCCGATTATGCTGTGATTGAAGGCGAGATGACAGGCCATCCGTGGATCGTCTACAACAAAGGAAGAATCGGTTTTGGCTATGATGACTACCTCAGGTTTGCACCGGAAAATCAGAGAGCCGAACGGCTGCTGTGGATCGCTGTACACAAAGAGACCGCGTCATTCCACTCGGTTGAAGGGCTCGATTATGAAACGCTGATTCACAAAGAGCTTGATGAGCTGACTTTAAGGCAATTCGCTAAAGTGATAGAAAAGCAGGGCGCAGACAGTGAAGACTATTATTATCTGCCCGTCCACGAATGGCAGTGGACAAATACGATCATTCAGCAGTTTCCAGAAGAAATTGCTTCAAAAGCGATCATTCCTTTAGGGGAAGGCGGAGACGAGTACCTGCCGCAGCAATCGATCAGAACCTTTACAAACATCACAAACAAACACAAGCATCATATTAAACTGCCGATGAGCATTTTAAATACGCTTGTATACAGAGGACTGCCGTCGGAACGGACGGTGATCGCCCCGAGAATTACTGAACATATTAAAGGGATCGCCGAAAACGACGCATTTCTAAAAGACGAATGCGGGGTGATCCTGCCGGGCGAAAATGCCAGTCTGAACGTTGATCACCCATACTATCATGCTCTTGAAAAAGCCCCGTATCAATATTTGGAAATGCTCGGCGCTATTTTCAGAGAAAGCATTTATACGTATTTGGAAGATGGAGAGCAGCCTGTTACACTCGCTTCTTTAACATACATCGATCAAGACGGCGTGCCGTTTATCAGGCGCCTGATCGAAAAGTCGGGGCTGTCAGCGGAGGAGTGGATCGGAAAGCTGTTTAACACCGTGATGCCGCCGCTTCTGCATTTTATGTACCGTTACGGAACCGTATTTTCACCGCACGGACAAAATACGATTCTCGTTTTAAAAGATCATCAGCCGCACAGGCTGGCGATTAAAGATTTTGTTGATGACGTCAATATCAGCGACCAGCCGCTTCCTGAACTGAGCGGTTTGACAGAAGATTTAAAAGCCGTTCTCAGAAGTGAGCCGCCGGAAGGGCTTGTGCAGTTTATCTTTACAGGGCTTTTCATTTGCCATTTGCGCTATGTGGCCAACATTTTGGAAAATGACGGTCTGCTTCCTGAAAAGCGTCTGTGGAAAGCTTTGGCTGATGCGATTTTGAATTATCAGCAGAGATTCCCGGAACTGCGTGAGCGCTTCGAATTGTTCGACTTATTCAAGCCGGAATTGACGAAGCTCTGCCTCAACAGAAACCGGATGGTCGACTACGGCTATAAGGACGGCGATGACCGCCCGCACGCCTCCGAATTTGGAAAAGTGACAAACGCGCTTGCGAAATTAAAAAAAGAGGCCGCAAAGCTGTAATGCTCCTGCGGCCGGGAATGCCCCGCTTCAGGCGGGGTTTATTTACGTCAATTTCTTATACATTAAAATATGAGGTCCGATCGGTGGTATGTCGTAGACCCCGCCTTGTTCGCTGAAGCCGAGCTTTTCATAGTAGCCGCTCACAGATGTCCTGGCGTTGCACCATAAAAGGTCCGCGCCTTTTTTCCGAAGAAGCTCTTCGGCATGGCGGATAAGCGTACTTCCCGCTTTTTGCTCGCGGTACCCTTCAAGCGTCGCCATCCCTCTCAGCTGATACTGTTTTTGGCCTTCAAGCTCTGAATGTTCGGCTTCATGAAAGGAGGCGATGCTGATCAGCCTGCCCCGGTAATATCCCCCGAGGTGAAACGTACCCCCGAGCAAATCGGTTTCATACATACATGCTTCCAGCGGCTGATTCGGCCGGAGAATGCGGTGCCTGATCTCATACGTATCTTCCGCATTTATTGGTTTGACTTCAATCATATGATTCCTCCTTCAAGTGCAGATCAGATGAGGGTAATCGATTTTCAGCATGCTGTGATGTTTCCATTATATATAACGCTTGTGGAAACAATCAAAGCAGGATGATCATCACCCCCTGATCTGTTTAATGAATCATTTCCCCCGGGAGGCGGTCCCTAATCCCTATATCGTAAATGGCGGAATATATCGTCCATCCACATCTGTAAACTGATACTCTTTGGCTAAATCACCAACTCTTAACGCACGTCCGCTTTTCTCCATCACATCCGGATCTTTGGCCAATGCTGTGATTCCGCGTCCGACATAATAAGGCGTTTCGGTTCTCCTTAAATCTTCCGACTCCCGCCAATGCGCCTCATCTGATTCATGGTGTTTCAGCACAAGTTCGGTTCTCATAAATCCCGGAGAAACGGCAATAACGGCAATGTTGTCCCGTTTTAATTCCAATGAAAGACCGTACGCCATGCGGACGATTGCGTTCTTGGCCAAATCGTAATAAAACTGTCCGGTGTACTTGTTCTCATCCCAGAAGGTCGTGTGAATGATAAGAGCTTGTTTATTTTCGCGAAGGAGCGGCACGGCGAAGTGGTTTGTCGCCAGCTGGGCACGCACCCCGGCGGTGAACATCGTATCCCAATTTTTCAATGATAATTCCCAAAATGGCTTTGCCTCGACACCCAGATCGTGCGCCCCCCACACATTGTTGATCAAAATATCCAGTTTTCCTTGCTCTTCGCGAATTTTAGCGATGACAGCCTCTGTTTCTGAATCGTTCGTATGATCACATCTTACAGCAATAGCCTTTCCGCAGGAAGCTTCAATTTGTGACACGGTGTCATCAATTGTACCGGGCCATTGATTCGTGGAAGCCCCCCTGATGCTGCGGCCTGTAATATACACGGTTGCACCGGCTTTTCCAAGTTCTGCAGCGATGGCGCGGCCGGCGCCTCTGCTTCCGCCTGTTACGAGAGCGATTTTTCCTTTCAGCGGTTTCATTCATCCCATTCCTTTCATCATAAAAGATATGTTCATTATAAAAGCTGAATCTTGACAACCATTGTCATATTTTATTAAATAAATTCATTCATTGATAAAAAAGGTGGTCATATGAGAGGGGATCGACTGATATCTATTCTTTTAATGCTTCAGGCACAAGGGCAAATGACGGCGAAAGAATTAGCGGAAAGACTGGAAGTCTCTGAGCGGACGATTTACAGGGATATGGAAGCTTTAAGCGGAGCGGGGATTCCCGTTGTGGCCGAACGCGGCATAAATGGAGGCTGGTCATTGCTTGATGATTACCAAACCACTTTAACCGGCTTAAAAGAATCCGAAATACGCGCATTATTTGTCCCGCTTTCTGAACAATTGCTTGACGATCTCGGATTAACCCGCATATCCGAAGAAGCCCGAAATAAACTGATAGCCTCGCTGCCATCGGTATATCGCCAAAACGCAAAAGATGTATGGAACCGAATATATATTGATACCTGTTCATGGCGTCATAAGAAGGAAAAAGCAGCATCCTTTGAAGTGCTGAAAGAGGCCATATGGAAAGATCAAAAATTAAAAATCATCTATCAGCGGGCAGATGGACAAACGGCTGCTCGTATTGTAGCGCCGCTTGGACTGGTGGCTAAAGGGTCAAACTGGTATCTAATTGCATCAAAAGAAAATGGGAAGATTCGAAATTACAGGGCTTCACGGATTCAATCTGCCATTTTTGTTCGTGAAACATTTGAAAGGCCCGAAAACTTTGATATTGCTCACGTATGGCAGTCTTCAACAAAGGAATTTATCGAAAAGTTACCGACGTATGAAGTGCGGGTGAAGGCGGCGCAGGCCATCTTGCCGAGGCTGTCGTTTACCAATCATTTTGTGCGGATCATCGAAACAAATGAGATCGACCAGGAGGGCTGGATACCTGTTACATTATCTTTTGATACGGAAGAAGAAGCAAAAAGGTATATACTCGGATTCGCAGAGCACATGAGGATTATTGAGCCCAAAGAACTGCACGGAAAGATACTTAAAATGGCTGAATCTATTGTCGCGCATTATAAATCCTGAAAGCGGTAATGACTGAGTAAGATTCACGGCATATTTTACGAACATAGATGATGAACCCTGCCGGCCGCAAACGGCAGGCAGGGTCGTTTATTAATGAACATTGAAATATCTGGCTTCCGGATGGGAGACAACGATCGCTGATACGGAAGCTTCGGGCTCCATCATAAAGCCTTCTGTTAAGTGAACGCCGATTCCTTCGGGCTGAATGAGTCTGAAGAGCTTTTCCTGATCTTCGAGATTCGGACAGGCCGGGTATCCGAAGGAATAGCGCTGTCCCTGATATTTCGCCTGAAAACGCTGTTCCATCGTGAAGTCGGGTGCATCAGGGAAGCCCCAGCGGTCGCGGATAACTTGGTGCGTTCGTTCGGCGAGCCCTTCGGCCAGCTCAAGAGCGAGCGCTTGTACAGCATGGCTTTTCAAGTAGTCGCCTTCTTCTTTAAAGCGGTTGGCGGCTGCTCTTACATGCCTGCCCGCCGTCACGGCAAAGAACGAGACATAATCAAGCTCTCCTTTCGGTCGGACGTAATCGGAAATACAGCGGTATGGAAGCTTTTCCTGCCTTGGAAAAACAAACGTTTCAAGGATGCTGTCTTTGTTCCCGGGGTCTAAAATATGAAGCGAATCCCCGTCGCTGTACGCAGGGAAAAATTGATAAACGACCGCGGGATCGAACCAGCCGTGTTCTTTCCCGTCTCTCAGCAACTCGTTAATCAGATTTTTCAGCTCCAGTGCTTTCGGATGCTGTTCAGCCAGGAGTTTTTTGACTTTTCCTTTCAAGCCGAGGTGATGGCCGAGCAGCATTTGTTCATTGACATACGGCACGATATAAGAAAGGTCGATGTTTTTCAAATAGTGCCGCTTTAAGTCTTCCGGCTGAAAGACCGGCGCCTTCGGAACGAGCGCCCGTTTTTCAAGCATTTCAATCACGGCTTTCGTCTGCTTCTTTTCTGCGACGGCGGCGGGTGCAGCCGCTTCTTTTTTCTCGAGAAACTGCGACGGGTCCTTCCGCAGCTGATTGGCGAGCGATAAGCCGTCCATGGCGTCCTTCGCATATAAAACCGGTCCTTTATATTCAGGCGAAATTTTCATGTTCGTGAATTTTCTTGAAAGCGCGGCTCCGCCGACCATGATCGGGATGGAAATATCCGCTTTGTCGAGGTCCTGCGCCGTAACAACCATTTGCTGAGCCGATTTGACGAGCAGGCCGGACAGACCGATGATGTCGGGATTCTCTTTACGGATCGCTTCAATTAACTCCTGCGGCGTCACTTTAATTCCAAGATCGACGACCTTGTAGCCGTTGTTGCTTAAAATGATGTCGACTAAGTTTTTGCCGATATCATGGACATCGCCTTTAACGGTTGCCAATATGATCTTTCCTTTACCGCTGTCGTCTTTCTTTTCCATATACTGTTCGAGAAAGGAAACGGCAGCTTTCATGACCTCTGCCGACTGCAGCACTTCGGCGACGATCAGCTCATTGTTGTTAAACAGCCGTCCGACCTCTGCCATGCCGTCCATGAGCGGACCGTTGATCACGTCGAGCGGGGTGGCGAATTTTTTCAACGCTTGTTCGAGATCGGGAATCAAGCCTTCTTTCGTACCCTCAATCACGTATTCAGCCAAGCGCTCTTCCAGGGAAAGGGACGTTTTCGGCTGTTTGTCCGCTTTTTTCTTTCCGCGGTAGAAGTCAGTGAAGGATGCGAGCGTTTTGTCATCAGTGTGAAACAGAAGTTTTTCAGCCATTTCGACTTCTTCTTTAGGAATGGAAGCGAACCGCTCAAGCTTTTCCGTATTGACGATCGCGTAATCGAGCCCAGCCTGTGTTGCGTGGTACAAGAATACAGCATTTAAGATTTCCCGGCCGACGGGCGGAAGACCGAATGAGACGTTGCTGACGCCGAGAATCGTTAAACATTCAGGGAGCCGCTCTTTGATGAGGCGGATGCCTTCGATCGTTTCTTTAGCTGAGCCGATATATTGTTCATCACCCGTTCCAACCGGGAAGACGAGCGGATCGAAGATGATATCGCTGGCCGGTATTCCGTATTTTTCGGTGAGCAGCTGATGCGACCGGACGGCGACGGCCAGCTTCTTTTCCGCGGTGACCGCCATTCCCTCTTCATCGATCGTGCCGACGACGAGCGCGCCTCCGAACTGTTTGACGAACGGCAGGATGTCAGCGAACCGTTCTTCGCCGTCTTCAAGGTTGATCGAATTGATAATCGCTTTTCCCTGTGAGTATTTCAGCGCCTTTTCGATTACCGTTTTGTCCGTCGAGTCGATGACAAAAGGGGCTTTTACTTTTTTCATCGCTTCTTTTAAGAAGCCTTCCATATCTTCCGCTTCATCGCGGTCCGGGTCTGCGAGGCAGATGTCGATGACATGGGCGCCGTTTTTCACTTGGGCTCTCGCGATTTCGGATGCTTCTTCAAATTTTTGTTCGGCGATCAGCCGCTTGAATTTTCTCGATCCGATGACATTTGTCCGTTCTCCGACAAAAAGGGGACGCATCGTTTCTTCATAAATTAATCCGTCGATCCCTGAGACGGTGTGCGGCTTTGCTCCCGAAGGAACCGTCCGCGGCGGCAGTGAGGCTACTTCATCGGCCAGCGCTTCAATATGGGCGGGCGTCGTTCCGCAGCAGCCGCCGACGATGTTCAGCCAGCCTTCTTCAGCAAACGCCTTGATTTTTTTCGCCAGCGATTGCGGTGATTCATGGTATTGCCCCTCCTCATCGGGGAGGCCGGCATTCGGATAGCAGCTGACGGCCGTCCTCGCAAGGGATGATAGGGTTCTGATGTGATCTGTCATAAATTCCGGGCCCGTCGCGCAATTTAAACCGACGCTGACCGGCTTCATATGCTCGAGAGAGATATAGAACGATTCGATATCCTGGCCGGCCAGTGTCGTGCCCATTGGTTCGATCGTGCCTGATACCATGAGCGGAAGGGTTTTGCCGGTTTTTTCGAAGGCTTGTCTGATGCCGATAAAGCCGGCTTTAACGTTCAGCATATCCTGGCTCGTTTCGAGCAGCAAGAGGTCGGCTCCCCCCGTGATCAGCGCTCTTGCCTGTTCTTCGTAGTTATCGATCAGTTCTTCAAAGGTTGTGCCGCCGGTGACGGAAAGGGTTTTTGTCGTCGGACCCATCGCACCGGCGACAAACCTTGGCCATTCAGGTGTTGAAAACTTTTCGGCGGCCGCTTTGGCAAGTTTGACTGAAGCGATGTTGACTTCATAGGCGCGATGCCCGAGGTCGTATTCGTCCAGAACGAGCCGGGTGGCTCCGAACGTATTGGTCTCAATGATATCGGCTTTAGCGCCGAGATAGGCTTCGTGGATGCCCTGAATGACATGGGGCGCCGTGATGCTTAGAAATTCATTGCACCCTTCATAGGCTTCGCCTCCGAAGTCTGCGGCGGACAAACCGGCGTCCTGGATCATCGTTCCCATCGCACCGTCAAGGACGAGGATTTTTTTCTTCAGCTGGTCATTGATGTTAGACATTTGTCTTCTCCTTTTCTATCTGGTGGATATATGCCGTCAGCTCGGCGGTTAAATCAGACCGCAAAAACGGTGTGATCAGATAAATGCCGTTGAACAGGTCGCACGCTGCATCAAGTAGGGAGCGGGCGATCGCGAGCCCTTCCTCGGCCTGTTTTTGTTTGTCGTTTCCTGCCAGCGCCATCTTTTCGCGGATTGAATCTGACAGCTTGATGCCGGGGATTTCGTTGTGGATGAATTCCGCGTTGCGGCTGCTGGTCAGCGGCATGACACCGATATAGATCGGTGTTTCAAGATGCCTCGTTTCCTCGTGGATTTTGATGAGCTGCTCCTCTGAATAGACAGGCTGAGAAATGAAATAGTCTGCACCGCAGGCGATTTTTTTCTCAAGCCGTTTCACCGCTTTGTCAATGTGTCTGACATTCGGGTTGAAGGCGGCCGCCACTGAGAAATTCGTTTTCTTGCCGAGCGGTTTACCCGAATAGGACAAGCCTTCGTTAAACTGCTTGATCAGGCTGATCAAATCGAACGATGTCAGATCATAGACGGAAGTCGCTCCCGGAAAGTCGCCGATCTTCGACGGATCGCCGGTAATCGCCAGCACGTCCGACAGCCCCAGTGTATCGAGCCCCATTAAATGGGACTGCAGGCCGATCAGGTTGCGGTCTCTGCATGTGATATGGATCAGCGACCTCATATCGAGGCGCTGTTTTAAGAGCGCGCCGCAGGCGACATTGCTGATCCTCGGTGTGGCAAGGGAGTTGTCCGCCAATGTCAGAGCATCGATTCCGGCTGATTTAAGCTCCTCTGCGGCGTTCAAAAATTTCTCAAAGTTTAATTGTTTTGGAGGATCGAGCTCGACGATAATGGACCGTTTCTGCTTTGCCAGATCGTCAAGTGCGGGCTCTGTCCTTTCGTTTTGAACGGCAAGCGCCGCTTTCTTTCTGATTTTCACGCGTTTTTCGGTGACTGGCGGAAGCCCTTTGACCGCCTCAGCCATCGCTCTGATGTGGTTCGGCGTCGTTCCGCAGCAGCCGCCGATGATCCGTGCGCCTTGATTGCGGAATTCCTCCGCACTTTCCCTGAAATATTCATCATCCGTCTCATAAACAAGCCTGCCTTCGACAAGGGATGGGAGGCTGCTGTTCGGATAGACGGAAAGATAGGCGTCTTCTAAAAGCGGGACTTCTTCAAGCGCTCTGATCATATGATAAGGGCCGAGGCGGCAGTTGATGCCGACGACGTCTGCGCCGAGTGATGCCAGCTGCTTCAAGCCGTCCGCAAGCGGGGTACCGTCCTGAAGAACGCCCTCTTCGTGCATCGAGACATTCAAAATGATCGGCAGCTCTGTTTCCTTTCTGGCAATCTTTAAAACTTCGCGCGCTTCTTCTAAATCGTAATAGGTTTCGAGCAGAAGTCCGTCAGGCTGCTCATTTAACAGAAGATAGAGCTGTTCGCGGAAGCTTCTTTTTATGTCCTCGAGAGAATACGAGTTTTTGTTGAACGTCCGGATTCCGCCGAGCGTACCGAGAACATAAGCAGAACCCGCGGCGGAGCGGGCGAGACGGACCGCTTTTTCATTGATTTGTTTTGTTTCGTCTTCGAGTCCGTATCTGGACAGCTTGATGAAGTTTGCGCCGTACGTGTTCGTTTGAATGATGTCGGCGCCGGCCTGTACATACGCTTCGTGGACGCGCCTTATTTCTTCGGGCTTGGAGATGTTCAATTCCTCAAAACACCTGTCGATTCCATAGGAATACAGAAGCGTGCCCATTGCGCCGTCAGCGATTAACGTTTTGCTTTTTATATCCTCCAAAAAACCCATCGTTTTCCCCCTTAATCATTCTTAATAAACAAAAAAGTCTTCTGGGAAGCAGAAGACTTTTCATCGACATTTGTCCGTCTTCTTATCTTCCAAGCAGGCTGCTTGCTGGATTTAGCACCTTGGTCATGAATATTCATTCACCGGTTGCTGAGGCTTCATCGGGCCAGTCCCTCTGCCTCTCTTGATAAGAACAGCTATTTAGTTTCTATTGATTACTTTTACTCAATTTACCGAAAATCGGAGGAATAATCAACAGTAAATTAAGAATTTATCGAAAATTTATAAATTGGACATCAATCGGCAGGTCGGCTTCCCTCACCATCGCGATGATTTGCTGAAGGTCGTCTTTATTTTTTCCGGTTACACGGACTTGATCATCCTGCACTTGCGATTTAACTTTCAGACCCGATTTTTTTATCAGGTTATTGATTTTTTTCGCGTTTTCTTTGTCGATGCCCTGAACTAATTTTCCCCGCTGTCTGACCGTGCCTCCTGAAGCGTTCTCAAGCTTTGAGTATTCGATGTTTTTCGTCGGGACGTTCCGCTTGATCAGTTTGCCGACAAGCACGTCTTTCAGCTGGTTCATTTTAAATTCGTCGTCTGATACGAGAACGAGCTCTTCTCCTTCGAGTGTGATGCTGCTTTTTGACCCTTTGAAATCATAGCGTGTGCCGATTTCTTTGAGAGCGGTCTGGATTGCGTTTTGAACTTCAGGCAGTTCAACCTTTGAGACGATATCAAATGAACTTTCTTTCGCCATGTGAAAACCTCCATCCATTTTACTTATGAGTCAATTATAGTAGAATAAGGTGAAACTTCCAATATCGAGCGGTTTTGCCTGGCCGCGATCTGGCAATAATTTGAACATTGGAGGAATAATAAGAAAAACAGGCGGATAAGAAAGGAAGAAGCAGTATGAAACCAGGACAGCAACTAACATTGAAAATAGATCATAAAGCCGATTACGGTTACTTTTTGACGGACGGCGAAACGGCGGTCCTTCTGCATCAGAGTGAGATCACCGAGGATATTGAAGGCAGAGAAGAGGTCGATGTCTTTTTGTATGTCGATCATGAAGATCGCTTGGCGGCTACGATGAGAAAGCCGATCATCAGCGCTGAACAATACGGCTGGGTGGAAGTCGTTGATGCCGTCAGCGGCATGGGGGTTTTCGTCGATGTCGGGCTCTCGAAAGACGCCCTTGTTGCGACAGAGCATCTCCCGCCGTATGAATCAGTATGGCCGCAAAAAGGGGACAGGCTGTACTGTATGCTGAAAATCACGGGGCACGGAAGGATGTTTGCTAAACCGGCGCCGGAGGACAAAATTAGCGAACTGTTTACTGAAGCTTCACCCGGCCTGATGAATAAAGAGCTCACCGGGACGATCTACCGCTTGATCGCATCAGGCTCTTTTATGATTTCCGAAGCCGGCATCAGAGGTTTCATTCATCCTTCTGAGCGAAAGGAAGAGCCGCGGCTCGGCGAAAATCTGACCGCAAGGGTGATCAAAGTAAAAGATGACGGTTCTGTTAATCTGTCGCTTCTGCCGAGAAAGCAGGATGCCTTGTCGGTTGATGCAGAACAAATTCTCACTTATATGAGAACGAGAAACGGCGCAATGCCGTTCTGGGATAAAAGCGACCCGGAGGATATCAAAGAGCGCTTCAACATGAGCAAAGCAGCATTTAAAAGGGCGCTCGGCCATCTGATGAAACAGGATAAAGTCTATCAGGAAGAGGGCTGGACGTACGAGAAAAAATAGTCATGAGGCGGCGTTCCGATCGGGACGCCGCCGGTTTCTTACAGGTGATGAGGCTTCTTTGATCCCTGGTGTTTACCGGCTTGTCTGTTTTTTTCGGCGAGCCGGTTTTTCTGCTGGTTGACGGCGTTATTGTCAACCGGCTTTTTATCATCATCTTTCATGAGGAAGCACCTCCCGTCAAAATGTCGCTTTTAGCTTGCTCACTGTCGGCGAAACTATGTACTCTCCCAATCGCGATGTTTTTTGCCGGGAAGTTTATGCCTTCTTGTTCAGTCAGCATACACATATCATAAGACCCAAAAAAAGGAGACTTGGTATGAAACATTGCTGCTCAGTTTACATTCATCGTGTTTCATCAGGAGGGGTCGTCAATTTCGGAGGTGCGTACAAAATTTGTCCGATCACAATGGAAAAAGTGGTCGAGGGGTCTGGAGGCCCTGATGTCGCGACAGCGGCTGCCGGCTTTCTTGATGGAGCGCTTACACCGGCTGCTGATGAAGAGACTGTCACCGAAGATAGCTGACGAAGAAGGCCTGCTTTTATAAAGCAGGCCTCTGTTTTATCTTATCTTTTGTCTTTCCCCGGAAAAAAGACCGCCAATGTTCCGGGGCCGGAATGGGCGCCGACTGCTGAACCGACTATGTTGACGACGATTTCCCCCGGCTGAAATTCGGCTTCGATCATCCGTTTGACTTCTTCGGCCGTCTCTTCGTCATCTCCGTGGCTGATGCCGACCGTCTGCCCGCTCAAATCGACGCTTCTTTCTTTCATCAATTCGATCATCCGTCTGAGCAGCTTCTTTTTGCCCCGGATTTTTTCCAGGGGGACAAGCTTGCCGTCTTCAACATGCAAAAGCGGTTTAATATTCAGCAAACCGCCGACAAATGCCGAGGCTTTGCTGATTCTTCCGCCTCTTGCCAAATAAGTCAGGTCATCAACGGTAAAAATATGTTCAAGATGTTCGCAAAAGTCCTTTACAGACGATTCAATTTCTTGTATTGTATTGCCGTTAGTTGCGAGTTTAAGGGCGTGCTTAACCGCGAGCCCATAGCCTAATGAAGCGCATTTTGAGTCGATGATCCGCAGATCGAAAGCAGGGAACTCTTCCTTGACTTCGTTTGCCGCCATCACAGCCGTCTGGTAAGTTCCCGAAAGCTCTGAAGAAAAGGCGATATAGAGAGCGGGTTTGTTTTCGTTGGCCAGCTCGCTGAATGCATTCTTGAACCGCATCATGGACGGCTGGGACGTTTTCGGCGCTTTGCCTTCGCGCATCGCTTCATAAACGTCCAGAGGCTGAATCGTCAGAAGATCATCGTATTCTTTTTCATCAAGCAGCACCCTTAACGGAATAAATGAGATGCGATGTTCGTCATAAAAAGATTTCGGCAAATCTGCCGCACTGTCTGCTAAAAGGTGAACGTTCATTTGAACCCCTTCTTTCTAAAGAATGGTTGAAAAGGACACCAAGCTGTCCTTCGGTATACTTCTTTTTTTAGGTCAACTATATCATATATTTTTACATTGACGTTTTCAAAATATTGTTTTAAGGGTAAACCAAATATATACGAAAGTAGCGGAGGAACTAAATATGGTCATAGCGGAAGCAAAAAAATTGTTCATTGTCATCATCGGCGCCTTGTTAAATGCCATCGGATTGAATCTGTTTTTGATTCCCGCCGATGTTTACGCCAGCGGTTTTACGGGGGTGGCGCAGCTTTTATCGAGTGCGCTTGACCAGTACAGCCCGATTTATTTTTCAACGGGGACGCTATTGTTTATTTTAAACATTCCCGTCGGGATTCTAGGCTGGCTGAAGGTCGGGCGCTCATTTACGGTTTACAGCATTTTGAGCGTGGCCTTGACGACGGTCTTTTTAGGGATGCTCCCTGAGGCGAGCCTGTCAAACGATATTTTACTGAATGCCGTGTTCGGCGGGGTGATCGCCGCGGTCGGAATCGGCCTGACCCTTAAATACGGGGCTTCAACGGGCGGTTTGGATATTATTGCGATGATCCTGGCGAAGTGGAAAGACAAACCGGTCGGCACCTATTTCTTTATTTTAAACGGTGCAATCATTTTAACAGCAGGATTATTGAACGGGTGGGAGAAAGCATTATATACGCTCGTTACACTATATGTGACAACCAGGGTGATTGATGCCATCCACACCCGCCACGCCAAGCTCACCGTTATGATTGTCACAAAGAAAGCGGAGGAGATCAAAGAAGCCATTTACGGAAAGATGGTCCGCGGAATTACAACCGTTCCGGCGAAAGGCGCCTTTACGAATGAACAGAAAGAAATGATGATGATTGTCATTACAAGGTATGAATTGTACGACTTGGAAAAAATTATTAATGAAGTTGATCCAAAAGCTTTCACAAACGTCGTACAGACAACACAGGTTTTAGGGTTTTTCCGCAAAGATTAATGAAAGGGTGAATGAATGCGGCTGATTTCCATGATTGTGATGCTGCTGTTTGTCAGTGGATGCGGGCAAAACGGGGATCAAGTCCCCGATAAGGAGGTATCAGGGGAAGTGGATAACGGGAGTGTGACATTGACGGTTGAACCCGTCCAGAAGCAGGGAGAAATCGAATTTCGGATGTCGGTTGTAAACCATACGGATGATACGGCAGAGTTTGAATTCAGCAGCGGACAGAAATTTGAACTGATCGTCAGCGACAAAGAAGGAAATGAAAGGTACCGCTACTCGAAAGGAAAAATGTTTACACAGGCGTTTCAGTCGATGACGCTCAATCCGAAAGAGTCTTACGATTTTACTGATGTATGGAAAGAGGTGCCTGAACCCGGCACATATGAAGTAAACGTGACATTTTTGGGAAGATCGGAACAGTTAGCAACTTTGAGGGCCGGCAAAACGTTTGAAGTGAAATAGCCATCAAAAAAGGCATCCCGGAAGGATGCCTTTTTTGTATTCTGTCAGGGCAGAAGGATCGGCGGTGACTGAACACCGCCGCCCTCACATCCATTGACCGTTAATATTGATCCCCGTTGAAAATAGAATTTTTAACGATGACGTAGTCTACGTTGCGGATCGCATCGAGCTTATTTCCTCCCGCATAAGAAATAGATGACTGCAGATCCTGTTCCATTTCCGTCAGCGTATCCATGATCGCGCCTTTATGCGCCACGTACATTTTTTTGCCTTCGACATTTTTCTTTTCACCTTTTTGGTACTCAGAAGCTGAACCAAAATATTCTTTGTAGAGCTCGCCGTCTTTTTCGATCGTTGCTCCAGGCGATTCTTCGTGACCGGCAAACAGCGAACCGATCATGACCATCGTCGCCCCGAATCTGACCGATTTGGCGATGTCCCCGTGGGTGCGGATGCCGCCGTCTGCAATGATCGGCTTGCTTGCCGCTTTTGCACACCAGCGCAGCGCAGCCAGCTGCCATCCGCCTGTTCCAAAACCGGTCTTGATTTTGGTAATGCAGACTTTTCCGGGACCGATGCCGACTTTTGTAGCGTCGGCTCCGGCGTTTTCAAGTTCTCTCACAGCTTCAGGCGTTCCGACATTTCCTGCGATCACGAAGCTGTCCGGAAGATGTTTTTTAATGTGCTGAATCATGTTGATGACGGCGTTCGAGTGACCGTGGGCGATATCGATCGTGATGTACTCAGGTTTGAGATTCGCTCTCGTCAGCTCTTCGATAAATGCGTATTCTTCATCTTTGACTCCGACGCTGATTGAAGAAAACAAACCGCGCGCCATCATGTCTTTAATAAAATCGATCCGTGTTTCCGGCTCAAAGCGGTGCATCACATAAAAGTAACCGTTTTCCGCTAATGAAACAGCCAGCTTTTCATCTATAATGGTCTGCATATTGGCCGGCACCACAGGCAGTTTAAATGTTCTTCCGCCAAACTGCACGGATGTATCACATTCAGAACGGCTCTTGACGATGCACTTTGCAGGAATTAGTTGAATATCTTCGTAATCAAACACGTTTTCCAATATAAAAACCCCCAAAAACGAATATTTGTTTATTTAATATATAAAATGTTCGCCTTTTATAATGTACTTCCTTTTGCTTCCGATGTCAAATTTTTATGTTTTGAAAGCAGAAAAATAAAAAAGGAGCCGTGCCGATGGCACAGACTCCTTTCCGGCTGTCAAAAAGCCGGTGTGGTGTTATGAAAGTTGATCTAGCTGCTCCTGAAGATTGTGAAGCTGGCGCCGTTCGGCATCAGTTGAATTGGCAAACGCCGAGGAAAGGGCGTTTTTGGCTCTTGCAACGGCTTTCGCCTTTTCGCCTGAATCCGCCGAAGCTTCAGCTTCATGTACGGCTGCTTTGGCCATTTGAAACAGTTCGTTTCTCATGCTACAGCCCTCCGCATTCCGTCGGGCCGCTCTTCTGTTCAGCCTCTTCTAATGTGGAGCGGTAAGGGAACCTGGCGGCATGCTGTTTAAGCGAATCCTTGCCTTGCTGAATAAACCGTTTTGATTTGCTGCGTTTACCCATCTTGAATTCCCCCTTAACACGAGTGACGGTCCGGTGCGGCCGTCTTCTCATAGTATTGCCGTTTTAAAAAGCCGTTTATGAATGGCAAATTATAAAATTATAAAGCGAAGTAATCCTTTAAAAAGACTGCGATACCGTCTTCTTCGTTCGATTTCGTGACCTTGTTTGCAACGCTTTTTACCCCTTCGATGCCGTTGCCCATCGCTACGCCGCAGCCTGCGAACTCGAGCATTTCAAGGTCGTTGTCTTCATCGCCGAAGGCAATCACCCGTTCAGGCGGTATCCCGTAGTAGTCGGTGATTTTCTCTAAGCCGACCGCTTTATTGATGCCGCTTTTAATCAGTTCGATCACATGCCACGGGGCCGCCCATCTTCTATGGTCGACCATCTCCGCGTGAACGTCTGACAGATAGGAGCGGATCGCCGGAACATCCTCTTCTTTTGCGTGAATCAGTACGCTTGTCACATCCTGGCCGAGGTTTGTTCTTAAATCTCCGACTGTAATATTCGGGCTGCCCATCGTAAAGACATCAATCAGTTTTTCGTCATGATAATGAAAATAAACATCATCGACAATTTCAGCAAGGATATTATGTACGTTGTACGTCTCGCTGACTTCAATGATCTGTTTGACCACCTCGAGATCAAGAGAGGTATGGAAGCGTCCCCAGCTTTGATCTTTAGGGTGATGGACAAACGCCCCGTTGAAATTGACGATCGGCGTATCAAGCTGGAGCTGATCATAATACATGGAGCTTGCTCTGAACGGTCTTCCCGTAGAAATGCACACGTAATGTCCATCTTCCCGCAGCTTGCGGATGACTTCGCCGGAGCTTTCCGAGATGGTCTTGTCGTCTTTTAATAATGTACCGTCTAAGTCCAATGCAATTAAATATGGTTTTGTCTCCATAAATGCTCCTTTATTGTGAATTTGAAAGTTCTGACTTACCTATAGTGTATCTTTTTACCTTCTTTATTGTCTACATGTTAAACTGATGATGATGGACATCCTAAAAGGAGGAAGAAACAGTCGTGATCATAATCGAAAAGCAACATATTTCAAACATTCCTCTTTTGCATATTGTAAAAGAGGAGAAAAAAGAGAAAGCTCTTCCTCTTGTTTTCTTCATACATGGTTTTACAAGCGCAAAAGAGCATAACCTTCACTTCGCATATCTGCTTGCTGAAAAAGGAATGCGCGTGATTCTGCCCGAGGCTCTCTATCACGGGGAGAGGGATGAACAGCTCACCCAGGAAGAGCTCGCCCCGAGGTTTTGGGAGATCGTCACGAATGAAATCAAAGAGCTCGACGTGCTGAAAAACCACTTTGAACGTGAAAACCTGATTGAAAAGGGCCGTATCGGCGCCGCCGGAACTTCGATGGGCGGCATTGTCACGCTCGGCGCTTTGACCCAATACGAATGGATTACAACTGCCGTCAGTTTAATGGGCAGCCCCGCCTATGTAGAATTTTTTGATCAGCAGCTCGCTTTTATGCGTGAAAAGAAAATTGAACTTCCTTTCACAGAAGAACAAATCGAACAGCAGCGCGAAGAATTGAAGCGTTTTGACTTGAGTCTGCAGCCGGACAAATTGAACATGAGGCCGCTTTTATTTTGGCACGGCAAACAGGATGGCACCGTTCCGTATGCTTTGGCGCGCCGCTTCTATGAATCGATTATTCCGCTGTATGAAGCTCAGCCTGACTTGCTGCATTTTATCGAAGATGAGCGGGCCGGACATAAAGTATCGAGGGAAGGCCTTTTGAAAACAGTCGAATGGTTCGATGTGCACTTGTAAGTACTATCGTTTTAGAAAATGAACGAAGTGCGTTATACTGATGAAAAAAGGAGTGAGGAAGAGTGGATGAAGCATTAAAAGAAAACATCATGGGCGCCCTTGAACAGGTCGTTGACCCTGAACTGGGCGTCGATATCGTCAATCTCGGACTTGTATATGACGTGGATATGGATGAGAACGGCAAAACAGACGTGACCATGACTTTGACTTCAATGGGCTGTCCGCTGGCGCCTGTCATTGTAGATGAAGTTAAAAAAGCGCTGGCAGATATTCCGGAAGTCAAGGAAGTTGACGTTCATATCGTCTGGAATCCACCTTGGACACGGGACAAAATGTCGCGATATGCGAAAATCGCACTTGGCATCCAATAAACGTTTCCAGAGCCTGCTCAATCGTTGACAGGCTCTTTCTTTTTCGAATAAGGGAGCCGCCGAAATAGATACGAGACGTATCCGGCAGATCGCCTCTCACGTTATTAAAAAGAACGCTGGTACAAGCGTTCTTTTTTTATTGCAAAACGGCAGCAGGCACATTCTCCGGTTTGAAAAACGGAGAACCCGGGAAGGTAAGAACGGAGCACGGCCAAGCTGAGGAAAAGGACGGCCGGCGGGAGGAAAGCACCAATATGAAAGATGAATAAAAAAATATTAAATATACAATTGAATTAATTTTTATTCATGTTATAATGTTAAATAATTTCACAAAGACCAAGAAGGTGAACTTGTTTTGAAAATAGGTATTATAGGTGCTACTGGCTATGGAGGGGCAGAAATCATGAGGATTATGAGGACTCACCCTTATGCAGGTGAATGCATATTGTATTCATCGAGTGATGAGGGAGCCCGCTATGATGCCGCATACCCGCACCTTGTAAAACTGACAGATCAACACTTGCAACCAATCGATCTTAAGAAGATTGCGAACGAAATCGATTTTTTATTTATCGCAGCGCCTCCCGGGGTATCCAGCCGGCTGACGCCACAGTTTGATGGATATGACATACCGATTATTGACCTGTCCGGCGATCTCAGGATACAGGACCCAAGCGTCTATGAAAAGTGGTACAAAAGGGAAGCCGCGCCTGAACACGTGCTTCAAAAAGCGGTATACGGACTGTCTGAGCTGAATCGGGAAGACATTAAAACGGCGCAGTACATAGCCAATCCTGGATGTTTTCCGACAGCGGTCCTTCTCGGCTTGGCGCCGCTCGTCAAAAGCGGCAGCATCAACGAATCTTTTGTCATCATCGATGCAAAAACAGGGGTGTCAGGGGCAGGCAGAAAGGCGGCGATGGGCACTCATTTTTCAGAGGTCAATGACAATTTTAAAATATACAAGGTAAACGAACACCAGCACACGCCTGAAATCGAGCAAGCTGTCAAACAGTGGGACTCCGCATTTAAACCGATCACATTCAGCACGCATTTAGTTCCGATGACAAGAGGCATTATGGCGACCATCTACACAGAGCTGAAAGACAGTATGGATGCCGAACAGCTGCAACTTGTTTTTTCTAAATTTTATAAAGATTCGTACTTTGTCAGGGTAAGAGAAAACGGTTCGTTCCCTGCAACCAAAGAGGTGTACGGCAGCAATTTTTGCGATATCGGTGTTACCGTTGATGAACGGACGAACAGAGTGACGATCGTGTCAGTGATCGATAACTTGATGAAGGGAGCTGCGGGTCAGGCGGTTCAAAACTTCAACATTATGAACGGCTGGAGCGAAACCGCCGGGCTCGAATTTACGCCAATTTATCCATAAGACGGGAGAGAACAAACTTATGATTCAGGTGAGTCAAGACAGCATAAAAAAAACAGACGGAAGCGTCGCTTCGCCTCTGGGCTATCTGGCAAAAGGGGTCCACTGCGGCCTCCGCTATTCAAAAAAGGATCTTGGAATCATCATCAGCTCAAGACCGGCGGTGAGCGCCGCCGTTTATACCCAAAGCCACTTTCAGGCTGCACCGATCAAGGTGACGCAGGAAAGCCTCAAAAAAAGCGCGCAACTGCAAGCCGTCATCGTCAACAGTGCCAATGCCAACGCATGCACGGGAGAACAGGGCTTAAAAGATGCATATGAAATGCGCCGTCAAAGCGCTGATATGCTTGGGATCGAGCCGGAACTGGTGGCCGTGTCCTCAACCGGCGTCATCGGCGAATACCTCAAGATGGAGAACATCGCAAAAGGCATCAGCCTTCTCGCCGAGACAGAGCCTGCCGAAGGCGATTTCGAAGAAGCGATCTTAACGACGGACACCGTGATCAAACAAACGTGCTATGAACTGAGGATCGGCGGACAAAAAGTAACGATCGGCGGAGCGGCCAAAGGGTCGGGGATGATCCACCCGAATATGGCGACGATGCTCGGCTTTGTCACAACAGATGCATGCATCGAAGAAAGCGCGTTGCAAAGGGCATTAAGGGAAATCACGGACGTTTCGTTCAACCAGATAACGGTCGACGGGGACACATCGACGAACGATATGGTGCTCGTCATGGCGAACGGCTGCGCCGGAAATGAGCGCCTCCATGAAGAACACGAAGATTGGCCGGTTTTCAAAAAAGGCCTGCAGCTTGTCTGCACAGACCTCGCCAAACAAATCGCGAGAGACGGTGAAGGGGCGACGAAGCTGATCGAGGTTGAAGTGAACGGCGCCAAAAGCAATCTTGAAGCGCAAATCATCGCCAAAAAAATCGTCGGCTCAAACCTTGTAAAAACCGCGGTTTACGGAACGGATGCGAACTGGGGCAGAATCGTTGTCGCGATCGGGGATAGCATAGCTGCTGTGACACCGGAGAAGGTGGAAATCCGCCTGGGCGGCCAATGCCTTTTTAAAAATAACGAACCGCAGCCGTTTTCAGAGGAGCTGGCCAAAACATATTTAGAAAACAGCGAAGTGAAAATCGAGGTTTACATGCAGGAAGGTGAAGGAAAGGGGACGGCTTGGGGCTGCGATTTAACTTATGAATACGTCAAAATCAATGCGAGCTATCGTACGTAAAAAGGGGATCACAATGGGGAAAACAATCGTTTTTAAATGCGGCGGAAGCATCATCCGCGAACTATCGGACGAATTTTTTCAAAATCTGAAAGAGCTGACTGAAAGCGGCTGGAAAATCGCGCTCGTCCACGGGGGCGGACCCGATATTACAAAGATGCTGAAGAAACTCAATATTCGAACCGAATTCGTCAACGGACAGCGCAAGACGACAAAAGCGGTTCTTGAAGTCGCTGAAATGGTCCTGTCCGGTTCGATCAACAAATTTTTCGTTGCTGAGCTGGCGAAGCACGGCCTTCCGGCTGTCGGCGTATCAGGAAAAGACGGGGGACTGCTCCTTGCCGACTATTTAAATGAAAAAGAATACGGTCAGGTCGGGCGCATAAAAAAAGTAAACAGCCGAATGGCCGAAGCGCTCATGGAAAAAGGGTTTATTCCGGTTATCGCCCCCCTCTCGATGACGGATGGCTGTGAGACCTTGAATGTGAACGCCGATTTGGCGGCGTCGGCTGTTGCCGCAGCCTTGTGCGCTGATAAATTGATGTTTGTGACAGATGTCAAAGGGATTATGAAAAACGAAGAAATGCTGAAAGAGCTGACGTCCGAAGATATTGAAAGCCTGATTGCTGAAGGTGTGATCTCGGGAGGCATGATACCAAAAGTACATTCCGCAAAAGAGGCTCTCACAGATGAAGTAGATGAAGTGATGATTGTGAGCGGGAAAGGATCTTTCCTGACGAAAGACAATTTCATCGGTACGAAAATCATCAAACAAAAGGAGGCCGTATCGTGAGTCACTTATTTCAGACGTACACCCGCTGGAATATCAATATTAAAAAAGCGAAAGGCACGATCGTTCAAGATGAGAAGGGGAACGCCTATCTCGATTTCGTCCAGGGAATCGCGGTCTGCAATCTCGGGCATTGCCCTGATTCAGTAACAGCTGCTGTCAAAAATCAGCTTGATAATGTCTGGCATGTTTCCAATTTGTTTCAAAATGATCTTCAAGAAACGGTTGCACAGCTTCTTGCCAAAAACAGTGCAGGCGATCTCGTCTTCTTTTGCAACAGCGGGGCGGAAGCGAATGAAGGGGCGGTAAAGCTCGCGCGAAAACATACGCAAAAAACAAAAATCGTAACGTTTCAGCAATCGTTCCACGGCCGCACGTATGCGGGCATGGCTGCAACCGGACAGGAAAAGATCAAGCTCGGGTTCGGGCCGATGCTAGAAGGGTTCCATTACCTCCCTTACAACGAGCCGAAAGCATTTGCCGAATTGCAGGACGAAAAAGATATCGCGGCGGTGATGCTGGAGCCGATACAAGGCGAAGGCGGCGTCATCCCGGCGAGCAGAGAATTTCTGCAGAGCGTTCAAGATTTTTGCCGAGATAAGCAGGCTCTCCTTATCGTTGACGAAGTTCAAACCGGAATCGGCCGCACCGGTAAGGTTTTTGGATATGAACACGAAGGGCTGTCACCCGATATCATCACCGTCGCGAAAGGGCTAGGCAGCGGTTTTCCGGTCGGAGCAGTCATCGGGAAAAAAGAGCTTTCAGAAGCGTTCTCGCCGGGTTCCCACGGCACGACATTCGGAGGGAACATGCTGGCGATGGCTGCGGCAAACGCCACGTTGGAGACCATTTTAGAGAGCAGCTTTCTCGAAGAAGTGAGCGCCAAAGGAGCATTTTTGCATCAACAGCTGAAAGATAAGCTCCAATTTCCGCTTGTGAAAGATATCCGCGGGAAAGGGCTGATCGCCGGAATCGAGTGCAAAGAACCCGTGCAGCCGTTGATCGAAGCGCTTCAAAAGGAAGGGTTGCTCGTTCTTCCTGCGGGTCCGAACGTCATCAGGCTCCTGCCGCCGTTGACGGTTGCGAAAAGCGAAATCAAAGCGGCCGTGGAGAAGCTGAAAGTTGTCATGGCAAATCATTCGGCTGTAAAGCAGTAATTTTTTTTGAAATGAAAGTATAAAAATTCATGAATATCACTATTTATTCATCAAAGGTGGGCATAAGATGGAAGGATATTTAGTTCTTGAAGATGGTACATCCTTCAGCGGTGAACTGGACGGTCTTGACGGCTGCACCGGTGAAGTCGTTTTTTTTACAGGCATGACCGGTTATCAGGAGGTTTTGACAGACCCTTCATATAAAGGCCAGATTATTGTCTTTACGTATCCGCTGATCGGCAACTACGGAATGAATGAAAGCGATGATGAAAGCAAACGGCCTCAGGTGAAAGGCGTTGTCGTCTATGAAGCGTGCGACAGGTTTTCCCATCATCAGGCGACAGAAAGCCTTCGGGAATACTTGGCGAAGTGGGATGTTCCGCTTTTGTCGCACGTGGACACAAGAGCGGTTGTTCAGCATATCAGGGCAAAGGGGACGCTGAATGCCAGACTGACGAAACAAAAGGACGACATCCCGGCTCCGCGCCAGCTGGAAAACTATGCGGCACAGGTTGCCGGACAAAACGAAAACGGCGCTTTTGGGGAAGGCAATCCGCATATTGCGCTGATCGATTTCGGCTATAAAAAGTCGATCGCTTCATCGCTTGTAAACCGGGGCTGCAAAGTAACGGTCGTTCCCTATCAAGAGATGGACGGCATTTCGAAGCTGAATCCGGACGGGGTCGTCCTTTCAAACGGGCCGGGCGATCCGAAAGCAATCCTTCCATATATGGATGTGCTCCGGGATATCATCTCTTCATATCCGACGCTCGGCATCTGCCTCGGGCACCAGCTGATCGCGCTCGCATTCGGAAGCGATACGTATAAGCTTCCGTTCGGCCACAGGGGAGCCAATCATCCGGTCATGGATAAAGAGACCGGACGCGTGTTCATGACAAGCCAAAATCACAGCTATGTCGTCGATCGGGACACCATCAGCCAAAATGAATTTTCCGTCAGGTTTCATCATGTCAACGACGGTTCAGTAGAAGGGCTGATGCATAAAACACTGCCTGTCATATCCGTTCAGTTTCATCCGGAAGCCCATCCGGGACCGGCTGAAAGCGAATGGATATTCGGCGAATATTTGCAGAAATTGAACGAAGCAAGGAGAGAGATCGCCCATGCCTAAAGATCAAACCATCAAAAGCATTCTCGTTATCGGATCGGGGCCGATAATCATCGGGCAGGCCGCTGAATTCGACTACTCCGGAACACAGGGCTGCATGGCGCTGAAAAGCGAAGGCTACCGGGTGATTCTCGTCAACAGCAATCCGGCGACAATCATGACCGACGAATCTTTTGCAGATGAAATCTATTTTGAGCCTTTGACAGTGGAAAGCCTCACACAAATCATCAAGCGCGAAAAACCGGACGGACTGCTCGCCAATCTGGGCGGACAGACAGCGCTGAATTTAGCTGTCGAGCTCGAAAAGGCCGGCATTCTTAAAGCATACGGGGTGAAGCTGCTTGGAACATCTGTCGATACGATCGAAAAAGGGGAAGACAGGGAAAAGTTCCGCGCCTTGATGAAAGAGCTGAACGAACCTGTGCCGGCTTCAGAAATTGTTGACAATCAAGATGATGCGCTTCGTTTTGCGCTCTCAATCGGTTTTCCGATTATCGTGCGGCCGGCCTATACATTGGGCGGAAAAGGAGGCGGCATCGCGGCGACGAAAGAGGAGTTACTGCCTTTAATCGAAAGCGCCCTCCTCGCAAGTCCGATCCATCAATGCCTTGTCGAAAAAAGCATTGCCGGTTTTAAAGAAATCGAATACGAAGTCATGCGGGACAGAAACAATACATGCATTACCGTTTGCAATATGGAAAACATCGATCCGGTCGGCATCCATACGGGGGATTCGATCGTTGTCGCTCCGTCGCAGACATTAACGGATGCGGAATATCAAATGCTGCGTTCTGCCAGCTTAAAGATCATTTCCGCGCTCGATGTCGTCGGCGGCTGCAACATTCAATTCGCCCTGGACCCGGAGAGCAAAAACTATTATGTCATCGAGGTTAATCCGAGAGTAAGCCGTTCATCAGCGCTCGCCTCAAAAGCGACCGGCTATCCGATCGCAAAAATGGCGGCTAAACTGGCAGTCGGCTACACGCTTGCCGAGCTGAAAAATCCGCTCACAGATTCGACGTATGCAAGCTTCGAGCCTGCGCTTGACTATGTCGTCGTCAAATTTCCGCGCTGGCCGTTCGATAAATTCAAACAAGCCGACCGTAAGCTCGGCACGAAAATGAAAGCGACAGGGGAAGTCATGGCGATTGACCGCAATCTTGAAGCGGCCCTGCAAAAAGCGGTCGCATCCCTTGAGCTGAAAACGTCAGGAACACATTTGCCTGAACTTGGCGGCGTATCTTCAGAAGTGTTGTGGAAGCTGCTTGAGACCCCTGATGACCGCCGTTTCTTTGCGGTCATGGAGCTGCTGAGCAGGGGGACTTCCATCAGCGAGATACACGAGAAAACGAAAATGGATTACTACTTCCTTCATGTCTTTTCTAACATCATACAGCTGGAAAACACGTTAATGGAGCAGGGGGACGCGCTGTCCGTCAGCCTTTTGCAAAAGGTGAAAGAAAAGGGATTTACCGACTTTACGATCGCTTCCCTCACCGGAAAGACGGAAGAAGAAGTGCGCGCGCTCCGCAAGAAAATGGGCATTGCCGCATCCTTTAAAATCGTCGATACATGCGCAGCTGAATTTGATGCGAAGACAAATTATTTTTACTCAACGTATTTCGGGAAAAGCGACGGAGACATCACTCAAAAAACGAAAAAGCGGGCATTGATCATCGGTTCAGGCCCGATTCGGATCGGCCAGGGGGTCGAGTTTGACTACAGTGCCGTGCACGGCGTCATGACGCTGAAAAACCTCGGGTTTGAAACGATCATGCTGAACAACAACCCGGAAACCGTCAGCACGGATTATGAAATGGCAGACCGTCTGTATTTTGAACCGATTACACCCGAGCATATTCTTAATGTCGCTGAAGCAGAAGACATCGACTTTGCGATTGTTCAATTCGGCGGCCAATCCGCAATCAATGTAGCGGAAGCGATTGAAAAAGCGGGTATCACCCTGCTTGGGACATCATCGGAAACCCTTGACATACTTGAAGACCGCGATCAATTTTATCAGCTTCTTGACGAGCTCGGCATCTCCCATGCCAAAGGAGAAACAGCTTCATCAAAAGCGGAAGCGGTGCAGAAAGCAAACGAAATCGGCTATCCTGTGCTGATCAGGCCGTCATATGTGATCGGCGGAATGGGCATGATGATCGTTCACTCTGAAGCGGAGCTCAGAGAGCTGCTGGGCGGGGCATCGCAAATGCCTTACCCGATTCTGATCGATCAATACGTATCCGGAAAAGAGTTTGAAATCGACCTTGTCAGCGATGGCGACGATCTTTATATCCCGACTTATATCGAGCATATTGAAAAAGCGGGCGTGCATTCAGGTGACAGCTACGCGATTTTGCCGGGGCCTTCGGTAACTCCGGAGATGAAAAACGCCGCTCGTGATGCTGCCGCAAAAATCGTCCGCAAGCTCGGATTTAAAGGCATTATGAACATTCAATTTATAGCTGATGCGGATGAACTGCTCATCCTTGAAGTCAATCCGAGGGCGAGCCGGACAGTTCCGGTTGTCAGCAAGGTGATGGGAGTTCCGATGATCCCGCTTGCGGCGAAACTGTTAGCCGGTTCGTCACTCAAAGAATTGAAGCCCGCTGCCAAAAATTCGCGCGGCATTGCCGTGAAGTTTCCGGTCTTTTCATCACACGCTATTCAGGATGTCGATTTGAAGCTTGGGCCGGAAATGAAATCGACTGGTGAAGGCATGTATGTCGGCTTCAATCCGGAAAGCGCCCTGAAGAAAATCTTTGCGGGAATCTGGCAAACGAAAGGCTGCATTTACATGGAAGGGGCCGGCGAGCTCCGTTCTCTCGCAGAGCAGGCGGGCTTCACCGTACAATCAGACGATTTTTCGGGCTGGATCAAACGGAAAGACAAAGCGCTGCACATCCATTTAGCCGAATCAAAAGAGGCGAGAAAGCAGCGGATAGAAGCCGTCACCCACGGTGTGGCGGTGATGACGGAAGAAGAGACGGTGCGGGCATTTTTGACGAGCGGGCATGGAACGACTAAAGCCGTGTCGCTAAAAGATTTATATAAAAAGGAAGTGGAGACATGTCTACTGTAAACATCGGGGTGACCCGGGAGATCAATCTGTCAGGCAAGGATTTTTTAAGCCTGAAAGACTTTTCAAAAGAAGAGATCGTCTATTTGCTGAAAGAGGCTGCGGCAATGAAGCAAAATAAAATTCAAGACATCTTTAAAGGAAAAACATTGGCGATGATCTTTGAAAAATCGTCGACGAGAACGCGCGTATCGTTTGAAGCCGGAATGGCGCAGCTCGGCGGAAACGCCCTGTTTTTAAGCAGTAAAGACATGCAGCTGGGCAGAGGGGAAACGATCGCAGATACCGCGAAAGTGCTTTCGGGGTATGTCGACGCGATCATGATCCGCACATTCGAACACGAAAAAGTCGAAGAGCTTGCCAAGCACGCCGAGATTCCCGTGATCAACGGATTGACCGATCTTTTTCATCCGTGTCAGGCGCTTAGTGACCTCTTGACGATTCAAGAGATGAAAGGAACATTAAAAGGGCTGAAAGCCGTTTATGTTGGAGACGGAAACAATGTCGCGCATTCGCTGTTAATCGGCTGCGCGAAGGTGGGATGCGATATTACGGTGGCTTCGCCTAAAGGGTATGAGCCGAATCAGGACGTGGTGAAACTGGCCGAGGCATTCGCCGAAGAATCCGGAGCTGCCGTCACAATCACAAATGACCCCGTGTCAGCCATTCAACATGCGGATGTCATCTATTCCGATGTTTTTACCAGCATGGGTCAGGAGGAGGAAGCCGAAGAACGGATGAACATCTTTGCTCCTTACCAGGTCAACGGAACGCTTGTCTCCCATGCCAAACCGGATTACGTCTTTCTGCACTGCCTTCCTGCCCACCGGGAGGAAGAGGTCACCGCAGAGATCATCGACGGTCCGAATTCAGCGGTATTTCAGCAGGCTGAAAACCGTCTGCACGTCCAAAAAGCTTTATTAAAAGCACTGTTATCTTAAATGAAAAACAGCTGATCCATTGATCAGCTGTTTTTTTAGGCGAATATCAAAACGGCGATGCCGATGACAAAGCAGTAAATTGAGAAATAAACCAAGTTTCCTTTCGCCATAATATTCATGAACCAGCGCAATGAGAAGTATGTAGCGATAATCGATGCGATGAACGCAAACAAATAAGGAAGGAAAAGCTCTCCTAAACGCGGATCATGAAAAATATCGGTCATGCTTAAAATGGTTCCGCCAAGGCTGACCGGTATGTACAGCAAAAATGAAAACCTGAGCGCAGTTTCAGATTTGAGGCCGAGCGCCATCGCAGGAACGATCGTCGCTCCCGAACGGCTGATGCCAGGAATAAGTGCAACCATTTGCGACAAGCCGATGATCACGGCGTCTCTCAGTCTGATTTCGCCGTCGTTTTTCCGGCCGCGCAAATTTCGAATGAGAAACAATGCCAGACCCGTGATCAGCAAAGTAACCGCGGTGATCCGGACGCCGTCTTTAAAGAAAGCCGAAATCTCATCATCAAATAAAACGCCGATGACACCGGCAGGAATCGTGGCAATGATCAGATAGATGATAAACCTGAAGTCCGCTTTTCCTTTTTCATTTTTTGATGTGACATAAGACAGCCCGTTTACCGCCAGCCTGAAAATATCGTTTTTATAAACGAGCAGTACGGCAATTAAAGAACCGGCATTCATCAAAAGCTCAAAACTGAAACCTTCAATGTTCAAGCCCAAAAAGTGCTGTGCCAGCACCAAGTGGCCGCTTGACGAAACAGGGATCGGCTCTGTGAATCCCTGAAGCAACCCTAAAAGGATATACTTGATCAACATTAAAAAATCCATGATACTCCTCCGTTTCCCACAAGTTGTGACGCCCTTTTAAAAGACGGAATGAACGGGCGATTCGTTTCAATTTTCGGAACGCTTTTCTCATTAAACTACACAAAGCAAACAGATGTAAAGATAAAATCGACATGTTTTTTGAGAGAACGGGGCAATCTAATGGTAAAAGGGAGTGAAGCAAATGGGACAGCAGCGTCAATTCCGGCCGGGCCAAAAAGCGCCCAATAATGGAGTGTATGTGGAGATCGGCGAAACGGGAAGCATGGTTCAGAACCCTCAGCAAATCAAATTGAGCGCCGGCGAGTTCTTCCCTGAAACCTCCAACCATAACCGGCTCTGGACATATAAAAGAAAGCCTTAAAAAACAGCCGTCGGTTTTTTCGGACGGCTGTCTGCCAAAAGCAAAAAACCCCGCTTTTAAAAGCAGGGGTTTTAATGTTGACTTGCATCCTGTTTAACAGGCATAATTTCTCCAAGAACAATAACGGCTGCGGTGATGATAAAGCCCATAATGACACTGGTTTGAAGGTCATACCCAGCGCCGTTCATGGCGCCGACAATGTAGCAGGCCATCTGTGTCAAAAGAAATGTCCAGAAAAAAGCGACCACAAATCGCATGTTTCCCACCTCGTCCTTCTCATTCAATTCTAAAACTTATCATACCATATACATAGCCGGCTGGAAAAGACATTTTAGTGAACAAGACAGGGCTTTCACCCCTGATTTCAGAAATACCAGAAAGGGCATTTAATTAAAGTTCATTTTTCATCATAAAGACTGGGACTTTTCCTTATTCGTTTGATGCACGTGCGACATAAAATAATGAGCAGATTACGGCAGGAAGGAGGCAGGCAAGTGATGAAAATAACCGAACGTTTTTTTCAAGTGGATTCAGAATGGAATGTGGTTCATCTTCCGTACAGGCCGAACGGTTTTCTGGTGTTCATTTTCGGTGACCGGAACCATTTCGTCGGGGAAGATTCGAGTTTCTGGCTTCAGCATTACGGGAGGAATCAGCTTCTAACGGGCCTGAGAAACAAAGGCTACACCCTGGTAAACAGCAATTTATTCGGCAGGCACTGGGGCTCCGAAAAAGCGGTTGCATACGCCAAGCAGCTGATTCATTACGTGTTCAAACAAGAGATTTTAAATGAAAAAATTCATCTATTGGCGGAAGGCACAGGCGCGCTCATTGCAGATGAACTCCTTCGCTCGATCCCGGAACAAATACGTTCTGCAGCGATGGTTAATCCTTGCCTCGATCTTCAGGCTCATCATAAGCGAGAAAAAGAAAACAAGTTTTTCTACAAACAGTTTATTAAAGAAATTGCCGAAAGCTACGGAATTTCGGAGCGGGAGGCTGCCGATTATCCGTTCAAAAGCATCTCCCCTTACCACAATCTCGTGCCCGTCCATATTTGGCAAAGGCTGAACGGCTCACCGTATCCGTATATGATTCATGCCAAAACGTTTGAGGAGCGCCAGCTTAAAGGCCGTCACAGCGTGGGACTTACCCTGCACCTGTCTGAACATCCTCAGCGCATTCATTCAGCAATCGCGAACTTTTTCAAAACGCATGAAAAAGTCTTATAGAGAATAGAATAATAGCAGCCCGCAAATGCTAAAAAGGGCTGTTTTTTGCTTGGCTAAAAAAGCTGAAACGAAAGGTGGTCCATCGAATGAAGCCGGCACTTGTATATGGAGCAGATGAGTTCTTCGGCCTTTCATTTTGTGAACATCTTCTTGAAGAGGGTGTAAATATAGATGTCAAGTTGGAGCAAACAAGCGATGAAAAAAAGCTGATGTACCTTGAAGAGCGGCTGATGTGGCTGGGCAGAAACCGGAATTTCCGCCTCATTGAAAAAGAGCTTGAAGCCCCATACGAACAAGTCTTTATCCAATACACAGGCTCCGTGCCGGAAGAAGCGCTTGCTGCAGGCATTGAAAACAAGCCTGTTATTCTGTTTGTCTATCAAGACCAATTCGAAGAGGATTTACGGGCCAGCATGGAGGAAAAGGGCGTTGAACTGATCGTGCTTCCGGAACTGTTCGGTCCGTGGGACATCAAGGCAGAGGATAAACAAAACAGAGACGGAGCGCTTTTTGTAAACGACGCGGCCGCACAAGCCGCTGCCTGTGCTGTCCAAAAAGACTTTTCAGCATTGCAGTTTGTAAAGAAGACGCCATACGAAAAAGCCGATGAGATCATTGAAGAATGGAGCAGACAAATGTCTACATTTTTCGACAAAAAATAAGAAAGATCTTCCTAATTTACACTTGAAAGGATACAATAAAGATAGATTTGAATTGCTGGTTTTTTTTGAAAGGGAGTTGAATATGGCATGGTGTACAGGCTTGTCGCGATTTTTTTCATTCTCCTGGCGCTAAGCGGCTGCGGACAATCGCCGCTGAAAGGGAAAATCGAAAAAGTCGGTTTGCTTGTCCCTGATACGATAAGTGATCAAGTATGGGGAACCAAAGGATATAAAGGATTATTAAGAATACAATCCGTCTACAATGTCGATGTCTATTATAAAGAAGGAATCGATAATGACGCGGCTATTAAAATGGCTGTAGAAGATTTTCACAAAAAAGGCGTCAATCTGATCTATGGGCACGGAAGCGAATACGAAAAAGCCTTTAATGAGATATGCAAAGATTATCCTGATATTCATTTTGTTTTAATGAACTCTAAAGCCGAACACCAAAATGTGACAAGCATATCACTTGAGGGAGAAGCGATGGGGTTTTTCGGCGGAATGACGGCGGCCCATCAGTCAAAAACAAAGAAAATCGGAGTCCTCGCAACATATAAATGGCAGCCTGAAGTAGAAGGGTTTGCCGAAGGGGCAAAATATCTCGATCCGGACATTGAGGTGATGACAGAATACGTCGGCCAGTGGGACGACAGCGAAAATGCCGTCAAACTGTATGAAAAAATGAAGAAGGCAGGCGCGGATGTTGTGTATCCGGCCGGAGACGGGTATAATGTCCCTGTCATTGAACAAATCAAAAAGGACGGGCTGTACGCGATCGGCTATGTAAGCGACCAGTCGGAATTGGGTGAGAATGTCGTTTTGACAAGCACCATACAGCATGTAGACGACGCTTATGAACTCACCGCCGACGAGTTTAATAAAGGAACGCTTAAAGGCGGCAAGCGGTCCTTTGACATTCAAGAAGGCGTCATCGAGATGGGGAAATTCAGCCCTGTTGTCGATCCGTCATTTCAAGAAGAGATGAAACGGCTGATTGACGAATACAAAAAAACAAACAAACTGCCAAACGAACATTGAGGTGATCAAAGTGCACGAAAAATCGATGGAATTTTTGCAAATTGCCATGAAATACGTTCCGGAAGCGAAGGCAGAAATGGAGAAAGCGGGAATCGAACTTTCGCCGGAAATGCTTGAGCCGTTCATGAACCTGTTTACAAAAGTGATGGCCGAGGCTTACGAGCTCGGTAAAGCGGACGCCGGTTCAGACGCCTGACTTAAACGCCCGCAAACGGTTAAAAAGCCACTTTTCAGAAGAAGTGGCTTTTTTATATGGAAATCTTATTTTTCAAAGCGCTGACCATTGAGCCGATTTCTTTAAACACAGGCTTCAGCTCATCGATCGAATCCATGATTTCTCCAACCTGATTCAACACGTGCATGTAATCGGCTTCCTGGGAAACTTCAGCGCCTTCGGCGGTTTCAGTTTCCGCCTCCGGCTCCGGCTCCGGCTCTTCTTCATGCCTGCCGGGTGCGTTTGCGCCAAACATCATTTTGGTGAAAAAATCGTCGTTCGCCACTCTTCATTCCCTCCTTTTTCATATATATCACTATTATATGAAGGTTTTGGTCTGCTAGATTAGACGAATATATTGCCAACTAAAAAAAAATAGGGTAGGATTAGTACCAGATACTAATAATTGCTCATAACATTAGTTGGAAAAAATCATGAATAAAGGAGTCTTTCCTATGAAAGCTGGAATTATTGGAATCGGCCGGTACATCCCTGAAAAGGTGCTGACCAATTTCGACTTGGAAAAAATGGTTGAAACTTCTGACGAGTGGATTCGTACAAGAACAGGCATAGAAGAAAGAAGAATCGCAGCCGAAGATGAGAAAACCTCCGATATGGCTGTGGCCGCCGCAAGAAGAGCGATGGAAGATGCAAACATCGAGGCGGAAGATCTTGATATGATTCTCGTCGCCACCGTTACTCCTGATCAGGCATTCCCGACAGTGTCCTGCATGATTCAAGAAAAGCTCGGTGCATTCAATGCCTGTGCGATGGATATCAGCGCAGCGTGCGCCGGTTTTATGTACGGCTTAGTCACTGGAAAACAGTTTATCGAAGCCGGAACATATAAGCATGTGCTTGTCATCGGAGTTGAAAAGCTCTCAAGCATTACGGACTGGGATGACCGCAATACCGCTGTTCTGTTCGGAGACGGTGCGGGCGCCGCAGTTGTCGGGCCTGTCAGCGACGATAAAGGAATTCTGTCCTTTGAGCTCGGTGCAGACGGCAGAGGCGGAAAACACTTGTACTTGGATGAAAAAGATCATACAATCATGAATGGCAGAGAAGTGTTCAAGTTTGCCGTCCGTCAAATGGGTGAATCCAGTGTGAATGTTATTGAAAAAGCCGGATTATCCAAAGAGGATGTCGACTTTTTAGTGCCGCATCAAGCCAACATCCGGATCATGGAAGCGGCGCGCGAACGTTTGGAGCTTCCAGTCGAAAAAATGTCTAAAACGGTTCATAAATACGGAAACACATCAGCTGCTTCTATTCCAATTTCTCTTGTGGAAGAGCTTGAAGCTGGTAAAATAAAAGACGGTGACGTCATTGTGATGGTCGGCTTCGGCGGAGGTTTGACATGGGGAGCCATCGCCATGCGCTGGGGCCGCTAAAAGAAAGGTGAGGTGCAACTTATGAATAGTAAAAGAGTAGTCATTACCGGATTAGGAGCTTTATCACCTCTTGGTAATGACGTCAAAACGAGCTGGAACAACGCGGTCAACGGGGTCTCCGGAGTCGGCCCGATTACAAGGGTGAACGCGGACGAGTACCCTGCTAAAGTAGCCGCAGAACTGAAAGATTTTAAGATAGAAGATTATATGGATAAAAAAGAAGCGAGAAAAATGGACCGCTTCACACAATATGCCGTTGTGTCGGCGAAAATGGCCGTGGAAGACGCAGGGCTCGACATTAACGAGAGCAACGCAGACCGGGTCGGCGTCTGGGTCGGTTCCGGGATCGGCGGCCTTGAAACGCTTGAACAGCAGTTCGAAACATTTTTAACAAAAGGACCGCGGCGCGTCAGCCCGTTCTTTGTACCGATGATGATTCCTGATATGGCGACCGGCCAGATTTCGATCTCTCTCGGTGCAAAAGGGGTCAACTCTTGTACGGTGACGGCTTGCGCGACGGGTACAAACTCAATCGGCGACGCTTTTAAAGTTATTCAGCGCGGCGATGCAGATGTCATGATCTCCGGAGGAACGGAAGCCCCGCTTACAAGAATGTCATTTGCCGGCTTTTCGGCCAATAAAGCGCTCTCCACTAATCCGGATCCGAAAACGGCAAGCCGTCCGTTTGACAAAAACCGCGACGGCTTCGTCATGGGAGAAGGAGCGGGAATCGTCGTTCTTGAGGAGCTTGAGCACGCATTAAACCGCGGAGCGACAATCTACGCGGAAGTGGTCGGCTACGGATCAACGGGAGACGCCTATCATATCACCGCTCCTGCGCCAAATGGGGAAGGTGGCGTCAGAGCCATGAAAGAAGCGATCAAAGATGCGGGTCTATCCCCTGAGAACATTGATTATATCAATGCGCACGGAACAAGCACCCCGTACAATGATAAATTTGAAACGATCGCCATTAAAGAAGTGTTCGGAGAGCATGCCTACAAGCTTGCTGTCAGCTCGACAAAATCGATGACAGGGCACTTGCTCGGGGCTGCCGGAGGCATCGAAGCGATTTTCTCCGTCCTTGCCATTAAGGAAGGCATCATTCCTCCGACAATCAATATCGAAACGCCTGATGAAGATTGCGATCTGGACTATGTACCGGATCAAGCCCGCCGCCAGGACGTGAATGTTGTGCTCAGCAACTCGCTTGGTTTCGGCGGACACAACGCAACGCTGATCTTCAAAAAATATGAATAACCGCAATATTAACGGCTGCCATTTTAGATGGTAGCCGTTTTTTTTAGCGTGCATACCATACAGATGAAAAAGGAGTGTGATCTAAAATGAGTATAGCAAGCACGTATGAATGGCTTGAACAGGCTTCATCCGTGCAGGAATTGTCAAACTTTCTCATACCGTACTTTAAAGGCGCTTCAAAAGCGGATGCGGCGGCGATTGTCAGCCACCTGCAGACCCACGGCTTGTTCCGTTCGTGGACGGACGGTGAGCATACGATGAAGCAGCTTAAGAAAAACGGCGTATTTCAGCATGTCAGACGGGAAGAACAGCTGCTCTGCAAAAGATGGAACGGGCCGGATGTTCCGATTTTCATCCTGCCGGTCGATGAAAGAAACCGCAAAATCCGCGTCGAATTCGGCTCGAAATCAGGTCTCGCGTTCAGCGACAAATTATTTTTGTTTTTATCGGCCGATCTTCCCCGGTCATCGATTTCTGCGATCATGACGCACGAATATAATCACGTTTGCCGGTTAGAAAATATGCCGAAAGAAGAAAAAAAGATGACGCTGCTTGATACAATCATTCTCGAAGGCCTCGCAGAATATGCCGTTTTCGAACGGTTGGGGGAAGCCGAAACAGCCGCATGGACGTCATATTACTCCGAAAAACAGCTTCGTCATTTCCGGGACCGGTTCGTAAAGCCGCATTTCGAGCTGCGCCGACACGATGGCCGACTATTCTCCAATATTTTATTTGGAAAAGGACATTATCCTGACATGCTCGGATATGCTGTCGGTTACAGTATTGTAAAAAAATATTTATCGGCTCGAAATTTGAAGGTTGCCGATGTTTTAGTCTTTCCGTCAGAAGACTTTATAAAGCTATCACTTTAAAATACTAAAATTATGGGATTAAATTAATATTATTACAAAAAATCAAAAAACTCCTTGCTTTTGTAATGATTATGTAATAATATACAACTATAAAATTTTAAGATAATTCAGTCATATTAAGAAAATTCTAAAAAAGTAATATATTAGTTTTTTGTGATATTTAACTTCTGGTCTATGGAAGGGGAATCTTGATGAGCGCATTGCTGGAAGTCAATGATTTAAAAACTTATTTTTTCAGGAAAAAGCAGCCGATACCCGCAGTGGACGGCGTCGATTTTTCAATTAAAAAAGGGGAAACCGTGGCGCTGGTCGGTGAATCGGGATCCGGTAAAAGCATCACGTCTCTGTCAATCATGGGACTCGTCGAAGGCTCAGGCGGAAAGATTATGAACGGTTCTATCAAGCTCGAAGGACGGGATCTCGTTACATACAAGGAACAAGATTTATGCAAGATCCGCGGAAATGAAATCTCCATGATTTTTCAGGAGCCGATGACCTCGCTCAATCCGGTTTTGACGATCGGCGAACAAATCACAGAGGTGCTGATCTATCATAAAAAGCTATCGAAAAAAGAAGCCGCCAAAAAAGCGGTAGAATTATTAAATCTTGTCGGCTTTTCAAGGGCAGGCGAGCTGATGAAAGAATATCCGCACCGCCTGTCGGGCGGTATGAGGCAGAGGGTCATGATCGCCATTGCTTTAAGCTGCAATCCGAAGCTGCTCATCGCGGATGAACCGACAACAGCGCTCGACGTCACCATTCAAGCCCAAGTGCTGGAACTGATGAAAGACCTATGCGACAAATTCGATACCTCCATACTTCTCATTACCCACGATCTCGGCGTTGTGTCCGAAATTGCGGACCGCGTGATCGTCATGTATTGCGGACAAGTTGTTGAAAATGCCACAGTAGACGAACTATTCGACGAACCCCTGCATCCCTATACAAAAGGACTGTTAAACTCCATCCCTGTCATTGAAGGCTCCATTGAAAAATTAACAGCCATTAAAGGAAATGTGCCGACGCCTGACAACCTTCCGGCCGGCTGCCGGTTTGCTCCGAGGTGTCCGAGCGCGGTCGACAAATGCTGGGGGGCGCAGCCAGACTTGAAAACGCGTCCGGACGGCCGGTCTGTCAGATGTTTTTTATATGAGGAGGGAGAATAAGAGATGACTTCATCAGCTGAACAATTACAGCCCGGACAGGAAATGAACCCGCGAGAATCCCTTCTGGAGCTGAAAGACGTCAAAAAGTACTTTCCGATCCGCTCAGGGATTTTTCAGAAAAAAATCGGCGATGTCAAAGCGGTGGACGGCATCAGCTTTTCGCTTAAACGCGGCGAAACGCTCGGCATTGTCGGTGAATCGGGCTGCGGAAAGTCGACCGCCGGACGGACGATGATCCGCCTTTATAAACCGACGGCAGGGCAGATTTTTTACAAAGGCCGCGACATTTCAAGTTTGTCGGAAGAAGCTTTGAGAAAAAGCGTCCGTAAAAACATCCAGATGGTTTTCCAAGATCCGTTTGCCTCACTGAACCCGAGAAAAACGCTGCGTTCCATCATCAAAGAACCCTTCAACACGCATCATATGTACAATTTCAAAGAACGCAACGAAAAAGCCGAAAAGCTTTTGGCTAAGGTAGGGCTACACCCGTCGTTTGCGAACCGCTATCCCCACGAATTTTCCGGAGGGCAGCGCCAACGGATCGGAATCGCACGGGCGCTCGCCTTAAATCCGGAGCTTATTATCGCTGATGAACCGGTATCTGCATTGGACGTGTCGATCCAGGCTCAAGTGATCAATCTGATGGAGGAGCTTCAGAAAGAATTCAATCTGACATATTTGTTCATTTCCCATGATTTGAGCGTCGTCCGCCATATCAGCGACAGGGTCGGTGTCATGTATCTCGGCAAAATGATGGAGCTGACAGACAAGCATGAGCTGTATGACAACCCGCTTCATCCATACACGCAGGCGCTTTTGTCCGCTGTTCCAGTCACTAGGAAGAAAGGCGGAACAAAGCGGGAGCGAATCGTTTTAAAAGGCGAGCTGCCGAGCCCCGCCAATCCTCCGAAAGGCTGTGTATTTCATACGAGGTGTCCGGCCGCAAAAGCGATTTGTGCGGAAGCCGAACCCGCTTTCAAGGAAGTGAAAACAAACCATTTCGTGGCATGCCACCTTTACGAATAAAGGGGAAGGCCGTCACATATTAAATCCTTGAGAGGGGGAATGTCTTCTTTAAAAAACGGGGGTCAATTGGGTGGAAAGAAGGACAACAGTTTAATAAGGGGGAATTCATAAATGAGCAAACGCAAAACAGGATTTTCAATTTTAAGCTTGCTGCTGATCTTATCAATCTTTCTAACGGCCTGTAACAGCGGCGAAGTCGGAGGGGACGAAAAAGAAGGCAAATCTGACGGGAAGCCGCAGCAGGGCGGAGATCTGATTGCTGGATCCACAGGTGAACCGACGCTGTTTAATTCACTGTATTCAACTGATACAGCAAGTTCAGATATTGAAAGACTGATCTACAACACTTTGTTAGACGTTAATGAGAAACTTGAAGTGGAAAACCAACTCGCTGATGAAGTAAAGGAATCGGAGGATGGGTTAACATTCGATGTGAAGCTAAAAGAAGGTGTCAAGTTTCACGACGGTGAAGAAATGACAGCCGACGATGTCGTTTTTACTTACAGCATTCCGATGAGTGATGAATACGTTGGAGAACGCGGCTCAAACTTTAAAATGATAGAGTCTGTCACGAAAAAAGGTAAATATGAAGTGCAGTTTAAATTAAAGAAGCAGGATCCGTATTTTTACAATGTTACACTTGCCAGTTACGGTATTCTGCCTAAGCACATTTTAAAAGATGTCCCAATCAGCAAACTCGGTGAACACGAATTCAATCGAAAGAATCCGATTGGAACGGGTCCGTTTAAATTTAAAGAATGGAAAGAAGGACAATATGTAAAGGTTGAGGCTTTTGATGATTATTATGCCGGGCGTCCTCATTTAGATTCGATCACGTATAAAATTATCCCGGATTCAAATGCAGCGATGTCACAGCTTCAAGCTGGTGATGTCGACTACTTGGTCGTTACGCCAGGACCAGACTATAAAACGGCCGAGAAATTTAATAATGTAAAGATGGAAACGGATTTAGGCCTGAATTATACGTATATCGGCTGGAACCAAAAAAATGAGCTGTTTAAAGATAAAAAAGTTCGCCAAGCGCTGACACATGCGCTTGACCGCCAGGCGCTCGTTGACCAAGTCCTTGATGGAGACGGGGAAATCGCAAACATCCCGGAAAGCCCGCTTTCATGGAACTACCCGGATAACAAAGATAAGTTTAAAACGTTTGAATACGATCCAGAGAAAGCAAAAAAACTGCTCAAAGAAGCAGGATGGACAGACTCAGATGGTGATGGGATTTTAGATAAGGACGGCAAAAAGTTTTCTTTCGTTATTAAAACGAACCAAGGAAACAAAACACGGGAAGACCTCGCGGTTGTTGTTCAGCAGCAATTAAAAGAAATTGGGATTCAAGCAAAACCGCAGATTGTTGAATGGAGTGCTTTAATTGAACAAATGAACCCGCCGAATTGGGATTTTGATGCGATGATCATGGGCTGGAGCCTTGCTACGTTCCCTGATCAGAGCAACATTTTCCATTCGAAAGAAGCTGAAAAAGGACTAAACTATGTTTGGTATCAAAATGAAAAGCTTGATAAACTGCTGGATGAAGCTAAAACGTTGAAGGACCGTGAAGAATATAAAAAGGCGTATGAAGATATTTACGAAATTCTGGCGGAAGATCAGCCGTATACATTCTTGTATTATACGAATTACCATAGAGCGATGCCAAAAAATATGAAAGGTTACGTATTCCATCCGAAAGAAGATTTCTATAAAGCCGAAGACTGGTGGCTGGATCAAAAATAACAAGAATCCCTTGAGGGAAGTGTAGCTTGCAGCTTCCTTCCCTTCATTCTTAATGACTTTTAAAAAAGGGGATAAAAAATGATTACATATATCATTCGAAGGACGCTCATGTCGATTCCAATTTTATTTGGCATTACGATTTTGTCATTTGCGATTATGAAAGCAGCGCCGGGAGATCCTATGGCATTGATGATGGATCCGACCATCAGCGCGGGAGACCGCGAAAAATTCATTGAAAAATACGGCTTGGATGAACCTGAACACGTTCAATATTTAAAGTGGCTCGGAAATATGATTCAAGGCGATTTCGGGACTTCAATCGTTAGAAAAGGAACGCCAGTGACCGATTTGATTATGGCGAGGCTGCCGAATACGTTATTGTTAATGCTCGTTTCAACCATTTTGGCTCTCCTCATATCGATCCCGCTTGGAGTGCTTTCAGCTAGGCGGCCATATTCTAAATTGGATTATGGCATCACATTTACATCATTTATCGGTCTTGCCGTTCCAAATTTTTGGCTAGGACTGATTTTGATCATGTTTCTTGCCGTCAATTTGGGATGGTTTCCAACCGGAGGCGTTATGACTCTTAATGCCGATTTTAGTTTATGGGATCGCATTCATCATTTAATTTTGCCTGCATTCGTCCTAGCGACCGCAGATATGGCGGGACTGACCCGCTACACGAGATCAAGTATGCTTGATGTGCTTAGACAAGACTATATGCGGACTGCAAGGGCAAAGGGGTTTAAAGAAAATCGTGTCGTGTACAAGCATGGGCTTCGGAATGGCTTGCTTCCGGTTATAACGATCTTTGGTCTGATGATTCCTTCTTTTATCGGCGGAGCAGTCGTTACTGAACAGATTTTCAGCTGGCCGGGACTTGGAAAGCTGTTTGTCGACTCTGCTTTCCAGAGGGACTATCCTGTCATTATGGCAATGACGGTTATTTCAGCCACGCTTGTTGTCATTGGGAATTTAGTTGCGGATATTCTTTATGCAATGGTCGATCCGCGGATTGAGTATTAATGAAGGAGGGAATTGATTCATGACACAGCCAAATCCATCGACACCTTCGCCGGAGATCACATTGCAGGAAAATGTCGCACCAAAGCCTGAGACGATGACAAAAATCTTTTTTGAAAAGTTTTACAAAAACAAGCTGGCGGTAATCGGAGGCATTGTATTATCCATTATTATCCTATCAGCAATTTTTGCTCCGGTGATCGCTCCATACCCGCCGGAACAGCAAAACCTGTTGAATAAGCTAAAACCGCCAAGCGGTGAACATCTAATGGGAACAGACAAGTTTGGCCGAGATATTTTCAGCCGTACACTTTATGGGGCTCGGGTTTCTTTACTTGTCGGCTTTGCCTCTGTACTTGGATCAATTACGATAGGTACGGTGGTCGGCGCAATCGCCGGCTACTTTGGCGGAATAATCGACGCTATTATGATGAGACTGGTGGATATTGTATTATCCATACCCGACATCTTTCTGTTGATTACGCTGGTCACCATCTTCCAGCCGGGAGTAGATAAACTGATTTTAATATTCGCCTTAACGAGATGGACGACGACGGCGCGCCTCGTGCGGAGTGAATTTTTATCCTTGAGGTCGAGGGAGTTCGTCCTGGCGGCGAAAACGATCGGCACAAGAAATTACAAAATCATTTTTTCTCATATTCTTCCGAATGCGATGGGGCCGATTATCGTTGCCGCGACGCTTTCCGTCGGTACCGTGATCCTTGCGGAATCGGCATTAAGCTATCTTGGATTCGGGGTTCAGCCGCCGATGGCAAGCTGGGGCAATATGCTTCAGGACGCACAGAACTTTACGATCATGATCCAGGCGTGGTGGTATCCGCTGTTCCCGGGCCTGATGATCCTGCTCACTGTGCTGTGCTTTAACTTCTTAGGCGACGGACTCCGCGATGCGCTTGATCCGAAGAATATTAAATGATTGTGCAGTGTATCATAGGGACAATATTTTAACAAAATCGATTGTTCATAAATTTAACTGAACGAGGTACCAAAGATAACTATTAAAAAAATCTTTGGTATCTCGCCTTGTTCTCAATGATCAATTTCACCTCAGACCTTTAGCATTATTGATCGTTTCACTTACATAAAATTCCCCAAGAATTTTCATTTTAACATCCCCATAGGTGACCACGTGCAGATATAAAGGTGAATAACATGAAACTGAAGCAGGGCTTCCAACTCCTGAAGATCTTTTAGAATTGCTAGATGAAGAAATGGGCGCTGTAGCAACAAAATAAATCGCTTTATTAAATGAATAGAGGTTTTAACGATGTTAAGCGTATTGAAAAATAAAAACTTTTTATTCTTGATATTGGGGCGTTTGGTAACCAATATTGGGGACAGTATGTATACGGTTGCGGCAATGTGGCTTGTGTTTGATTTATCAAAAAGTACATTTTATTCTGGATTAGCTGGTTTTTTAACGATGTTCCCAACTGTTTTGCAGTTTTTAACAGGCCCGATTGTTGATAAAGTCAGATTAAATAAAGTTTTGGTTTGGAGTCAACTCATTCAAGCTATTCTGGTGTTGATTATTCCGTTTTTTTATTTCGTTGGATATTTGAACATTTGGATCATTATGATGATTATGCCTCTTATCGTATTCATTGAGCAATTTACTTATCCTGCGCAATCTGCCGCACTGCCTAAAATCATCAAAAGTCAAGATCTGGTTAAAGCAAACTCAATGATGTCATTTTCATATCAGGGTACAGATATTATATTTACTGGTATTGCAGGTATTGTGATTGCTTCGGCAGGAGCTATAAGCATATACTTAGTTGACTCTTTCACTTTTTTGTTAGCGGCGCTGTTTTTTAAGTGTGTAAAATTAGAACAAAAAAGTGAGATAGAACATAAGCCCCGATTCCACTTCAAAAAAGTATTACACAATTATACAACGGATATAAAAGAGGGATTTACACTCATTCGTCATTCTCTCATTCCAAAAATCCTCTTGGGCTCGATGATTTCCAACTTCATGCTTAGTGCGACGATTGTGATATTACCAAGCTTCTCTTCGATTAGAGGAGGAGAAGAGTACTATGGATATTATTTGGCTTCCATGTCATGCGGCTTACTGATAGGTTCAATATTCGCAACAGCGTTTGGTCGATTCGCGATAGGATCACTTACGATATACGGATTTTTCATTTCAGGGGTTTTATGGAGTGTTTCGGCGATCGCCGCCTCTTCATACATATCAATAATTTTATTTGGTTTGTCTCAAGTATCCATCGGCGTGACAAACGTCATTTTCATGTCCATTTTGCAAAGCGTACTGCCGGAAGAGTTTATAGGGAGAGTTTTTTCTTTTATCGCAAGTTTGACAAGCATAGCAGCTCCTTTTGGATCTTTGCTGGGAGGATTTACTGCGTCATTGATCGGCAGCGATAAGGTTTTCTTTATAGGAGGAATTGCGATGCTGTTTGTATCTGTTTATTGGGTATTTCAGTCTTCTTTAAGATCAATTCCTTCATCTGAAAGAATAAACGCTAAAGAATATAGCTTTTTTACAAACGTGTTGAATAAATAATGTGTGAGTTTAGCCGGAATTGCTTCATTCAGTCGTGATGATTTTGCCCATTGTCTGAACTCCGCAATGCGTTTGATCCGAAGAATATTAAATAAAAAGCTGAGGGATGTAAGCCCCTCAGCTTTTTTTCATGGCGATTGCCATAATCTCATCTGCTTGGAATAAATTCCTTCTCCCTTGCCTATACTGTGGACAACAGTTTTTATTAAAAGTGAGGGGTTAGAAATGTTGTTTCTTCATGATGTGTGGGTGAATTGGTTTGAGGGAGAAGAAAATGGCTACAACGTCTGCCACTTTCATGAATGGCGGAAGGAAGACAGTGTTGAATTGCTTGACCAGGTGCCTTTGTTAAGGGTGTCGTCTGTTTTGTTTCACTACATAGAAAATGATTTGTCAGAGCTTCCGGCCGAATTATTAAACGATGTTCATCAAAAAGCATATATTCGCAAAAATCATGAGCGGACACAGCTTGATCATTGTTTCGTTGTAACGGACGGCATCGGTATTCTCGCGGTCGATACGGCCGGTTATACAATACCGGTAAGAAAAAGCCGCCTCATCCCGAGACAGGAGCAGCTCGTTTATGAAATGGTGAAGGACGTTGAAGCGGAAACTTACGAGTTTGCACCAGAGAAGCTGCAATCTTCCAAAGAATACCACATTTTATCTTTATCACCGGAGCATGTCAGAGGATTAACGAGAAAAGAACGCCAGCTCAAACAGCTGCTGTTCATGGCGCTCGATCAGCTCAAAGGGCTTCAAAACCGGGCCGAAATCGCCTATTGGTACACCGAGTGGAACCCGTATATGTATGAACAGATCAAGCGCATGACATTTGAAGAAATTTGGGACATGCTTTTCAATGAGACGATCGACGGGTGGTCAGACAAACACAGGGACTTTTGTGAAAATTTGATTAAAGGACAGCCGTTTTTTGAAAAGCTTTGGGAAATTGAGAATGAGTCTAAAGTCAACTAAATTAAGAATCAAGACTGCCGGGAGTGCGGCGGTCTTTTTATTTGTAAAAGCGAAAATCCTATATTGAAAAATAAAAAATGTGAGCTGTCTTTCTGACAAAGCGGTCAATGAAGGACTGGGGATATGTGTTTTGAATCATTTATTATAGGAGTATCGTGATCCGAAGGCAGGTGAATTTGGAGCGACGGCTGTTCTCTATGAAAAACACCTTCTGATTATCGAACAATCAGAAGGTGTTCTTGGATCAGCGTCTTTTTCGGCCGAGCCCCATTGCATTTTCCATTTTTTTCAACATTTTGTTTGCTGTTTGATTTGCGCGTTCGGCGCCTTCGTCCAAAATCCGGTCCAGCTCTTCAGATTCGATCAATTCGTGGTAACGGTCTTGAATCGGCTTCAGCGCGCCGATAACGACTTCGGCAAGGTCTGATTTAAATTCGCCGTAGCCCTTGCCTTCGTATTTTGCTTCAAGCTCTTCAATTGAGACTTGTCCGAGAATCGAATAGATCGTCAGAAGGTTGGATACACCGGGCTTGTTTTCCTTATCATATTTGACGATTCCGTCGGAATCCGTGACAGCGCTTTTGATTTTTTTCTCGAGCTGTTTTGGTTCATCGAGCAGGGTGATGAACGCTTTTTGGTTCGGATCGGATTTGCTCATTTTTTTGAGCGGGTCGGCAAGCGACATAATGCGGGCGCCGACTTTCGGTATTTTAACCTCCGGAACCGTGAAGATGTCATTGTATTTCTTATTGAAACGCTCCGCCAAATTCCGGGTTAATTCAAGATGCTGCTTCTGATCTTCGCCGACAGGGACGACATCTGTTCCATAAAGCAGGATATCCGCCGCCATTAATGGAGGATATGTCAAAAGCCCGGAGACGACGGCTTCTTTTCCGGCTGATTTATCCTTGTACTGCGTCATGCGCTCAAGCTCGCCGATGTAGGCGACGCACTGAAGCATCCATCCCGCTTGGGCGTGTGCAGGCACTTCCGATTGGATAAACAGCGTCGCTTTTTTCGGATCGAGGCCGATCGCCAAATACAGCGCGGCAAGGTTCCGGATGTTCTTTCTCAGTGCGAGCCGGTCCTGCGGGACTGTGATCGCATGCTGATCGACGATGCAGAAGTAACAGTTGTAGTCATCCTGCAAGTCGACAAACTGCTTCATCGCTCCGATATAGTTGCCGAGGGTGACAGAGCCGCTCGGCTGGATACCGGAAAAAATCGTTTTTTTCATGTGAATCCCTCTTTTCATTTCAAAATAAAAAGGCCCACTCTTCCCTTAAAAAAAGGGACGAATGAACCGTGGTGCCACCCTGATTATTTCATTATGGTCAAAATGAAATCGCTCTAGACGTTTGTAACGGAGTCTTCTCCGGCTGAGCCTACTTATCCCGTGTTCGGTCAGCTGCTCCGAAGCCCATTCCACATTCGCCATTATCCGCTCCCAGCACCGCGGACTCTCTTTAAATGGGGAGAAATGTGTACTCTTCTTCTTCATCGCATGTTATTCATAATTTTATTATATATAAATTTTAAATGAAAGTCGACAACCTCGGGGAAAAGAAAACGAATACCGGGCTGAATAAAGTTGGCGCGGCATCGTTCGGTTCGATATAAAGAATGGTTAATGTTATACGTGTAAAACGTTTTAACCTGTAAAACATAAACTTTCCTTTTAATGTGGTTATGCTTTAAAACAGAGAAGTATATTTGTACATTTGGCAGAAAACCTGACAATCATAAATAGTTTGAATAAAAAAATAATTGAAAATTAATATTGCAATAAATTATTCTATTAATTATAATGAATTTGTTCACCTCGGTGTTACAGGTTTCTTACATAACAAATATTCAGAAAAGACGAAACAGAGGAAAAAGTATGGCAAGTGGGCCTATTACTTTTTTATGATAAATCTGAATGTTCAGGAGTAAGGAACTAAAAAAACAAGAAATTGGGGGGGTTTCTCTTTGAAGAAGCGTTTGTCATTTATCAGTTTAATGCTCATTTTCACACTCGTCCTCAGCGCCTGCGGCTTCGGCTCAAGCTCCGGTGACGGCGGTAAAAAAGACAGCAAAGGGAAAGACACTTTAAATGTCAACATTAAAACAGAACCGTTTTCACTACATCCGGGACTCGCAAACGATTCGGTGTCTGCAAACGTGCTTCGTCAGACTTTTGAAGGATTGACGACAATCGGTAAAGACGGAAAGCCGGTTGAAGCGGCAGCCGAAAAAATCGAAGTCAGCGACGACCAGAAAACATACACATTCACGCTCCGCGACGCGAAATGGTCAAATGGAGATCCTGTAACAGCAGAGGATTTTGAATACGCATGGAAATGGGCGCTCGACCCTAAAAATGAATCGCAATATGCGTATCAGCTTTACTACTTAAAAGGCGGGGAAGCAGCGAACACCGGCAAAGGGAAAATTGAAGATGTCGGCGTTAAAGCTGTTAATGATAAGACTTTGAAAGTCGAGCTTGAAAAACCGACACCGTATTTCACTGAACTGACAGCATTCTACACATATATGCCAGTTAATAAAAAGGTAGCCGAGAAGAATGCGAAATGGTACACAAACGCAGACGAGAACTACGTATCTAACGGACCTTTCAAAATGGCGAAATGGAAGCACGGCGGAAACATCGTGCTGGAGAAAAACGACCAGTACTGGGATAAAGACGCTGTTAAGCTGAAGAAAATCAATATGGCGATGGTCAACGATCCGAACACGGGCCTGAACATGTACAAAAAAGGCGAGCTTGACTTTGTAGGACAGCCAGTTGATCAGATTTCGACTGATGCGATTCCAAGCCTGAAAAAAGAAGGCCTGAAAATTGATCCGTTCGCAGCGGTTTACCTGTACAAATTCAACACTGAAGCGGCTCCGCTGAACAATGTCAACATCCGTAAAGCTCTGACATACGCGATCAACCGCGAAGCGATCGTCAAAAATATCACGCAAGCGGAACAGCTGCCTGCGATGGGATTAGTGCCGCCGGCAGTCCACGGCTTTGAGTCAAATAAAGGCTATTTCAAAGACCATGATGTCGATAAGGCAAAAGAATACTTGGAAAAAGGCTTGAAAGAGCTCGGTTTGAAAAAAGCGACAGACCTTCCGAAAATCACGCTTTCCTTCAACACGGATGAAGCCCACCAAAAAATCGCTCAAGCCGTTCAGGAAATGTGGAACAAGGAACTGGGCGTAGATGTGGAATTAGGCAATGAAGAATGGAACGTTTACATCGATAAGCTCCATGCCGGAAACTATCAAATCGGCCGTTTAGGCTGGACCGCCGACTTTAACGACGGCATGAACTTCCTTGAAACATACCGCGACAAAGAAGGCGGAAACAATGATACGAACTGGGAAAACGCGAAATATAAAGAGCTGCTGAAAAAAGCATCAACAGAATCTGATTCAGCGAAACGCATCGAGCTGATGAAAGAAGCAGAAAGCATCATCATGGATGAGCTGCCGATCGCACCGATCTACTTCTACACAATGCCGTATCTTCATGATGAAAGTTTAAAAGGCTTTGTTCTAACGGGTACCGGTGAGATCTATTTCAAAACCGCGTATTTTGAATAAAATTGCATGAAAGTATATGGGGCTTAGATTTTCCCCCCATATACTTTTATTTATGAAAAGAAGTTAATAGACTGAATATTCGGAGGTGTGTAAAATTGATTAAATTTTTAGGCCGTCGTCTTGTTTATATGTTAATTTCTCTCTGGGTTATCGTCACAGCTACCTTCTTCCTGATGAGAGCGATACCGGGCGGACCCTTTTCAGGCGAGAGGAAACTTCCCCCTGCAATTGAAGCCAGTCTCAATTCCTACTATGGTTTAGACCAGCCTCTTTTTAAACAATATCTCGATTATTTAGTATCGGTAGCAAAGTGGGATTTCGGGCCGTCATTTAAATATAAGGGACAAACTGTGAACGACTTGATCAGCTCAGGTTTTCCGATTTCTTTTACACTCGGATTGGAAGCGATTTGCCTTGCTCTCGCTTTCGGTGTATTGTTCGGCGTGATCGCCGCGCTGAAGCGAAACAAGTGGCAGGACTACACAGCGATGATCATTGCGGTTGTCGGGATTTCTGTGCCGAACTTCATCATGGCTGCACTTCTCCAATACGTGCTGGCAATGAAGCTGGGCATGTTCCCAGTCGCACAATGGGAGTCATGGGGACATACTGTGCTTCCTGCAATCGCAGTTGCCTCGATGCCGATGGCGTTTATCGCCCGTTTGACGCGCTCCAGCATGCTTGAAGTGTTGAGCAGCGACTATATCCGCACGGCGCGTGCAAAAGGTTTGAGCACATCAGCCGTTACGTTTAAGCATGCGATACGAAATGCCATCATGCCGGTTGTTACATATATGGGACCTATGGCGGCGTCCATTTTGACAGGAACGTTTGTCGTCGAAAAAGTCTTCGGTATACCGGGACTCGGCATGCACTTTGTCACAAGTATTACGAACCGCGACTATACGGTGATCATGGGCGTTACCGTCTTCTTCGGGGCAATCTTGCTGCTTTGCGTCTTGATTGTCGATCTTTTATACGGCTTAATTGATCCGCGCATTAAACTGTTTGGCGCTAAGAAAGGGGAGTAAGAGGATGCAGCAAATACCAAAAGACATGTTTGAACCTGCAGCTGTTGACCATAGCGAAGCCGAAAAGATCTCAAAGAAAAACCTTTCTTTTTGGACAGACGTATTCTTGAGATTTAAAGAAAACAAGCTGGCGCTGTTTGGACTGGTGGTTCTGATCCTGATCGCTCTGATGGCTATCTTCGCGCCGGTGTTCTCAAGTTTTCAATATGAAGAAACAGATTTAACGAATGCGAACCAGCCGCCAAGCGGTGAGCACTGGTTTGGAACAGATGACCTTGGAAGGGACGTATTCGTCCGTACATGGGTCGGCGCGCGCATCTCGCTGACAATCGGACTTGCTGCTGCGCTGATCGACGTTTTGATCGGTGTGATATGGGGTGCGATTTCCGGCATCAGAGGCGGACGTACGGATGAAATTATGATGAGAATTGCAGATATCTTATGGGCGATTCCTTCCTTATTAATGACGATCCTGCTGCTCGTTGTCATGGGAAAAGGCTTGATCACGATGATCGTGGCGATGGTTATTACGGGATGGATCAACATGGCGAGAATCGTCCGGGGACAAGTACTCCAGCTTAAAAATCAGGAGTTTGTGCTCGCCTCAAGAACATTGGGAGCGAAAAACTCGCGCATCATCAGAAAGCACCTGCTGCCCAACATCATGAGCCCGATCTTGGTCACCATGACATTAACCGTTCCTACGGCTATTTTCTATGAGGCGTTTTTAAGCTACCTCGGCCTCGGGGTTCCGCAGCCGCTTGCAAGCTGGGGAACGATGGCAACAGACGGTGTGCAGGGATTGGAATATTACCCGTGGCGCCTGTTCTTCCCGGCTACTTTTATCTGTCTGACCATGTTTGCATTCAACGTTATCGGCGACGGACTGCGCGACGCTTTAGATCCGAAGCTGCGTAAATAAAGGAGTGAGAAAGATGAAACACTTACTTGAGGTGAAAGATTTAGCCATTTCTTTTAAAACATACGCCGGAGAAGTACAGGCGATCCGCGGCGTCAACTTTCATGTTGACAAAGGAGAGACGCTTGCCATCGTCGGAGAATCCGGATCAGGCAAAAGCGTCACTTCACAGGCGATTATGAAACTGATTCCGATGCCGCCGGGCTATTTTAAAAACGGACAAATTTTATTTGACGGACAAGACCTGGTTCCGAAAACGGAAAAAGAAATGCAGTCGATCAGGGGAAAAGAAATCGGCATGATCTTTCAGGATCCGATGACTTCTTTGAACCCGACGATGAAAGTCGGCCGTCAAATTACAGAAGTGCTGTTTAAGCATGAAAAGATCTCAAAGGAAGAGGCCAATAAGCGGGCGGTAGAGCTTCTCAGCCTGGTCGGAATTCCGATGCCTGAACGCCGCGTCAACCAGTATCCGCACGAATTCAGCGGCGGGATGCGGCAGCGCGTCGTGATCGCGATGGCGCTTGCGGCCAATCCGAAGCTTTTAATCGCGGATGAACCGACGACGGCTCTTGATGTGACGATTCAGGCACAGATTTTAGAGCTGATGAAAGACCTGCAGAAAAAGATCGAGACATCCATCATTTTTATTACACACGATCTCGGCGTTGTTGCGAACGTCGCAGACAGAGTCGCCGTCATGTACGCGGGACAGATTGTGGAGATCGGTACGGTCGACGAGATTTTCTACAATCCGAAGCATCCGTATACATGGGGACTGTTGGCCTCAATGCCGAGCCTTGACAACGACGGTGATGAAGAATTAATGGCGATACCGGGGTCTCCGCCTGATTTAACCAATCCGCCGAAGGGCGATGCCTTTGCATTAAGAAGCCCTTACGCAATGAAAATCGATTTTGAACAAGAACCGCCGATGTTTAAAATATCTGATACACACTACGTGAAGTCATGGCTTTTGCATCCGGACGCTCCAAAAGTCGAGCCGCCGGCGGCTGTCAAAAGCAAGATGAAGGAGTTTAAAAATCAGTATGAAAAACCGGTTCAAGTGAAAGAAGGTGAATGACGTGGCAGAAAAACTGCTCGAAATCAAGAATTTAAAACAGCACTTTTCAACGCCGAAAGGGATTGTGAAAGCTGTTGACGGAATCTCTTTTGACATTTACAAAGGAGAAACGCTCGGTCTTGTCGGTGAATCCGGCTGCGGAAAGTCGACGACCGGCCGTTCGATCATTCGTTTGTATCAAGCGACTTCCGGAGAAGTCTTGTTTAAGGGAAAGAATGTCCACGACAAAAAGTCTGCCAAGGACCTTCTCGAATTCAACCGGAAGATGCAGATGATCTTTCAGGACCCGTATGCATCCTTGAACCCGCGGATGACGGTTGCCGACATCATCGCAGAAGGAATTGACATCCACGGTTTAGCCAAAACGAAAAAAGAGCGGCTTGAGCGCGTTCATGAACTCCTCAATCTCGTCGGCTTAAATAAAGAGCACGCGAACCGCTATCCGCACGAGTTTTCCGGCGGACAGCGGCAGCGGATCGGAATCGCAAGGGCGCTGGCGGTCGAACCGGAATTCATCATTGCCGATGAACCGATCTCTGCTCTGGACGTGTCCATTCAGGCGCAAGTCGTCAATTTAATGAAGGATTTGCAAAAGGAAAGAGGACTGACATACCTTTTCATCGCCCACGATCTGTCGATGGTCAAATATATTAGCGACAGGATCGGCGTCATGTATTTCGGGAAGCTTGTTGAATTGGCGCCGGCAGATGAACTGTATGAAAATCCGCTTCATCCGTATACACAATCATTGCTTTCCGCCATTCCGCTGCCTGATCCGGATTATGAGCGTACCCGCGTGCGGCAGACGTATGATCCGTCTGTCCATCAGCTGAAAGGTGACGAACAGATGGAGCTCCGTGAAGTAAAGCCCGGCCATTTCGTCATGTGTACAGAGGAAGAATTTAAAGCCTATCAATCTAAATAAATGAAGCAGGAAGACAGCCTTTTGACGGCTGTCTTTTTTTAATGCCGAACAACCGCCGGCCATTTTTTTGAGAAAAAATTTGAAACCTTCGGGGAAGACAACCGTCTTAGTATATGTAGGTAACATGCTCAGCTTCACTGAAGCTCCTTTCTAAAAAGATTTTGTTTAAACTAAAAAGAAAGCGGGTATATCTAAAGTGTGAAATTAGAACATCCATAAGGAGCAAATCAATGAACTGGTATGAGAAGCTTAGCGAGTATTTCCCAATTGAAGAAATGAAATCAAAAGAGCACATGGAAGCATTACTAAAGGAACAAAACGATATTTACCATAAAGAAGAAGGCCGTCATCATGTGTTGATGTACGCCGAATTCGACTCTTTTATTTTCATCGACTATTTATTCGTTTCTAAAGACGCGCGAGGGCAGGGACTTGGTTCCAAGCTGATTGAGAAGCTGAAAAAGAAAAACAAACCGATCCTCCTCGAAGTCGAGCCCGTGGATGAAGATGATGCCGATACGGCGAAACGTTTAAAATTTTATCAAAAGGAAAACTTTAAACACGCTGAGTCGATTGGCTACCGCCGCCGGTCACTCGCAACCGGCAAAGTGAACAAAATGGAGATTTTGTATTGGTCTCCAAAATCAAACACAGAGAAAGAAGTGTTTGACGCGATGAAAGAAACGTATGAAAAAATCCATACATACAAAGATGAAAAGTGGTATGGAGAATCTTATGAAGATGTGGATGACGTCCTTACGATTGTTGACGATCATAAACAGAAGAACATTTTCGATGAATTAAGCTAAATGAGAATAACACATGGCATAAAAAAGCAAAAGTCGCTGGATTGTCAAAAAATTTCTGTTACAGACTGTTCACACTTACTTTTTTATAGTATAATACTCAATAAAGATTACTTTTTTAGAGTTATTTCAATTTAAGAATACGCTAATTTCATTCTACTTTTTAAGGAGTGAAGCAATATGGTTACATTATATACATCCCCAAGCTGCACGTCTTGCAGAAAGGCGCGCGCATGGTTAGAAGAACATGATATTCCGTTTACGGAAAGAAATATTTTTTCAGAGCCTTTATCAATTGATGAAATAAAAGAGATTTTACGAATGACGGAAGACGGAACAGACGAAATTATTTCAACCCGTTCCAAAGTGTTCCAAAAGCTGAACGTCAACCTTGAAACAATGCCGCTTCAAGAGCTGTACCAGCTCATCAATGAACATCCGGGCCTTTTGCGCCGTCCGATCATCATTGACGAAAAGCGCCTGCAGGTTGGATACAACGAAGACGAAATCCGCCGCTTCCTACCGCGCAAAGTGCGCACATTCCAGCTGCGTGAAGCACAGCGTCTCGCAAACTAAAAGAAGGCTGAATTTTTCAGCCTTCTTTTTTTAATGTTTTTCACTCGTCTGTTCATAATAAATACTGGCTAAAATCACAAAAATAACCGTAAGGACGGGCAGCAGCATTTCAAGGGTGCTGTGCTGCGCCATAAAGGAAGACAACTCCTGCTCTCTGACAATCATTTCGCCGCCAGTATAAGCGAGCAGTCCGCTTCCTGCGTATATGAAGAGCGGGAATTTAGCAAGGGCCGCTTGAATCAGCCTGCTGCCCCAAATGATGACCGGAACGGAGACCATCAGGCCGACAACGACAAGCATCAAGCGTCCGTGCGAAGCTCCAGCGACCGCAATTACATTATCAAGGGACATGAACAAATCGGCAATCACGATGATGCGGATCGCCTTAAATAAAGATGTCCCCCCTTTGACTTGCTGGGCATCTTTTTTCTCGATCAGAAGCTGATATCCTAAGTACAACAGGAAGATTCCTCCGATAAATTGCAGATAAGGAACCGCGAGCAGGTACACTGCTGCCATGGTTAGCGCGATTCTCATCATGATGGCGATCAATGTACCGATGATGATCGCTTTTTGCCTTTGCCGGGGAGGCAAATGACGGCTTGCCATTGCAATCACAACAGCGTTGTCGCCGCCAAGTATGAGATCGATTCCGATGATCACAAGGAACGACATCAGTATACCGTGTTCCATCAACTGGCACCTCGCTTTGCCTTTGGGACTTGCCTAAAAAGGCGCCCAAATCTATAGCTGCTGCTTGTACAACTAATATATGAAGCAGGCCGGAAAATATGTTAGCTTGACCTTGGAGTCATTTTTATTTCTTTTCCGCCTTTTTTATCATAAAATAGAAAATAAAGATTGATCAGGGATAAGGTTAAGAAGTGGACGTAATGGGTAAAGTGTAGTAAAGTACAATTAATTGGGAGCTTAGTTATCCCTTCAACATCTTACAAAGAAGGGAAGGTTGGCAAATGGAAATCGAAAGAATAAACGAACACACGGTTAAGTTTTATATTTCCTACGGGGATATCGAAGACCGCGGGTTTGACAGAGAAGAAATTTGGTACAATCGAGAACGCAGTGAAGAGCTTTTTTGGGAAATGATGGACGAAGTGCACGAAGAAGAAGAGTTTGCCGTTGAAGGCCCCCTTTGGATTCAAGTGCAGGCCCTTGACAAGGGATTGGAAATCATTGTGACAAGAGCTCAGCTGTCCAAAGACGGACAAAAGCTGGAACTGCCGATTCCTGAAGATAAAAAACAGCATGTAGCAGAAGAAAGCCTTGATGCTTTGCTTGACGACTTTCAAAAAGAAGAGCAGGCAGAAGAGCAGAAACTGCAGTTTGTTTTAAAATTTGACGATTTTGAGGATTTAATCTCACTGTCAAAAATGTCTGTCAGCGGTTGCCAAACGACATTGTACTCTCATGAAAACCGCTATTATTTATTCGTGGATTTCAATGAACTGCCTGATGAAGAGGTGGAAAACCAGCTGAGCATTCTGCTGGAGTATGCCTCAGAATCCAAGAAGACGATTCATATGCTGAAAGAGTATGGAAAACTGATTGCAGCGGATCATGCTCTTCATACAATAAAAAAGCACTTTGCATAAAAAAGCCGGTTTCTTTTGAAGCCGGCTTTAACTTTCTCCGTTCCTATCCACAGTAAGCGAAGTATTTTCATTAGTTTAAAGTTCCCCACAACTTCACTCCTCCTATTCTACATCATTCAAACGGCTTACCACTTTCAAAAGAAAACAATCATTTTAGCCCAAACCGAATAGGTCAATCTCATCTATACACTTCACAGCTTCATTGATTAAGATGGATGAGGGATCATGACAAATTTTGAAAGGTGAGAACGATTTGAAACGAAAATGTTTAAAATGGATCATGGCTGTGTTTATTGGTTTACCATGTTTTTGCGGCGCTTATTCTCAAACAGCCATGGCAGCCGTACATTCCAAGACTCCGGATATTCTCGGAACAACGGGGAAAAACAATTTGAATCAGGCCTATAAAAAGTATTTTGATGCGAAAAGCAATGGTAAAGGCGGATCGCTGTTCCATTATATGAAGGACGGTTCAGCTTACATCGCTTCGACGACGGACGATAACTTGGGCAATGGTTATTATAGCGTCAAAACAGAGGGTATGAGCTACGGGATGATGATTACGCTGCAAATGAATGATGAGTATAAGTTCCAAAAGCTATGGGATTTCGTCCGTAAATATATGCGCCATTCCGACAGAAATGACAGTTTGTACGGCTACCATAGCTGGCATATGAAAACGAACGGCTCAGACGTGCAAACCATTGATCGGAATGTTGCATCTGACGGCGAAGTCTGGTTTGCGGCAGCGCTTCTCATGGCGTCTGGCCGCTGGGGTGATAAAGAGTATCCGTATGATTATAAAGCGCGGGCCCAAGACATGCTTGACGCTTTGGCCGGTGACGGCGAATACGCCAACACTGGCAAGGAATCGAGAGTTTTTATTAAAAACAGCAAGGATCAGCGCTATGCGATGGTTCGATTCGGCCCTTATGTCAATTGGACGGATCCTTCCTACCACGTTCCTGCTTTTTTTGAGTTATTCGCTAAAAGCGCCAGAAGCAGTCAGCAGTATTTTTGGAAGGATGCAGCAAACAAATCTCGAACATACTTGTCAGAAACGACGTTTAAAAGTGTTTTAAATAACGGAACAACCGTCACCAATGCCGCCACAGGGCTCTTTCCTGATGAAGCCGGCTTCGACGGCGTAAGCGATGCGGCACATTCCTCAACGGAAACAGACCGCAATTTCAGTTATGATGCCTGGCGGACGGTGTCTCACATCGCCATGGATTATACACTCTGGTCCTCGGCAGATAACGCATATCGCGCCAGCGAGCAAAAAGCGGTTAACAAGTTTTTGACGTTTATGAAACGGGAAAACTACGGGAGAACGGCCCATGAATATACGCTGAACGGGACGGCCGTTAAAAGAGGAAGTCCGGTGGGCCTGATCGCCGCCAATGCAGGCGGCGCGACTGCAGCAAGCGATGCTTCATTAAGGACAGGGTTTGCCAATGCGTTTAACAGCGCCTATATTCCTGAAGATTATTACGGATCCTGCCTTTACATGTTGAACAGCCTGGTGGCAAACGGCAAATTTACGATGTATCTTCCTTAAAGAATGCAAAATCAAATTGAAAGACTGACCCTTCTCTGCGGAGAGGGGTTTATTAATTGCCAGAAGTTGATCCCGCCGTTGTGAGTCTTTCGAAAATATCTGTAATGAGGTTAATTGCCTGCGGTATCAGGGACTTCAATTACATCTATATTTGGGGAAGGTTTTTTGTGAACTTTATGAACAAAAAGAATATTATGCAGTTAAACTGTGCACGAAAAGACGAGGAAGCTATAATGAAAGCGATTACAATAAAGGGGGAGCACAACATGACCAAGAGGGGCAGATGTTACGGCTTTACGATTTTACTTGTGTTTGCGCTGATTTTGGGAGGATGCGGCGGAAACACGGCTTCAAATAAAGCCGCGAATGAAAAAGATTTTAAGCCTTCGAAAGCAATTGAGGTCGTTGCGCCTGCCGGAGCCGGCGGGGGATGGGATACAACGGCCAGAACGATCTCGAAAATCATGGGTGAAGAAAAATTGATTGAAAAGATGGCTGTCGTCAACAAACCGGGCGGCGGGGGAGCGTCCGGATGGTCGTATGTCCACCGCAAAAAAGGTGATAATCATACGTTGTTTGTCACATCACCGCCGATTTTGTTCGTGCCTTTAAACGGACAATCCCAGTACGGCCACAATGATTTTACGCCGATTGCAAGCGTGATTGCCGATTACGGAGCGTTTGTCGTTCATAAAGATTCGCCTTATCAGTCAATGACAGACCTTGTGGATGCGCTTAAAAAAGATCCGAAAGCAGCCTCTATTGTAGGGACGTCTTCTCCGGGAAGCATGGACCATATGCAATTTGTCAGCGCTGTTCAAAAGGCGGGTGTTGATGCGAAAGAGCTGAAATACATTACGGCGCAAGACGGCGCCGGGATGAGCATGCTGCTCGGGAAAAAAGCCGACGTCTACTCGACGGGTGTCGGTGAAGCGGCCGAACAGGCGCGGGCCGGAAAAGTCAGAGTGCTGGCCATCACCGCTCCCGAGCGCATGAAAGGAGATACCGTCAAGGATTTCCCGACTTTAAAAGAGCAGGGAATCGATGATGAATTTACGGTCTGGAGAGGATTTATGGGACCTCCGGGAATGAGTGAGTCCGCCGTAAAGTATTATGAAGAAAAAATCAAAGAGATGATGGAAAAAGACAGCTGGAAATCGATTCGGGACAGCTATGGGTGGACGGATAACTTTATGGGCCATCAAGAATTCAAAGACTATCTTGACGCTCAATATAAAGAAATGGAAGCGCTCCTTGATGATATCGGATTGGGTGATAAATAAAACGGTCTCCGCGCGGTTGCCGGTCCGCAGGGCCTAAAAGTTTTGCCCGGCACAGCCGGCGACCGGCAAGCTTGAAATCGAGAAAGGCTGGTGTAAACGATGAGAATCACAAACCGGGCCGTTTCTGTCATCATTTTGGCTGTGGCAGCCATTTACCTGGCGCTCAGCTTTAATTTAGACAGCTATCCGTACGCGGTAATCGATGCGGATGTGCTGCCGAAAAGTTTAGGCATATTACTTCTCATTTTGGGAATATTTCTGTTTTTTGAAAAAGATCAAAAGGATACAACGGTGAAAAAGCTGTTTCAGTTGAAGAAAAAAGACGTCAAGGTCATGATGTTCTGTGTTGTTTCTCTGTTGATCTACATTTCGGTTTTAGAATTCATCGGATTTTTGCTTTCTACGGTGCTGCTGCTGATCGTTTTGCCCGCGGTGTTGGGATATCGGAATTGGAAAACGGCTGCGATCGTTTCACTGATTTTCAGCAGCACGATTTATTTTTCATTCAATTATGTACTCAACATCATGCTTCCGCAGGGGGTTATGCCTTTTTAATCGAACATAAGGAGGGAAGTGCATGTTAGATAGTATTTTATACGGGTTTCAGGTGGCGCTGACTCCGCAGAATATCATGTTCGCTTTTATCGGGGTGCTGATCGGGACGGTTATCGGGATGCTGCCTGGGCTCGGGCCGATCACCGCGATTGCCATTATGATCCCATTAAGCTATGGAATGGACCCGGCCTCCGCGTTAATTTTGATGGCGGGCGTCTATTACGGAGCGGTCTTTGGCGGTTCGACGTCATCGATTTTGTTAAATGCTCCCGGAGTGGCAGGCACTGTCGCGACATCGTTTGACGGCTATCCGATGGCAAAGCAGGGGAAAGCGGGGAAAGCCCTTGCCATCGCTGCAATTTGCTCCTTTGCAGGCGGAACGATCACCGTAGTTGCGCTGATGCTCGTGGCGCCGACAATGGCAAACATTGCGGTGACATTTGGGCCGACAGAATATTTTGCATTGATGATGCTCGGCTTGGTGGCAATTTCAAGCCTTTCCGAAGGATCGACGGTCAAAGCGCTGATCTCTGCGACATTGGGCTTTATGACGGCTACCATCGGGATTGATCCGCAGACGGGGACCGAACGGTTTACATTCGGTGCGGCAAGCCTTCTGGAAGGAATCGATTTTCTGATCGTGGCTCTCGGTTTGTTTGCACTTGCTGAAGTTGCGTTTTTAATCAAGACGCGGAACAAGCCGATGACAGAGGGAGCGTCTCAGGTCGGCAGCCTGAAGGTGACGAAAAGCGAAATGAAAGAGATTTCGGGACCGATCGCAAGGCATTCGGTCATCGGATTTTTGCTCGGCATCCTGCCTGGTGCAGGGGCGACGATTGCATCATTTATTTCTTATATTACGGAGAAAAGAATCTCAAAACATCCTGAAACGTTTGGCAAGGGAAATATTAAAGGAGTCGCAGCTCCTGAGACTTCGAACAATGCGGCAACGAGCGGCGCATTCGTACCCCTCCTGACACTCGGGATTCCCGGGTCAGGGACAACGGCCGTCCTGCTCGGCGCACTATTGGTCGTCGGCGTTCAGCCGGGGCCGCTTATGCTGACGGATCATCCCGACGTGTTCTGGGGCGTAATCGCAAGCATGTATATCGGCAATTTGTTTCTGCTGATATTAAATTTGCCGTTAATTCCTTTCTTGTCAAAAATTCTTCTGATTCCGAAGCAGCTTTTGATTTCGCTCATATTTGTTTTCTGCCTGATCGGTGTCTATGCCGTGACATTTAATGTCGTACACCTTTATATTCTGGTGTTCTTCGGGATCCTCGGATATTTTATGAGAGTGCTGTCTTTTCCAGCGGCTCCGTTTATTTTGGCTTTTATTCTCGGAAGCTTGATGGAAGAGTCATTCAGACAAGCGATGACGCTGTCATCAGGAAGCCTGTCCGTGTTTTTTGAAAGTCCCGTCACAATCGGTTTATTGATTACGGCTCTTTTGTCTCTCATCGTGCCGCCGATTTCCCGGGCAATGAAGAACAGAAATAAAAAGTCGATCGATTTGGAAGGCTAAGCTTTTGATGTCCGGAACGCTACGTTTCCGGACTTTCATTTTTTACGGGCTTGTAGCGCCGCTCGGGACGCCCGACGGTTCCGTAGTAAAGTTCTGTTTTTACATGCTTTTCGGCAGCTAAAAATTCTAAATAGCGCCTTGCGGTCGTTCGGCTGACACCGATGGTGCGCCCGAGGTTTTCGGCGGTGATGCCATCGCTGTTTTCGCTTTTGTTTAAAACGCCGGCTACTTTTTTTAGCGTCAGGCCATCGATTCCTTTCGGATAATCGGCTTCAGCGGTTTGTTTTTCTTTCATGATGCTCCGCCTTTTTGACATCAAGCTGTCAACGTCTGTCTGGTCGATTGAAGACATTTCATTTACCTTGAGCCGGTAAGACCGATAGTTTAACAGCGTTTCTTTCAGCCTGGAAAACATAATCGGCTTGATCAAATAATCGACGGCTCCCGCGCGAATCGCCTGTTCGACGTATTCGACTTCTTTAGCCGCCGTAATCATCATGACGTCTGTATGCCTGAGCTTTTGTCTGATCAGCCAGAGAAGTTCCATGCCGGAGCCGTCCGGCAGAAAAATGTCGAGCAGGACAAGGTCGGGTTTCACGTCCGGAAGCAAATCCTTTGCATCTTGAAAGTTTTCTGCGATTCCAATGACAGAAAATCCTTCAATTTTGCTGATCAGTTTTTGATGAATGTCAGCGTTTCTGATGTCATCCTCCACGATAAACACTTGTAATGCTTTCATAGGTCAGTCCCCCAGCGTTTCTCTATTTTGGTATCACGACAGTAAATAATGCTCCGCCAAGGTCGCTTTTATCCGCTTTAATTTGTCCGTTTAATCCATTGACGGCTTCTTTGACTAAAAAGAGGCCGAGACCGCGGTGGTTAGCCGCTTTTGTCGAATAAAACTTTTGAAAGATCCGCTCCTGTTCCCCCGCGGGAATACCGTCTCCCGAGTCTTCGACTTCAATTAATATGTGATCTTCCCCGTCTGACAAAAAGACAAGGATGCTGCGGTCTTTTTTGTGGGAAACAGCGTCAAAGGCATTCTCAATCAAATTTCCCAAAATCGTAATGAATTTGCCTTTATCCATTTCCTCCGGCAAAGCGTCTAATTTTGAGCTCTCATCGATTTCCAGGTTGATGTGCAGCTCTTTGGCACGGTTGACTTTTCCCAGCAGCAACCCGGAAAGAAGCGGATCAGGAATCGAATGGATGAGAAATCGCAGCATTTCCTGATGGCTTTTATTCTCTTTTTGGATCAATTCGAGCGCTTCAGAATAGCTTTCCAGCTGGATCAATCCCGCGATTGTATTCAGCTTGTTTGAATATTCGTGGGTCTGGGCTCTCAGACCTTCCGCGTATTGCGAAGTTTGCGCCAGCTTTTTGGAGAGTTCGTCAATATCCGTCTTTCTCCTGAAGCTCGCCACGGCACCGCGGATTTTTTCATTTTCGAAAATCGGCACTCTGTTGACGATTAATTCTTCGTTTCCGATCGTTAATTCCTGATCTTTTTGCGCCGTTTTCTTTTTCAGCACTTCGGGGAGCAGCGTATCCGGAAGAAGCTCGGAAATCGGTTTGCCGAGCCACTGATCTTCGCTTTCGACGCGAAGCAGCTCACACGCTTTTCTATTCAAAAGCGTGATTTCTTCATGCTTATTGATGGCGATCAAGGCCTCGTGCACAGATTCAGTAATCGCCTGTTTTTCAGTATATAATTGATTAATTTCATAAGGTTCAAGGCCGAAAATGGATTTTTTGACATTGCGGGAAATATAGACGGCTCCCAAAACCCCCATCAGCACGACAAATCCCAATAAAAATATGAATTTTGTCTGATATTGATAGACGATATCCTGAATATTTTCTTTTAAAAAACCGACTGAAATGATGCCGACGATTTCGCCGTTTTCATTATGGATCGGCGCTTTGCCCCTGATAGCCGGGCCAAGCGTGCCGACGGCTTCCGAAACGTATGCTTCTCCTTTTTCAAGAGCGCGCTGATTGTCTCCGCCGACCATCGGTTTGCCGATGTTTCTCGGGTTCGGATGAGCATAGCGAATCGTATCCGCCGAGCCGATCACGATGTATTGCGCACCGGACTGTTTTCTCGCATTTTCTGCAATTGGCTGAAGGGTTCGAGACGGATCGTCCGTTTCAAACGCTTCCTGAACGGAAGGCATCTGGGAGAGTGTTTTCGCCATATCGAGCGCTCTGGCTTGGATTTGTGTTTTCAAAGAATTTTCTAAAATGATTAAATAGAGACCGCTCATGACGGAAAGCAAGATCAATAGCAGGGTAAGAATCAGCAATGTGAGCTTGGTGGTCAGCTTCCGTTTGATGTCAAAAACTCCTTTTCTCAAAATTTCGAGTTCTATAATACTACTTTATATAAAATCGGCCTGAATTTGAAGCGTTTTCAAAAAAAGGAAAGCTCCCGCCCATGTTGAATACTACATCAAACAGGAAGGAGAGATAATATGTTCAGCGCAATGATCGATCAAGACGGGATCATCTGCCTTGCCGACGGATACAAAACCGAAGATCTCAAGCGATTGAGAAAAAGACATGCATTTTACTGTCCGGTGTGCCGGTGCGAACTCGACCTGAAAATCGGTCCCGTCAAGCTCCCGCATTTCGCTCATAAGCCGGGTGAAGCATGCCCGGTGCCCCATGAACCGGAGAGCCCCTACCACCTGAAAGGAAAACGGCTGTTGTACGAATGGCTCGGCAGACGAGGCTTCCGCCCGGTGCTTGAACCGTATTTGCAAGAGATCAGACAAAGGCCCGATTTGCTTCTGGAACACGAAACCCGCCAGGTTGCGGTTGAATTTCAATGTGCGAATCTCGATGCGGCAGCATACCGAAAAAGGACGGAAGGCTTTCTCAAATTCGGAATCGAGCCGTTGTGGATTCTCGGCGGAAACCGGATAAGATGCTTGACGGGAAATTTCTTTCAGCTTTCGCGGTTTCACTGGCAGTTCATTCAAAAAAGCGAGAAGTCTCCCAAGCTCCTGTTTTTTTGCCCCGAACAAAAGGCTTTCATCATCCTCGAACACCTGATTCCCTTTCAAACAAACAAAACATCCGCATCCTTGCGTTTTCTTCCCCTTGCTGAAGCAAGCTGGCGCGATTTAACCGCCCGAGAAAGCTGCTCGCCTCTCCAGCTGAAAGATTGGAAAAGAAACATCTTCAGCTTTCGGACGTCGACCGTGCGTTTTTTATCAAAAGAAGCGAAGCAGATTGCCGCGCTCTTTTACGAAAAGTATCAGCTTCCGCTCCCGTTTTTTCCCGCTGAAGTCTTTCTTCCGGTGCCGTCAGGCTATATTTTTGCCCACCCGGTTTATGTATGGCAAGGGTACCTTTTCTTATTTATGACGAAGCACGATACGTTTCGCCTGCAGTCTGCGGTTCATTATATGGACTGGCTCATCAAAGGCAAAAGGCTGAAGCTGAGATGGAGCGGGCGGAAAACGGCTGCGGAGGCCGTTTGTGAATACATTTGTTTTTTACATAAAAAAGGATTTTTGGAGAGGAAAGAGGAATTTTATTATTCCGCGGGTTCTGCTGTTCCGGAGCCGCGGCTGGATGCGCTGTTAAAAAGAGATGAACATTATTTTTCCGAATGATTATCAAGCCTTTCGCTCAATCTAAAGAAAGGAAGGTGGTGTCCGGGCTGTTTCAGATCAAAAGATATGTATTTTATTTTTTAACGGCGGGATTTTGTGTCTTTTTTTTCGCATATGATTTGACAAAAGACGGTGAAAAAACAGAAGATAAACACAATACAAGTTTATTGGATAACAATGGACTTGGAGTAAAGAAAGCGAGGGGATTGACAGTGGCTGAAGAAAAAAAATCGAAGAAACTGCCTTCAAGAGAAGAGGTGAAGCAAGAAGACACGTGGAGACTTGAGGATATCTTCCCGTCAGATGATGCTTGGAACAAGGAATTTCAAGCCGTTAAAGAACTGCTGCCCAAGCTTTCCGAATTCAAGGGCAGGCTCGGCCATTCCGCCGATGATTTATACGAAGCGCTGACTTATCAGGATAAGGTGATGGAGCGTCTCGGGAAGCTGTATACTTACGCTCACATGCGCTATGATCAGGATACGGGAAATTCTTTTTACCAAGGTCTCAATGATAAAGCGGCCAACCTCTATACTCAGGCTGCGAGCGCCACGGCCTACATGGTGCCGGAAATATTATCGATTCAGGAAGAAAAGCTTCAGCAGTTCCTGTTGGAAAAAGAGGAGTTAAAGCTTTATTCACACGCTCTCGAAGAAATTAATAAAGAGCGCCCTCACGTGCTGAGCGAGGAGGAGGAAGGGATTTTGGCCGAAGCGTCTGATGTTCTTTCATCCCCTTCCAATACGTTCGGGATGCTGAATAACGCCGATATGGAATTTCCGGAGATCACCGATGAAAATGGAGAAAAGGTGCAGCTCACGCACGGGAACTATATCACCTTTTTGGAAAGCGAGAACCGCGATGTCCGCCGCGCGGCATTCAAGGCGGTTTATGAAACATACGGCCGCTTTAAAAACACGCTCGCTTCCACGCTCAGCGGAGCTGTGAAAAAAGACAACTTTTATGCGAAGGTTAAACATTATAAATCGGCGCGGGAAGCTGCCTTGTCGCGCAACAGCATTCCTGAAGAAGTCTACGACAACCTCGTCAGCACGATCAACAAGCATCTCCCGCTTCTTCACCGCTATGTTGAGCTTAGAAAAAAAGTGCTTGAGCTTGATGAAGTGCACATGTATGACCTGTATACCCCGCTGGTCAAGGATTCTGGAATGAAAGTCACTTACGAGCAGGCAAAAGACTATATGCTGAAGGGTCTGGCGCCTTTGGGGGAAGAATATTCATCCATCCTGAAAGAAGGATTGAACAACCGCTGGGTCGATGTGTATGAAAACAAAGGAAAGCGAAGCGGCGCCTATTCTTCAGGAACTTACGGAACCAATCCGTATATTTTGATGAACTGGCAGGACAACGTCAACAATCTGTTTACACTTGTCCATGAATTCGGCCATTCCGTGCACAGCTACTATACGAGAAAGTATCAGCCTTACCCGTACGGAAACTACAGCATTTTCGTAGCCGAAGTTGCTTCTACGACGAATGAAGCGCTTTTGGGAGAATACCTGCTGAATACAATCGACGATGAAAAACAGCGGCTCTATATTTTGAATCATATGCTTGAAGGCTTTAAGGGAACGGTTTTCAGACAGACGATGTTTGCCGAATTTGAACATGAGATCCATGTCAAAGCCCAGGAAGGGGAACCGCTGACACCTGAGCTGTTAACGAGCATCTACTATGATTTGAATAAGAAATATTTCGGTGACAATATTGAAATTGATAAGGAAATCGGTCTTGAGTGGTCAAGAATTCCGCATTTCTATTACAATTATTATGTATATCAGTATGCGACAGGTTTCAGTGCAGCTCAGGCGCTCAGCCAGCAGATTTTAAAAGAAGGCAAATCGGCTGTTGACCGCTATATTGAGTTCCTGAAAGCGGGAAGCTCGGATTATCCGATTGAAGTGCTGAAAAAAGCCGGCGTCGATATGGCGTCTTCAGAGCCGATCGAAGCTGCGTGCAAAAAGTTTGAAGAGCAGCTGAACGAAATGGAAGAACTCCTGCAAAAAGTCAATCATTCATAAAAGGCGAATGCATTGAGAGAGGCTGCCGGTCATATCGGCAGCCTTGTTCGCGATGATGTCAAAAACCTTTAAACGTTTTGCGGTGGTTGAGGCGGTTGAGCGTAAAAAGGATTGATATAAATAAGAGGGGAGACGTAATATAAAGGGGAAACATATTCATCAAACCTAAAATATTCAAGACGAAAAAAAATAAAATTGATGCAAGTCCCAAAATGATCTGAAGCATAAAAACCCTCCTAAGGACTGATAAAATATCACAGGGAGAGACGAAGCGTAAAAAGCGCAGCAAAACCGGGTGCCAACCCGCATAATTCGTGGTTTGGCAGCGTGCAGCGGGCTCGTTTTCTTTGTTACTTTAATCATATGATGGACATCTATTATTTATGTTTTTGTGACAAAAATGTGAAAACTAATGAAATCAGTTGTCAAAACTCGACATGATTTGATATTATAAAGATGTGAAATTGATCACAAACAAACATTTACCCCTTTGTTTGACCGTGAAAAATTTCTCCCATCCCCTTTGTTGTCGTTAAGACATAATAGAAACCGCGCTTATCCCGGCGCGGTTTCTTATTGCTTCGAAAAGGAACGTGCGTTCGTTTTTGTGCAAGAAAAAACACGGGAGAAACCCGTGCTATTTTTCGCATTGATAGAGCGGTCCGGCATCGTGATGTTCGTTTATATAGCGCCAGAACATGCCGTGTTTCGCTTCCACTCTTTCGACTTTGCGGGCGAACGCGAGCTTTTTCATTTCCCGTTCAACCTGTTCGAGCGTCCAGTCGTAAACGACGGCAATCTCTTTGTCAGCTACAAATTGAAAGTATTCGATAAAAAGTTCGAGCGGAGGTGTTTGTGAAGGCTTCGGCTCATCGCCGAGCATCTCAAACAATACTTCTTCGTAAATCTCATATGAATAATTTCCGGTTACTTTTAAGCCTTCTCCTTCGCAAAGGCTGTTAAAAAACGTAAGAGTCGGAACAGACGCCACTTCCATTTCGGCAGCGATTTTCAAATCGCATTGCAGGGCTTTCACGGCGCTCTGCGAATGGAGATCTCTTTTGAATTCCTCCAGATCGAGCTGTGTATGCTCTGCAATCGCTAACAGCACCTGTTCTTCGGTGATATCCTGCTGATTAAGAAACAAGTTTTCCTGCATGCATCTCAAAAACTGCAGCCCTGCTTTTCTGCCTTGCAGTTCCGCCGCTTTCAAAGCGAGCGAGGCAAGGTAAGGTGCAGAGAGTGCTTTGTCATGCAGGAGCGTCCCGTCACAAGACATGCCTGATCTGCATGCGATCTTTTCCCAAGCCTCTGCGAGGCGGTGCTTTTTACGTTTCTGAACGTTCAGCGCTGTGATGCTGCATGCGGCGATAATCCTCAGTGTGAAAAAGCGGCCGTAGCGGATTTTCAACTTTTTGATCGCCGGCTCCAAAGCCCAGCATTCGGGAGATAAAGGGTCGACAAACATATAAATTTCCATCGGTTTTTGCGGATGTCCGTGGCAATGGGAGAAAAATTGGTCACGCTGATTAAGTGTCAATGTGAACCATCCTCCATTTTTGGCTGATTTACCATATGTCTGGCTGTCAATGTCAGCCTTTCAAAAAGAAATTCCCTGATTTCGCCCCTTAAACCGACATGATCCATTGCCTCTTTCATACACGAAAGCCATGCGTCCGCCCGTTCCGGTGTAATTGGAAACGGCAGGTGCCGCGCCCTCAGCATCGGGTGTCCGTGTTCTTCTGTATAAAGCGGCGGACCGCCTAAATATTGCGTTAAAAATTGCTTCTGCTTTCTTGCCGTTTCCGTTAAGTCGTCCGGAAAAATCGTGTAGAGCAGCGGATGCTGCTTTACACGTTCATAAAAAGTATCAACAAGTTGCGATAGAAGCTCTTCTCCAATCGCTTCATAAGGTGCGTTAAACGATTGTCCCATGTTGACTACTCCTTTTAATATGGCTAATAGGAAAATATACCGATTCCTATTGCAAAAAAATATTTATCTTGTGCATCATTTATTATTTCACGATTGTATATACTTATTTTAGCAACCTCGTTGCATTTCTACAAACAAACCGACTTCTGCCTGTAGGCGAAAATCGCTGTTTTTGTTTCAAATATCATATCATATTCGCTTATTAAATGTGTATTTTTAATACCGGGAGGATCAAAGAGGAAGTAAATGCAGGCAAAAAAAGCCGGAAAGTGTCCTTTCCGGCTTAAGCATAGTAATTTGAGGTGATTTTTTTTACATAATTTTGCGTTTCTTTAAAAGGGGGAATGCCTCCGTACTTTTGGACATTTCCCGGCCCGGCATTGTAAGCCGCTAATGCGAGCTTCACATTTCCGCTGTATTTATCGAGCATCTGCTTCAAGTATTTTGTTCCGCCTTCTATATTTTGTACGGGGTCAAAAGCGTTATTCACGCCGAGCGCTTTCGCCGTGGACGGCATGAGCTGCATCAGGCCCATGGCGCCGGCCGGGCTGACCGCTTTCTCCTGATAGCGCGATTCCTGCTTGACGACGGCATGAATCAGTTTCTCATCGACTCCGTATTTTTCTGCGGCATTTTTGATGATCTGGTCAATGCTCTGATTTTGGCTGCCAAAAGAGACGGGTTTCACTGCGGCAGATGGGACGGCCGCAATTGCCGCAGGCTTTTCAGCTGTCAGCGGCGCCTGAAGCTGAGACGCTGTCTTCACAGCCGGAACAACCGCGGGCTGTGAAGACCCTAAGCCGCCGACATTGCTTAAATATTGATTTAAAATCGAGCTGAAATCATAGCCCGCATCTTCGGAACCGCTGTCTGAAGCCGGATAAAACGACCGTATCGCCTGGAGTTCCAAGAGGGCGGCCAAATGGTTGATGTTCATTGTTTTCCCACCTTATTGATCTTTAAGTTTTTGCTCATAAAATCGGACGATTTTGTTTTTGGTTTCACGCTCAGGGATGCCGAACGATTTCAGCAGTTCAGAGAAATCCCGTTTTCCGCGTTCATAGTCTGTCACTTCGAATTCGATTTCAAAGTCTTCTACCATTAAGTATCGGCTGTGATCCAAAACAATTAAGCCTTGCGGCAATTTTTTTTCTGCACGGCTTGTCGCAAGCGTTCCGAAAAGGGTGAGCTCGTCCGGTTCAATGCCGAGATGCTTCAGGCGATCGTATACCGGCCCACGCGGAATCGTGAACGTTTCGAATTCGGGCTTCCGGGTCAGCTCCTGGTGGGTTTCCATCAGTCCGACAGGTGCCGGCTCTTTTAATGTCAGTACAAATCGCTGCTGTTTTTCGCGAATTCTTAAGGCCGCTCCTTTTTCTTTTAAAGAAAAGGAAGGCGTATCGTAATAACGGTTTTTTTGTATAACAAATTGCTCGGAGGTAAATTGATAATATGATTTGATTTTCTCAAATTCTTTTTTTGTCAGCATATTTTTAAATTCGATTTCAAGTTCCTGGCTCATTCTTTAATTTTTTCATCCTCTCAGCTCGTAAAATTGCATTTTCCTTATTATCTCTTGAGAAGGAACGTTTATCAATATTGAAGCTGATATGATAAAATGAATCTGTACTTTTATTGTAAAGGAGAGCATTATGCAGAACAGAATTGAGATTACAGAAGCCAATCTGCGAAACGACCGGCTGGTGTTGACCAGCGAAATCAATGACGGAGCGGAGCGGAAACCGGCCGGACGCATGCTGACAGACTCCGATCATTTTGCATTTGTATACATACTTGAACAGGATGAATCCTTTGAATACGTCATTTTAAACGAAGGTATCTGGACCGATCTTAAAGCGGCCCTGGACGCCGGTCTTCCTGTGTTTTTACATATCGGAAACACGGAGCTGGAGCTTAACGGATTCCATGATGAGCTCGGATATTTAATAGAGAATATTAAAGATAATGCAAATTATGGTGAAGAAATGGAAGAGAGAGTGAAACGGATATTCCTCTAGAAAAAAAGGCGATGAAATTGGGGGAAGGTTTATGGATGAAAAACAATGGGAGCATTTTTTAGCGCCGTACCGGCAGGCTGTTGAAGAGCTGAAAGTGAAGCTGAAAGGGATCCGGACCCTTTACGAATACGAGGAGGAGCATTCGCCGATTGAATTCGTGACGGGGCGGGTGAAGCCTGTTCCGAGTATTCTTGAGAAGGCCAAGCGAAAAAACATTCCTCTGCACAACATTGAAAGTATGCAAGATATTGCCGGACTCAGAATCATGTGCCAGTTTTTTGAGGATATTCGCATTGTCGTCGATATGCTTCTGGCGAGAAAGGACTTCACGGTGGTGGATAAGCGCGACTACATCGCGGAACATAAAGAGAGCGGCTACCGCTCTTACCATCTCGTCGTGCTGTATCCTCTGCAGACAATCAACGGGGAAAAACAGATTTTGGTTGAAATTCAAATCCGGACGCTGGCAATGAATTTTTGGGCGACGATTGAGCATTCTTTAAATTATAAATACAGCGGCAACATTCCGGAAAAGGTAAAATTAAGGCTTCAGAGAGCTTCGGAAGCAGCATCAAGGCTCGATATGGAAATGTCCGAGATCAGGGGCGAGATTCAGGAGGCTCAGGTGGCATTTTCACGCAAGAAAAAGGATGAGGATGACGGATAGGGGAAAGGAGATGGAATGATGAAGTTTGCGGTATCGTCCAAAGGAAATGCGGTTTCAGATTCATTGAAAAGCAAAATTCAGACGTATCTGCTCGACTTCGGTCTCGAATGCGATGAAGAAGAGCCGGATATCGTCATTTCCGTCGGCGGTGACGGAACGCTCTTATACGCATTTCACAAATACAGCGGCCGCCTCGACAAAACGGCTTTTGTCGGGGTTCATACCGGGCATCTCGGCTTTTATGCCGACTGGGTCCCGAATGAGATTGAAAAACTCGTGATCGCGATTGCGAAAACGCCGTATCAAATTGTTGAATATCCGGTTTTAGAAGTCATCGTCCGCTACAATGACGGCAGCGATGAAGCGAGATATTTGGCGCTGAACGAATGTACGATCAAGAGCATTGAAGGGACGCTTGTGACGGATGTCGAGATTAAAGGGGAACTTTTTGAAACGTTCCGCGGCGACGGCCTTTGCCTGTCGACTCCTTCAGGAAGCACGGCATACAACAAGGCGCTCGGCGGTGCGATAATCCATCCGTCCATCAGAGCGATTCAGCTGGCTGAAATGGCGTCGATCAACAATCGGGTGTTTCGGACGGTCGGATCGCCGCTCATTCTGCCTGAGCATCACACTTGTTTAATTAAACCGATTAATGATGTGACGTTTCAAGTCGCGATTGACCACTTGACATTGCTGCATAAAGACGTCAAGTCGATTCAATGCCGCGTCGCAAACGAAAATATCAGGTTTGCCCGCTTTCGGTCTTTTCCGTTTTGGAAAAGGGTCCAGGATTCCTTTATCGGAAAAGGAGAATAGGAAGGTTTGCTGTGAGCGATTTTTTGATGAAACAAACCATAACAGAAGAGGACAGCGGGGTTCTTTTGAAAGAATACGTCCAGCGGCTGGGCATTTCAAAAAGGATGCTGACGGACATCAAATTCGGAGGCGGGGATCTTTTGGTAAACGGCGGGCATGTAACGGTCAGATACGTTCTTCAAAAAGGGGACGAGCTCGTCATTCAGTTCCCTCCGGAAAAAATGAGCGAATCTTTGCAACCGGAAGAAGTGCCGCTTGATATTTTGTTCGAAGATGACCACGTCCTCGTATTAAATAAACAGCCATGCCTGTCGTCGATTCCCTCGCGTGAGCATCCATCAGGCAGTCTGGCGAACGGTCTGATTCATTATTACCAGCGGACGGGCGTACACGCGACCGTTCACCTGGTGAGCAGGCTTGACCGCGATACATCGGGTGTCATGCTTGTAGCCAAGCACCGCTTCGCCCACTCACTTTTATCGGGACTGCAAAAAAAGGGAGCCGTCAAACGGCAATACCGGGCGGTCGTCCATGGTTTGATCGCAGAAGAGCAGGGAACGATCGATGCGCCGATCGGCAGAAAATCATCGAGCATCATCGAGCGCGCGGTGATCCCGGACGGGCAAAAAGCGGTGACGCATTTTTGGGTGAACAGGCGCTTCAGCGGCATGACGGATGTCTCTATCCGACTGGAAACCGGGAGAACCCATCAGATCCGCGTCCATATGAGTCATATCGGATATCCCTTGTGCGGTGATACGCTGTACGGTGGAACCCGCGGCTTCATCAATCGGCAGGCGCTCCACAGTGAGAGGCTGACATTTTTTCACCCGTTCACAATGGAAGAGTTGACGTTTCAAGCGCCGGTGCCGCATGATATGAGCAAGTTGATAGAGAGCTGAATAAGCTCTCTTTTTTTATGGCTCCATGCGGAATCTTGACTCATCATAAGGCAAAGAGGAGGGGACAGATTCGGTTGTCAGTTCGGGGAATCTGAAAGCAGTCAGCTTGTTGCCGAATACACAACCGGTATCGATATTGATCGTATGATGAACCATCCGCGGACATTTGACAGGGGTGTGGCCGTACACCACCCACGGCTCGCCCTTGTAATGAGCAGCCCAGTCCCGCCTGACTGGCCGTCCGTCAGGCAGCGTTTCCCCTGTAATATCTCCGTAGAGCACAAACTGTTTTATTTTTCCGACAGGCTTTTTGCCGATGTCTTCCGCTTTGATGCCGGCATGGGCGACGACAAGTTCGCCGTTGTGCAGGATCTCATAAAGCGGGGCCTCTTCATAAAGGCGCATGAAAAGGTCTCTGATTTCCTTCTGTTTTTGTTTCGGAAGGTTTCTGTATTCGGCCGCCGTCGTTTCCAGTCCGTGCTGCAGCTTCACCGGATTTCCTTTGAAAAAACGGTACAGCTTATTGCAGTGATTGCCGGGTACATATCGCACAGCTCCTTCTTTAACGGCCCGTCCTACAAATTCAACGACCTCCAGCGATTTCGGCCCTCTGTCTGTTAAATCCCCGAGAAAGACAAGTGTTCTGTTTTCCGGATGAACGGGAAACCCTGATGCCAGCGAGTAGCCGAGCTTTTCAATCAGCGCAATCATTTCGTCATAGCACCCGTGAATATCACCGATTACATCGTATTTCATGCGTTTCCACCTCCTGTCCGTTTTGTATATACATTGCCCCCGAGCCATATAAAAATAAAGCTTCTGCAACTTTCGGCGGAGAAAATCAGGCATATTACTTTTTTTTCTGAGCGAGCATTGTTAAAATCGATTTTTACACCTGTGAGAAAAGAGTTCAGACGGTTCTTTTCCCACATGAAAATGTCTAAAAATATGTCCCTTTTATTTTTAAAAAAGGGAACGCTAATCATACCCGTTAACCGGTTTAGAGGAGGTACCAGTTTATGGAGCACACATCTGTCTCATCTTTAGTTGTCGTACTGATTATCGCATTTTTAACGCCCATCCTGCTGCACCGTTTCAGGTTAAGCATACCGGTGGTTGTCGCTGAAATCATCATGGGTCTTATTATCGGAAAAAGCGGGTTCGATTTGGTGGCCCAGCACGATACATGGCTCGAAACTTTATCGATGCTCGGATTTATCTTTTTAATGTTTTTAAGCGGGCTTGAAATCGATTTTTCCGCATTTGAAAAAGGAAAGAAAAAGCAGCTGCTTCCGAGCGGAAAGGAAGCGCCGAATACGTTTAAAACGGCTTCCGTCATCTTTATTGCCGTTTTTATATTGTCGCTCGGCCTCTCTTACAGCTTTGTCATGGCAGGATTTATTGACAACGCCTTTTTAATGACGCTGATCATTTCGACCATTTCACTCGGGGTTGTCGTTCCGACGCTGAAGGAAGAGCGGCTCATGAAGACGAATATCGGCCAGATTATTTTGCTTGTCGCCGTGATTGCCGATCTTGTCACGATGATTCTGCTTGCGGTGTTCGCCTCAATCTATGGCGACGAAAACAGCAATATGTGGCTGCTGATGATCTTATTTGCCGCCGGCGTCGTTTTATACCTTTTCGGCAGGGTATTTAAAAAGCGGCCTTTTGTCGAAGTGCTGTCAAAAGGCACGATCCAGATCGGCACAAGGGCGATATTTACGTTGATCATCGTACTCGTGGCGCTTTCCGAGTCGCTCGGTGCAGAAAACATTCTCGGCGCGTTTTTAGCCGGGGTGCTTGTTTCGCTGCTTTCGCCGAACAAAGAGCTCGTTCAGCAGCTTGATTCATTCGGCTACGGGTTCCTCATCCCGATCTTCTTTGTCATGACAGGCGTCAAATTGGACATTTGGTCGCTGTTTGGCAATCCGAAAATTTTAGTGATGATCCCGCTTCTGTTTGTGGCCTTGTTAATTAGCAAAGTCGTTCCAGTACTGTTTTTGAAAAAGTGGTATGATATGAAAACCGTGCTGGCTTCCGGTTTTCTCCTGACTTCCACTCTTTCTTTGGTGATCGCGGCGACAACGATCGGCGAGCGCATCGGCGTCATTGACGCGCAGATGTCCGGCGCGCTGATTTTGGTGGCTGTCATTACATGCATCATCACACCGACCGGCTTTAAAAAATTAATGCCGAAAACGGAAAGCGAAAAAGAGAAAAAGACGATCACCTTTATCGGCGCAAATCAAATGACGCTTCCGGTTACGCTTGAACTTTCTCCAGAAGATTATCACGTCAGAATCCTGCATGTCCGGCAGGAAAAGAAGGAAGAAAAGCTGGCGGATCCGGTGTTTGATGTTGAAGTTTTGCCTGATTATGAATATGAGACGCTTCAATCATTCGGCGTTTTTCAAACGGATATACTCGTCGTGGCCACGGGCAGCGAAGAGCGCAATACAGGGATCGCCCTTTATGCGAAGGAGCAGAAAGTCGCGAGAATTATCGCCAGCGCAGATTCTCCAGACGCCGAATCCAGGCTGAAAGAAAACGGAATTGATACATTTTCCATTCTGCTTTCCACGAAAACGCTGCTGCGCGCGCTTATTGAGGCACCTGGCGTTATGAAACTTTTGACGAACCAGGATGCGTCGCTGTATCAGATCAATATGAGCAATGAGCGATTTGACGGTGTCCTGTTAAGAGAGTTTCCGTTTACGGGAGATGTCATCTTCGTCCGGATTTTCCGCGGGGTTGACAGCATCGTGCCCCACGGGGATACAAGGCTGCAAATGGGTGACAGACTGATCGCCACCGGTTCGCGCGAATATATTGCCGAATTGAAAAAAACGCTTGGAGACTGATGCTTGACCATTTTGCAATTCGTGATAAGATAAAAGTATAAACTGAATGAACAAGAAATGTTTTCCACTAGGGGAGTCCTTGATAAGGGCTGAGATAAAAGTGTGACTTTTAGACCCTCATAACCTGAACAGGTTCAAACCTGCGTAGGGAAGTGGCACGGTATTTGAGTATGTATATATGCAAATTCCAAACCACTTTCCTTGCGGGAAAGTGGTTTTTTTATGTTCAGAATCGAAGGAGGAGCCTCGAAATGAAATTTTCAGAAGAATGTCGAAACAGCGCTGCAACATGGTGGGAAGGCAGTTTTGTCCATCCGTTTATTAAAGGAATTGGAGACGGCACACTTCCGGTTGACCGATTTAAATACTATGTCATGCAGGATTCCTACTATTTGACCCACTTTGCCAAAGTCCAATCCTTTGGCGCGGCATATGCTCACGATCTATATACGACAAGCCGGATGGCTGAACACGCGAAAGGCACATATGAAGCCGAGATGTCGCTCCACAGGAAATTCACCGATCTATTGGGAATCACAAAGGAAGAGCTGGAGTCGTTTCAGCCGTCGCCGACAGCGTATGCGTACACATCGCATATGTACCGTTCTGTCGTCAGCGGCAGTTTTGCGGAAATACTGGCTGCTTTGCTTCCTTGCTATTGGCTCTATTATGACGTCGGCGAAACGTTGAAAACGTGCAAACCTGACAATGCCGTGTATCAGGAATGGATCGCGACATACGGAGGAGACTGGTTTAAAAAATCTGTAATGGAACAAATCAACCGCTTCGATGAGCTGGCTGAAAACGCCGATGAGAAAACACGCGCGAAGATGAAGGAGAACTTTGTCATCTCCAGCTTCTACGAATACCGGTTCTGGGATATGGCCTATCAAAAAGAAAGCTGGTCAAAAAGCGGGGTGGATCAGCTTGCATCTGCACGCGATCACCGATGACAAGCACTCTGTGGAAGAGCTTGCAGCAAAAATCATCTCGATTCAAGATGCCGTTGACTTTATCCACATCAGGGAAAGGTCAAAAAAAGTAAGCGACATATCAAGTTTAATCGAACGCTTGGCCGAAGAAGGCGTTGATAAGCGGAAGCTCATCATCAACGACAGGGTGGATATCGCTTTGTTTCATCACATTCACCGGGTTCAGCTGCCTTCACACGGCTTTTCCGTCAAAAGTGTGAGGAGCCGTTTTCCGCATTTGAAAATCGGAAAGTCCGTACATTCGCCAGAAGAAGCGGTTCAGGCTGAAACTGAAGGTGCAGATTACGTGCTGTTCGGCCACATTTTTGAAACGGACTGTAAAAAGGGCCGGAAAGGAAGAGGGGCTGCAAGCCTGGCTGAAGTGAAGGCGGCTGTCCGCATTCCGGTCATTGCGATCGGAGGCATTACCGAACAACGACTGGCGGAAGTCAAAATGGCAGACGGCATCGCCGTGATGTCGGGGATCTTTTCCCATGACAGACCGGATGAGGCGGCCGCGCGGTTTGCCTGTCTCGCGAAGGGAGATTCATATGAGAAAGCGCTATGATACGATCGTGATCGGCGGAGGCATCATCGGGACATCCATCGCTTATCATCTTGCAAAAGCGGAAAAAAAAACGGCCGTGTTTGAAAGCGGGGAAGTCGGCAAAAAAGCGACGAGCGCGGCGGCGGGCATGCTCGGTGCCCATGCGGAATGCGATAAACCCGGTACCTTTTTCGAATTCGCCAGAGCCAGCCAAAAAGCCTATCAGCGGCTGACGGGTGAATTGAAAGACATAAGCGGCATTGATATCAGAAGGCATGACGGAGGGATATTAAAGCTGGCCTTTTCAGAAAGCGACCGCGAACATCTGATGCAAATGGCTGCATTGGATTCTGTGGAATGGCTTGAAGCTGATGAAGTATATAAGCTGGAACCGCATGCCGGAAATCGGATTCTCGGCGCCAATTTTATTCGGGACGACGTCCATGTCGAACCGGCTGCAGTGTGCAGGGCATTTGCCAGAGGGGCCCGGATGCTCGGTGCCGATATCTTCGAGTATACGCCCGTTTTATCAATAGAATCCGAAGCGGGGGCTGTCCGCGTCATAACCGCTTCGGGCACTGCGGAGGCAGAGCACGCTGTCATTGCAAGCGGTGTGTGGAGCGGCGCTTTCTTTAAACAGATCGGCATAGACAAAAGGTTTTATCCCGTCAAAGGGGAGTGCTTGTCTGTGTGGAATGACGGCATCCCTTTGACGAGGACGCTTTACCATGATCATTGCTACATCGTTCCGCGCCATAGCGGAAAGCTTGTCGTCGGTGCGACGATGAAGCCCGGGGATTGGAATGAGCAACCGGAACTTGGCGGAATCGAGGAGTTGATCGGAAAGGCGAAGGCGATGCTCCCTGAGATTGAATCCATGAAAATCGACCAATGCTGGGCCGGATTGCGCCCGGAAACAGGGGATGGCAATCCATATATCGGCAGACACCCTGAAAATGACCGGATTTTGTTTGCTGCCGGACATTTCAGAAACGGCATCCTCCTTGCACCTGCAACCGGTGAGATGATGGCTGACATGATCCTCGGCAATCCGGTCAAAACAGAGTGGATCGAGGCGTTTAAAGCGGAGCGAAAGGAGGCTGTGCACAGGTGAACATTCAGCTCAACGGCCGGAAAATAGAGTGGAGAGACGACGGCGGTACGATTTACGATTTGCTCTCATCCTACAATCTGGAAAATCGTGTTGTCGTTGTTGAAAAAAACAGGCAGATTATCGGAAAAGACCAATATCAATCAGTCAAACTGGAAGAACACGATGTCATCGAAATCGTTCATTTTGTCGGAGGGGGATAAACCGTTATGTTCAAAATCGCAGATCGTCAATTTTCATCAAGATTATTGCTCGGTACAGGGAAGTATCCGTCATTTGAGATTCAAAAAGAGGCCGTCAGCGCATCTGAATCGGAGATCCTGACGTTTGCCGTCAGACGGATGAATATTTTTGAAGAATCTCAGCCTAATTTTTTGGAGCAGCTCGATTTAAGCCGTTATACGCTTTTGCCGAATACGGCAGGAGCAAAAACGGCTGAGGAAGCCGTCCGGATCGCCAAGCTTGCCAAAGCAAGCGGTCTTTGTGACATGATCAAAGTCGAAGTGATCGGCTGTGACCGTTCACTTCTGCCTGACCCGGTAGAAACGCTGAAGGCGTCAGAAGCTTTGCTTGAAGAAGGCTTCATTGTACTGCCGTATACATCGGATGATGTCGTCCTCGCGAGAAAGCTTGAAGAGCTCGGCGTACACGCCATTATGCCCGGGGCCTCTCCGATCGGTTCGGGACAGGGAATCGTCAATCCGCTCAACCTGTCGTTCATCATCGAACAGGCTAAGGTTCCCGTTATCGTGGATGCCGGAATCGGTTCTCCGAAAGATGCGGCATACGCAATGGAACTCGGCGCAGACGGGGTCCTTTTGAACACGGCAGTGAGCGGGGCGAAAGATCCGGTCCAAATGGCGAAGGCTATGAAGCTTGCCGTTGAAGCGGGCAGGCTCGGGTATCTTGCCGGACGAATTCCGGAAAAGAACTACGGCATCGCCAGCAGCCCTGAAGAAGGGAAGTTGACGATTTGACCGGCAGGTATTCAAGACAGGAGCTCTTTCACCCGATCGGACCGGACGGCCAGGAAAAATTAAGCCACGCCCGCGTCCTGGTGATCGGTGCGGGGGCTTTGGGCGCAGCCAGCGCAGAGATGCTGGTGAGGGCCGGGATCGGTTCGCTGACGATTGCCGACAGGGATTATGTGGAATGGAGCAATCTCCAGCGCCAGCAGCTCTATACGGAACAGGATGTGGTTGATCATATGCCAAAGGCTGCCGCCGCCGAAAAAAGGCTGCGCCTGATCAACAGCTCTGTTCAAGTAACCGGCATCGTAGCGGATGTTACTGCCGAAAAAGCGCTCGAGCTTGCGGAGGAAGCGTCCCTGATCGTCGATGCGACGGATAATTTTGAAACGCGGCTGATCATGAACGATGCGGCGGTCAAATTAGGCATCCCTTTCCTGTACGGCGCGTGTGTCGCAAGCTATGGCATCACATATAGCGTAATTCCGGGAAAAACGCCGTGCCTTCACTGTCTTTTGGGGCATTTGCCCGCGAATACCATGACGTGCGACACCGCGGGGGTGATTGGTCCGGTCGTTCAGCAGGTTGCCGCATACCAGGTAACAGATGCCCTGAAGCTGCTGACCGGGCATGAACCGTCAGGGATGCTCCGCTCATTTGATATTTGGACAAATGAGAGGTCTGAAGTCCGGGCTGACGCGCTTAAACATGGCTCGTGTCCGACGTGCGGAACAGGTGAGTTTCCGTTTCTTTCGGCTGAAAACGAAACAAAAGCAGCCGTTCTTTGCGGCAGACAAACGGTTCAGATCAGGCCGGCCGCGGAGCAGCCGCTGGAGCTGGAGTCGCTTGCTGCCAGATTAAAAAAAGCCGGTTTACATGTGACGGGAAACCCTTATTTAGTCTCCTGCCGTGCGGGGGATTTTAAGTTCGTGATTTTTCGGGATGGACGCGCTTTGATTCACGGAACGAATGATATTAATCGCGCGAAAACGATATATCACAGATGGATTGGCTAAAGGCCGAAGGGAGTGCAAACATCATGAGCATATATAAAGCATTAACAATCGCCGGATCGGATTCAGGAGGCGGAGCCGGCATTCAAGCCGACATTAAAACATTTCAAGAGCTTGGCGTCTTCGGCATGACAGCTTTGACAGCGGTCACTGCGCAAAATACAACAGGGGTTCACGGCGTCTACCCGCTTTCCTCGGAAGCGCTCGGCGCACAGATTGATGCAGTTGCAGAAGATTTAAAACCTGACGCCGTGAAAACAGGGATGCTGTGGAGCGCGGATATGATTGAGGTCATTGCTGAAAAAATTGCAACATACGAGCTTAAACGTGTAATCGTCGATCCTGTCATGATCGCCAAAGGCGGCGCTTCACTATTGAATGAGGAAGCAGTTGAAACATTGAAACGGCGCCTTCTTCCGCTTGCTTATGCGGTAACGCCGAACATTCCCGAAGCTGAAGTGCTGACAGGGAGAAGCATTCAAACAATGGAAGACCGCAAAAAAGCAGCTCGTGAATTGCATGAAATGGGCGTCCGCAACATTATCATCAAGGGAGGTCATCAGCCCGAGGATGGCAAAGTAACCGATCTCCTCTTTGACGGAGAGACGTTCACAGAAAAAACGAATTCCTATATTAAGACGAAAAATACCCATGGAACAGGCTGTACATTTGCTGCCGCTCTTACGGCGCAAACAGCGAAAGGAAACGGGATTCTAGGAGCTTTCCGCATCGCTGAGGCTTTCGTCCACGAAGCGGTTGCACACAGCCTTGATTTCGGAGCCGGCCACGGACCGACCAACCATTTTGCGTATCAAAAGTTATCCAACGCAGGGTTGGACCTGTAGTCCCGCAATAAAAACGAATCAATATCGCGGCAGAGCATAAAAACACTCTGCCGCTTTTTATATTCTGAAATTGTCAGCCTGCTAGTAATTGTGATACTATATATTATGATCAGGTACTAATAAAATGTTAATCATTAGGAGGATTTTATACATATGAATTTATCACTAGAAGGCCGGAATATCGTCGTCATGGGTGTAGCAAATAAACGAAGCATCGCATGGGGAATCGCCCGCTCGCTTCACAATGCAGGCGCAAGGCTGATTTTTACGTATGCGGGTGAGCGGCTTGAAAAATCGGTCAAGGAGCTGGCTGATTCTTTGGAGCGAAACGATTCAATCGTACTTCCTTGTGATGTCACAAATGACCAGGAAATTGAAGCATGCTTCGCCGACATCAAAAACGAAGTCGGGGTCATCCACGGCATTGCACACTGCATCGCTTTCGCCAACAAAGAAGACTTGGCTGGAGAGTACTTAAATACTACCCGCGACGGTTTTCTGCTCGCGCACAATATCAGCTCTTACTCTCTGACAGCGGTCGCTAAAGCGGCGCGCGGCATCATGACTGAAGGCGGAAGCATCGTCACGCTGACATACCTTGGCGGCGAGCGCGTTGTATCCAACTACAATGTCATGGGTGTTGCGAAAGCATCGCTTGATGCCAGCGTCAAATACTTGGCGAGCGATCTCGGAAAAGACGGAATCCGCGTCAACAGCATTTCCGCAGGGCCGATCCGGACATTGTCCGCAAAAGGAATCAGCGATTTCAACTCGATTTTAAAAGAAATCGAAGAGCGCGCCCCGCTTCGCCGCACAACGACTCCGGAAGAAGTCGGCGACACGGCTGCTTTCCTGTTCAGCGACCTTTCCCGCGGCATGACCGGCGAAAACCTGCATGTCGATTCAGGCTACCATATCATCGCGCGCTAAAATGGCGCTAAAAAAGCAATCCGCTAAAGGATTGCTTTTTCTTTTCTTCTGATTTCTCCTTTTTTGCATATAGATATACCATGAACAGATCGGAGGGATCAAGATGTCTAGCAGAAAAAACGATGCGGAGCAAAAGCCGCTCATGTATATTGTGCAGCCGGACTATGATAAGGCAGAGGCGAACATGCAGGATATTCTGATTAAAAGAAAGAAGAAAGCAAAGCCACACGCTTCCGAACAAAAAGCGCTGCGAAAGGAACAGCAGGATGAAGCCGCCCGGCCCGACGAACAAGACGGCGCTGAAGCGGTGCTTAGCGATGAGGCGAATCGGTCCGAAAAAGGAGTCAAACCGATTAAAAAACCGCTCAGCAAGATGACCATCGCCGAGAAAATCGACTTTTTGGCAAGCCTTCCCGGCAATATGCCGAAAACCCTTTGTCTCATTGAAGCAGACGGAAAGACATACAGGGGAACGATCGTCGAAAAGAAAGACGGTTCCGTATATGTCAGAACATCGAGCAAAGGGGCTCCGGCGGAACTGCTGATCGAGAGCATTACTTCCTTGCACCCGCTCGGCTTTTAAATTAAAAAAAGTCCCGATTCAGGGACTTTTTATTTTGAACGATTGATCAGTTGCGGATTTAAGCATTCGATTGCACAGAAGCATTCCAGATCCACTTCAATGCAGAAATTTGTTTTTTCCAAGCGGAACACATCGCAAATTTTGTCTTTATCTTCTGTGAAATCGAGAACGCGGCGATTATCATCAAAGGCAATCAACAGTCTTAATGTAGCGCAGCAGTCATCAATCTTTTCAACTCTGAAAAACACGGTGCTGAAGCAAGGGCCTGCCTGAAGCTCTCCGACATTTCCAAACGCTACGAACGGCTTAGACTTTGAAGTGTATATAATAAACGGAATGGTGTCGCCTAAGTTTCTCGAAGGGGAAAGCAGGTTGCTGAAGCAGCTTGTCGGGCAGCCTTCTTCCTCAATGGCGTTTTGCAGATCGTGAATGTTTTCAACGGCTTCGCACACGCAATTTTCGGCTGAACATTTCGTCATGTTATGATCCCTCCTAATTCAGGATTTAAAATTTCGTTTTTCGGCCTGGCCTTTCTATTGGTAAAAGGAGCTGCCGAAAGCCGGCAGCTTTCGTGAAAAGACTGGCACCAAGCCGATCATATCGGCCGGCTTGATGCAGCCCGACACCTTTTAACCGTGGTGCTGATTGTGTTTTTTGTCTGCTGCGCGATCAACTAAGTCAGGTGACAGACATTGAATCGCACAGAAACAAGTCAAGTCAACCTCGATGCAAAAGTCCGTTTTCTCAAGCCCGAAAAAGTCAGGGTCACAAGGGTGGCAGACGCTTAATGTGTCGCCGTTTATGTCCACAGGCCTCAGGATTGAAAGCGTTGCACAGCAATCTTTTAGACTTTCTGCCCGGAAGAAAATCGATTCGAAGCACTGCATATCATCTGAAAATCCGCCGACATTTCCAAATGTTGAAAATAAACCGCCTTTTTTGTCGTACAAAAGGAACGGAATGGTGTCTTTACCGGAAACCGTCGGACTCAGCAGATTACCGAAGCAGCTCGTCGGACATGTTTCTTCAACTGCATCCTGTTCTTTTATAATTTGTTCTACTGCATCGCATACACAATTTTCATGCCGGCCATGGTGTTTTCCGCAGCTCATGGATTTCAGCTCCTTTTTATAGGGATATTTGACTTTAGTCTTTAACAACATATGTACCCGTGCCCTTGTTGGTGTGGGTAATCGTCTATAAAAATGAAGAAAAGCAGAGCTGGATGGCTCTGCTTTTTTGTATTAAAGGAGTCCGACGATAAGTGTTGCGATAACAACTGTAAGCGTTTGGACAGCTGTGCTGACCAAGACGGCAACATCGGTATCTTCTGTTGTAACTGTGACATCGCGTGAATTGTCGATAATTAATTTTTGACGGTTCGTTTGCTTGTTTGCTGTTACCTGCAGCAAGTCTTGTGATACAAGCTCGGCTAGATCAGCATCGTCAATGATTGCCAGAACGATTGTAATAATGGCTGTTTGTACCGCAGTCATAACTGATGCGACAACTTGAGTGTCCTCTGTAGAGACTCTGATATCGCAAGAATCCTTGATGATAATCGTCTCATCTGACAGCTGTTTGTTCAGGTTAAGCTGGTCGAGTTCCTGATTGATAAATGCATCGTTTTTGCCGCATTTGCAGTTGTAATCGTCACAAACGTGTTTCTTTGGATGTCTCGGATAATACTCAGTTCCCGGATGCTCGCATTCAGGATCTAATGCAACCCAAGAATATGGTCTAGTTTCCATTTGTTTTCCTCCTTCCATTTACTATATTAAATGTTTGAAGACTCGAACTTGTATATGGCAGATACCCTACTCCAAATCCCCATTTTTTTCTTCGGTTTCGGCGGTATTCTCCTGCTGCCTTCTCTGTCTCAGCTTTTCTCTTAATTTATTTTTACCTGAACGTTCTCTTCTTCGTCTTGGGCGTTCTTCGGATTGTGATGATGCTTCATTGTTCGCTTCTTTCTTCTTTTCCTGCTGCCGCTGGATGAGAGCCTCGGACTGCGCTTTTAAATCCTCGAGTATTTTTAAGATGTTTTCTTTTTCTTCCTCAGACAGTGTCCGCACATTGTCTTTTGAAACGCCGTGTTTTCTAAGGATATTTTGCACAAGCGTATTTGTCAGCGGATTTACTTCCGCTTTAAGCTTTTCGCGATCTGCCAATTGTTTTTCACCTCAATTTCTTAAAAATATTAGAAAGAAAGGAAGGCTTAAAGTATGTCAAGCTCTGTAATAAGCGCGATCAGCACTTCGGTTAAAACTTGGACGGAAAGCAGGATCTCCAGCGAGGAAAGCGTAATGGTGACATTGCGGCTGCCGATGACTTTGATGATGACTCTTCTCCTGCTCTGCAGCCTGTGTACGGCTAAAACGTGTTCTGAGACGATGTCTGCTGTATCCTCGTCTTCGATCGCAAGCTGAGCCGATAAAATCGTCAAAGAGATCACAATGGCTTGTAAAGAGAGAGCTGCTGTTATGTTTGCCGTGTTTACGGTGACATGTTCTGAATCAATCACTTCAATGAGCTGGTCATATTCCCGGTATAATTCGTCAAATGTTTCTGCGTACAGCGCTTCGGCTTTTTCATGAAACGACATAACTTTCACTCCTTTCTTATCCACACTTTATTAAATGCAGACCGGTACCATAGCGGAATGAGGAAAACATACATTTCAGCACCCAATTTGCTGTTTTAGGGAAGGGTGATCCGGCATATATTTGGAAGCAGGAAAGGGGGAGCCCTGTGATACAAAGCTGGCTTTTATTTATTCTGTTTTCTATCGCGGTATTTCGGCTGACGCGGCTGGTCGTGTTTGACACGATTATGGCGCCGTTTAGAAGCCTGTTTCACGAAGAGGTTGAAGAAAAAAACGAAAAAACGGGAGAGACCGAGACGTATCTTGTCATGAAAGGCAAAGGCGTGAGAGCGTGGATCGGCGAGCTATTGAGCTGTTATTGGTGTACGGGTGTGTGGTGTACCGCTTTTTTGCTTGTTTTTTACGCATTTGTTCCGACCATTGCCGAATGGCTGATTCTTCTGCTTGCCATTGCGGGTTTTGCTGGAGTACTGGAAACGATCGTGTCCAAATGGCTCGATTGAATGGGGATTTATCATTAGCAACATTGAAAAGAAGACTCATATAATGGCGTATAAGCATGAGAAAGGAAGGAATGCAATGAGACAAGTGAAAAGAAGGCAGCAAGGCCGATTAACGAACGCTTCCAGCAATCATCAGTCCACTTTCTCAAAAAAAGTGAAGAAAAAAGGCTGCGGATGCGGCAAAAAAAGGAGAACCTATTAATATCAAAAAAAGCCGGACTATATCCGGTTTTTTTTATTCCCAATTTCCCTTCTGATGCATACACCATCATAAGGGGGGAAAACGATGAATTTATTTGAACAGCTGGTTGAATCGATATCCCGCAAACACGATCAAACGCAAGCCGGCCATGACCGGGTGATCTTTGAGCAGCAGAAGGAACTGGAGACATTTGACCGCTCGGCCGAACAGTTCGGCAGGCAGATCGAAGCGTTTGCAGAGAATGCTGAAAAATGGCTGGGAGAGGACGGGAGTCTGCCAGGCATTTTTAAATAATCCACAGAAGCCCTATGCATCAATCCAAGCGAATCCTATCAAATGTCATATCGTGTAGGGAGAAAAGGAGGTGCTTTAGATGGGCTTTTGTTGCGGAGGCTACGGCGGTGGCTACAGCGGAGGCTATGGCGGCGGCTATGGTTCAACGTTTGTATTGATCGTTGTCTTGTTTATTCTTCTAATTATTGTCGGCGCTTCTTTTAAATATTAGTTTTTGAGTTGAAGCGAAGAGGGCGGCGGCATGTATGCCGGGCTCTCTTCTTTTTGAACGGGAAAAGCACAAGGCTTTTCAAACATGCATAAGATAGCGTATCACTCCCAAAAAGGAGGCATAGGTATGGACAATCAATTTTTCAAAAACATCGAAAAGAAAACGGGCGTCAGCATGAATGACGTCATGCAGCTTGCAAATTCGCTGCAAAGTGCCAACTTCAAGGATGAAAAAACGGTCCGCAGCGTGATTAAGCGCGTCGCTAAATTGGCGAACAAACGGGTTCCGCAGGAAATGGAAGATAAGATTGTTGAATCCATTGTAAGCGGCAAGGAAAAAATGGATTTCAACACGATCGCGAAAATGATGAACAGCAAAAAATAAACACCGCGCCTTCCGGTAAAAGGAGGGCACGGTGTCTTTTATTGCAGCTGGACCTGGGGATTCGGGCGTAAAATAGGCTGTAAAAACCTTGAGCGGTATGCCGTTCTTCCCCTTCTGAAGGAAGGAACGCTGATATACAGACGGTCCTCGGCCCGGGTCATGGCGACATACAGCAGCCTCCGCTCTTCTTCAAGAGCGGTTTCATCGCCTTTTCTCGCTGTCTCCAGGGCAAAGTCATGCGGAATCGAGCCGTCCTGCACGCCCAGGATATAGACCGTTTTAAATTCAAGCCCTTTCGCACGGTGAATTGTCAAAAGCTGAACACCGTATCCGTCAGCTTTTTGCTTTTCGGCGGCTCTCATATGATCGACATGCTCAAGAAATTCGGGAATCGTTTTGAATTTTTTTGCCGCTGTTTTGAGATCCCGCAGATCGTCAGACCCTTTTTCGAGCTTGTTTCCTTCGTTTCCGCGCTTTTTCAGGTAATCGGAAAAGCCCATCTTTTCCTCTGCGAAAGAGATGGCTTCAACCGGTTTCATCGTTTTTAAGCCAGTGAAAAAAGGAACGATTTTTTTTATTTTATCAAGCTGAAACGGTTTGATGTCGGTCAGTTTTTCAAGCGCCTGAACCATCGTGCAATCTTCTGTAATCGAGAGCGCTTTAAGCGTGTTTAAAGCGGACTGCTTGAGAAAGAGGGCGGGTAAAATCTGTTTGACGGCTTCCGCGTCATCCTGATTTTGGCTTAAGTAGAGATAGGCCAGCATCTGCCGGACGATCCTCCTGCTGTAAAACGACCGGACACCTTGTTCAGCCGTGTATGGAATGGCTGACTGGTGCAGACGTTCAAAGATTGCGCGGCCGCTGCTGTTTGTCCGGTATAGGATGGCGAAGTCATCAGGCTTTGCGCCCATTTCAATTTTTTCTTGGATATCAGAGACGATCATAATCGCTTCTTCCTCTTCATCATAAGGATAAAATAAGAGCGGTTTTTGGCGGTTATCTCTCGCGGCGCTTAATGTTTTCGGAAAACGCTTTTTGTTTTTCTTCACGACCATATCGGCGCTTGCCACAATCGGATGGCTCGATCTGTAATTCGTCGTGAGGCGGACCGTTTTCGCCTTCGGATAATCTTTTTCAAAATCGAGTATAAATGAAGGGCTGCTGCCTCTGAACGCATAGATTGACTGGTCATCATCCCCGACACAGGTCAGGTTGTTTTCGGGGCTCGCCAAGAGCTTGATGATGGCATACTGAACAGGGTTAATGTCCTGAAATTCGTCGATCAAAATCGCGTGAAATCGCGTCTGATATCGTTTTAAAATGTCTGGCTGTTCTTGAAACAACTGCCAGCATGCAGATGCCATATCGTCGAAATCGAATTGGCGCCGCGCAGCTTTTTGTTCTTCATAATGACGGTACAGCCGGTGAACCCGCTTTTCCCATTCGTCTTCAAGCGGAATCTGTTCGCCCGGAAGATAAGCGTTCTTCCAGTAGCCGATCTGCTGGATCGCCTGGTCAACCGGAAAGTCTTTTTCATCAAGCCCTTCTTCGGCAAGGGCCAGTTTGATGTACTGTTCTTTTTGCCATTCCCATTTCAGCAGGTGCTCACCATTCCATTTGGCCGGATCATGGTGATAAAGAATTTTGTAAAAAAAGCTGTGGAAGGTGCCTGTCACGAGGCGGTTCACAGTCTGCACCGGCAATCCGTATTGCGACGCCATCCGCTCTTTCATTTCTTTCACGGCTTTTGTCGTGAATGTGACGAGCAATATCGCAGAAGGCGGGATATCGAGCCGGGATATCATATAAGCCGCTCGCGCAGTTAATACCCGCGTTTTTCCGCTTCCCGCGCCGGCCAGAACGAGAAGGGGTTCTTCGGGGGCCGTCACAGCGGCAAGCTGTTTTTCATTCAGCGGCACATTCGGAAAGACCGGTTCGGGAGCCGTTTCTGCCGCCGGAGAGAAAGGAGAATGGATGGAAGCCTCGCGAGGCGGCCTCCAGAAGTCCGCATCCGTCTTCTTTTCCTCTCCGATCGCTTTGCCCTTCGGGAGGCGGAACATGCCGCTTTCAGTATAATCGTTCTGTTTGGTTTGCTCTGTCTTTTCATTTAAGCAAGCTGCTTCACATTGAGAAAAATCCCCGTTTTCCCGGTGGAAAAAATGCGGTTCTTCATGAATCGACAATTTCAGTCTGAGCGGCAAGCCGCAATGTTTACACGTGATTCTGTCTTTTCTTGCTTCATCAAAGAGGAATTGCAAGTGTTCTCTCGAATATGTATGTATATGAATGTCTCGGTTATTGAATCGGGCGCATTTCAAAAAGAGGTCCTCCAATTAATGGGTAGTCGTCTAGTGTCATGAGACAACGTTTATCATATCAAATGAAAACCGTTTAAAACAGTAGATTTTTGGGAATTAAAGCTGATGAGGAGGAGATCGAATGGGATATTTACCGCCTGTCCGCAATGATCAATATATACAGTACGCCAATCGCAGCATCAGCCAAAAATCGAACTATGCTTATATACAAAAAACCGCCAATATCCCAAGCGAGCGCGCCTACCGCGAAGTCGAAAAAAGAGAGGAAAACCAGACTGCGGCTTTTAGTCGGGTCATGGAAAAGAAGAGGAAAAAAACGCTCAACCGCCGTGTTGCGGAAAAGGCGAAAAGTGGCCGCTATGTCAACGAATCCGTTTGAGAGATGAAACAAACCCCGGCTTTTATACCGGGGTTTTCGTTATTTTCTGCGTAGTTTTTTGAGTCCGAAATACAGAATGATCATAGCGGCCGCCCCGATCATAATCGGAATCGTGTACGTTCTCGCCACATTTTCAACATGGTCCCACCGGCTGCCGAGCTGTATGCCGAGGTAGACGAATAGTATCGACCACGGTATGATGGCGAGCACTGTCAGACCCGTGAATTTTAAAATCGGCATTTTCGCAATGCCGGCCGGAATGGAGATGGCGTGCCTGACCACGGGAATGAAGCGGGCAGAAAAGACGACGCCTCCGCCGTATTTCTCAAACCATTTTTCGGCTGTTTGAATGTGATGCTTTTGGATCAATAAGTATTTTCCGTATTTGTATAAAAACGGCCGTCCGCCGTAGTAGCCGATCCAGTATAAAAACAATTGAGCAATCGTTCCCCCGATGACGCCGGCGATCACGGCCCCTGTCATCGTAATGGAGCCGTTGGACACTAAGTATCCGCCGTAGGCAAGTACGATTTCACTCGGGATGATTTCGATCATTAAACCGATCGCAATGCCGAAATAGCCAAGATCGGTCAGCCACATTAAAATATCATTCACTATGCTTCCCATTTTCGTTTTTTCTCCCTGCTTTTGATTTCATCAGCCGAACGTTAGAGCAGCTGCCGGGACGTTTCCCTGCCGCCGGCGCGGGAAACAAGCGAATCTCAAAAACCGTCCGGATGCGCTCTGTGCCATTGCCATGCGCTTTGAATGATGGTTTGTATATCGCTGTATTGCGGCTTCCAGCCGGTATCTTCCTGCAGTGTCCGGCTGTCCGCCACCAGCACTGGCGGATCCCCCGCTCTGCGCTCGTCCGTTTTTGCTGCAATGCTTCGCTCTGTCATGTTTTCCGCGGTTTCAATGATTTCTTTTACGGAATATCCGGCCCCTGTCCCTACATTATAAACATTTTGCTTCAGTCTGTCTTCATATAACCCGTCAAGGGCCGCCAGGTGGGCGGAAGCCAGATCGAGGACGTGAATATAATCCCTGATGCATGTTCCGTCTGGCGTCGGATAATCATCTCCGAAAATGGACAGCTGCTTTCGCTGTCCCAATGCCGTCTGCAGAACAATGGGAATGAGGTGGCTTTCGGGATCGTGATCCTCGCCGATCGCTCCGTTTAAAGCGGCGCCGGCCGTGTTGAAGTAGCGGAGGGCTGCCCATTTGACACCGTGCGTTTTCCCGACCCAGTGCAAGTATTTTTCGATCATCAGCTTCGATTCCCCGTAAGGATTGACAGGGGAGAGGGGGGCTGTCTCTTTGATCGGGACGTTCTCCGGGATGCCGTATACGGCGGCGGTCGACGAAAAGACGATGTTTTTGACGCCTTCCTTGATGACCGTTTCGAAGAATGCACAAGACTTTAGCGTGTTTTCCCTAAAGTAGAGCTCAGGCTTTTCGATCGATTCGGACACAAGGCTTTTGGCAGCGAAATGGATGACAGCATCGACATCATGATGTTTGATGATGGCTTTGGCAAGTGCCGCATCAGCGATATCGCCTTCGTATAAGCTGATCCCGCTGACGGCTTCCCTATGTCCGGTAGATAAATTGTCAAGCACGACAACGGAGCGGTTTTGCTTTGTTAATTCGAGTACGGTGTGGCTGCCGATGTATCCGGCTCCCCCTGTAACGAGTACGGATGTCATTGCCATGCTCCTTTCTGCGCTTCTTTTTTTAAGACGCTTTCCAGGTAGGCGAACAGTTTTAGCCGCATCTCGTCCCGCATGAGAGCGATTTCCGTACTCGCTTTAAAACTGCCCAGCTTGTCTCCGATATCAAAGCGGCTTCCTTCCAATCTGCGCGCATACATGCTTTGTTCCCGGCAGATTTCCCTAAGTGCGTCAGTCAGCTGAATTTCATTTCCTGCACCGCGCTTCGTTTGTTCGAGCACGGGGAAAATCGAAGGCCTCAGCACATAACGGCCCATGACCGCGATATTTGAAGGGGCTTCTTTGACAGACGGCTTTTCTACAAGATCGTCAATATGATACACTTTGTTCTTTTGCGCGGATGTCTGAATGATGCCGTATTTGCTGACGTCCGCCGGATCGACGGGCTGAACGCCGATTACTTCCGTCTGATATTCTTCATATACTTCAAGCAGCTGCCGAAGCGCCGGCGTTTCTGATACCATGATGTCGTCGCCGAGCAGGACGGCAAACGGCTCATCACCGATGAAATGCCTGGCCGATAACACCGCATGTCCGAGACCGAGGGGCTCCTTTTGCCGGATATAATGAATATTCGCCATATCGGCGATGTCGCGTATCTCTTTTAAGACATCGTTTTTTCCTTTGGCGAACAGGTTTTGTTCCAGTTCAACAGAGCGGTCAAAATGGTCTTCAATCGAACGCTTATTTCTTCCTGTAATGATAAGGATGTCTTCTATTCCTGATTGGACAGCTTCTTCCACGATATATTGTATGGCCGGTTTATCGACAATCGGCAGCATTTCTTTCGGCTGCGCTTTTGTTGCCGGCAAAAATCTTGTACCCAATCCGGCTGCTGGGATGACTGCTTTTTTTACTTTCATGGTTATTCACTCCTCGTCTTTTTTATGAATCTGTTCCGGGTTCTTGAAACACCCAAAGCCGGTTTCCAATAAAGTTGATCGCCATTCCTGCGACTGTTGCGGACATTTTGCTGACAAAAAGGGACAGGCCGGCTTTTTGTAAAAAATACAGAAGGACAAATGTAGCGCCCGCTGCTGCAAGATTGATCATGATAAACCGGATGATCTCCGCGCCATGCGCTTTTTCCTTTACTTGAAACGTCCATGTCCGATTCCAGATATAGCTGTTTGCCACGCCTGCCGAATAGGAAAACAACTGTGCGGACAGGTAGGGGATGTGGAGCGACGTAAGGAGGAAAAACACAACGAAATCAACGAGTGTGTTCCCGGCTCCGACTGTCCCGAAACGAACGAGTGTTGTGATGTTGTTTTTGTTCATAACGGCATTCGGCTGTTACCTCCCGTCTATTTTGTATAGGGCTTCGTAAAAGCTTAGAAACAACTTTAATAGACAATGTTGAATAAACGATAAACAAAAGATGAACAAACTATGAAAAGTTTTCTGAGGAAAAGAAAAACCGTTCCGCTTAAAAAGCGGAACGGTTACTTTTTGACCATTTTGACATGGGGGATATTCGCATCTAAAAATTCTTCAGACACGACCTTATAGCCGTGTTTTTCGTAAAAGGGAACAGCCTGTGTCTGCGCGTTCAGCATGAATTGAGCCGCGCCTTGCTTGGCGGCTTCCTCTTCAAGCGCCTGAATGATCAGGTTGCCGACGCCGAGAGAGCGATGGCTTTTCAGCACACAGATTCGTTCAAGTTTGCCGTAGCCGTCGACAAGCCGGAGGCGGCCAGCGCCGATCGGCTCTTTTCCGTCATAGATGACGAGATGTGAAGACTCCTGATCGAGATGATCCATTTCTTCTTCCGGTGATACGTGCTGCTCCTTGATAAAGACTTCCTTTCTAACAAAGAAGGCGTCTTCAAGCTGTTGTTGATTCTTCACAATGACGGCTTCCACTGGCTTTCTTCACGCTCCTAAAATAAAAGTTTCATAGACGGTCCATGATCCGTTGTCCAATTGGTAAAGCAGATGAAAGCGGTCGATGACTTCTTCGTGTGACGCGTCTCTCATTTTCAGTGTGCCGAGGACGTCAGAATGCTCATCATCTGACAGCTTTTGTGCGACTGTGACATGGGGAACAAACGCATATTCGGGTTTGCCTTCCAAAACGCCGCTGTACATTTTTTCATGAAGCTGCGTTAATTCCTTTGTCGGTTCGGCTTTCATGTAAATGACATTATTGACGGGGGCAAAGGAACTGAATTTTGTAATCTTCAGCGTGACCGGTTTCAGCTCTTTTGAAAGCTCCCTCAGGTGTCGAACGACGCCCTCGATCTCGTCTTCAGACACTTCGAAAGGCGTTCTTAATGTAAGGTGGGGCGGAATTAAAGCATAATTCGGGTCATAGCGTTTTCGGTAGGAATTTGCAATGTCCTGAAGTTTTTTTGATGGAAATAGCACAATACCGTATTTCATTTTGTTCCCTCCTTAAACAATTGATATGGTTTAGTATATCAAAGATGGGCCGATATACAGAGAGCTACAGCATTTTTTTTAAAGCGGGGGTGATGAGCGGCTGCCAGTACGTCCACTTGTGGTCGCCGTCGAAAGCTTTGAAATCGTAGTTTGTCTGCTTTTCTTCAAGCAATTTTTTTAATTGCTCATTTGGACCTGTGAAGTCCAAAATTTGATCATCGGTCGTTTTGACGGCGGTTTCTTTCTCTCCGATTTGGTGGCAAATTGAAATAAGCTGCAGGGAATCGGACTGTTTCACTTTATCGAGAACATGGCGGTCGACATAAGGAGACTGCATAATGACGTTCCCGAACATATTCGGGTAGTCGAGCGCCGTCATGAGAGAGACCGTTCCTCCGAGCGAATCCCCGATCAGCGTCCTGCCTGATCCGACTTGGTATGTCGGGTACTCACTGTCGGCGAAAGGGACGAGTTCATTTGCCAAAAAACGTTTATACGCTTCGAATTTTGACCCTTCCGGATGGTATGTAAGCCTTCTTTCCTGTACGTTTTTGTACGGAATGCCGATGATGATGCATCTTTCGATTTCACCGTTCGCCAACAGTTCTTCCACCTGTCTGCTGATGCGCCCGAGCCGGAAATAGTCATGTCCATCCTGTGCGATGATTACATGATATTTGTAAAGCGGCGAGAAGGATGACGGCAAATAGACGAGAAGCTCCATTTCCTCGCCGAGCTCTTCCGAAAAAAGCTTTTTCTCCTGAATGACTCCTGTTTTCATAGCCAAGGTGAATTCCTCCAGAAATAATGTTTGTGAACGTTTCCATTCATTGTAACACGAAATTCTCTTGTGAAAGAAGCGAAAAGGGCTGCCGAACAGTTCGGCAGCCGTGATTTTTTATGATCGTTTTTTTTCGTACCAAGGCGTTGATAATCTATCCGGGGGGTATCCGTATCGCTCGCGGCACCTTTTTTTTCGCTGTGAAATTCCGCCGGCTTTTGCCGCTATCGGGATCGTCGGCATAATGGACGATACAGCGCATCTTCTGCACAAGGGTCTTCCCAGTAGCCTTTCAGTTTTTCGAGGTCGGATGATCAAATTCATGCTTGATGTCGCCACGGGGAATAATAGCCCAGGTCAACGGCGCACTGCGCCATTTTCGGCCCGATGGAAGGAACCGTTTAAAACGGGGCGAGCGCTTTGATATATACGGCGCGTTTCAAAGATGAACCGAACGCATGTGCAAGACGGACAGATCTATATATGCCGTGTTGTTTATTGTCACCTTGGCTGTCCTAAAGTTTGACCGTTCTTTTTTTGTCAGAGGCCGCTACATATGATCACCTTTTAAAGATACAGATCGAACATGTTGACGTCATAGCCGAGCTGTTTTAAATAATTAAACAGCTGGGCCCTGTGATGGAAGATGTGGGTGAGCGTTTCCGTCAGCCAGCGGCTTTGGGTCATCCCTTCATCGAGGTAAAACGGCTTTGTTTTCTTCGTCAAAAATTCCTCGTCGGAGAGGGAGACCATATACGTTTTAAAAGTGTCGAATCCTTTCTGCATAGCTTCAGCCATTTGGTCAGCCGACTGCAATGCACCATACTTCTTTTCAATCCGGGCGATGATGTCCTCTTCCTTTTCCTGCATGATGGCCAAGTCGGCTTCAGGGATGGCCGCGAGATGACTTGCCAGTTCTTTCAGGCTTCGCATACGGTCGGCGGGTCGGTAAGACCAGTCAGATTCCTTCACTTTTTTCAGAAGATGACACGTGGAGCGGATGCCCGTCTCCATTTCGTGGAACAAATCGCCGCGCAGCGCTTGAACTTGATTCATTTGCTTCATCCTTTCCATTTGCTTTTATTCTAAAAGTATCACCTAATCCTGACAGGCTTTGTCATGATTCTTAAAAAAAGTCAGCCGTACTTCGCTAAAATGTCAGCAGCCTTTCGTTTCAGCTGAAGCTTGATTTCCGCGGGTTCTTTTACAGTTGCCTCAGCGCCGAGGTTCCACAAAAGCTCCCCGAAATACTCAAGTTCAGACCTGGGGATGTTTGTATCGATTGCCCCCGTTCCGTCATCCCGCATCGTGAGGATCTTGAATAAATCTACATCAGCCGCAGCCCGCCTGGCTCCTCTGCGTGTCAGTTCCGCATGCAGCCGCACCGGTTCAGGGCACTCGCTCTCCGAATGTTTGATCCAGCTGAGAACCGATGGATAGGGAAGCTGGCGGGCCTGCCCGCTGGCCGCTTTTTCCGCACGGAGGATGCGGTCGGCGCGGAACAGTCTGAACGCCTGCCTTTTAAAGCAATAGGCCGGACAGTACCAGAAGCCGTTCCAGCTGTATAAGCCGATGGGCTGGATGGGTCTCTCTGTGCAATCGTCTGTTCCGTCATAAACGACCGTTAAAACGGATTGAGTGACGGCTGCGTTAAGAAGCGTCTCTAAATGTTCGGCGGCTTTTGGTCGATGCGGATTCCAGAACACGATTCTGCCTTTCATCGCATCAATCCGCTCCTGTGTTTCCGCGGGAAGGTGGCGGTAGAACTTTTTTAAAACCATCCGCGTTTCCGCATCAAAGGGGAGCGACCCGAAAAACTGCAAAGATTGATACGCGAAAAACATAGCCGCCGCCTCTGATTGTGTAAAAAAGAGCGGCGGAAGCACAGGCTCATTCAGCAAATAATAGCCTCCGTTCGCGCCTGTTTCAGAATAGATCGGGACGCCGAGCGCGCTCAGCTCGTCCAGATCGCGGAGAATCGTGCGGTAGGAAACCCCGAATTCTGCTGCGAGCTCCCCGGCCGTAAATTTTCGTTTTGTATGAATGGTCATCATCAATTCGATTAAGCGCTCTGTTTTTGGCATCTGATTCCTCCGGTTCGGTCATTTGGTTTCATCTTACCATGTTCAATATGAGGAAAGATTTAAAAATGACCCTTGAAAAATGTCTTGAATTAGGTTAAAGTAAAGAACAATCAGAAAATTGAAGAGATTCTTATCACGAGAGGTGGAGGGACTGGCCCTTTGAAACCTCAGCAACCGGTCTGCACTGACGACGTCAGTGTACCAAGGTGCTAAATCCAGCAAGCAGATGCTTGGAAGATAAGAAGAAGCGAATAATCCCCCTTCTTCTTATGAAGAAGGGGTTTTTACTTTTTAAAGGATGGTGTCATATGACTGAACATGTACAAACAACGCTGGCGCAAATCGGCAACCGCAGTGATGAAATAACCGGAACCGTCAATCCTCCCGTTTATTTCTCTTCTGCGTACAGGCACAAAGGAATCGGGGAATCCACAGGATTTGATTACATTCGCACAAAAAATCCGACAAGACAGCTTGTTGAGGATGCAATCGCGAAACTCGAAGGGGGAACGCGCGGCTTTGCGTTCAGTTCTGGTATGGCTGCCATTCAGACGATTATGGCTCTGTTTCAAAGCGGGGATGAGCTCATCGTTTCATCCGATTTATACGGGGGAACATACCGCCTTTTTGAAAACGAATGGAAGAAATACGGACTGCGCTTTTTATACGATGATTTTTCAGACGAAGACTGTATCAAGTCGAAAATCACGGACAATACAAAGGCCCTATTTGTAGAAACGCCGACAAATCCGCTCATGCAGGAAGCAGACATTCAAAAAATCGCGCAAATTGCCAAAGAGCACGGCTTGCTGCTCATTGTCGACAATACGTTTTATACACCGATTCTGCAAAGGCCGATTGAGCTTGGCGCTGATCTTGTCATTCACAGCGCGACGAAGTATTTGGGCGGTCATAATGACCTTTTGGCGGGGCTTGTCGTCGCAAAAGGCGAAGAGCTGTCTGAGGAAATGTTCCAGCACCAAAATGCCATCGGCGCGGTTTTATCACCGTTCGACTCGTGGCTCTTAATGAGAGGAATGAAGACGTTGGCTCTTAGGATGAGACAGCATCAGGAAAACGCCCGGGAGCTTGCGGCCTTTTTGGAAGAGCAGGAGGAAATTGCCGATGTTCTTTATCCTGGAAAAGGCGGCATGCTGTCATTCCGAGTTCAAAAAGAAGAATGGGTCAATCCGTTTTTGAAAAATCTTAAGACGATCTGTTTCGCCGAAAGCCTCGGCGGAGTCGAGAGCTTCATCACCTATCCGGCGACACAGACCCACATGGATATCCCGGAAGACATCCGAATTGCGAACGGCGTCTGCAACAGGCTTCTGCGCTTTTCAGTCGGAATCGAACACGTCTCCGATTTGAAGCAGGATCTAAAAACTGCGCTGGAAAAAGTGAAAGGGGAGGCGGTTCCGCATGAGTCATGAAAACTGGACGCTTGAAACAAGGCTTGTTCATAACCAAAATAAAACGGACGGAGCAACCGGAGCCGTCAGCGTGCCGATCCAGCACGCGTCAACCTTTCATCAAGGTTCTTTTGACAAATTCGGAGAATATGACTACAGCCGGTCAGGCACACCGACAAGAACGGCGCTTGAAGACACGATAGCCGAGCTTGAGGGAGGGACGAGGGGATTTGCTTTTTCATCCGGAATGGCTGCGATTTCTACCGCCTTTCTGCTTTTGTCAAAGGGCGATCACGTTCTCGTCACAAAAGATGTGTACGGCGGCACTTACCGGATGATTACGGAAGTGTTGAGCCGCTTCGGAATTGAACATACTTTTGTCGATATGACGGATTTAAATGAAATTGCTTTAAACATAAAGGAAAACACAAAAGTCATCTATCTTGAAACACCGTCAAATCCGACGCTCGGTATTACGGATATCAGAGGGGTCGTCAAGCTTGCCAAGGCGCACGGCTGTCTGACGTTCCTTGACAACACGTTCATGACCCCGGCGCTGCAGCGACCGCTCGAGCTCGGCGTCGATGTGGTACTTCACAGCGCGACGAAGTTTTTAAGCGGACACAGCGACGTCTTATCAGGCCTTGCCGTTGTGAAAGACAAAAAGCTCGGAGAAGAACTTTATAAACTGCAAAATTCGTTCGGCGCTGTTCTCGGCGTCCAAGACTGCTGGCTTGTGCTGCGCGGATTGAAAACGCTGCAAGTCCGCCTTGAAAAAGCGAGCAGGACAGCTCAGCAGCTCGCTGAATTTTTTGAAAAGCATCCGGCCGTCAAACAAGTGTATTATCCAGGGCTGTCTTCGCATCCGGGGGCATCCGTTCACAGGCACCAGTCATACGGCGCCGGCGCCGTCCTTTCGTTCGAGCTGGAGAATTCAGAAGCCGTGAAACAGGTCGTGGAACGTGTCTCTCTTCCGGTCTTTGCCGTCAGCCTCGGCGCTGTGGAGTCGATCCTTTCCTACCCGGCGAAAATGTCACACGCTGCCATGCCGAAAGAAGAGCGGGAAAAACGGGGAATTACCGACGGCCTTCTGCGGCTGAGCGTCGGCGTAGAACATGCCGATGATTTGCAGGCCGATTTTGCCCGAGCATTGGAAGCCGTATCCGGAGCGCTCGCCCGTTCCTAAAAGAAGCCGCGGATTCTTCAGGAATCTGCGGCTTTTTTTGTGTTTAAACCAGGGTGGAAAACCAGGTGCCCAAGAGGGTGCCGACATAATTGCCGATCAGATATCCGAACGTCCCGACCAGCATCACCGGAGCAACGAGGCCCTGCCAGCCTTTGGCAATCGCCATCGCCGCCGCTGTCGTCGGTCCGCCGACAGATGCGTTGCAGGCCAAAAGAATTTCCTCGAGCCGAAAACGAAACAGCTTTCCGGCGAAGAGCGATACGAGCAGGTTGGACATGGCAACCACAAAGACAAATGCCAGGAGGAGCGGGGCGTTCATGAAGATAATCCGCAAGTCTGCCGGAATGCCGATCACGACAAAGAATAAGTAAATCAAATAAGTCCCGATTTCCTGTGAGCCGCGCAGCCGTTCAAAATAGCGGGGAAAGACGATCGTCAGCAAAATTGTCAGCGTCGTCAGCAGCAGAAACTGGTCGCCCAGGATAAAGGCAAGAAACTGAAACCCGCCGTCAGAAGGAAAACGCTCTTTGAAAAAGGCCGCTGCTTTTACAGATACAGCAACGATCGCAAAGGCTGTTCCGATGTTTAAAGCAATGTCCTGTAAGGACATCTCTTTTCTCTTCCAATAGGCTTCCGCCTGATTTTCGCGGCCGCCCGCCCCTTCTTGAACGCCAAAGCGTTTTTGAAACCATTTAAGCGCCGGTATCCCCATTAAAATGAAAAAAAGAAGAGCCATCATAAAATTATCCGCAACCACCGTTGATGATACATACTCACCGGGAGTTGAGAACTTCGCAGCCATTGCCGCAAAATTCACGCCTCCGCCGATATAAGAGGCACTGATCATCCCGCCGATTTTATCAAGGTGAGGAATCTGTTGGTTAAACAGAAAGAAAGCAATGACGCTTCCGGCCGCAGTGCCGAGGGCGCTGAGGCAAAATATCATCAAAAGTCTGCCGCTTTCTTTCAGGATCTTCCGCACATTGATTTGAAAAAGCAGTAAAGGAATCGCAAGCGGAACAACATAGGACCACACCGCATCATAAACGGACGACTCGGTCGGAAGAATCCCTGCGTTCGTAAACAGCATCGATCCGCCCAGTGCCAATACGGCCCCCGATACAGCCGCAGCCCAGCGAAACCGCTGCTCCAAATAAATGCTCACAGCCGCCCACACCGCAATAAACCCCCAAAGCATCCATGTATCATCCGCTGAAATGAGAGAAGAATTCATGATCATCCTCCTGTTCGCATTCTATATTTTCAATTATCTGATAATTAAATAGTGTAAAACGGAATGCCTAATTGATCAATGATGATAGATTCACGAAAATAGTCACCATGTTGACAATTTTTCCAAAAAAGATATTGTGAATTTGTCAGTATGTTGACTATGTTCGGAGGAGAGAACAAATGGATATCAACGGCTTAATCAACGAATTACATTTGATGCAGCAAAGCTATGCGACATTGTTTTCAGTTGTCAATAAGGTGCAAACCCGCGGTGACGAATACATGGAATATTAACGTCCAGGCAACACATGGCGCTCATCGCCATCGCGCATTTGCCGCCTGAAACTGCCACGCTTACGAATATCTCCAAAAAGCTTGGCACAACCAAACAGACCGCCAACAAGCTGATGAACGGCCTGATCAAAAAAGGCTATGTCAAATCAGTGCCAAGCCAAAAAGACAAACGCTCCATTAATATTGAAATGACCGCTGAAGGAAAGAAAGCGCTGGTGGATTGTTCCGAAAGGTCTGTCTATTTTATGGCCGACTTGTTTCAGCAGTTTACATCCGAAGAGGTTGCGACATTTTGGCGGCTGTTGCAAAAGCTTTACCGTTTTGACGGTGAAGAACAGGACGGTTTTGAGGAGAATGCAAACATTCAGCTTGGCGTGGGGAATTCGTTAGATACAGAAAGGATTCTCGGAGAATTTGAGAAACGCCGCTATGGAGGAGAAAATAATGAAAAATGATCTTTATGCAAAAGCAACAACTTTTAAAATCAAGGTGAAGGAGAAGCTGTATCATGCAAAAGATAAAATCCGGCAGACAAAGGAAACCATTCACCGCGGCACAAAATTAGACAGGACAGGCCCCTTTTTCTCAAGCTGCATTGCTCTGATCATTATTGGATGTTCCTGGGGGACAAACGCAGAATGGCTGATCTGGTTAGGGGCCGCAAGTCTTTTAAGCAACGTTTTATTGCTGTTTGCAACATTGTTTCGCCGTAATCAAAAGTCAATTTGACATTCATTTGCGCAGGATCTAGTGGCTCACATCGTACTGAAAAGGATGTTCAGAAACTTATTAGAATTGTATAATAGTGCCATTCTTGTCTTTTTTTATTGAAACCTCTTATTTCCATATGCGTATAAAGAAAGGGAGGTGGAAAAGTGAAACAGAAAAAAAGAGAACAACTTGTTAACCTGTTTAGTGTGTTAAATGAAAAAAGTCAGATCAACGCGGCGGTGTTAGTCGCTGAAGACGGAGACATTCTTTATCAAGGCGCCTTCGGTTATGCAAACTTGGCAGATAAGCGTTTATTGCAGGAAGATTCCTTATTTGAATTAGCATCGCTATCTAAGCCGTTCACTGCTTTGGGCATCCTTCAATTAGCACAGCAAGGGACATTGAATATCGAGGATCCCGTAGAACGGTGGATAACCGGATTTCCCTATCAAGGCATAACGATTCACGATTTATTGACACATACGTCGGGTCTGCCCGATTATATGGAGTGGTTTTTACAACATTGGGATCATAACAAGATTGCTGTTAATCAAAATATCGTTGATATGCTGATGAATCATCAGCCGCAACGCTATTTTGCCCCGGGTGAAGGTTGGCTGTACAGCAATACGGGATATGTGCTGCTTGCGGTTATCATTGAAAAGGCATCCGGTCTGAGTTTTGCCGAATATATGAAAAAAAGTATCTTTGAACCGGTGGAAATGCGGAACTCAAGGGTGTATAACAGAAGGCTTCAACCTGAAACCATTGAGAACTATGCGTATGGATATGTGTATGACGTGCATACAGAACAGTACGTTCTGCCTGATGACCTTGAAGAAACAAAATATGTCTGCTATCTTGACGGGATTCAGGGGGACGGAACCGTAAACTCAACCATTCATGACTTATATTTGTTTGACCAAGCCTTATATGCAGATTGTTTGATCAATCAAGTCTCAAAAGAGCTTGCTTTTTCTCCCGCGTCTCTGAAAAACGGAGAGTCCGTAGATTACGGGTGTGGATGGGTGCTTCGGGACAGTCCTGAAACAGGGCGAATTGTCGGTCACAGCGGCGGCTGGCCAGGCTATTCAACCGTAATGATCCGATATATCGATCAACGAAAAACCTTCATTTATTTGAGCAATGTGGAACAGGATGATGAATATGAACAGGCCATCTTTGAAGCCGTTGAAAATATCCTGTTTGACAAGGCCTACAAAATCCCTGATCGCCCTGCCGATAAAAAGAAAAAAGAGATCGATCCGGCCATTTACAAAAGATATGTCGGAAGTTATTCACTTCAAGATGGCACCGCCGCTGACGTGACAGTTGATAAGAACCGGCTATATATGCAAATCACCGGACAGATCCGTTTTGAATTATTTCCAGCCTCGGAAACGCGCTTTTTCCTTAGGTCATTGTCTGTTGAAGTGGATTTTATTTTGGAGGATGGTGTCGCAACCCGCTTGATTATTTATCAAAATGGCGCAGAGGAAGAAGCGGTGCGGATAGTGGAATCAAACAGCAAGGTATGACCGTTTGGCGGCCTGGCTCTGTTGTCTGTCAGGAGGAAATTTATCGTTGGAAGGTGGATTATGCAATTTGGGGATATCTGCCCGGCTGAATTCCTGATGAGCATCAATCGGATATTCATGGCAAAGGTGCACCATCTATAAGGATGTCTAAGGAGGTTCATGAGGCTGTACAAATTTAATTTTATAAAAAATAGTCATCATGAGTTTTATGAGCTAGAAGAAAACGATCTAATAAAAGCGGAAGATAGACTTGGTTTTCTATTTCCTAAAGAGCTCAGAGAATTTTATTTAGAGATTGGGTACGGGTTTATAAATGGGAATAATAATGCAATAAACAGATTTTTAGATCCCGCTACTATCGCAGATATCACTTTAAGGGAAGATATTTACGAATTTGACCCTGATTTAGATGGTATATATGAAGATGAAGACAAGCTTGTTTTTTATGAGGTCAATGAAGGTGTATATGTAACGCTTGATTTAAATGATTCCGATAAGTCACCAGTATTCTTTTTTGATAAAAAAATAGCTGACTCTCTAGAGGGATTTATTAAAAAAGTTGATCAAAATGATCGGTACTTTGAAGATATGACGGATTAAATTTTTTTTGGATTTGACCTTGATTGTCTTTTGCCTTTCAAGACTTTCTTCCAAAAAGGAAAATCGGGCACTTTTATAATCCGTTTTGTTATACATAGATGTAGGATCTGTTGAACGAGCCCTGGATGATGAATACAGTGGCATGATCATTTTGGGATGGAGTGTTTATACAGCTGGAACTGCTAAAATAACAGTAAAAACCAAGCAGAAAACATCTGCTTGGTTTAAAAACTAATACTTCGGCCAGCCTTTGGAATCCCAGTTTAAATCATTGATCAGCAGCTTAGGCGCCCCGTTGTCAAGCGCATCATAACCATGTCTGACGATGATGTTGCCGTTCACGATATCTGCGCCGCCCGGGCCCTTCCATTGGTCGTTTCCGGAATCGAGGATTGTGCCTCCGCCTTCCGTCATTTTCTTGCCGCTTTTGTCATAGTAAGGTCCCGTAATTTTGGTTGAGCGGCCGTAAGCGATCTTATAAGTGCTGTTCACACCTTGACAGCATTTATCGAACGAAACGAATAAATAATAGTAGCCGTTTTTATATGTGATAGACGGCGCTTCAACCGCTCCGCCATGGCTCGGTCTTGATGCGATGGAATAAACCTTCCCTGTAGGTTTCATCGTTTTTTTATCAAGCTTTGTCAGCTTGATGCCGCTCCAAAATGAGCCGAAGGACAGCCACGGATTTCCTTCTTTATCAATGACTAACTCAGGGTCGATCGCATTATAATTGTTCGAGGTCGTCGTCCGGGTGACAAGCCCGTCGTCGCGCCAATTTCCGGAAGAGATTCGGTCTGTTGAAGCGAGTCCGATCGCCGAAGTATTGGAGCCGAACGCGGATACCGCATAATAAAGCCAATAGCGACCATTATAATAGCTGATATCAGGCGCCCATTGGTTTTTTTCATGGTTTGGCACGTACTTTTTCCACCATGATAATGGAGTTGTAAATATACTTGGCGCTGCGCTCCACGTCTTTCCGTCTGTCGATTTGATGACGCGGATTCCATTGCCGATACCAGTACCGAATGTATACCATGTATTTCCTTCTTTAATCATGGAAGGATCATGAATAACGTTGTCTCCTTTTGTATCCCAAAAAGCCGCTGATGTTGGTTCAGCTGCCGAGAAAATAAGCAGAAAAAATAAAATAAAACCAGAAATGATAGATTTAGCCACAATTGTTCTCCTTTCAAATTTCGATGTCCTTTAACAATCGGCCCTCCTTTTAGAGAAATATTTCCCAACAAGACGAACTTTATTTTAGCAGGGGTTGGCTGTCTCTCAATCAGCCAAAGGACTTGTTTTCTAGTCCTAAAATAAAACTTAAAAACTAAAAAACAACTTTTTTTAAAAATCAATCAGTCAAATGTTATTTAATTACATGAAAGTTACAGGATTAACATAATCGTTTTGCACTAAGTTTCGAATGTTACGGATGGGGACAAACTGGAATTTTTCAAATTCTTTGAGGAAAATGCAGGGAAAAACAATTAGAGATCAATTCATAGCCCTCCGGATGACCGGTTGAAGAAACGGCACTGGAACAGTGACCTTCTACAAATTCAGACTTATTCGCAGGATTTTATATTCTAATGTAGATAAAGATTCAACTGACATCATGTTAAACTAACTATTTCAGCACCAATACGAAAAAAGGTTATAAGAACATAAATATAGAATAAAAAATTTGCTTGAGGTTTTCCAAAGGATCCGTTGACAGACAGAACCACTCTAATATTATCAATAGCTATAAAAAAATATTTTTTGTACAATTATAATAAATCAAAATAATTTGCTGGCACATCTTATGGGGAAATACTGAAAAGATAAGAAGAGGAATCGCGAATGAAATATAGAGAATTAATCCAAGACATGACGTTAGAAGAAAAAGCATCATTAATGTCAGGAAAAGATTTCTGGCAAACTCAGAACATAGATCGTCTAGGTATCAGAAGCATGCTTCTGGCAGACGGCCCCCATGGGATTCGAAAACAGGCAGTCGGATCAGAACAACCTGGGCTCAATGCCGGGGACCCCGCAACTTGTTTTCCAACAGCTGCAACGATAGCAAATAGTTGGAATAAAGATCTGGCCGAAAAGATGGGGGAGTATCTCGGAAAGGAAGCGGTTACGCAAAATGTGAATGTCTTATTGGGACCTGGTATTAATATAAAGAGAAATCCTTTATGCGGCAGAAACTTTGAATATTTCAGCGAAGATCCGTATCTAGCCGGAAAACTTGCCGCAGGTATGATTAAAGGTATTCAATCACAAGGAATCTCCGCCTGTGTGAAACATTTTGCGGTAAACAACCAAGAAGAAAGACGTATGACGATTGATGCAATTGTCGATGAAAGAACCCTTAGGGAAATCTATCTTACCGCCTTCGAAATTGCGGTCAAAGAAGGTAAGACTAAGTCAATCATGACGTCGTATAATCGGTTAAACGGAACTTACACGAATGAACATTTACATTTAATGCAGGATATCTTGCGTAGCGAATGGGATTTTAAGGGGGTAGTTGTCACCGATTGGGGAGGAAGCAATGACCGAATTGCAGGATTACTTGCCGGAAATGAGTTGGAAATGCCGACTACTGCAGGAGAGACCGACCGGGAAATTGTCCAAGCAGTCAAAAGCGGTAAGATGAAAGAAGAAGTGTTAGACGAATGTGTTGATCGATTACTAGAGCTTATTTTTACTACAAATGAGGTCTTTAATAAACCTCACTTCGAATTTAATGTGGAAAAGCATCACAGGGTTTCGCAGAAGGCTGCTGAAGAATCAATAGTCCTTCTTAAAAATGAAGACAATATCTTACCCATCCGATTTGGCAGAAAAGTTGCCGTGATTGGGGATTTTGCCAAAGATGCACGTTACCAGGGAGCAGGGTCATCTATCGTTAATCCAACAATACTGGATCACACTCTCAACTGTTTCGAGGAGTCTGGAATTGTCAGTATCGGCTTTGAACCCGGCTTTGAACGATACGGGAAGAGAGATCGGAAGAAAATCGAAAAAGCATGTGAACTCGCCAAAAAAGCGGATGTCGTTCTTCTGTATATTGGCCTGGATGAAGTGACAGAGGCTGAAGGTTTGGATAGGCATAGTATGAAGATCCCAAAAAACCAGATCGATTTATTGAACGCGTTAAATGAAGTCAATCCGAACATTGTGGCCGTTCTTTCTTGCGGTTCTGTGGTGGAAATGCCATGGATTGATAAAGTAAAAGGACTTGTACATGGCTATTTAGGCGGACAGGCAGGAGCAAGATCCATTCTAAGAGTGTTGTCAGGTGATGTGAATCCTTCCGGGAAATTGGCTGAAACCTATCCAATTCGCTATGAGGATACACCTTCCTACCATTTTCCAGGAAAGGAAGTAAGCGTTGAATATCGAGAAGGTCCATTTATTGGCTACCGTTATTATGATACAGCTGAGCTTAATGTTCTATTCCCTTTTGGATTTGGGCTTAGTTATACAACCTTTGAGTATTCCGATATTCAGGTTAATCATGAGGGTGTCAGATTTAAAATAACAAATACCGGGAAAATTGCCGGGATGGAGATTGCACAACTCTATGTGGGGTGCAAATCCAAGGATATTTTCAGACCGAAAAAGGAATTAAAGGGGTTTTCCAAGATTTTCATCAATGCAGGTGAAACAAAAACAGTAACGATCCCTTTTGATGATAAAACATTCCGGTATTTTAATATTAAGACGAATAAGTGGGAAATCGAAGAAGCCGAATACGACATTATGGTTGGCGCATCGTGTACCGATATCCGATTAGCGGATACCCTTTTTGTAGAAGGTACAGGCGCGCCTCTTCCATACGATAAGGAGGAACTGCCAACCTATTACTCCGCAAATGTACATAATATCAGTCTGGAAGAATTTGAAACCCTTTTGGGACGGAAGGCTCCCAACCCGAAATGGGACCGGACAAAACCGTTGGGCTACAACGATACTATAGAACAGTGCCAATATGCAAAAGGGGTTTCAGGAAGGCTTATTTATTTTGCGATCATTTTTGTTCATTGGTTTTTGCGAAAAATAGGAAAAAGAAGTATTGCCAATTTGATTATGATGTCATTCTATCACATGCCATTCAGGGGAATTGCCAGAATGACAGGCGGGATCGTAAATATGCCAATGCTGGATGGGATCTTAATGATGGTAAATGGTCGTTTTCTTAAAGGGCTTGTTCATATATTGAAAGAAAGAAGCAAAATGAAAAAGAGCCCTAAGACAGGAAATATAGGGAAGAGAAAATTATGAATAAAGAGGTATTAGAATATTTCATCAAAGTCTATGAAAAGAAAAGTATTACTGCTGCCGCTAAAGACTTATTTATTACCCCGCAAGGGCTCAGTAAGACGATTAAACAACTTGAAATGGATTTGGAGGCAAAATTGTTTATTAGAGGGTCGCATGGAATGGAAGCCACAGAATGCGGTGAATTATTGTTTGCCCGAGCTAAACATATCTGTTATTTAATGGATGACTTGGTGAAAGAGATTAGTATAATGAGCGGTAAAGATGGCATATTAAATGTCGTGGTTACCTTCTCAACAACGATAATGGTTCCTGCAGAAATTCTGTTTGCTTTTTCGAATCAGTATCCCGATATCCAAATGAAATTAAGAGAGCTGCCGGATGAATATCCTTTAGGTGACTTGTTTCAAGAAGAAGCAGAAGTAGGCTTAATCATGGGCAGTGAAGAAATTGAAAATTGCGACTGCGATTTGATCGGAACCGGAGAAGTTGTAATCCTTGTTTCTAAAAGGCATCCCCTGGCAGCTAAAGACGTGATCTCGATAACTGATTTACAAAATGAAACGTTAGTGATTAAATCTGTTGAAAAGGGGAAGGAGCACAGCTTGATCGATAAATGTTTGGAACATGGCTTCACTCCGCATATTGTTCACGAGTTTGGAAATATTAAAACGGCTCACTCCCTTTGTGAGGCAAACGGATATGTTGCAGTATCCGTGGACTTTGTTGAAGAGGCGCATCATGACGATAGGCTTAAACTCGTTCGATTGAAGGAAAAAATCCCTCAGAATATTTACCTGGTCAGCAGGAAAAGAGACATAGAATCAAAGTCCGTATCTTTATTCAAAAATTATATAAAGGATTATTGCAAAGATAAAGTTGAGCGGTTTTGATGGGCGAACAGCCAGTTAAAACGGCTTTTTTTTATAATCAACGAAAAGTTTATGCCCCGGAACTTTTCGTTGATATGCTTCGTTTGATCTATATGGTAAATTCAAGTAAAGCAATTAATTTAAGCGCGCCCACAATTAAATGCTAAGTATGTAAGCGTATTCAGTTTGAGTAGCTAAATTGACATAGTCCATATAGTCCGCTTACTAAGTTTAATTAAATGATGGAGGAAAAACATGAAAAAAACGAAAAAAATATCAAAGCCCGCAGCCATTATTTTATATATAGTAAGTGCGGTGCTGATTATAGGGGTTATTGCAGGGGATATTTATGCCAAAAATTATTCGCAGATTATCTCAATCTATTTAAGTCATCCGACCAGCAAAATTGTCACTGATGATAAAGATAAGGAAGACAATGAATATTATAAGAGTTCGTTTGCTTCTGCAGACAAACAGAAAGCTCGCGCAGAAGAGGTAGTGCAGAAACTTGTAGAAGAGGGCATTGTGCTGTTGAAGAATGAAAACAATGCATTGCCGCTTAAGTCTAAGGGAAAAATTACTGTTCTTGGTCAGAACTCAGTTGACCTCGTTTATGGAGGCGGCGGTTCCGGTTCTGTTGAAACTGCAAAAGTACCGGATTTGAAGACTGTGCTTGCAAAATCCGGATTCGAAGTCAATAAAACGCTTTGGGATTTCTATCAGACCGGCGCAGGTTCTTCTTATCGAAAGAAAACACCAGACATAGAAGGGAAGGGATCTTTTGAGGTAAATGAAGTTCCGCAGAGTGTGTATACCGATAAGGAAATCAATAGCTTCAAAGATTACAATGACGCTGCACTGGTTGTGATCGGCCGCTCCGGTGGAGAGCACTCTGATCTTGCAACCGACAAGCTTTCTACAGGATATCATTATCTTGAAATCGATAACAATGAAAAAGACATGCTTAAGCTTGCAAAAGAAAACTTTGAAACTGTCGTAGTTCTAATCAATTCATCTAACCCTATACAATTAGGTTTTTTAGATGAATATAACATTGATGCTGCTATTTCAGTCGGTGCTCTGGGACAGACCGGTGCATATGCAATCGGTGAGGTATTGAATGGAAGCGTCAATCCATCGGGAAATTTAGTTGATACCTATGCGTATGATGCATTTAGCTCTCCTGCTATGGCTAATTTCGGGAATTACAAAATAGCTAACAGTCAAGTTGATAAGGGCAATGCATACATGGTTTACGGTGAAGGCATTTATGTCGGATATAAGTATTATGAGACTCGATATGAGGATGTAGTCCTAGGTAACGAAAAAGAAAGCGATTACAATTATTCCGAGCAGGTTCAGTTCCCATTCGGATATGGTCTTTCATATTCGCAATTTAAGTGGTCCGATTACCGAGTGAAAGAAAAAGATGATAAATATGAAGTTTCTTTAAAAGTGATGAATACGGGTTCTGTTTCGGGAAAAGACGTTGTTCAGATTTATATGCAATCCCCTTATACAAAATATGACAAAGATAACGGCATTGAAAAGGCGTCTGTTGAGTTGGTAGGATTTTCAAAAACTTCGGAAATGAAAGCAGGCGAGTCAGAAACCGTTACGATTGAAGTGGATAAAGAAGAAATGAAAACATACGATGCCAACGGCAAAGGGACATACATTGTAGATGCTGGAGATTATTATTTCGCAGCAGGTGAAAACGCACATGATGCCTTGAATAACATACTCGCAGCAAAGGGTAAAACTACTGATGACGGTATGGATTATGATGGTAATCCGGCATTAGTAAAGAATTTTACTGTTGATACGCTTGATTCTACCACTTATGCGGAGTCTGCAGTAACGGGTAATAAAATATCCAATCAGTTTGATGGTGTTGACATCAAACATTATGATTCTTCTTTTGAATATCTTTCCAGAAAGGACTGGAAAGGTACATGGCCTTCAACTTATGAGGATGGTTCCTTAACCGCATCAAAGGAATTGCTTGACGATCTTACCATCTCATACACGGAAGATAAGGATGCTGTCATGCCTGAAACCGGTGTAATTAGTAAAGAATATGGAAAATTAAATGCTGCCATGTTTATAGGGCGTGATTATGACGATAAACTTTGGGATGTCTTGCTGAATCAACTGACTGTTGATGAAATGACTAAACTTGTCAGAATGGGCGGGTATGCCACTGTACCGATTAAATCAATCAATCTTCCCGGAACATCAAATTTGGATGGCCCTGCAGGAATCTCCAATACGCTTGTGGGCGGAAATAAACAGGGGATGGCTTATCCGGCGGAAGTCGTAATGGCCTCGACATGGAATGTGAAACTCATTAAAGAAATGGGAGAATCAGTTGGGGAAGATGGCATTCGAAATGAGGTTGCAGGTTGGTATGCTCCAGGTGTTAACACTCACCGCGCCCCATTTGGTGGAAGAAATTTTGAATACTTCTCTGAAGACGGCTTTCTATCAGGTAAGTTAAGTGCAAGTGAAGTTAAAGGTGTTCAATCAAAAGGCACTTTTGTGTATATGAAACACTTTGCACTGAATGATCAGGAAACGAATCGTCTAGGCGGCGCGGTGTTTGCAAATGAACAGGCGATGCGCGAAATCTATTTAAAACCCTTTGAAACCACTGTCCGTGAAGGAGATGCTCGCGGTGCTATGGCAGCCATGAATAGAATTGGGGCTCGTTGGGCAGGCGGCCATAAAGGCCTTATGACGGAAACTCTTCGAAATGAGTGGGGCTTTAAAGGTACTGTCGTAACCGATCAGGCATCCCTCTCTCACTTCGCCTACCAGGATCTGAGAGAAGGAATTGAAGCTGGAACGAACCTCTGGTTGAACACGGATTCCAAACTGTGGAAGCTGAGTAATGATCAGTTAACTCCTACAGTGGTCAATCATTTAAGAGAATCTGTTCACAATATTCTCTATTCCATTGTCAACAGCAACGCTATGAATGGAATATCTACAAGTTCCAGAATTGTTGAAATTACGCCTTTATGGCAGTACTGGCTGATTGCTGCAAATGTTGTCATTCTACTTGCAGCTCTTGCGATCATTGTATTCGTCACTAGAAAACTCAAAAAGCAGAATAAAGTCAATATTTCAGCCTGAAAACGTTTGAATATAAGTTTCATTAAAAAATAGACTGATGAATTGTACGATCAAAAACAATGTTTCGGCAGTACTTCCTGGTACTGCCGAAACTGCAAAAGAGGAATCGAGATGAAACATAAAGATTTAATTAGAAAGATGACATTAGAAGAAAAAGCATCTTTAATGTCAGGCAAAAATTTTTGGCAAACTCAGAACATCAATCGCCTAGGCATTAATAGTATGTTTCTTGCTGATGGACCGCATGGAATTCGCAAACAGGCAGCAGCTGCCGACCATTTAGGGCTGAATCCCAGTATTCCGGCGACTTGCTTTCCAACAGCTGCAACGATTGCAAATAGCTGGAATGCGGAGCTGGGAGAGAAGATGGGTGAATATCTGGGGGAAGAAGCTGTAGCTCAGAAAGTGAATGTCCTTCTTGGGCCTGGGGTCAACATGAAGAGAAGCCCATTGGCAGGAAGAAACTTTGAGTATTTCAGTGAAGATCCGTATCTGGCCGGGAAACTGGCCGCGGGAATGATTAAAGGTATTCAATCAAAAGGGGTAGCAGCCTGTGTGAAGCATTTTGCGGCAAACAATCAGGAAGAAAGACGTATGGCGATCGATACCATCGTCGATGAAAGGACGCTAAGGGAAATCTATTTGACCGCATTTGAAATCGCTATTAAAGAAGGTAAAGCAAAGACCATGATGTCTTCCTATAATCTGTTAAATGGTGCTTATACGAATGAGAACATCCATTTGATGCGGGATATCCTCCGGGATGAATGGGATTTTCAAGGGGTTGTTGTGACCGATTGGGGCGGAAGCAATGACCGTGTTGCCGGATTACTTGCCGGTAATGAGCTGGAAATGCCATCGACTTCAGGGGAGACCAATGGGGAAATTGTCAAGGCTGTGAAAGCGGGGAAGATTAAAGAAGAAGTTCTAGACGAATGTGTAGACAGATTACTGGAGCTTATTTTTACAACGGAGGCGGTTTTCGAGGCGGAACATAAAGAGATTGATGTGGAAAAGCATCACAGAATGGCGCAAAAGGTTGCAGAAGAGTCGATAGTTCTATTGAAGAACGAGGATCACATATTACCGCTGAAAAAAGGAAAAAGAGTGGCTGTGATCGGAGACTTCGCGAAGGAAGCGCGATACCAAGGCGCCGGCTCCTCAAATATTAATCCTACTAAACTAGACAGAACACTAGATTTTCTGGATCAATCAGGAATTGACAGTATCGGATTCGAACCTGGCTTTGAGCGCTATGGAAAGAAGAATAAGAAAAAAATAAATAAAGCGTGTGACCTCGCAAAAGAGGCGGATGTTGTTCTTTTATATATAGGTCTTGATGAAGTAACAGAAGCCGAAGGACTTGATAGACAAAACATGAAGATTCCAGAGAACCAGATTGAGCTATTACATGCATTATATAAAGTAAACGCAAATATTGTTGCCGTTCTGTCTTGCGGTTCCGTGGTGGAAATGCCATGGATTGATAAAGTAAAAGGCTTGGTCCATGGGTATTTAAGTGGGCAGGCTGGTGCTAGTGCCATATTGCGGGTATTGACTGGTGAGGTCAACCCGTCCGGTAAATTGGCGGAAACCTATCCGATTCGCTATGAGGATACGCCTTCCTTTTATCATTTCCCTGGTAAAGAGATTAGCGTTGAATATCGGGAAGGTCCCTATATCGGCTATCGCTATTATGATACGGCGGGAGTGAAGGTTCTTTTTCCATTTGGATATGGGCTTAGCTATACAACATTTGAATACACGGATATTGAGGTTGGTAACGAAAGTGTGGCGTTTAAAATAACAAATACCGGTAATTTCGCCGGAATGGAGATCGCACAACTGTATGTAGGATGTAAATCCAAGGCGATATTCAGACCGAAAAAGGAATTAAAGGGATTTGCAAAAATATTGTTACAACCCGGAGAAACCAAAACCGTAACCATTCCTTTTGATGATAAAACCTTCCGCTATTTTAATGTGAAGACAAATAAATGGGAAATTGAACAAGCTGATTATGAAATTTTGATCGGTGCATCAAGTGCAGATATCCGTTTAAGAGACACTATTTGTGTGGAAGGTACAGGTGCCCCCATTCCATATGACAATGAGAAACTTCCTTCCTATTATTCAGGTCATGCAAACAATGTCAGTGAAGAAGAATTTGAAAACTTGCTTGGATATAAAGTTCCTGAATCGAAATGGGATCGAACAAAACGACTGGGGTACAACGATACCATTGCACAGTGCCAGTATGCCAGGGGGGCATTTGGGAAATTGGCATTTTACTCGATTAGCTTTACCCACTGGTTTCTACGAAAAATAGGAAAAAGAAGCACTGCAAATCTCATGATGATGTCTATATATCATTTGCCGTTCAGGGGAATTGCCAGAATGTCAGGAGGAATCGTCAATATGCCAATGGTCGATGGTATCTTGATGATGGTGAATGGCCGATTTTTTAAGGGGGCCAGTCATGTGTTAAAGGAAAGAAAAAAGGTGGTAAAGTCCGCTAAATAAATAACCCCAGCAGAAACAGCGGCAAAGGAGATGTAAAATTGAATGGGTAACACCGATACAAAAAATAAAAAATTAGTTGCAGGAACCGCAGGTTTTTGGAATTCTTATAAAGAAAGGCATCCAAATATTGCCCAATTCCTTTTGTTTTTTATGATAAGTAATGGTGTGACTTTACTGCAGCTTGTTTTGATGCCTGTTTTTAAAAGTTTATTTGAACATACGTCATTGGTTTCAATTAGTTTTAAAGTGTTGCAGTTTGGTCATAACTTTGATGGAACGCCTTATTATGTATTTGACTATGCAGCCGGCTCGCTTACCGCAGGCGGCGGGGGCGGGCTTGCCTATTTCCTTGCAGTCCAAATCACAATTGCGATAGCGCAAATTATCAACTTTTTTGTTCAAAGAAATATTACATTTAAATCAAACAGCAACATTTGGAGAGCGGCGTTTTGGTATCTTGTCGCATACATTGTCATCACGATAGGTGCGGCGGCGGCCCAAGGCTTCTATAAAGCGCCGATATATCATATGTTTATGAATACATGGGGCTCAACCGGTGAAACAGCAGCTGATATTATTTCAATGATAATTAACAGCGGAATATCTTTTTTGGTATTCTTCCCGATTTTTAAAATTATTTTTAAACAAGAACCTGAAAAATAGGCAAAGAAAAGGTAGTGAATCTAATGAAATTATTATCAGTAGTTATTCCTTGCTATAATTCACAAGAATATATGAGGTATTGCATCGAGTCTCTATTGCCCGGGGGCGATGACGTAGAGCTACTGATAGTTAATGACGGCTCCTCAGATCAAACAGCAGACATTGCCAATGAATATGCAAAAAAATATCCAACCATCATCAAAGCAATTCATCAGGAAAACGGAGGACATGGAGAAGCCGTAAATACGGGTATCCGAAATGCTTCCGGATACTACTTAAAGGTAGTGGACAGTGATGACTGGGTAGATACTCGGGCATATCTGAAAATACTTGAAAAGATACACGACTTTATAACAAGAGAAAAATCAGTGGATATGATGATTAGCAATTTTGTTTATGAAAAAGAAGGCACAAAATACAAGAAGGTTATGAAATATGAAAATGTCCTGCCGGAAGGAACCATTTTCACTTGGAATGATATAGGGCAATTCCGAAAAGGACAGTATCTTTTAATGCATTCTGTTATTTACAGAACGCAGCTGCTGAAAGAATGCGGTCTTGAACTGCCTAAGCATACATTTTATGTGGACAATTTATTTGTATACAGGCCCCTTGAACATGTACAGAAAATCTACTATATCAACGTTGATTTTTATCGGTATTTTATCGGCAGGGAAGACCAGTCGGTGAATGAGCGTGTCATGATTAAAAGGGTTGACCAACAGATTAAAGTTAACAAGCTTATGATAGAACAAGTGAATCTGGAAAACGTGACAAGTCAAAAGCTTCGCGAGTATATGCTTCACCATCTGGAAATCGTTACGATCGTTTCTGCCATTTTATTAATACGTTCAGGAACAGCAGAGAATCTGAAAAAGAAAAAAGAATTATGGGAGTATATTAAAGAGAAGGATATAAATTTTTATTACCATCTCAAATACGGGATTTTGGGGCGGACCATTAACTTGCCCGGCCGGGTTGGACGAGGGATTTCCGTGTCGGTATACAAAATCTCGCAAAGATTGGTCGGATTTAATTAATTGAAGAATAAAAACAGCTTTCTAAGAAATAAAAATCATAGAAAGCCATTTTTGTCATTTGGCAGGACATAAAAAAATCAATGAAAAAACTCTTAGGAGATCGACTTTTATGAAACCGAAATATGATTTTTTGATTGTAGGCGCGGGTCTGTATGGAGCCGTATTTGCCCACGAAGTAAAAAAAGCCGGAAAATCATGTCTCATTATTGATAAACGCGGCCATATTGCTGGAAATATTTATACGGAGAAAGTGGAAGATATACAGGTGCATAAATACGGGGCCCATATTTTCCATACAAGCAATAAAAAAATCTGGGATTATGTTAACCAGTTTACCAAATTCAACAGATATATAAACAGTCCAATTGCTAATTATCATGGTGAAATTTATAACCTGCCGTTTAACATGAACACGTTTAACAAGATGTGGGGCGTTGTAACACCAGATGAAGCAAAGGAAAAAATCCGACAGCAATGCAAAGACCACTATGTGCAAGATCCGCAAAACTTGGAAGAACAAGCTATTAATCTCGTTGGACCGGATATGTATGAAAAACTCATTCGCGGTTACACCGAAAAGCAGTGGGGACGTCCATGCACAGAGCTTCCTGCCTTTATCATTCGCAGGATACCGGTAAGGTTTACATATGACAATAATTACTTTTACGATACCTATCAGGGAATACCAACAGACGGGTATACGGCTATGGTTGAGCGAATGATAGAAGGAATTGAGGTAAAGCTCCATACGGATTATTTGGAGGATAAAAGCTATTGGAACAGTGTTGCAGAAAAAGTAGTTTATAGCGGACCTATTGATGCTTATTTTGATTATAAATACGGTGTTTTGGGATACAGAAGCTTGCGGTTTGAAACTGAGGTGCTGGATATGCCTGACTACCAAGGAAATGCGGTCGTTAATTATACAGACCGCGAAACTCCTTTCACACGTATCATTGAACATAAGCACTTTGAATTTGGAACACAGCCTAAAACCATTATAAGCAAGGAATATAGTATGAAATGGCAACTAGGAGATGAACCTTATTATCCGATCAATGACCGTAAGAACAATGGATTGTATCAAAAATATAAAGCGTTAACCGAATCTGAAAACAATGTCATCTTCGGCGGCCGTTTAGGTGAATACAAATATTACGATATGGACAAAGTTGTCGGGGTTGCTTTGAGAAAAGCAAGAGAAGTCCTAAAATAATGTTTCCAGACCGCTCTTGGTTTGTTGAAGAAGAAGAAACATGTATTCAGTTCCGCTATTGTCGAAGGTTGAAAAAAACAAAGCCTGTAGCAGATAAACCATAACATCTTAAAACTAATCAAGGAAACGATTGGCTTTGTGAATAAGGAAGGAAAAAAGATGAAAAAATTAATCGGAATTGATTTAGGCGGCACTACCGTAAAATTTGCTATCCTCACGGAAGAGGGGGAGATTCAACAAAAGTGGAGCATGGAAACAGATGTTCAAAATAAAGGGGAGAATATTATTCCCGACATCATTCATTCCATTAATCACCGGTTAAATTTATACCGTTTGTCGGCTGATGATTTTTTAGGTATCGGTATGGGTTCACCTGGAGCCGTCGATATCGAAAAAGGAACTGTTAGTGGAGCATTTAATTTAGGCTGGAAAACGCTGCAGCCAGTTAAAGAAAAGATTGAAGCAGGGACCGGAATTCCTTTCTGCATCGATAATGATGCGAATGTTGCCGCATTAGGAGAGCGTTGGAAGGGGGCGGGTGATGGTTGTGCCAATTTAGTCTTTATTACGCTTGGAACAGGTGTTGGCGGCGGTGTTATTGTTGAAGGCCATTTAGTTCATGGAAAAGGGGCTGCAGGAGAAATAGGCCATATGATTGTGGATCATGATGGTTATCAATGCACATGCGGCAATCGCGGTTGTTTGGAAACCGTAGCTAGTGGAACAGGTGTGGTTCGATTAGCGCGGGATTTATCAGAAGAATTTGCTGGTGAATCAAAATTGAAATGGTTAATTGATGATGGTCAGGAAGTAACGGCTAAGATTGTTTTTGACCAAGCAAAACAAGATGACAAATTAGCACTCATGGCGGTCAATAAATTTTATTTTTACTTAGGATTTGCTTGCGGGAACATCGGGAACTTGTTGAATCCTGATGCAATTGTGATTGGAGGCGGCGTATCCGCTGTAGGAGAAACCCTTCTAAAGGGAATAGAGGAATACTTCCATGCATTTTCCTATCCACATGTTCGAACCAGTACAAAAATTAAACTAGCGCAGTTAGGAAATGATGCAGGAGTCATAGGGGCAGCCTCGTTAATAAAAACTCAGAAGACTAAGAGAACACTAGCGGGCAAAGCTAAATAACAATGAGATGACCCTCATTGTTATTTATTTTATGATTCAGAGCTGCAATTGCTGTTGCTTAAAAGCCCCCAAAAACTTTGACGAGATTTTTGGAAATGTTGAAAAAAGGAGCCTTGCGGGAGAATTAAGATGGGTTTTAAATTTTTTGAAGGGCTTTACTCATGAAACTAGTTTATAGTTGATTTAGTGGGTTGAAATTGGTAATATGAATCTGAACATAGACTATGTATAATCTTCCGTGGCGTGATGCATTTCAAAATGAAAAGACCACAAGTGTTGCACGGATACAGGTCAAATTTATTTTGCGCACCAGATGTATTTCTCCTTTAAGAAATGCATAAAATAAAAAAGACCCGACTGCGCCAACAGTCGAGTCGCGTGTACAAAGCGGCCCAACAAGGGCTCGGCTCATACGTCATTTTAAAATAGACTTTCCCTTTGAACTTTACCAGGGCTCAAGGGAAGTCTATTTTTCTTTTTTCGACAACACGGCAATTAACATGCCAAAAGCAATCATTAACGAGATTGTTTCGTATGTTGTCATAAGCATCACCCCCTTTCATAGGGGATGAGCCAACTTCCCTTGAGTGAGCCTAACTTTGTACAAAGAATATTTTACCATAACTCTTTCAAACCCTGAGGCTGTTTTTTGATGTTGAGGCGGGATAGAGGAGAATTGAATAAAACGAAACACAAAAACGGCAGGAACTCCATTGGAAATCCTGCCGTTTCGATTTGGTATGATTCCGACTGGGCTCGAACCAGCGACCTCTACCCTGTCAAGGTAGCGCTCTCCCAGCTGAGCTACGGAATCATGATATGTAACACTGGGTATTTGTTTTGCTGACAAGTTCTATTATATGCAGATTAGATGGGTTCGTCAACTGTTTTTTTGATTTTTTTGAGAGAACTGAGAAAGAGGCTTGCTGGCTCCGTCACGTTATGAAAAAATTGGATTATATAGACATCAAACGGGAGCGGGGATTGAATGGATCTGATATTTAAAAGCATTGATAGTATTTTAATTGTAGTTTTAGCCGTTTTTTTTATTTGGAAATTCGTTTATGAAATCAAACATGAGAAGCGGAGCGCTGTGATGTTGCTTTTGTAGCTCATCAATATTTATTTTATCGTAAAAGTATGCGGTTTAGTCTTGCAATTGCTGTAGAGCAGAAAGCGAATATAAGTTACCTTGTCAAGGAGATCAAACCAATGAAAACAGAAAAGCAAAAAATGCTGGACGGAGAGCTTTATCATGCTTCTGATCCGGTGCTGTGCCATGACAGACTCAAGGCGCGCAAAATCACGAATGAATTCAACCGTTCGAACGAAGTTGACGACAATAAAAGGACCAAGCTGATCAAAGAGCTGTTTGGTTCAACAGGGGAAACGATCCACATCGAACCGGCGTTTCGCTGTGATTACGGCTTTAACATACATGTCGGGGAAAATTTCTTCGCCAATTTTGACTGTGTTTTCCTCGATGTATGCGAAATCCGGATAGGCGATCATTGTATGCTCGGACCGGGTGTCCATATTTATACGGCGTCCCATCCGCTCGATCCGTCCGAAAGGATAAGCGGTGCGGAGTACGGAATACCTGTCATCATCGGCCGGAACGTTTGGATTGGCGGCAGTGCGGTCATCAATCCCGGCGTCAAGGTCGGCGACAATGCAGTGATAGCTTCCGGAGCCGTCGTGACAAAAGATGTCCCGGACAATGCCATCGTCGGCGGCAATCCGGCGAAAATAATTAAATACGTTGACGGCAAAAACACCAATTCTATGTGATTGGTGTTTTTTTGAATGGTAAAATAAGTTGCACAACGAACATGATGTTTTAAGGGGGATAAATCATGACGCAATATTTTGTAAATAAAGATTTTAATCCCAGTTTTGAAAACGGTTTAATTCCTAAGCTTCTGTACATATGTAATGTTGATGATGCTCATACAAGACTGCCTCGGGCGATGCACATGCATGAAGATGTTATGGAAATCATTTTTGTGAAAGAGGGAAGCGGCAGCCAACTCATTGGCGAGAGGGTTTATAAAATTGCCAAAGGCGATATTTTAATTTACAACAACGGTGTTCTTCATGATGAATATGCAAACCCTGAGGGGAATTTAAGTGTATTTTGCTGCGGCATCACAAATTTGAAGCTGTCCGGATTGCCGGAAAACCATTTGATTTCAAGCGAACATTCTTGTGTAATTCCAAGCGGGGAATTGGCTTCAAGCATTCAATCGTTACTGGACATGATGTATACGCAAATTTCGGAAGAAAGAACGGGTGCAGAGGAAATCTGCAGCTATCTTCTTAGCTCGCTGATTACGCTCATTTTACAAATTCCAAAGGAGCGTGCAGCATTCCAGAAGTCAGAAGAATCAAAAATATCAAATCAAATTAAGACATATATTGATAATCATTATCTTGAAAACATCACTTTACAGTCGCTTTCGCAAACATTTCATATCAGTTCTTATTACTTGGTTCATGTATTTAAAAAATCTACAGGATTTTCGCCGATTCAATATATTATCCGGCGCCGGATCGGTGAGGCGCAATCGCTTTTGATCAATACGGATGAGAGCGTGACAATGATTGCCGGAATGGTTGGCTACGATAATACAAGTTATTTCACGACTCTTTTTACTAAGATTGTTGGAATCCCTCCAAAAAAATACCGCCACCTTTGGACGAAATAAAAAGATACAGACGTTCCGAGTGAACAATCACAAGATAGTGAAAGTTTTAAATGAATATTAAGAAAAAGATGATTAAATTGAACAATATTATGAAAGCGCTTCAATTTTCGAAAAATTATAATAAATATATACATTTTGGAGGTGTTTCAACTGAGTATAAAAATATCTGGTGCACCGTGCTGCTGGGGTGTGGATGACCCCGAAAACCCTTTTCTCCCGGTGTGGGAGCACGTGTTGTATGAGGCTTCACAAGCCGGCTATCACGGCATCGAATTGGGACCGTACGGATATATCCCTGTGGATATCGCGCGGGTTCAGGAAGAGCTGGCGAAACACGATTTAACGATCATAGCGGGAACAATTTTTGACGACCTTGTATCACCGGGTAATCTCGACAATCTGCTAAAACAGGCGGACGATATCTGCTCTTTAATTACGCAGCTGCCTAAACCTCTGAAGCTAAGCGGCAAATTTAACCCGCCATTTTTGGTCATCATTGACTGGGGACATGACGAAAGGGATTATTGCGCCGGGCATCCAGATCACGCGAAAAGGTTATCTCGCCATGAGTGGAACAATATGGTGAGTCACATTCGGTCACTTGCAGACCGGGCGTGGAATCAATACGGCGTCCGGCCAGTAATTCACCCGCACACCGGCGGTTATCTCGAATTTGAAGACGAGATTATCAAATTAATGGAAGACATACCTTACGAAACAGCAGGGCTTTGCCTGGATACCGGCCATTTATATTATTCAAAAATGGATCCCGTCAAGTGGCTTAAGGAATGCTCGAAGAGCTTGGATTACATTCATTTTAAAGATATCGATTCAGACATCTATCAGCAGGTGATGGGCGAACGGACCCGCTTTTTTGACGCCTGTGCCAAAGGTGTCATGTGTCCAATCGGACAGGGTATCATTGATTACGATTCAATCTGCGCTTTGCTTAAAGACATCGACTATCAAGGGTATATCACGATTGAACAGGAACGGGACCCCAGACTCTCTCAGACGAGTTTGCGGGACGTCAAGCAGAGCCTTGATTATTTAAAAAGCGTTGGATTTCAACTTTAGATAAGGAGGGGGTTTGAGAAGTGATCAATGGCGAAAAAAATATTGAAAAACCGATACGATGGTCAATGGTAGGGGGAGGTCGCAGCAGCCAAATCGGCTACATTCATCGATCTGCCGCCCTGCGGGACAATAATTTCGAATTGGTTGCGGGCGCTTTTGATATCGATCCAGAGCGAGGAAAAGACTTTGGAGTTAAGCTGCATGTTGCACCGGAAAGGTGTTATCCCGACTATATAACAATGTTTAAAGAGGAAGGAAAACGGGAAGACGGTATTCAAGCTGTATCAATCGCAACGCCGAACGGTACTCATTACAAAATCACAAAAGCAGCTTTACAAGCCGGACTGCACGTCATTTGTGAAAAGCCTTTATGCTTTACAACTGAAGAGGCTCTTGAGCTGGAAAAACTTGCGAAATCAGAGAATCTGGTGATCGGGATTACATACGGCTATGCTGGGCATCAGATGATTGAGCAAGCCCGCCAAATGATAGAACGAGGAGAGTTGGGAGAAATCCGCATTGTTAATATGCAGTTTGCACATGGATTCCACTCAGATGCTGTAGAATCCCAAAATGCGAGTACAAACTGGAGGGTTGACCCTAAAGTTGCCGGCCCCAGCTATGTGTTGGGGGATTTGGGCACACATCCGTTGTATCTATCCGAAGTCATGCTGCCGCATCTGAAAATTAAAAGGCTAATGTGCGCCCGCCAAAGTTTTGTAAAGAGCAGGGCGCCGCTGGAGGATAATGCATTTACAATGATGGAGTATGACAACGGTGCATTTGGGACTTTATGGTCTTCATGTATAAATGCAGGTTCCATGCACGGTCAAAAGATCCGCGTCATCGGTTCAAAAGCCAGTATTGAATGGTGGGATGAACACCCGAATCAGCTGAAGTTCGAAGTTCAAGGCAAGCCCGCTATGATTTTGGACAGGGGAATGGATTATCTGTATCCGCAAGCACTTGCAGATGACCGGATTGGAGGAGGCCATCCGGAAGGTCTGTTTGAAGCATGGTCAAATTTATACACACGCTTTGCAAAAGCCATGGCTGCAGCTGGCAGCGGAGGAACGTTAGAAGGTGTATGGTACCCGGGAATCAAGGCGGGAGTAGAAGGCGTCCGCTGGGTTGAGAACTGTGTGAGATCAGCCGATCAAGGTGCAGTTTGGATCGACTATCATTAAATGTATTTTTTTGGTTGTCGGAATGCTGGCACAACAAAATAATGGGATAAATGAAATCGTTATCAATTATATGGATGTAAAAATGCATTTGCCAGGGAGGAACATACGTGAACATTCAAAATACAAAGAAGCCGGGAAATCATAAGGCTTATTTACAAATTATCATGATTTCCGCGACTTTTGGTGGGCTTCTCTTTGGATATGACACTGGTGTGATAAACGGAGCTTTGCCTTTTATGTCAAGAACAGACCAGCTGAATTTGACCCCGGTTACAGAAGGCCTGGTGACAAGTATGCTTTTGTTCGGGGCGGCAATCGGCGCATTACTGGGAGGCAAATTGGCTGACCGTTATGGACGCCGTAAGATGATTTTAAATCTATCATTTTTATTCTTAGTGTCATCACTCGGCACCGCGTTTGCTCCCAATGTCGTGACAATGGTTGTTTTTCGGTTTTTGCTGGGTCTGGCGGTCGGCGGTGCGTCGTCTATGGTGCCGGCTTTTTTGGCAGAAATGGCCCCGCATGAGAAAAGGGGGCGAATGGTGACACAGAATGAGTTGATGATTGTCGGCGGTCAATTATTAGCCTATGTTTTTAATGCGATTTTAGGAGTGGCCATGGCGGATACGGGACATGTCTGGCGTTATATGCTGATCATTTGCGCAGTTCCGGCTCTCATTTTATTTTTAAGCATGCTGATTGTTCCGGAGAGCCCCCGGTGGCTGACTTCGAAAGGGAAAAAAGATGAGGCCCTGCGCGTTCTGAAACGAATACGTGATGAAAAGCGGGCGGAAGCCGAATTTATAGAGATTGAAGCGGCTGCCGAAAAAGATTCAGAGCTTGAAAAGGCATCGATTAAAGACTTTTCCGCACCTTGGCTGCGGCGGATTTTGCTGATCGGAATCGGCGTTGCTGTCGTCAATCAGATTACAGGTGTCAACTCTATTATGTATTATGGAACTCAAATACTTCAGAAATCAGGGTTTGGCACAAAAGCGGCGCTAGTTGCCAATATTGCAAACGGCCTCATCTCCGTGATTGCCGTTATTGTCGGCATTTGGCTCGTTGGCAAGGTAAACCGCCGGCCGATGCTGATGATAGGTTTGGCGGGCACAACAACATCTCTGCTGCTGATTGCGATTTTTTCAATGGCGTTTGACGGTTCTGCGGCTCTCCCGTATATCGTTCTTTCTTTGACCGTCATATTTCTCGCCTTTATGCAAGGGTGTGTCGGTCCTGTCACTTGGCTTGTGATTGCGGAAATCTTTCCGCAAAGGCTGAGAGGCCTCGGCTCCGGTATCAGCGTGTTCTTCTTGTGGATGGCGAACTTCATCATCGGCTTTGCTTTTCCGATCCTGCTGAGCTCCGCCGGCTTAGCTAATACATTTTTTGTTTTCGTTGCGATGGGGTTATGCGGAATCGGTTTTGTGTATAAATATATGCCGGAAACCAATGGTCGCACTCTGGAGGAATTGGAAGAGTTTTTCCGTGTGCAGCAAGAAAGCAAAACTGAAGAACCGATGATCGGGATATAGACAATTAATTTTTAAAAAAAGCCGCCTTTAACCGCGGCTTTTTTTAAATAGAAACACGGTGCTACAGAGGATGGAAGAGATTGAACGTTTGATGTGCAGCCATGTATCTATCTGCAGCTGTACATAGTCCAATAAGAAATTCTCGTCATCATCGTGTAAGCCGCTGGGACCCTTCAAGTAAAAGGTCAGGGGGAAATGTTTGTGTGAATAAAGCTGAGGAAGAGAGGGCAACGTGTTCGGCGGAGAAGAGTGGCTTATCGGAGGTTGTGATAAATCCGCGGAAGCAGTTTCCTTCCGCGGATGAGGTGCTATCGGGTGACCGTAATATTGTTGATGACAAGCTGTCCCAATGAATTAAGATACGAAAATGTCGCTTTGCCTGGGCTGACGGCTTTTACGTACACGCGGTCTGAGGTGATTCTGACGGTGATGGCGCTGCCGCTGTAGGAGACGTTCGAAATGCCGACGTATTGATCTTCCTGTCCGACTTTCATCGGCCTGTTAATGACGATCGCCTGAGGGGAGATGGTTCCTTGTACAAATGCGTGAGAAGAGAGATTTTCAGTTTTAGAGAGTTCCTGGGCTTGTACATGCATGGGACTTCCTGAAACAGCAAGCATTCCCGCCAGTAATGATGAAGCAACTAAACTTTTACCTAACCACTTCATAACCATCATCTCTTTTCCTATGTGATGGTTCCAGGATATGGGATCATCGACCGCTAGTCAATCGCTTCCAATGATGATTCACACATTGGACAAACGAAAGCAAACATTTCGTGAAGCGGCAGGAAGAACGGATCATCATTTTGAAGCCGTTCTTTTCTTCAAAGCGTTAATGAAGGTTTTCACATTTTTCTTGTCCTGCATGACGGGTGAATAGATATAGGAAAGCGTCCTGTTAAAGGTTTGATTTTTCAGCCGGATCACGGAGAGATTTCCGTGCTGTACGTCTCTTTCAATGACGCTTTCAGACAGGAGAGACAGTCCGATGCCCGTCATGAGCGTTTCTTTAATCCCCTGGTTGCTGCTGATCGTCAGAAATGACTTCACTTTCAAACCGTTTGAACGGATAACATGGTTTAAGTATTCGCGTGTGCCTGAACCGACTTCGCGCGTTACCCACGTTTGATTTTGCAGATCGGCCATTGTCACGTCCTGTTTGGTTGCAAGCGGGTGATCGCTTGAAGCAGTGATAAACAATTCGTCCTGCATAAAGGCATGTACAGAAAGCTCTTTTTCATTTGTCTGTCCTTCGATCAAGCCGATGTCCACTTTATACAGGCGGACGGATTGCACGATTTCTTCCGTATTTCCAATGACGGCCTTGAGTTCGAGCTCAGGATATTCTTTTTGAAGGTCGAACAACAGCGATGGCAAAATATATTCGCCGATTGTGAAGCTTGCGCCGATTTTCAGCTCGCCTTTGATCGAGTTGTGGTGATCGAGAATGTCCTGCCGCGTTTGTTCATAGATGGTGATCATTTGTTTGGCGCGATCGTATAAAATTTCACCGGTCGGTGTGATTTTTAAATATTTCGGAGAGCGTTCAAATAATTTCGTCTGGAATTCTTTTTCAAGATTTTTAATGTGCATGCTCACGCTCGGCTGCGACATAAGAAGAAGCTCGGCCGTTTTCGTAAAATTTTTAATTTCTGCAAGGGTAACGAATGTCTTCAGCGCATCATAATGCACACGAATCTCTCCTTTATTAAAAATCTTAATAGCTGTAATAATTAATATATATTTTACTAATGTTGAGTATTCCAGTAAACTTTAAATTAGAATCTTTTTTAGGAATGTTTGGTTTGAAGCAGGCTGACGCCGAGCGGCAAAGGGGACGTGATGAGTGAGCGCTTACAATATTTCTTAGCAGCAAAAGCCGTGATCGACAGATGTTTTGCGTCAATAAAACCGATTTGATTTATAGGAATAGTGGATATATGATGAATGTAATCCTTTTCCGTTTCAAAACAAGTCATGATTTTTTTATTCCTTAGTGAGGTGGATATCGTTGCAACTTCAGGTAATGAACAGTCCTTTTAATCAGGAGCAGGCAGAGCTCCTCAACCGCCTTCTGCCAACTTTGACGGCATCACAAAAAGCCTGGCTGAGCGGTTATCTGGCTGCTGTGCAAACCGCCGATGCCGCGGCGGCGCTTGAAACATTGCCGGCGGAAGCTCCGGCTGCAAGCACGGCTCAGTCTGTTTCCAAAGAAGTGACCATTTTATTCGGATCGCAGACAGGAAATGCACAGGGACTTGCCGAAAACGCGGCTAAGAAGCTTACAGAACGGGGATTTCAAGTCACCGTCTCTGCAATGAGCGATTTTAAGCCGAACCAATTGAAGAAACTGAAAAACCTTCTCATCGTCGTCAGCACGCACGGTGAAGGGGATCCGCCGGACAACGCGCTGTCATTCCATGAATTTCTCCATGGCAGACGGGCTCCGAAGCTCGATGATCTTCGTTATTCTGTGCTGGCTCTTGGCGACACGTCGTATGAGTTTTTCTGCCAGACCGGAAAAGAGTTCGATCAGCGGCTTGGTGAGCTTGGGGGCACAAGGCTCCATCCGCGCGTCGATTGCGATCTCGATTATGATGAGCCGGCTGCAACATGGCTTGACGGTGTCATCTCAAGCTTAAACGAAGGACAGGAACAGGGCGCAAGCTCAGCACCTGCTCAAACGGCAGCTCCGCAAGCCGCAGGAGGAGAAACGGTATATTCGAGAAAAAATCCGTTCAGAGCGGAAGTGCTGGAAAATTTGAATTTAAACGGCCGCGGATCAAATAAAGAAACGCGCCACCTTGAATTATCGCTTGAAGGCTCAGGCTTGACTTATGAACCTGGTGACGCGCTCGGCATCTTTCCGGAAAATGACCCGGAACTCGTCGATATGCTGCTGGCCGAGTTGAAATGGGATCCGAATGTTACCATCACTGTTGATCAAGGGGAAAACCTTTCACTGAAAGAAGCGTTGACTTCCTACTTTGAAATTACGGTGCTGACAAAGAAATTCATTCAGCAGGCGGCAGAGCTCATTGAAAATGAAAAGCTGCGCGAGCTTGCCGCTCCGGAAAATGCGGATCAATTAAAAGCGTATATCGCCGGCCGCGACCTGATTGATTTTGTTCGGGATTTCGGCCCGATCGCAGCAGCTCCGCAGGAATTTGTTTCGATTCTTCGAAAAATGCCGCCGCGTCTTTATTCGATCGCATCGAGCTTCGCTGCAAATCCGGATGAAGTGCATTTGACGATCGGTGCTGTCCGCTACAATGCGCACGGCAGAGACCGAAAAGGGGTCTGCTCGGTTTTATGTGCCGAACGCCTTCAGTCTGGCGACACGCTGCCTGTTTTCATTCAGCCGAATAAAAACTTTAAGCTGCCGGAGAATCCGGAGGCTCCGATTATCATGGTCGGTCCCGGCACAGGCGTTGCGCCGTTTAGGTCATTTATGCAGGAGCGCGAAGAAACCGGAGCGCCTGGGAAATCGTGGATGTTCTTCGGCGATCAGCATTTCGTCACCGATTTCTTATATCAGACAGAATGGCAAAAGTGGCTGAGTGACGGCGTGCTGACAAAAATGGATGTCGCGTTCTCGCGGGATACGGAAGAAAAAGTATATGTACAGCACCGCATGCTGGAGCACAGCAAAGAACTGTTTGAGTGGCTTGAAGAGGGAGCGGCTTTCTACGTTTGCGGCGACAAGAACAACATGGCCAAAGATGTTCAGAACGCATTGCTTGAAATTATCGAAAAAGAAGGCGGCAAAAGCCGTGAGGAAGCTGAAGCCTACCTGGCAGAAATGAAAAAGCAAAAACGTTATCAGCGCGATGTATACTGATTTTGATTGAAAGGGGACTTTTTCAACATGGGGAACGAAATTTTAAAAGCGCCTGAAGGCCCGCCGAGCGATGTAGAACGCATTAAGAAAGAAAGTAACTATTTGCGCGGCACCCTGAAGGAATCGATGCTCGAGCCGCTTTCAGCCGGAATTTCCGATGACGACAACCGTCTGATGAAGCATCACGGCAGCTATTTACAGGATGACCGTGATCTCCGCAATGAGCGTCAAAAGCAGAAGCTTGAGCCGGCGTATCAGTTCATGCTGCGCGTCCGGATGCCGGGCGGTGTCGCAACGCCTGAGCAGTGGCTTGTCATGGATGAGCTTGCCCGGAAATATGGAAACGGCACATTGAAGCTGACAACCCGGGAAACCTTCCAGATGCACGGCATTTTAAAATGGAACATGAAAAAAACGATACAGTCAATCCATTCAGCCATGCTGGATACAATTGCAGCATGCGGCGATGTTAACCGGAACGTCATGTGCGTATCCAATCCGTATCAATCAGAAATCCATACAGAAGTGTATGAATGGTCGAAAAAGCTGAGTGATGACCTCCTGCCGCGCACACGGGCATATCATGAAATTTGGCTTGATGAAGAAAAAGTGGCCGGCACGCCTGATGCGGAAGAAATCGAACCGATGTACGGACCTCTGTATCTGCCGCGGAAATTCAAAATCGGCATCGCCGTTCCGCCGTCAAATGATATTGATGTATTTTCCCAGGATCTTGGCTTTATCGCGATTGTGGAGGATGACAAGCTCATCGGCTTCAACGTCGCGATCGGCGGCGGCATGGGCATGACCCACGGGGACAAAGCAACGTATCCGCAGCTTGCCAAAGTCATTGGCTTCTGCAAGCCTGACCAGTTATACGATGTCGCCGAAAAAACGATTACGATCCAGCGTGACTACGGAAACCGCTCAGTTCGCAAAAATGCCCGCTTCAAGTACACGATTGACCGCCTCGGCTTGGAAACGGTCAAAAACGAACTGGAAAACCGCCTCGGCTGGAGCCTCGCTGAAGCAAAGCCGTATCGTTTCGAGCATAACGGCGACCGCTACGGCTGGGTCAAGGGTGTAAAAGGAAGATGGCACTTTACAATGTTTGTTGAGGGCGGCCGTGTCACTGATTATGATGATTACAAGCTGATGACCGGCTTAAGGGAAATCGCCAAAGTTCATACCGGCGATATCCGCCTCACAGCCAACCAAAACTTGATCATTGCCAATGTCACAAGTCAAAAGAAGAAAAAGATCAGCGAACTGATCGAACAGTTTGGTTTGACTGACGGCAAGCATTATACAGCGCTCCGCCGCAACTCGATCGCATGCGTCGCACTGCCGACGTGCGGATTGGCGATGGCCGAAGCGGAACGGTATTTGCCGAAGCTGATTGACAAAATTGATGAAATCATTGAAGAAAACGGCTTGAAGAATGAAGAGATTACGATCCGCATGACAGGATGCCCGAACGGCTGCGCCCGCCATGCGCTCGGCGAAATCGGCTTCATCGGAAAAGCTCCGGGCAAGTACAACATGTACCTCGGCGCCGCTTTTGACGGCAGCCGTCTGAGCAAAATGTACCGGGAAAACATCGGTGAAGAAGAAATATTAAAAGAACTTCGCGACATTCTTCCGCGCTATGCGAAAGAACGCAATGAAGGAGAACGGTTCGGAGATTTCGTCATCCGCGCCGGAATTGTTAAAGAAACGACGGACGGAACAAATTTTCATGACTGATGATCTTTTGAAAAAACGCCTCAGCCCTTTGATTGGTGCTGAGGCGTTTTTCTGTTTACGAAAATGACCGGACCGTTTCCGACTCGATGATCATTTTCATAAACTCGGCAGCCGCAGGTGTCGCTTCTTCAAATGAGGGTGTAATCAGGCCGACCTCGCGGATAATTTGAGGAGAGATGTCTTTCTTGATCAACTGATGGGACACGGAGGAAAGCGAAAAGTTTGAAATCAAGCCGATCCCCAAGTTGTTATTGACCATATTGACCAATGTTTCCGCGTTTTGCACAGTCAGATTTTCTTTTAATTCGAGGCGATGTTTTTGAAAGATTTGAGATACGGCAATTTCGTGCCCGCCTTTACAAAAAATCAATTCATTTTGATGTTTTTTCAGATCGATGAATGGTGCGTCTTTTAAGTGATGATATTGCTCAGGAATGACGGCCGCCATCCGGTCTTGAAACAATACTTGACTTTCGAACCCGTCAAAGGGAGAGGCGACGATGCCTAAATCAACCAGGCGTGTTTCGACCCATTGCTTGATTTGGTCGGAGGTTCCTTCGACCAGCTCGATTTGTACGAGCGGATACTTTGACTTGAAGGAGGCGATAGCCTGCGGCAAAATACTCGCTGAGACGGCAGGAAACGAGCCAACATTGATTTTCCCCCTGAGCAGATGATTTTCTTGAACGGCTACCTGGTATATTTTGTTTTCAATCACGATCATCTGTCTGGCCAGAACGACAATTTCCTTCCCCGCGTCCGTAAGCTTTATCTTGTTTTGTTTATCCCGAATCAACAATTTGACCCCGAGCGACGTTTCCATGCTTTTTATAGCTTTGCTCACGGCCGGCTGTGAAATATACAGTTCGTTGGCGGCTTCTGTCATATTTAGTGTCTCCGCGACTTTCACAAAGATGTGAAGGCTGTTCATATTCATAACCAATTGGTTATACCCCCGATGATAAAAATGTATTTCAGTTATATGACAATATAGCATATGCTGAACATGAAACAAAGAAGAAAGGTGACGGTTATGTTTAAAGTACTTTTTGGAATCATCTCAGTAACGCTTATTTGGGGATATACCTGGGTGACGATGAAAATCGCAATCACTGACATTCCCCCTGTTTTATTTTCGGCCCTGCGGCTGTTTATTGGAGCAGTTCCTTTGTTTGCGATTCTCTTGATCAAAGGAAGGAAACGTTCAATAGGAAAGGAGAATATCAGGCATTATCTGGTGATGAGTTTATTGATGGGTTTAGGTTATATGGGGGTATTAACTTACGGCATGCAGTTTGTCGATTCGGGAAAAACGTCTGTTTTGGTGTACACCATGCCCATTTTTGTTACTGTTATCAGTCATTTTAAATTAAACGAGAAAATCAATGTGTATAAAATGCTCGGTTTATTTTCTGGTTTGCTCGGTCTTTTGTTTATATTAGGGGGCGGGATTCTGCATGTTGATCAAAACGTCATATTTGGAGAACTTTGTGTTTTAATCGCAGCGCTCAGCTGGGGCATCGCCAATGTTTACAGCAAACTGAAATTTAAAAATACAGATATGATTCATATGAATGCATGGCAGCTTCTCTTAGGGGCGGTGATGTTATTAATCTTTTCTTTTATACTGGAACCATCCCGGCCGATTCACTGGTCAAATGAAGCGATCCTGTCTCTTTTGTTTAACGGTTTATTCTCTACGGCTTTGACGTTCGTCATTTGGTTTTGGATACTGAATCAAATCGAAGCGTCAAAAGCATCGATGGCTTTAATGTTTGTTCCCGTATTAGGCCTTTTATTCGGCTGGCTGCAGCTGCATGAACCGGTCACATTCAGCATCCTGATCGGCGCATTCATGATCTGCATCGGGATTTTTATGAATACTTATCAATTTAAAAAGGTGTAAAAAAAGGCAGAGGGTCTATATGGTATGATGAAATGGGAGGGAGATTTTATGAAAATCGAACACATCGCTATATGGACGAACAATTTAGAGGAAATGAAAGATTTTTATACCCGGTTTTTTCACGGAAAGGCGAATGAAAAATACGTCAATCCGAAAAAGCATTTCGAATCCTATTTCATTCAGTTTGAATCGGGAACACGGCTTGAGCTGATGAGACGTCCCGACCTTGCAAAAGGAGAGGAAAACGCTTCCGGCTATGCACATATGGCGTTTTCCTTAGGGTCGCGGCAAGAGGTTGACGAGATGACGAGCCGCTTTGAAAAGGAAGGATATCAAGTTGCCGGAAAGCCGCGCGTCACGGGAGACGGGTATTATGAAAGCGTCATTCTGGATCCTGACGGCAACATCGTTGAGCTGACCGTTTGACGGGAAAAAGCTAATGTCCGTTTTTAGACATTAGCTTTTTTCGTTTAGATGGCAGCATCGAGCTGATTGATTTTCCATTTGTTGTCTTCTTTCACAAACGTGATCTTTCTTTTCGCAGTCACCGATCCATCCAATGCTGGTACGGAGAATTCATAGGTGCGGGTATTGTTTTTTTGTGAAATCAGTTTGATTTTTGCCTTGTCCCATCCTAAGAGGTTGTCCCCATCGCCGACAGGAACGGCCATTTTTCCTTTATAAGACATAATGTTGTATTTTTCAAATCCTTTTTTAATGGCGTCTTTTGTGAAAACCGGTGTCAAGTAGTCTGTTAATTTTGCTTTTGTGCTGAATTCACTGCACATATACGTATATGGAAGACCGCGGTATTCAAATGTTTTGGATTGGCAAGTTGAGTTTTTCGCTTTTGGATTGTGGCCGCTCATCGTATTCCAAAAGTGCTCCCGTGCCTGCAAGGTCATTTGCATGACTTGCTTATTTGTTAAATTCCCTGATGTTTGATTTTTCACTGCGAGAGATGCTCCGGCAGGTAAGATGAGTAAAACAGCTAATAAACAAACGATTAACTTTTTCATGTTCCTCTCTCCTTAAATATATCTCTTATGTTACAAATGTTACAATAATTACAGATAGATTACAAGAGATTTGCGAGAAAAATTTTCCTCCGCTGTTTTCTAATATATGACGACGTAAAAGCGACTGGGGTTATGTGTTCAGGAAAATAATTTACGTCTATTGATTCGTTTTCCCGAATTTCTCTTCTCATAAACATAAAACCTTCATGTTGAAAAAACATCTTATACTGAAAAAGAATTCCAGCTTGAACCTGCGTCAAGAGCAGGAAAGAGGACGACTGAAAAATCAATGAATCATGTTGTTAAAAATCAGAATTTTACATAAAATCAAACTTTATCAGTAAAAAAACTGTAACGAAATTCGCATCAATCTGTCATAGCGGTGACATTTTACTGTGTTACGATTTTCCCTGTTAGTTTCAAAAGGGCTAACAAGGGAGGATTTAACTTATGAAGAAGACAATCATGTCCTTGGCTGCAGCCGCAGCTATGTCGGCGACTGCATTCGGAGCGACTGCCTCAGCAAAAGAAATCGAAGTTCAAAAAGGAGACACGCTCTGGGGGATTTCTCAAAACTACGGAATGAACCTCAAGGACTTAAAAAAATGGAATCAGCTTTCATCAGATCTGATTTTACCGGGTCAAAAGCTGAACATTTCTTCTCAAGAAGAAAAATCTGAAGAAAAGCAGTACACCGTTCAGCTAGGGGACACGCTCTCAAAAATCGCAAAAGAGTTCGGTGTGACTGTAAGCGATCTTCAAAAACGGAACAATCTGAAGTCAGACTTGATTATTGCAGGGCAAACGATTGCAATAAACGGAGAAGCGGCAGCTGCAACAGCTGTAACAGCGCCTGTGAAACAAGAGTCCGCTCCAAAACAAAATGATCAGCCTGTCAACGTACAAAAGGAAATCACAGTGACAGCAACTGCGTATACGGCGAATGACGGGGGCATTTCAGGCATCACCAAAACGGGAGTCGACCTGAATGCGAACCGCAATGCGAAAGTGATCGCGGTTGATCCAAGCGTGATTCCGCTCGGTACGAAAGTATATGTGGAAGGCTATGGCGAAGCGACGGCTGAAGACACCGGCGGCGCCATTAAAGGCCATAAAATAGACGTATTTATTCCAGATAAAAAAGACGCTTTCAATTGGGGCGTCAAAACTGTAAAGGTCAAAATTTTAAACTAATATCAAAAAATGCAGGAGGCGTTTCATGCCTCCTGCATTTTTTTGATGGATCGATGTTTATGCTGCATGCTGTTCCTCGCGTCTGCTTTTCACAAAAACCGAAATCACAAGAGCAGCTGCTGCAAAGACGATGGCTATGAAATAAACCATATGAACGCCTTCTGTCATGCCTTGCATGTGCAGCTCCTGACGGCTGCCTCCGGAAGAATGCGCGATAAAGCGATTCGAAACGGTCGTCAGGATCGTCGTGTACAATGCCGGACCGATGGCCCCTGACACTTGATTGACCGTATTCATAATCGCCGAACCATGCGGGTACAGCGGTTTTGGGACCTGATTCAAACCGAGCGTCATAATCGGAGCCATCGTCAATCCGACGCCGAGTGTGAAGCCGGCGTACAGCATCATTCCGACCGCCATCGGCGTATCGCTTGAAATATTCGTAAATAGCGAAAGGACGGCAATCACAATGATCAATCCGGTGATCAACAGCGGTTTAAAGCCAAGCTTATCAAACAGGCGTCCTGCAACTAGAGATGTCATTGCCAGGACAAGGCCGCCCGGCAGCATAAGAATGCCTGTATAAAGCGGTGACAGCTCAAGCGCCATCTGGAAGTAAAGCGGCAAAATCAGCATCATCGAAAACTGAAGCATCATCACGATCCACATCAGGATAACCGAGACGGAAAATATTTTTGAACGAAACGGCCTCATATCAAGCATCGGCACTTTCAATTTGAGCTGGCGCATGACGAACAATATTAATCCGATGACACCGGCCGCCAGTCCGATGATGACTTTCGGACTGCTCCAGCCCGCTGCTTCCCCGGCGTTGCTGAAGCCGAAAACGATTCCGCCAAACCCGACAGTCGATAAAAGAATTGATAATATGTCAATTTTCGGATACGTCAGTTCGGTTACATTTTTCAAGCGGAACGCCGCGTAAAAAATCATGAAGACCGATACTGGCAGCATCATGAAGAAAACAACCCGCCATGAATAATGCTCGACAATATAGCCTGAGATGACCGGACCGATCGCCGGGGCAAATAAAATAACGAGCGTGAGGATTCCGGTCATCGTTCCGCGTTTTTGCGGCGGAATCAAAGTCAATATCACATTCATCACAAGCGGCAGTATCAAACCTGTACCTGAGCCCTGAATGATCCGTCCGGCGAGAACGAGCGGGAAGACCGGAGCGATTCCGGCCAGAAAGGTTCCCGCTGTAAATAACGTCATCGCAGACAGAAACAGCTGCCTTGTCGTAAAGCGCTGCATTAAAAACGCGGTAATCGGCACGGCGATGCCGATCATGAGCATATATCCGGTTGACAGCCACTGCGCTGTGTTTGCTGAAATGCCGAAATCGTCGATAATCTTCGGCAAAGCCACATTCATGACCGTCTCATTAATCAGAGCGAGAAAATTTCCGACGATTAAGATTGCGATAATCATGAAGGAGCCTTTTTTAGCTTGTTCCATTTGCATTTCCCACCCTTTATGATCGTTTTAGTAAAAAAGGAATTTGTTCGGCGGCTGCACTGAGGGGCCGACCGTTTTTTTTCGTCACTGAGAGCACATACGCACCCTCAATCATCGCTTGTATCGCAACGCTCAGTGTCTCGGCCGTTTCCGGCGCGTAGCCTGACTGGAGCAGTTTATCCTGATAGACAAGCTGCCAGTCTTGATAAACCTGTTCACACGTTTGGCGGAGCCTTTCGCTGAACGACCACGTTTCTGCGGCGACGGATACGATCGGAATATCATCGTTTTCTTCCATGATGTATTGCTCGATTCCGTCAGCCATCATCTGGATATAAGATTGAAACGCCTTGACAGGATCAACTTCACGGCTGATCGCTGACAATATATACGCTTTGATTCTTTCCCCGGTTAATTGAATCGCCTCTTGCGCCAGTTCTTCTTTGCCGCCGGGAAAATAATAATAAAGCGATCCCCGCGGCGCTCCGCTTTCGGCCGTGATTTGGCTCAGACCTGTGGCATGGTAGCCTTGTTTGCGGAACAATCGTGAAGCTGCCCGCAATACTTTGTCGCGGCTGCTCATTTTTTCTGCCATTCTATCATTCCCTTATGATTTTATACTGATCGGTCTATATAATTTTAACGAAAAAAAAGACCTTTTTTGAAGGCCTGTTTTAAAAAAAGGACGATTTGTCCATATTCGGTTCACCGGGAATCCGCTGAAGGCTTAAGAAAGCCGGCAAGCAACGGCGCCACAGCAATCACTGCCAAGATCGACAAAAGGCTGTCAGAGATGAGGTGAACAAAAGTGGAATTGATGGTATCAAGTCCGAGCACCGTTAAATAAAAGGCTAAAAAAACATAGCCGAACATTTTTCTGCGGAACGTCTTTTGAGTTGAATCAAAAGAAACAAGCCGGCCAGTAAAATGATAAACGTCACAGTTCTGTTCTCCCTTCGCAGGAAATGTTTCTCAATCCTCGTATGTCCGGTTTCTTTCTTTGTTGTCTTCAAATGCCAGATGAATGACGAATAAAAACAGACAGGCGATGATTTCGACATCCAGCGGGATGGTGATGCTGTCCATCAATTCATCAGCGAGATGGATGGCAAGCCACGTAAAAAAACATTCGATCATAAAGGTCACGGCTTTATGACCGATCATAAAGCTCAGAATCTTTTCCGGGATTTCAAATAGCGCGCCGAGGCCAAAGGATAAAAGGATATACCAGAAGAGCGACCAGGGTGATTCGTATGTAACGCCGAAAATCGCGAAAAAGCCGGCAACGCCGAAATAATAAGACCCGAATAAGAGCGTAAACACAGTGAGGATCAAAAGAAAGATCATTGTCACTGCGAACATGGTACCGAGAGTTTTTTTAATCATTAAACATTCATTCCTAATCATGCAGTGTATATTCATGATATCAGAAAAATATCCGGTTGTGAGTTATTAATGAGATTTTGGGGTTAAAGTTTGTGTGAGTGGGGGGAGTGAAGAAAGTGTTCTGAAAAATTCCTAAGGTGTTTTTCGAGACCTAATTAATCACCATATATCATATTTGGAGCGTTTTCATAAGGGCTGCAAAGAGGATAGGATCCCAAATAAAAAAGGCTGCCAGCAGGCAACCTCACTTTGTTAATCATATTTCGTATTTGCTTGTTCTTAAACCGACATGTTTACCCGAAGAATCATTTTCTTGCCTCAGGTGATTTCGATTTTGGTTCAACTACTTTTTTGAATCTCATTTGTATTGTCTATTCATTTTCATCTTGATTAGATTCAAGGTATTGCTCTAAAACTTCCTTATCATCTTCATCTTCTGGCCAGAGTCCTAAATATTTGTGTTCCCATACAATTCTTCTTTCATAATCATCAGCATCTGATAAATCCTCATAGTCGTAATCGATATTAAATTCACCATCACTTTGAATGATCATAGTGAGACTCGTCCAAGTCTTTTGATCACTATTCTTAAATTCGTACCATAGCTTTTCTAAGTTATTGATTAATTGTCTCCAAAGATTCCGATAGTCTTCTTTTTCAATACTGAAAAATTCAGGGATATTATGACAATATACCGGTGAATCATTTCCTTCAGGATAATAATAAAAGAATCCTTTTTGCACATCTTCAAGAATTTCTCCATAAATCAAAACTTTTGACCATTCCTCTGGTATAGTCTCAACAACTGTCTCTGCAATTTCTTGATATATCGTGTTTAATTTATTTTCATCCATTGGCTACCTACCTCCAGGCTTATTATCAAATTTCACAACTTCCCATTCGCGTTTTCCGATTTTATATTCTATCTCAAAGCTTGCCGGTCTTTGGGAATTCCCTTTATAAACTGGCTGTATTTTAACCTCAACTGTTCTTCCTTTGTCGAGATGTTTAGCCCACATGTTCTCAAGCTTTTTCCATTCTCCTTTATTTAAGTTACCATCCATCGGCACAAGGTTGTCAAGCTTTCCAGATCCTTCGAATATACTTGCAATGAGATGGCCGCCTTCATCGGTTTTTAATCGGTCCTCACGGCCGGCAATTCTTTGAGCGTATTTGTTTCTCTTTGCTGCTCCCAAATTCAGTTTGCCGCTGACATTTGTAATACGTCCTTTATGATCAGTTTTATAAGTATAGCCTACAGGCGTTGTATACTCAATGTTCGGTTTTAACACCTTTCTTCTTTTCACTCTTGTGAAATGGTCACCATATTTCACTTTATGTATGGTTTTTGAGTCTACTTTAATGTCTGTTTTCGTTTTGGAGGAACCACCCGCAAGGATGCTGGCCATTCGATGTCTTGCTTGATCAGAAATCTTTTTGGTTTGTTGAATTAATTTATCTTTCAATCGAGATCCATCTATAGTATTGAACGGAACTTTGCCAGCATTGGCTAAAGCTAGTTGAGGGGAAGCGATTTGGATTTTCGGAAGGAGATTTTTAATATCTTTAAAATCCCTGACAACTTTATCAGCTGCTTTCTTACCTGCCTTTTTCGCACTCTCTATGCCCTTGCTAGCTGTCTTTTTAGAGACATTCTTTACCTTAGATGCGGCTTTTCCCACCTTGCCTGCCCTAGCCAATTTGCTAACTTTGTCTGCACCTTTCGTTCCGACAATGGATGACGCAACCATTCCAGTAGCGTAAGTAAACCATCTCGCCCTGCTTTCTGCATCACCATTGATGACGTCCCTCACGAAGGAGTCCTCGATATCTTTCTTTAGGATTTCAAATGTTTCTACAGGGTGAGTGACTGTGTAGGTAATGCCCTCTAGCGTCTCTTTTGGATTGGTTATGGTATCTCGTATTCCTGTCACTGTATCGACGGCCACATCTTCTATTCCTTCTTCAATGCCCTGCTTGATACGCCCCATGATACCACTTTGTTTTCGTTTTCTATTTATAGTGTAAAAATAGTAATATTGCTGCTTTTCTGTCAGATTTTCAATTCCAATCTCTTTTGCAATCTCAACAAATTCATCAGGATCAATGACATTTTCGAGCTTCTCCTTTAGGTGAGAGATTTTATTAACCTGTTTGTTAGCTTCGCTAACTTCCTTTTCGAGTTTTGATCTCTTATCCAGCTTATCCAACATAACGCCCATCGCTGTATCCTGGTTTCCACTCAAGGTATCCATTATATCCGGTTTTAAAATAGAACCTTTCTGATAGCCAGTGATTTCAATTTTAGGGCCTGTGTACATTTTTTTAAGCCTTGCAATGTATCTTTGCATTGTTTCTAAGTCGTTTTCAGCGGTTTTGAGGGTGTTCGTCTGCTCCCTGTCGAATGTATGTAATTTTTCAATTGTCTGATTGATTTCTTTTAAAGCTTTCGAATAATTCTCGTGAAAGTTACTATCATCTAATTCCGGCAAATCGACTATATGGCTGACTTTAGAGATCGTAGCATTCGTTTTAGAAACCAAACGCTTCGTGGTGCGATCGGCATCTTTCACTCCTTGTTCCAGCTCATTATCGAGGAAGGTTTGCGAAATATATCCATTGTGTTGTGGCTCCAGGGAATTCAATGCACTTTTGATTTTCTTCAGTGCTGATTGGTATTCTTCGATAAAAGTTTCGTAAAATTGAAGGAATGGTGTGTGACACTCTTTATAAAAATTCCGTATTGCGTCGCCGCCTTTTCCTTTTAAGGCGTCATTAAGCGATGTGATACCCTCCACGCTTTTTTTGAGGTTGACGATTTCTTCTGATTGTTGCTTTAATTGTTCAAGCGTATGATCAATCGCTTTGTGCAGCGACTGAACGTCCAGAGTCTTCATGGCATTCTCCTCTAATACTAAAGTTGCAATCATATTAGAGTTTACCACTTTACGGAAGGGGATTGGTGAATACATCCTGTATATCCAAGAAAATGAATCTTTCGATTTAGGTTTATATACCTATTTAAAAGAGATTTCATTTTCCTAGAAGCCAACATATTTACAACCGCTGCAACTCCCGGTACACTACATAAAAACAGGACAGGCAGGTGCAAAAATCGAAAGATGAAGCAGGCTTTAACTGACCAATACGGCAGCTTTACAGAGATGGCAGAAAACGAAATAGAAGGAACCGATTATTCGGTGGCTGCGCGGGATGCAGGGAGCGCTCTGCTTGTGATGGCTCCCCACGGTGGCGGAATCGAGCCCGGCATCAGTGAAATTGTCAGGGCTTTTGAAGAGGGTTTTTCGGTTTATTTATTGGAAGGATTGAAAAGGCGCGGCAATAAGAGTCTTCATGTGACAAGCGCCCATTTTGACTGCCCGCTTGCCGTGCGAATGGCTGCAGGACATCGATACATACTGGCGTTTCACGGATATGACGAGCCTTCCCGCCGACATACGCTCATCGGGGGGACAGATCGAAGGCGCGCCTTGATGTTTGCGGAGACATTGGAGAAGCACGGATTTTCTGCGGAGCTGGCGGCTGAAAAGGGATATCTTTCAGGTACAAACTCTGCAAGCATCAACAATCGCTGCCAAACCGGTTTAAGCGTGCAATTTGAAATCAGCACCGCCCAGCGGAAGGCGATGTTTGAGCAATTCACATTAAAGGGCAGGCGAACGTCTCAAAATGAGGTGTTTTCCCGCTATGTCAAAGCTTTGAAGGAAGGAGCCTGCATCTCGTATGGGCCGAGTGCAGCCGGCAGCTGAGCCGGCTGTTTTTTATTTTCTCAGCATATAAGCCGGCCGGCTTTCTGCCGCGACCATTTTGCCGAGGCCGCTTGCTGCTGCGTACGGGCGGCGGCTTTCCCGCCGGTAGCGTGCAAGTTCGTCTTCTTCTTCAAGACGGACTGCATTCGCTGATTCGCTCTCTTGGGAAAGGCTTGCCATCCACGCCTCATGAAACTGGATCCCGGCTTGCCGCTTTTCAAAGAGCTCGATCCGCTTGACAGCGAACGATTCCGTGACTTTAAAGAGGTCGGCGATCATTTTAGCGGCTTGGCATCGCAGCTGAGGAAAATCCATTTTTAAAAGCATAAAAGTAGGGACGCAAAAATGGTACATAAATTGATTGGCCTGGAACTCCTGCAGCTCCCTGAACATCTGATTCATGTAAAGCTGGTTTCCCGCGTGCTTTAATACGTGGCACAGCTCATGGGCAAAATCCTCCCACTGCTTTTCCTTTGAAAGGCTGCTGTTGAGAATGATGCTGTACATGCCGTCATGCTTAATCATCATGCTGTTGACATTTTCATAGTGAATCCAAATGTTAAAATGAGCGGCTATGCGATTCATATCAATCTGGTGGGGTTCAAAAAAACCAAACTTTTGGTACATATTTTTTACGTATTCTTCTAGGTGAGATAAATAAAACTTCAATACGAGACACCCTTTCGAACGAATGTTCTGTTTTTAGCGGGAAAGAAAAGCCCGTCAAAGGGGCTGTCATGATTTCATGCAAATCTATCATATACGATGAGCAGCCTCTTTAGCAAATCTTTCCCTTTTTTATCGTCTTATCTATTAAATCGGCGCTCACCAGGTCATGTTTAATAAAAATTCCTTATTTATCCGTTTTGTTTATCTTCGGGCTTCCGTTTCTTCTCTTTTTCTTTTAAGTATTGAATGAACTCGATGGCCTGCTGTCTGCTTTCGGGGGAAAATTCCTGCATGTCGCGGTATGCAATTTGCAGATCCGGATCTGCGATTTCGTCTTCAATCGTTTTTTTCTTTTCCGTTCCTGTCAACAGATAGTCTATCGTCACTTTATAGTAATCGGCGAGTTTTTTTAATGTTTCATAGTCCGGCTCGCTTCTTCCGTTTTCGTAATGGGAGTAGCGTGCCCGCGATACACCGATCTGCTTTGCCACTTCTTCCTGTGTCCGTTTTCCTCTCAAGCTCTTCAGTCTGCCGCCTAACATAGAATGACCTCTCTTCCTCAATTCGGCATGTTTATCTCTATTATAGATACAAAATGTATCGAAATAAACAAATGATAAAAAAAGTATCAAAAAAGTGTTGATGATAAGAAGTGTATCGTATATAATCAAACCATCAGATACGTATTGTATCAAAAATGGGGAGTGAGAACATGTGCGAAAACGATTGATCGAAGAGCGCTCTAAGAGGGGATGGACACAGAAGCAAGTGTCGGAAAGACTTGGACTCTCCGAGATTTATGTTCGCAAAATCGAAAGGGGAACACGCAATCCCGGCAGAGAAACGATGTTGAAATTCGAAACGCTTTATTCAGTGCCTGATCGATTGCTGTTTCCCGATCTTTTTCAGGTTTGTGTGGATACATATTGTATCAATGGAGCTCTGTATGAAAGAAGGCGATGTCATGAATCTTGAACATCCGATGGTCACACACATTCGAACGCACGGCTATCCAAAGGAAGCCGACAGAGAGCAAATGCGAAGACCCGGCGGAATCGCCGGATATCCAAAAGGAGGCAGCATGGGTAAAATTGTGATTTCCTACAGCTCAGACCGGTTTGATCAATGGCGGCTCGGCGAAGCCGGGGGATTCATCGCTTTTACGAAAGACGGAAAGCCTGTATTCCAATTCGATCATAAAGGCCAATACGAACGGTACCTCAGGCTGAACAGCAAAAGGCAGAAGGAAGGGGGAAGATGAATGTCCCGTCAGCTGAATCAAAGCTATCCCTTTTCGGTTTACTCAGGGCTTTTAACACCTGTGCACTACGAGAAAATAGGCCATGCCATTTGGCTGTTTTTATGGTGCATCAGTTCAACAACAAAGGAAATCGAACGCGATGGGATGACATGGGGCATCGTGCTCGGCAACAAGCCGCTGAAAGCAGCAGAACTGGCTCTTCAATTCGGCGTCAACGAAAAAACGATCAGAAGGTGGCTCGCTCTTCTCGAACGAAACGGCTACATTGCAGTCACAAGAGCGCCTTACGGAATGATTTTGTCAGTCAGACATTCAAAAAAATTTGCCTGCGCCAGCCATGTCCGAACAGAACTGCCTGATCGGACAGAAGAGACTGGCCGTGCGGACAAGCTTGTCCAATCTAATAAAGATATCACACAAATTAACACAAAACATAATATGAGTTCCATAAAAACAATAGCAGAACGATTTGCCGCTCTCAGGTCTTTACAGGAAGGAAAGCCTGTCCATCCCTCATCAAAAGACTACCAGGCCATCGCCCGGATTGTCGCCCGCGGAGTGTCTCTTCCGCAAACAATCAAATGGCTTGAACAATGCTTTGAGGAGTATGAGACGCGGCGCCGAAGCCGCCATGAAACGATCAAAGTCTTCAGCTACTGTGAAAAATATATCATCGGCCGGCTGGCCGAAGCGGAAGCGAAAACAACTGTCAGGAGGGAGAACAATGCCCAAAAGAACAATCGAAGAGGTTATGGACGAACTGAGAAACAGGAGCCGTCTATCACAGGGGGACAAACCGGAAGACTCCGCCGCAAAACGGTATGACTGTCCGAAGTGCAAAGATGAACTCGGGTTTATCGAACGGCGCGGAACGATGGAAGTATGGGTATCATGCGCCTGCCGCGAATGGCGCAAAGCGCAAAAGCTGTTGAAGTCGAGCGAAATCACCGAACAATTTAAAAACTTAAACTTTGCTCAATTCAAGACGGAAGGAAAGCACCAATCTGTAAAAGAGGCGTATGAATGCGCTGTTGAGTATGTACAAGCCTACCGGGACATTCAGGAAAGACGCAGAAACAGCATCGCACTCTTGGGACAACCCGGTTCAGGGAAGACTCATTTGCTGACGGCCGCCGCCAATGAGCTGATGAGGAAGCTTTTCGTACCCGTCCTGTATTTTCCGTTTGTCGAAGGATTCAATGATTTAAAGCAGGACTTCTCGTTGCTTGAGGATAAGCTGAACCGAATGAAGCAAGTCGATGTGCTGTTCCTCGATGATCTGTTTAAGCCGGTGGGAGGCAGGCCGCGGGCGACGGAATGGCAGATCGAACAGACATATGCCGTCGTCAATTACAGGTATTTGAACCATAAGCCGATCATGCTGTCCAGCGAGCTAACCGTTGAAGAAATTGTCGGCATAGACGAAGCGCTCGGAACGAGGCTGGTCGAAATGTGCCAGGACTTTCTCGTCGTCCTGAACGGGAGCTCTTTCGGCATCAATCATAGACTGGAGGGGATGGTTTGATGTGTCCGCTATGTAATGGGAGAAAATCAGTCCATCAGGACGCAAGGATCGGAACGATTTTCCGCGCTTGTCCGAACTGCCGCGCTGAAAGCGGTGATTTGACGGATGTGATCAAACATCTGGAAGCGCTGATTGCAAAAATGACAACAAGGGTGAAACAAGGTGCTTAAATGTTTAAAAGCTATGATTCTCATCATCTGGACAGCGGCAAAAAGAGATGCACAAATGAAACGATGGCATGAAGAAGACGGAAAGTGAGGAAGACATACGTGAAGAACGAAAGTGAGGCGTACAGCCCATCACCATGGCGCGTCGTCAGAACAAATACCGATCTGTACATTTATTCAGCATACAGCAAAGCCGAAAAGAAGCGATTTCCTTATTCCAACGGGCGGGTGATTGCCAAAGTCGCCGACTACAGCGCATATTCCAAGGAAAAAAATGCCCGCTTAATCGCTGCGGCTCCCGAACTTTTGACCGCAGTGAAGCTCACGCTTGCCTATTTGAAGCGAAAACGGCACGCTCCCGGTGATTCAGTTGAGAATCAATTGATGAGCATTTTAGAAAAAGTCGTCGCAAAAGCGGAATTTGAAGAGGAGGAAAAAAGATGAACCATCCGGCAAAGTTAACAGATATCCACGATACGACGGTTGCAAGCCGCATCAAAAAAGGAAAGGTGACGGTGATCGTACTTGACGGCATGAACGGCACGGCATGGCAGGCCGAGGCGCCTGAGCACGGCAAAACCGTCATTGAAACGAGAAAGGGAGACCTCGCAAGGGTCGAATTTGAAATCGGCTTTAAGCTATAGCTCTACAACTTGAATATTAGTCCAAGACGGAAAGCCTGCGGACGCTGATCAGATGCACATCTTACTGTGCGGCTGATTGGTGTCCTTTTTTATTTCAAAAAAACGGAGGTACACCAAAATGGAAGATTTGCTTTTCGAATATAAAAGAGCGCTGAAAAACACGAAAAAACTATATCGGCCCTATCAAGATGAACAAGGGCTGACGGCTGAACAGCTGAAAGATAAAAAACTGATCAGAAACATGATGACCGATTTGGAATATGTGATCGACTGGCTTGAAAACGGAAGGGAGCCGGGAATCAGACGGGCGATTGACAGGCGCGACGCTTATAAACGGATGCTCCTGAAAGATCCGCAGATCATCGACACGTTCTCAGAACAGATTGCATTTGAACCTGCTCAGGAAGTGTCAGCATACGATAAAGCCCGGATTGAAACCGCACTGTCTGCCCTTACGGCACGCGAAAAAGAAATCTTCATTTTACATAAGGTCGAACAGTTTTCCTATGAGCGGATTGCCGCCATGCTCGGCATCAAAAAGTCTACTGTTCAAACCAATGTAAAACGGGCACAGCTGAAAATCGCGAAACAAATCGAAAAGCCTCTCGATTGTATGGCATAACGATATAGCCAGATTGTTGACAATATCCAAAAACGGCTTTTTGTTTTGGGATTTTGTCATCCCTTCAACGCGACCCGCAACCCTTGCAGTCTAGGAAAGCCGAGCATCGGAGCTGACTTTCACAGGATATGATGACGGCGGCGTTCAGGCACGACGCCTGGTCGGCTAGCCGTCTCCTATTCGTGAGCATCGACTCAGCAGGCCTGACAACGAATGCGAGAGTTTGTCGACACTCTGATATCTGTCTTTTGTCATACGTTTGCCACCTATAAGTGAAAAGAGAAAAAAATATAACGTACTGTTCATAAATGGAAGATTCATATAGTGATGAAATATTACTGTTTCTGATAATGAGAGGCGGTGAAGATGAACAATGCCAAGGAAAAGGGATCCAAAAAGGGATGAAGCTTTTCGTCTCTATCAACAATACGGGGGGAACATTACGAATCTTGCTATCGCAAGAGAACTCGGTGTTTCAAATAAAAAAGTCAGCGTTTGGAAAACCCGCGACCGTTGGAAAGAGGTTTTAAATGGGGATGACACGGACCGGGGAAAAGCAGACATCCACAATGAAGGGCTGAATGAACGGCAGCGGCTGTTTTGCATCTATTATGTGAAAAGCTTCAATGCCACCCAAGCGGCGGTAAAAGCGGGCTATTCCCCGGCCAGCGCACATGTGACAGGCTGCCGGCTTCTGAAAAACGAAAAGGTGGCCGATGAAATCAGGCGGATCAAAAAAGAAATGGTAGGGGAGATATTCGTCGAGGCAATGGATGTTCTCCAAGTTTATGTGAAAATCGCGTTTGCCGATATGACCGATTATGTGACTTTCGGCAAAAAAGAGGTACAGGCTGTCGGAAAGTCCGGACCGCTGTTTGATGAAGAAAACAATCCGGTTATGAAAGAGGTCAGCTTTGTCGATGTGAAACATTCCGACCTCGTCGATGGCACAGTCATCACGGAAGCGAAACTCGGGAAAGAAGGAATCGCGATTAAGCTGGCCGATAAAATGAAGGCGCTCGATAAGCTCTCACAGTATTTTGACCTTTTCCCTGATTCATTTAAGCGGAAAATTGAAAATGAGAAGCTGAAGCTCGCCAAACAAAAAGCCGACAAAGATGCGGAATCAGGTCCCGTTGAAGTGGTAATCGCCCGAAAAGGTGATCCGGCTTGATCATGAAAGAAGTCAATCCGCATTTTGAAGATTATTTGTTTAACTGGGATCAGACGTTTCAATTTCTTGTCGGCGGATACGGTTCGTCGAAAAGCTATCATACCGCTTTAAAAGTCATTTTAAAGCTGCTTCAGGAAAAGCGGACCGCTCTTGTCGTAAGGGAAGTGTTTGAAACACACAGGGATTCGACGTTTTCTTTATTCGCATCCATTATCGATGAGCTGGGTGTTCATAAGGCGGCCGAGGCGGTTGCTTCACCGATGCACATCAGGTTTGCAAACGGCAGCCGGATTATTTTTAAAGGGATGGACAACCCGGCGAAATTGAAATCCGTCAACAACATCTCGCTGATTTGGATTGAAGAATGTTCGGAAGTGAAGTATGAGGGCTTCAAGGAACTGATCGGCCGGCTGAGGCATCCTGATCACAGGCTGTATATGATGTTGACGACAAACCCCGTCAGCCAGTCAAACTGGACGTACAGACATTTTTTCAAGGATGAGCGGAACAAGCGGTTTATTTTGGATGATGAGGTCTTGTACAAAAAGCGGGTCGCTGTCGTCGGTGATACGTATTACCACCATTCTACAGCGGATGACAACCTGTTTTTGCCGAAAAGCTACCTCAAACAGCTTGATGATATGAAAGCATATGATCCCGATCTGTACCGGATTGCCAGAAAAGGACGGTTCGGGGTAAACGGCACAAGGGTTCTGCCGCAATTTGAAGTGATGGAGCATGAGGAGGTCATGAGACAGATCTCCGCCATTTCCAACCCGCTGAAGAGAACCGGAATGGATTTCGGATTTGAGGCATCCTACAATGCCGTCGTCCGGGCGGCCGTCGATCCCGACAAAAAATATCTATATATCTATTGGGAGTACTACAAAAATAAAATGACAGACGACAAGACGGCTGAAGAGCTTAACGAATTCGCGGTTACGAAGGAGCTGATCAAAGCTGATCCCGCTGAGCCGAAAAGCATTCAGTTTTTCAGGCAGAACGGTTTTAACATGACAGCAGCCCACAAGTTCCAAGGCTCGCGCCTGCAATATACGAAAAAAATCAAGCGGTTTAAAAAAATATTCTGTTCTGACCGATGTGCCAATACGATCTACGAATTGAAGCCGCTGACCTATGCGACGGATAAAGACGGCAATCTGAAGGAGGATCAGTTTACAATTGATCCGCACACGCTTTCCGCGCTATGGTACGCGCTTGATGATTATGAAGTCACCGATTTGAAGGCTGAGCCGGAAGTGAGAAAACGGCCGAACAGGAAAAGGGGGAGATAGCTATGTCCACTCAGCAAACGGTAAGAGCGAAAGTCATGAAATCCCGTTTTCACGGGCCTGTAACAAAACAAATATATGAAGATCAATTTTCGGAGATCTACGGCGATGAGATTATCGCTCCGCCTTACAATTTGAAAGAACTGAAAGCCATTGCCGAATATTCTTCAATTCTGCAGCAATGCATTGACGCCTATAAAACGAATATTGCGGGGTTCGGGCTCGATGTAGAATACGCTTTTGATTTCAACGGTGCGGATGTGACGCCCGATAAGAAAAAAGCTGCTGAGACCGATTGGACAAGGCTTGAAGATTTTTGCCGCCATCTTCATTTTGATGAATCGGCTGAAACGATTTTAAGCCATATGATAGAGGACCGCGAAAAAACGGGGAACGGGTTTTTGGAGGTGCTCAGAAACGGTGCGGGGCAGCCGGCCGGTATAGAATATCTCGATGTCAAAAATATGCGCGTATGCGGATTTACAGAACCGATCGAAGTTGAATACACCTACATGGAAAACGGATCGCTAAAAAACATCAAAAGGGAAAAAAGGTTCCGCAAATACGTTCAGATGATTGACGGCAGGAAAGTGTACTTTAAAGAATACGGCGATCCGCGCGTCATGGATATGACCACCGGAGCGTTTGACAGACAGACTCCGCCTGAACGAAGCGCGAATGAAGCGATCCATTTTAAAATCGGCAGCGGCGTCTACGGCGTTCCGCGCTGGATCGGAAATATTGTCAACCTGTACGGAGCGCGGAAAGCGGAAGAGCTGAATTATATGTACTTCAGACAAGGCCGGCACGTACCTGCCGTCATTACGGTTGAAAACGGCATGCTCTCAGAGGCTTCCTACAGAGAGCTGCAGGAATATATGAACGACTTGGAAGGCGTTGAAAATGCCCACAAATTTTTGCTGATCGAAGCAGAGGGGATCGCACAGGAAAAAGACATTCACGGCAGCCAGGACATTACACCGGTGAAAGTGGACATCAAATCCCTCGCCGAAATTTTGCAGGAAGATGCGCTGTTTCTTGAATATGACGAGAAAACCCGGAATAAAATCCGCTCTTCCTTTAGGCTCCCGCCGCTCTACACTGGTGATGCCCATGAATATAACAGGGCGACAGCCGATACCGCCCGCAAAATCACCGAAGAACAGGTTTTTGAACCGGAGCGGAAAATATTGATCGGCAAGCTGAATACGCTGTTTCTCCGTGATTTAAACATTTTTCACGCGAGGTTCCAGCTGAAAGGACCGGACTTTCGCGATCCGCTTGAGATCGCAAAAGTGCTCGGTCCTTTTATTCAGGCGGGAGCGGTATCTGCAAATGATTTGCGAGACCTGGCCGGCAGAGTGCTCGGCAAGACGCTTGATGAATGGCCGGAAGAAGAATTCAGCAGGCCGCTCGTTTACCAGGAAAGCTCAAAGAATGCTGAAGCGGAAGCCGGAGCACTGCTGTCTGAACTGCAGGAAGCCGTCGAGACATTGAAACAGATCACTGAAAGGAGGTGAACACTTCGTGCCGAGAGAGCTTAAAAATGCCAAGATCAATTTCGTCAGTTATGTCGACAAAGCGGCGAACAAAAAGAAATTTTTTATGACGAAGTCGAGTGAACCGCCGACATTTCAAAAGGAAGTCAAGCTGATTGCAAAAGCTGAGGATGAAAAGAAGCTCGTCTACGGCGTAGTCTACGAGCCCGACATTCAGGATGCCCACGGCGACTTTATGACGGCTGAAGAAATTCAAAAAGCCGCCCACGGTTTTCTGAAAAATGCCCGGAAGATCGACAAGGATCACAATTTCCAGGGAGGCGTCGGAGAAGTCGTGGAGTCCTATGTTGCGCCGGCTGATTTTGAAGTAAACGGCGAAACGATTGTGAAAGGCTCTTGGGTGCTGGTCACAAAAGCCGGCGATGAGATCTGGGAACAGATTAAAAAAGGAAGCATCACCGGCTACAGCATGGCGGGCACTGCCGAAACGGTCGAGCACGCGCCCCGCGCCGGCTCTGAAACCGATGAGCCCGGCAGTTTCTTTCAGCTGTTTAAGCAGTTTTTTGCCGGCGACAAACAAAAAACGGGAGAGGAAGAAAAAAAGATGAAACGATCAGAAGTTCAAGGAACGATTGAAGCCGTCTTGGCTCCGCTTCTCAAACGTCTTGACGATTTGGAAGGGGATAAAGCAGCAGATGAAAAAGAGCAGCAGACAGACCAAGACGCACATGTGAAGGAAATCGTCGAGGACATGCTCGCCCCTCTTATTGCACGCATTGAAGCACTCGAAAAGATGAGAGGCGCCTCAAAGCAGGCAGCGGCTGAAAAAGAAGGGGAAGAAGAAGTTAAAAAATCGATTTGGAGCGGATTGCTTTAATTTGGAGGAGGAAGACAATGAGAAATCAAGAGATTATTCGTAAAGCCGAGATGTCGCTTGCGACGCTGAAAAGCGGAGGATTAATGAATCCGGCGCAGGCTTCTGCATTTATTCGCATGGTGCAAAACACGCCGACAATTTTCAGCGAATCGCGCGTCATTCAAATGGAAAATGACTCGCAAAAATTTGAAAAGATCGGTTTTGGCCAGCGGATTCTAAGAGCAGCTGATGAAGGTAAAGCGTTGGCGAAAGACCAATTAACCGCACCGGTGACCAGCACGGTCGAGCTGAATGCGAAAGAAGTCATTGCCGAAGTCAATATTACTTATGACACGCTCGAAAATAACATTGAAAAAGACGGCCTTCAACAGACGTTGATGCAAATGCTGGCGGAACGGGCTGCCGTGGATATTGAAGAACTGATCGTCAACGGTGATGTCTCATCTTCAGATCCGTATCTTGCCCAGCTCGACGGGATCCGGAAGCAGTCGGTCTCCCACATCGTCGATGCAGGCGGGGAGCAAATCAGCCGACAGCTTTTCAAACAAGGGCTGAAAGCTGTTCCGGCAAAATATATGCGCGTGCCACAGGAATTCAGATTCTACACATCGCTCGGTCAGGAGGTTGAATGGAAAGACCGCGTCGCAGACCGTCAAACCACTCTCGGGGATGCGGCCGTACAGGGCGGACTTTCAACCGCTTTTGGCGTGCCTGTTAAAGGGGTCTCAAATATTCAGCCGTATGCATACGGAGAAGGAGATACGGCCGCCGAAGCATCAGACATTATCTTGACGCATCCGAAAAATATCATTCTCGGTTTCTCGCGCAATATCAGAATTGAAGTCGATAAAGACATTCGCGCACGCAAATTTATCATTGTCCTGACGGCAAAACTGGACAGCAAATTCGAAGAAGAAGACGCGGTTGCAAAAATCGTCAATGTAAAAGAGTAAATGCCTTAGTCTGAACGGTTCCAATAAAGCATAGCCGATCGGCGGGGAACGAGTCCGGGCACAAGCGAAAGCGCCCCGGACAACAGCTAAAAGCTCTGGAAGGATGTGATGAACTTGCTGATCACGCCCGACGATATCGTCCAATATTCCGTTATTGAAGCCGTGAAAAACCGGCCGCAGGAATTGCTGCGGCAGGATATCCTTGAAGCGGAAGCGGAAGCCGAGCAGATCACGGGGCATCGTTTTACAGATGAAAAATATGATCCGCTGCCGGAAAAGGCAAGGCTCGCTTTGCTGCAGCTGGCACAGTACTTTGCATTGAAAAACGGTGATGAATCGCTTTTGAAAGGCTACAAATCCGAGAAATTGGGCGACTACTCCTATACGCTCTCAAGAAGCGGAGGCCTGGCGAAGCCCGACGTCTATAAACTGCTCGAAGAATTTATTCTTGATTATGAATCTGTTCGATTCAAGGTGCTGCCGCTATGAGCTACAAAAGATTATTAAGCGACCGCTGCGATATCTATCATCTAAAGGAAGATCAGGCCGAGGAAGCAAGGTACGGCATTCCCGCGCCAGACCTGCAGCCGATCCGCACATACAGGGACACACCTGATCTTCAGGACGTTCCCTGCTATTTCACGGAAAAAAACCAGTCGATCATCCAGCAAGATCCCGAACAGGTCATCTATCATTCATATTTGGCCCATTTTCCGGCGGATGCAGATGTGCGCCTTCACGATCAGGCGGTCTGGAACGGTGTCAGCTACACGCTCCAGCAGCCGCGCCACATCAAAGGCCATCACCTGGAAGTCTTAGCGGTCAGGGATGAAAAACTATGAAAATCAAAGGATTGAAACAGCTGTCGCAGACGCTGGAAAAAGCGGGGCAGAGCGGCTTTCGAACTGAAGCTGCCAAGTGGCTTGAACAGGCGGGAACCGATTTTTTGGACCTGGTCCGTGACGAAATCGTGCGCGCTGGATCGATTGATACCGGCAGCCTTTTGCGCTCTTTCAAGCGGGGCGCCGAAGGGAACAGGTGGGAAATCGAAAAAGGCGGCCTCACGCTTGAAGTCGGGACGGAGTTAGAGTACGCCTCATTCGTAAATGACGGCCATTGGTCAGGCGGAAAAGATGAAGTCAGGTGGATTCCGGGACAATGGCACGGCGGCCGGTTTCAATACGATCCCGGTTCATGGTCAGGCATGGCCTTAAAACGGCAATGGGTAAAGGGAACAGGCTATTGGGAGCATGCGCTTTACATATTTGAGCGTTTATTTGAAAAACGCCTGCATGAAAGGCTGCAAACATGGCTGAATTCCCTTTAAGGAGGTGAAGCTTTGAACGACGAAACGGGATCTGTCATGAATTTCTTTTATCAAGTCTTTCCTGTCGTCTGTTATGAAAAGGAAATACCCGACCATTTTCAAATACCGTCACTATATTTTCCTCCCCCTTCTGTTTTTGATGAGAATGATACGGTTTCAACATTTAAAAAAGTCTTCACCCTGAATGTGAAACTGTTTCACCATGATTCGCAGCAGGCTCACGATCATGCCGAGCGCATTGCAGACGCCGTAAGGGAAGCGCGGCACATCATACCGCTCATTGACCGATCGGGTAAAGGCACAGGGGACAGCTTGAGGATCAGCCGGATCGAGACGAGGATAGGGGATTCCGGCACAGCGTCCATTATTATTCAATGGAACAGCCGCTACTGGTACAAACGGGAAAGCGAACTTTCTCTGGAAACAATTGATTTTACAAACGGGGTGAAATAATTGGCAGTCAGCAAAAAAACAAACACCGAAGCAAAAAAGGCGCCTCAAGAGCAACGTGAAGCGCTGTTCTACATCGAAGATCTGAGGGAGCACGCGAAAGAGCTTTTCGGCATTAAGCCGGAAGTTCTCGACGGTGCTCTTTTTCATGTGAAAGAAAAGCAGATTTCAAAACATGAGGCAAGTCAGCTTATTCAAACATTTTTAGCCAAGGAGGTCATGAATTAATGAACGGCGGAACATTTACACCAGGCAAAGAAAAAGATCGTGCCGGCATTTATTTTAATTTTAAAACGACAGCGGAGGAACGGGTTTCCATCGGGGACCGCGGCACAGTTGCCCTCCCTGTCGTCATGAGCTGGGGGGAGCCGAAAACATTCGTATCGATTTCCAGCGTTGAAGATTTAAATAAAAAAGTAGGATTGAACATCGATGATCCGTCTCTTCTGCTTTTCCGCGAAGCGAAGAAAAATGCGCAGACCGTTTTGCTGTACCGTCTGAACACAGGAGCGCCGGCGAAAGCCCAAATCGGCGAAACGCTAAGCGTAACGGCAAAATACGGAGGCGAGAAAGGGAACGACATTTCGATCCGCATTTCCGAAAATGTGCTCGATTCTAAAAAGTTTGATGTCACAACCTTTGTCGGAATAGATGAAGCTGACCGACAAACCGTCAAAACGGCAGAAGAGCTTACCGCAAATGCGTACGTTGCGTTTCAAGGGGAAGGCGCGCTTGAACTGACAGCGGGCACAAAGCTGGAAGGCGGAGAAAACGGAACGGCAAGCGTTGCTGATTACACCGCATTTTTAGATGCTGCCGAAACGGAATACTTCAATACGATCGCACTTCCGGTTGCAGACAATGAACAGCTGAAAGCCACTTTTGCCGCTTTCATCAAACGCCTTCGCGACAAGCAGGGCCAGAAAGTCCAAGGCGTTGTCGCCGATTATGCCGGAGACTATGAAGGCATCATTAATGTAACGGGAGGCGTCGTGCTGGAAGACGGCACAGAAATCACCCCTGAAAAAGCGACGGCATGGGTTGCTGGAGCGAGCGCAGGCGCGACTTTTAATCAGTCGCTGACATTTGTCGAATACGAAGGAGCTGTTGATGTCCTGAACCGTCTGGATGAAGACCAGGTCATCGAACGTCTGAAAAAAGGCGAGTTTTTATTTACGTTTGATGCACGAGATCAATCGGTCAGCGTCGAAAAAGACATCAACTCTTTAACGAGTTTCACGGCCGACAAGAACAAAAAATTCTCGAAAAATAAAATCATCCGCGTTCTCGACGGAGTCAACAATGACCTGACCCGCGAATTAAAGGCTTTAATCAAAGCGCGAAAAGCAAGCGGCAGCGACATTCCTGCGTCCGATGATGGTTTGCAGTACGTCAAAACGCTGATCATTCAGTATATGACGTCACTTCAGGAAGCCGGCGGCATTACCGGCTTTGATTCTGAAAGCGATATTGCCATTACACTGAATGAAGACCGCGACGGGTTTTTAATCGATTTGGCCGTTCAGCCGGTTGATGCAGCAGAAAAATTCTACTTTAATGTGGAGGTAAAATAATATGGCATTAAAAGCGCAAAACACGATTTCCGGAAAAGAAGGCCGTCTTTTTCTCGACGGACAAGAGATGGCTCACATCAAAACATTTGAGGCAAACGTCGAAAAGAATAAAGCTGAAGTCAATATTATGGGCCGCCGCATGACCGGCCACAAAACAACAGGTGCAAACGGCACGGGAACGGCGACATTTTATAAAGTCACATCTCAATTTGTCACATTAATGATGAACTACGTGAAAAAAGGCGAAGATCCGTATTTCACGCTCCAAGCCGTCCTTGACGACCAGTCATCAGGCCGCGGAACGGAACGGGTCACACTGTATGATGTGAATTTTGACTCAGCCAAAATCGCCGGCCTTGACGTCGACTCAGAAGCGCTCGAAGAAGAAGTGCCGTTCACATTTGAAGATTTTGACGTCCCTGAAAAACTGAAAGATACGTTTTAAAAAAGGAGCCGTATACAACGAGCCCGCTTTTCAAAAATAGACTGCAAAAGCTGGTCTATTTCTTCTTTTTACAGAACGAAGCAAGGACATATGACACCATGCACTCTCGCCAAGCCGAGAGTGCTTTTTTATTGCTAAAAATTGAATGTTAAAGGAGCAAGCAGACATGAGCGAAAAACAAGAAGAAAAAGTATATGATTTATCCTTTTTTATGCCGGGACAAACCGTTGAAGCCGAAGAAATCAAAGTACCGATCTCAAAGCGGTTCGTCGATAAAAAGGGCAATGTCATTCCGTTTGTGTTTAAGCCGATTACAACCGAGCGCATTGACGAGCTTGAAAAAGAAAATACAACTTATAAAAACATCAAAGGCAGAGGCCGCGTCAAGGATCTCGACACCCAGCGCTTTTACGCCAGAATCGCCATTGAATCGACGATCTATCCTGATTTCCGATCAAAGGAATTAAGAGAAGCCTATAAAACGGCCGACCCGGTCGAAGTGGCCAAACGCGTTCTGTCCGTCGGAGGAGAATATGCGAACTGGCTCAACAAAGCGATTGAAATCAACGGATTTGAAGACGATCTTGAAGATCTGGAAGAAGAAGCAAAAAACTAATCAAGGATGGGAATAAAGAAGCGGTGTATCTCTATTTTGCGATGCACGAACTTCACTATTCTCCATCCCAGCTCCGGGAGCTGTACGAAGCCCCAAAACCGTTTAAGGCATTATTATACGGACTCATCAGCTACAAACTTCAAATGTTGGAAAAAGAAGCGCGGAAAGGAGGTACATAATCCATGGCAAAACTGACGGCACGTTTTGAACTTGAAGACCGGGTGTCTAAGAAGCTGCGAAGGATTCAGAAGGGGTTTAAAGACCTGGAAAAAAGACAAAAAAAGCTTAGTCGCCCGTTCACAATGAAAATAAAAACGAAAACAGCAGAGAAAACATTGAAAAAACTAAATGTTTTCTTAAAAGCCAACCTGAAATCATGGCAGCTAGAAATTTCAGCAGTTGATAAAACGGGCAAAACGATCGACAATATTTCAAATCAGATTAAGCAAAAGCTGCCTGGCAATTATCAATTTTCAATTGTAATAAATGATCAGGCAACACCGGGCATTCAAAAGATCAGAAGCATCATGTCTGATTTGTCATCAGCCGAATACTTCTTAACTGCAGCCGTTAACGACCGAGTCACCCCGGCTGTTCAAAAAATTTCCGGCTATATGAAGGGTGTATTGCAAAAAGGATACTCTGCAACGCTCTATGTCATTGATAAAATCACCCAGACAGCCAGCAGGATTTCCTCCTATTTGAAAAATCATTTAGCAAGAGAATATCAGGCCACCCTTACGATTAACGACCAGGCAACCGCGAAATTGAGTGCTTTGCAAAAAAAGCTTAACAGCATCGAGGCTAAACGTATCCTTAAAATTGATGCAATTGTAAAAACGGAACAGGATGAAGACAACAAAGGTAAGGATGGGAAAGCAGAGGCCATATGGACTGAAATTCTAAAGGCGGGTAAAAGTAAATTTGTTGAATGGGTGAAGGGGCTGCCGGAGAAGATTTGGGACAAATCGTTTGATGCCATCCTCGGTAAGCTGTTTAAAGGTGAAGAAAGTGGAGGCGGTTGTTGCTGCTGTGGGGGAGGCGGAGGTTCTATAATCAATGAACCTGCAACAAGCAGCAGGCCAGGAAGTGAAGAAACCACTACTAATGGAGAAACAGGATCGGGAAGAAACAGATCCGGCGGCAAGTTTATGAAAGGTCTTCGAAAAGTGGGGAAAGTTGGAGGCAAAGCCCTCCCATATGCTGGAGCGCTTTTATCAGCGACTGAGTTAATGGATATGAACAAAGAAAACGCAGGCGAAAAAGTCGGTTCGGCAGGCGGAGGAATTGGCGGCGGTTTAGCTGGTGCAGCAGCAGGTGCGGCAATTGGCACAGCTATTCTCCCTGTGGGGGGGACGGCAATCGGCGGTGCCATTGGAGGTATGGTCGGAAGCTTGGGCGGTTCAAGCATCGGTGAATATTTCGGGAAGATGTTCGATGACAATGGCGGTGTCGTGAAAGCGTGGAATACGATTAAAGATAAATCGGCTGAGGCACTCGGAGCCATTCAAGAAAACTGGTCGATGATAGCGGGATGGTTTACAGATAACGTCTGGAATCCTGTTGTCGGCAAGGTGGTCGAAGTAGCGACAGGGATCTGGAATCAGTTAACAACAGCTTGGACGATGATTCAGGAAACATTCATGACAGTGGCGGGCTGGTTTGCGGAAAATGTCTGGAATCCTGTTGTCGGCAAGGTGATCGAAGTAGCGACAGGGATCTGGAATCAGCTGACAACAGCCTGGACGATGATTCAGGAAACATTCATGGCGGTCGCCGGCTGGTTTGCAGAGAATGTCTGGGACCCGGTTGTGGGCAAAGTCATTGAAGTAGCAACAGGCATCTGGAATCAGCTGACAACAGCCTGGACGATGATACAAGAGACATTCACGGCGGTCGCCGGCTGGTTTGCGGAAAATGTTTGGAATCCCGTAGTTTCAAAAGTCATTGAAGTGGCAACTGGAATTTGGAATCGTTTTCAATTCACCTGGAACATGATTAAAAGAGTTTGGGGCGCGGTTTCCTCATGGTTTATAAATACGGTTTGGAATCCGATAAAAAATACGTTTTCAAGCGTAAAAGAAGCCATTGGAGAAAAATTTCAAGCGGCCAAAAAAACGGTAACAGACATTTGGGAAGGCGTCGCCGGCTGGTTTGAGAAAAATATTCAAAAGCCAATTGTAAAGATTGCCGGATTGATCAGCGACGGTTTTGAGAAAGCATTCGGATGGGTAGGTAAAATATGGGGAAAGGTTGGCGGCGGTATTGATGCCGTCATCAACTTCATGACAGGAGAAGATCCTGATAAAAATGCCACAGGCGGTTACATCACAAAACCGACCATCTCCTGGATCGGTGAAGCCGGAAACGAATTCGTCATCCCGACGGAAAACAACCGGGGACGCGGGAAGATGCTGCTTGCCCAGGCCGCGACCAAGCTCGGCATGCGCGTTGTTGACGACATGGGAGCCGCGGCGGGAGACGGGGGAGCTTCTTCTCAGGTTTCAAGCGCCGCTTCGTATTCGGCTTCTGTGTCGCCTGCTGTCGGCGTCGGGAGTATAGCGGCAGAGGCGCAGGCTTTCGGCCGGGAATTCACCGGCGGCTTTGATAAAGGGATCGGCTCAAACGCTCCTTCCCTTGATCAATGGAAGCAAAAAAACATCAGCAAGCCGTTTAGCAGCCTGCCGACAGAATCGTCTAATTACGGCAAACAGACGGTTGCCGGGTTCGCTTCCGGGCAAAATGCTTCCGCGACCGGAACAGGCGGTTTTCTTCAAGCAAAAGTAAATGTGCCTTATCAAACAACGGTGAAAACGTCATCTTCCTGGGGCGCAAATACAGTCAAAAACTTTGCATCCGGGCAAAATGCGACACCGACCGGGACGCGTCAGTATGTTGATAAAAATATCAACAAGCCGTTCCTTGATTCGAAACAGTCAGCTACAGGCTGGGGATCAGGAATGGTCGGACACTTTATCAGCGGCATGAATGGAAAAGGCAGCGAAGTTTCTCAAGCTGCAAAAAACTTGGCGAAAAAAGTGGAAAAAGCGTTCCGCGAAGAACTAGATATTCATTCTCCGTCCCGGGTCATGATGAATCTCGGGCGCTTTGCGTCGGTCGGGATTGTCAAAGGTTTAAGTTCTGTCGATGTCAAAAGTTTTGCGGAAAAACAAGCAGGCTCACTGGCAGCAGCGTTTTCCGGAATCGGCGCCGTCGGCGGAAATGTAAAGTCGTGGCTGATGCAGGCGATCATGGCTACCGGTTCACCGGTATCGTGGCTGCAGCCGCTTTCTGTCATTGCTCAAAAGGAATCCGGGGGAAATCCGCGTGCCTATAACGGCTGGGACATTAACGCCAAGCGGGGGGACCCGAGCAGAGGCTTGATGCAGACGATCGGTCAAACGTTTAATGCTTACAAGGGAAAAGGAATGAATGATATTTTCAATCCTGTTCACAACGCGGTAGCGGCCATCAACTACATCAAATCGCGATACGGGTCGCCATTTAACACTCCAGGGATTAAAAGCATGGCAAGAGGCGGAGCTTATAAAGGCTATGCCAACGGCGGCCTGATCACGAGCGAGCAGATTGCCCGCGTGGGTGAAGGCGGCAAGCGCGAATGGATCATTCCCGAAGAACGCGGCATCCGCGGCAGATATCTGCTTCAGCGGGCTGCAGGCGCGCTCGGGATGGAAGTGCATGACCCGGCTGAAGGGTCAGGTTCCATTTCAAGCGGCCAGGCGGCTGCAGCCACCGCAGGTGGGGCCCGATCCCGGCAGCCGGCTGAAAACGGCGCCAAAGAAGTCAACATCTATATTACCGGAGACAATCATTATCACAGTGAGCGCGACCAGGAAACATTGATTGCGAAAATCAAGCGCGCTCTTGTCGATGAGCTTGAGCGTGACATTCATATTGGGACGAAAGGAAGCGTAGCTTATGACTAAATCCGTGTACGAATTTTGGCTGACACAAGGAAAGGAAAAGCTGCGCCTCCCTGTGCTTCCCGAGCAGCTTGACGTCAGCAATAATCTTGCGAACGAATCTGTAAAGGTGTCAAAATTCGGCGAGGTGACGTTTATCAATGAACCGGGAGCAAAGACGATTTCATTTTCATCTCATTTTCCGAAAAAGTATTCCCCGCTCTCGGAATACAAAGGGTTTCTTTCGCCGGAGAACGCGATTCTCAAAATCGAGAAATGGATGAAAGTAAAAAAGCCGGTTCAATTTCTCGTGACGGGAACGAAGATCAACTTCACATGCAGCATCGAAAACTTTTCGCATCGCGAGGGTGAAAAGGATATCGGTGACCGGGATTTTGATCTCACATTAAAAGAGTATCAAACAGCATCACCCCGGAAGATCAAACAAAAAAAGAAAACGAAGAAAAAACGGCCGTCCAAACCGGCTCCAAAAATGTACACTGTCAAAAAAGGCGATACGCTCTGGCACATCGCAGGCCGTTTTTACGGAAACAGCCAGGAATGGCGGAAAATTTGGAATGCGAACAAACAGGCGATGATCAAACGAAGCAAGCGAAACATCAAACAACCGGGGCACTGGATTTTCCCGGGGCAAAAGCTGAAAATACCATAAAACGAAGCGCCGGGTGAACCGGCGTTTTTCTGTTAAATCAAAAGCAGGGGATAGCGATGATCGAATTATTTGTCATAAAAGAAAGCGAATGGTATGAACTTGTCACCGAAAGCGTCACATTGGAAGGAGAAAGGTACCAGGCGCCTCGTTCGATCGAAGCGTCGATTGTGATCAAGCAGGGGAGCCACAAATATTACAGCGTGCAGGAAGGCGATACCGTTTTATTTAAATGGAAAGGAAAAGAACTGTTTCGCGGAATTGTGTTCAGCAGGGTACCGAAAGAATATACGCTTACGTTTAAAGCGTACGATATGCTTCAGTACTTGGTGAAAAACCAGGATGTATATGTATTCTCGAACAAAACGGCCGCTGACATTGTCAGACGAATTGCAAACGACTTTCAAATTCCCAAAGGCGCGATCGCGAGCACCGGACATACGATTAAATCGCTCGTCTTTAAAGACAATACGAGCCTGTATGACATCATTTTAAAAGCGCTGCGGGAAACAAAAAAGCAAACCGGAAAAAACTATCAGCTGTATGCCGAAAAAGGAAAGCTGTGTTTAAGGGCGTGGCCCGAACCGGAGAATATCTGGGTTTTGGAAACGGGTGTGAACATTACGGATTACGCCTACAGCACGTCAATTGATGAAACAGCAACCCGGGTGAAGCTGAGAAAGCAGAAAGATAACAAAACCTATACTGCATCCGCCAGCGATGAAGCCGGTATGAAAAAATTCGGCGTTCTTCAGTACACAGAAACGGTATCGGATGATATTAACGAGGCGCAGCTCCGCGATAGGGCGAAGAAGATACAGGCTGAAAAGAAAGGGGTCAAAAAAGAGCTGAAAAGCATACAGGCAATCGGCATACCGGAAGTTCAAAGCGGACAGCCGGTTTATATATCGATTCCGGAAGCGGGCATTAAAGAAACCTATTGGGTCGATAAAGATAAACACGATTTTACAGGGACAAAGCATGTGATGACGATTGATGTCGTCGCTAAAAACACAATACCTGAAGGAGCGTCTTCATGAAATTAAGCGATGCGATAAAAGAGCTGGCTCTTGGAGCCGTTAACGCTGAATCGCCTGTCGATGTCATGCCGGCTGAAGTCGTGTCCGCGTCTCCGCTCAAGCTGAAGCTCCGCAATCATGATAAATTGGTGATCCCCTCCGACTTACTGGTGGTGGCCAGGCATTTGACAGAACATACGGAACAGATCCGGATTGACGGAGAGGACAAAACGATTCGCTTTTACAATCAATTGCATGCCGGTGACCACGTGATGATTGCGGCTATGCCTGGAGGGCAGTCTTTTTTTGTGATAGACAGAGTGTAGGAGTAGGAGGTGGCTCGGATGGCTCTTTCACCGGAAGTATCTTTTGAAGATATCGAGGATGACAGCGACGTGATTGAGACTTCAAAAACGTACAAAATTGATTTTGAAACGGGCAGGATGACGGGTGATATGATTTCGGGACTCGAAGCGGTCGAACAAATGGTTTACATGGCGCTGAGAACCGAGCGCTACGCATACGCCGTTTATAGCCATAACATCGGAAATGAGCTGCAGGAGGTTCTTTCAGATTATGAAACGACCGACGCTTATAAAGAAATGGAGATACCGAGACTGATTGAGGAAGCCCTCATATACGATGACCGAATTTCTGCGGTAACCGATTTCGAGATTGAGCATCAAGGTGATGCCTTCCATGTGTCTTTTTCGGTTGAAACCGATGAAGGGACATTGGAAATCGAGGAGGTGATAGGGGAAGATGTTTGAAAACCAGACATTTGAAGAGATCATGGAACGCATGCTTGAGCGGGTTTCAGATGAGATTGACAAGCGTGAAAACAGCGTCATATGGAATGCGCTTGCCCCGGCAGCCGCCGAGCTGGCGCTTTCTTATATTTGGCTTGATCAAGTGCTGAATTTGGTTTATGCGGATACGGCTGAAGGCGAATATTTGGACAGAAGGGCGGCTGAGGCCGGTCTTGAGCGCTATCGGGCGTCAAAAGCCATATGGTCTGCGGTATTTACGGATGGAGTATCGGTTCCCCCCGGAACCCGTTTCTTTCTGGAAGACTTATATTTTACCATGCTCGAAGACGGGAAGCTGGAATGTGAAACGGCCGGAACAAAAGGAAACGCCAATTTCTCGGAGCGGCCTTTGCTTCCGCTCGATACCATTCCCGGGCTTGAAACAGCGGTTATGGGAAGCCTTGAAATTCCCGGCCGCGACGAGGAGACGGATGAATCCCTGTATGAAAGGTATTTGATCCGTGTCCGCCGTGAAGCGGTCAGCGCGAATCAGATGCATTACAAGCAATGGGCCGAAGAGGTGGACGGCGTGGGAAAAGCGAAGGTCTTTCCGCTGTGGAATGGCGAGGGCACCGTAAAGGTTGTCATTACAAACGCGAAAATGGAGCCTGCCTCTGACGCATTAATCGAAAGAGTCAAGCAGTATATCGATCCCGATCCAGGCAAAGGAGAAGGCATGGCGCCGATCGGAGCTTATACCGCGGTTGAAAGCGCGGTGTGGAAAGACGTGAGCATATCTGCAAAAGTCATTCCTGCATCAGGCCGGACGATTGATGAGGCCAAACAGGAAATTGAAGAAAAAATCACTGAATTGTTTAAAGAAATGGCTTTTAAAGAAAGCGTCATCCGTCTCTCGCAGATCAACAACATGATCTATGAATCGTCCTCTGTCAATGACTATTCGGAAGTCTTCATCAACGGGGAAGCGAAAAATCTGCAGTTGACAGAAACGGAAATTCCAAAGCTGGGGCAGGTGACCATCATTGAGCAAGATTGATGAAATGGCTTTTCATCTGCCGCCATACTTGACGGAAATCCGGGAGATCCAAGAAATTATCACGGCCGAAGCGCCCGAATTTGAGAAGCAAAATCAAGAGATTTTCGATATGACGGACCAGCTTTTCGTCACAACGGCGACATGGGGGCTGGACAGGTGGGAAAAAATTTTGAATGTCAGACGCGAGGCTTCGGACGGCGTCGATATTCGAAGGGCCCGTCTGTTAACCAAGATGTCCAATATTCCGCCGATTACAAGCCGCTCGATCGAGCGCGCGGTCAATGCTTTTTTAAAACAGCCGTCCGCCTCCGTCAGGCTGACGGCCGGACGTTATCATTTTTTGCTGAGCGTAAACGGAGAGGATCTGCAGTTTATACCTTCGATCATTCAAACCGTCAATCATATGAAGCCCGCCCATTTGGCTTATACATTCCGGGGCGGGTTTCATTATGAATGTCGGCCACCGAAAAGCGTTCATAACAGGCTCGTTTTAAGAAGCAAAAACGGCTTTTTCGGTACGATACCGGTCTATTTGGACGGACAGTATCTGCTTGATGAGTCATTCTACTTGAACGGTTTTCGAGAAATCGACGGTCTGCCCCGCAGGTTTAAACAGCAGCTCACACTGCGCCACAAGAAGCGGCAATACATTCGGTCCGCCTCCAGCTTTACGATCAAGGCGGCCGCTGAAAACCGGCGGAAACAGCAAACAAGAGCAGGCATGAAAACCGGCATTACCAATCAAAACAACAAGGTCCAATCTTTCAAAATCAGCTGCAAATGCGAGCATGAATTTAAGCAAGCAGGCGCACTTGAAATGAGAGAGAAGTGGTGGACGCTAAACGGCGCATTTTTGCTCGATGGTACAAAGCAGCTGGCAGCAGCGGCGCAAAAAATCGCATTGTAAAGGAGAAATCAAAATGGCACAACAATTAACAGTGACAACGCTTTATGCGAGACAGCAAATGGCAAAAGCACGGGCTGAGGGCGGCAAGCTCACCAAAATCACAAAAATGGCTTTCGGAAACGGAGGTACAAACGATAAAGGCGAACCCGTTCCTCTACAGGGCAACGAACAGGCGCTGAAAAACGAACTCCTGCAAAAGGACATCGACGGCTTTGTCTTCATGGAACCGGCGAAAGTCCGCTATACATGTACATTGGCAGAAAGCGAACTGGCAGGGGAAACGATCAACGAGCTCGCCCTTGTCGATGAAGCCGGAAAATTCACCGCGGTCAGAACGATGACAGACAAGCAAAAAGACGGCGACATCGAGTTCGTCTTTGAAATCGACGACATTTATTAAAGGAGCTGAAACAAGGTGGACATCCAAAAACCGAGACGCTTTGAAACAACAGACCGCGCTCATGCCGACTTGTTTAACGAAGCGATAGATCAGCTGAATGTGAACGACGAACGGATTGCAAAGCGGGCTGAGGAAGCTGAAGAAAGGGCTAAAACGTATACTGATGCCCATGCAACAAAAAAAAATAATCCGCATGCAGTAACAAAGTCCCAGGTGGGATTAAGTAATGTGATCAATGAAAAACAAGCGACAAAAGCAGAGTTTGATTCACATAATAACGATAATGAAAGGCACATCACAGCAAGTGAACGAAGGAAATGGGACGGCAGCCAGATTTTTAATATTACTTCAGAGAATGGCCAGGGTAAAGTGTATATTGGTTTAGAAGATGACTTTCACGAGGTTCTCCCCAAATATACAGGGTTAATCCATTTCACGGCAGCAGGCGGTGCTTCAAACAGCCCTGGAAACGCGGTGCGGGGAATTTGGACATGTAATGCCACCGGTGAGTACGGACAAGTTATAGCGTTTGACAACGCTAATAGAACGTACAGGAAGACAGTGGCCGACGGAAAGTGGTCGGACTGGATAGAGCTAGCATCAGCTGCTGATGCACAGTTGTATAAAATCACAGGAGATAACGGTCGACGTACAAAATTGGCCGACGGAACGGATTTGTTAACGCTGCCGACAGGTTTTTATTATGCTACGGGCCATGTTGTTCAAAACAACCCTGTAGAAAACGACAGTTCCTGGTTCAATTACGATGTGATTGAAACTGGTGCCGGAAGAAAGACCATCCATGCGTGGCGGAGCTACGATAATACATTATGGCATGGAACTGTTCATACCGACGGTGTATTTAAAGGATGGAAACGCATTATAACCGACGTTGATTTTACAACGATGAAATGGTATGACTTGACGCTGATAAACGGAAATAAAGCGGGCGGAAGAAAGCCGCAATACGCTATATGGGGAAATCAAGTGTTTACCCGCGGGGAAGTAGTATCTCCAGATTTTGCGAGTGTTTTTGCCATTCTTCCGGCGGACGCAAGGCCTTCTACGCAAAAATCGATGGCCGCAACCCTATTTGGAACGACCGGGACATCAAAATATATAGCCGAAACCACCGGAGAATTAAGGCTCGTTGGAAAGCATGCCAATATTGAAGCCAATATTTCAGGCGTCTCGCTGGATAACAGCTTCACCATATAAGGAGGAAATAGGGGATGCAAATCTTTTTATACGATGATGACTTCTATTATAAAAGGCCCGAGATTGTAGTTGGTCCGGGTTCCATGCCAGAAAATTCAACGGCTGTAAAACCGAAGGATGGGTTATGGAGAGCGAAGTTTATCCCTTCCCTAAATGATTGGATAGAGGGAGCGGATCAAGAATATATAAACGGTTTAAAAAAAGATCAATTTGTTGAAAAGAATCCTGTATCAGAGCAGCTTTCCGCCCTCGGCCGGCAGCTGGCAGATGAAAAACTGGCTAGGAAGCAAGCTGAAATCGCAAACAAGGCTCTCGGTGAGCACTTGGTATCTTTAAAACTAGAGCTGCTGAGTATCAAGGGAGGTAAAGAAATTGAAACTTAATTTTTGGGTGTATGCTCTGTCTTATAAATGGGCTACTGCAGAAATGGTAAAGGAAGCAATTGCTTACGATGATTGTTCTATTGAGGATATAAGAAAAGGTGTAGAGACGGGGTACATCACTAAGGAAGAATTTCAAGAACTAACAAGTGAATTATGAAGAGAATTTATAGTTTAACGAAAGGAAGAGGATTTAAGGAAAACCCCTGAAGAACCTAAAGCGAGACTAAATAACATTAGAGGAGTTGTAAAGGTAAAAAAGAAGTATTTGATTAAGGAGGCGTATAAAATTGGTTTTGAAAAAGCCAAGGCGCTTTGAAACGACAGACCGCGCCCATGCCGATCTTTTTAATAATGTTGTTGATCAGTTGAATAAGAATGATGAGTTAATTGCAGATCTTGTTAAAGAAGCAGAAAAAAATTCGAAAGCATATACGGATACTCACACAAATAATGTCACGGTCCACATTAACGATGCGGAGCGAACCCGATGGAATTCAGGTCAATTATTCAAATTAACAGAAAATAACGGTAAAGTATTTTATAAAGGCAGCGCAGAGACAACGGATTACAATACTTTGACTGAAACGGGTATGTATTTAATCTACAATGAAGGGGTAAACTCACCTCCCTCATCAAATCGTGTATTTTTACTGGTCATGAGTTTCGGTAATACATTAGTACAGTGTGCTTATGAATCGTATAAAGGTGTACAGTCATATTTTAGGTTTAGAAAAAGTGATTCTGTAACATGGACATCATGGCAGACACAGGAAACGACAATCGGGGCACAGGCAAAAGTCGATGCACATGAGCAAAAGTCGAATCTTCATATTAATGAAACTGAGCGTGCAAAATGGAATGATGCCCAGTTATACAAAATAACCGATGATAATGGAAAACGAACTAAACTGGAAAATGGAACAGATTTGTTAACTTTGCCTACAGGCTTTTATTATGCGAATGGCCATGTCGTCCAAAACAATCCGGTAGAAAATGACAGCTCTTGGTTTAATTATGATGTAATTGAGACGAATTCAGGCAGAAAGACGATACAAGCCTGGCGAAGCTATGACAACTCATTATGGTTAGGGACAATACACACTGACGGCATTTTCAAGGGCTGGAAAAAAGTTATGACAGTTGAAGACTTTAATAAAAGAACGTATGTAGATACTTATGATCATGAAAATTCATCTGTTTCTGCGGAGGAGAATGTTCCGACAAAATTAGTGTTTGGCGTAACAAGAGCCGATCATTTAGAAGAGTATAATATATCAAATTCAGAAATAACTTTAAAAAATAGTGGTCTCTATTTAATAAGGTTGTATGTTACTAGCAAAAACATTACTGTTAATTCAGAGAATATATTAAGTTGTTATGTCGGAGGAAAAGAGTATCAGAGACTAGGTATCTGGTATCCCGCAACAACAGGTAATACATGCGTACTTTTTCTGCAACAAAAATTTGCAGCGGGTGATAAAGTTACTTTCTACATTACGCCAAGGAGTACTGGGAAGACCATAAATATTGCGACTGCATATGTCACCATGTCCCAAATTGGATAAGGAACTTTTTATTTAATTGAAATGAAGACATATGGAAAGTGTATAAAGATTGGAGGGGAATTATTCGTTGACGATCTTAAATGAAACAAACATCTTTGAGAATGAGTTGAATGGAATTAAGGCTGATCAAAAATCACTCGAACAGCGCGTCAGCACACTCGAAAGAACATCAGACCGCCACGATCAGCAAATCATCTCGATTAACGAAAAGCTGAACAAAATCGAAGAGAATACAACTTGGATCAAGCGCAGCATCACAGGCGCGATCATTACAGCGGTCAGCACCGGCATCATCGGCGGAGCGATCGCTGTTTTTTATAATTTATTGCAGAGATAGGGGAGGACAAGATGATGAAACATATCGACAAAGGCACGGTCGTCAGGACTGTGCTTCTTTTTATTGCGCTGGTCAATCAGACGCTGATCATGTTTGGTAAGCCGGTTTTGCCGATTGGTGAAGATCAGATTAATACACTGGCGGACGCTCTGTATGTGGCCGGGTCTGCTGCTTTTACAATTACCGCATCACTTATTGCATGGTATAAAAATAATTATATTACGAGCAGAGGTCGGAGGCAGAAAGAAACCCTTAAAGAACAAGGCATATTAAAAAAATAATCACTATTGTACTGCTGCTTCCCTTCGTATATCCTTAAAAAAGGAGGGAAGCCTGTTGATAGAAAAAGACTTGAAAATAAGTAACATTAAAGGATTGCTAATATTTTTAGTAGTCTTTGGACATTTAATCGAATTGTATAAGGGTAATTACTATCAAATCTTTGTATTGATTTATGCTTTTCATATGCCTCTATTTATTTTTATAAGCGGTTTTTTAGCCAAAAGAGCAACAGTAAGCAAAATAATCAACTTCTTTATATTGTATATTATTTTTCAATCATTTTTTGATTGGTACTTATATTTTATAGGTGATTACAAAACCTTGCAGTTTCATTTTGGTAAACCTCAATTTCATTTATGGTATATCGTAAGCATGATTTTTTGGTATGCTTTGGCGTGGGGTATCCATTGGTTAAGACCGGGGAAAGTTGGCAAGACAATAATCTTTCTGATTGTTTTTGCACTTGGCTTTTATTCGCGCTGGTATACTGAGCCTGTCGTTGAGTTTATAAAGGAAATATATCCGAATTTCACCTCATATACACTCAGTTTTCAGCGTACAATTTCTTTTGCTCCATTTTTCTTCGCGGGATTTTTCATTTCCAAAAATAAATTGAGAATGATTTATGAGTCAATCCCAGAAAGTATAGCAAAAGGGTTATTGGCGGTTACAGCGGCTGCAGTTATTCTCTATATTCAATACACTCCTAATTTGGAATCATTATTCAGAGGAAGTTTCGGAATGGAGCGATTCTTAAATGAAGGAGAAAGTTACTATGCGAAAATAATGTTGCATTATCTATTATCAGGGTGGCTTTGCTTACTTATATTAACGAGTGTAAAGGGAGAAAGAAGTGTTTTAACAAAATGGGGAGACCATTCCATTACCATTTTTTTGTTCCATCCTGTCTTTGTATTTTTATTGAGAAGGACGGAGTTCATGGCCGATTGGAAAGCTGATACACAATTTATAGTTTACTTCGGGTTTGCAATTTTGATCTCAGCTTTGTTAGGATCAAATGTCTTCTCGAAAATCAGTATTTTTGTTACATCACCATTAACAACACTAAAGAAACTTACCAGTGTTGTTATTCGAAAGAAAAAATATAGTGCAGATTAAAAGTCCTTTGTAAAAGGGCTTTTTTTTTTTAGGAGCTGCCGGCGGCAGTTTTTTTAAATTTGAAAAGGAGTGTTTTAATTGGTCAAAGTAATCAATAACTTTGTAAAAGTCAATCCATACACCCGTCCCGGGCTGAAGCTTGCGGCAGTCAAAGGCATCGTCATGCATTGGACGGCGACGCCCGGGGCTTCGGCTTTAAACGAGCGCAATTATTTCAATGGCACCTGCATTGCTGACAATCGTTATGCGTCGGCTCACTATTTTGTCGATCGCCATGAGGTGCAGCATATTATTCCCGATCATGAAGTCGCTTATCATGCGCATGATCAAAACCGCTGCTATGTCAGCTTCCTGAAGCCGAATGCCAATACCACGGCGCTCGGGGTCGAAATGTGCGTGGAAAAAGATGGTGCCATCCATGAAGAGACGATGCGCAATGCGGCAGAGCTTGTAGCGGATTTGTGCAAGACATACGGTTTGTCCACAGATCGGATTGTCCGCCATTACGATGTCACCAACAAAAGTTGTCCAACCCCGTGGGTGAGAGATGCCGGCCAATTGTCAGCTTTCCGTAAAAGAGTAGATTCCCTTTTAGGGAGGAAAACCGTTTCCGTATCGGCTGCCTCCACCAGCCAGGCAAGCTCATCGTCCAGCATTATCCTCAAAAAAGGAATGTCAGGTGCTCATGTGAAAAAGCTGCAAACGCGCTTGATCGCGGCCGGTTTTTCGCTGCCCAAATACGGTGCGGACGGAAGCTATGGAGACGAGACGGTGCAAGCGGTTGTTTCTTTGCAAAAGAAAGCGGGAATTAAAGCCGACGGCATTTACGGTCCTTCAACTGAAAAAGCCCTTTCGGCCGCTGAAGCTTCAGCGGACAGCAAGAGCAAGACGTGGACCCTTCCGGGCGGCATTTATAAGGTGAAAAGCCCGCTGATGAAAGGAACAGCCGTCACACAAATCCAGACAGCCCTTGCGGCTCTTTATTACTACCCTGATAAAGGGGCCAAAAACAACGGGATCGACGGATACTACGGAGTGAAGACGGCAAATGCGGTGAAACGTTTTCAGCTGATGTACGGTCTGGGAGCGGACGGGATATACGGACCGAAGACAAAAGCGAAAATGATGGCCCTCTTGAAATAAAGGAACTTTTAAAGTTCCTTTATATTTTTAAAATTTTCAAAAAATATCTATCCCACAACCATACTTGTATGGTAGTATGGCAGAGAGGAGGTGAGAGTCATGACAATGAAACAATTAAACTCGCGTTCTGTCAGAGACCAAATCTATCAGATGCTGAAGGTAGACATCATGAAGTTTCGGCTGGTGCCGGCTGAGCTGATATCGGAAAAAGAGATTTCAGAACGGTATGAAGTCAGCCGCACTCCGGTCAGAGAGGCTTTTTTGCAGCTGTCAAGAGAAGGGCTTCTCGAAGTCTATCCGCAGAAAGGAACCCGCGTATCGCTGATTGATCTTGATCTGGTGGAGGAAGCGAGGTTTATGCGGGAAAACCTGGAAAAGGCTGTAGCTGAACTGGCGTGTGAAGACTTTCCGCAGGAAGCTATGTTTAAGTTGGAGCAGAATGTAAAGATGCAGGAATTATCGATCGCGCAGAAAAACTATGAAAGTTTGTTTGAATTAGATGAAGCCTTTCATCAGACGATTTTTGAAGGTTGCGGAAAAGCGAATGTTTGGGCTGCGATTCAGCAGATGAACGTTCCCTTCCAAAGGATCCGCTTTTTAAGGCTTGCCGCCGATTTTAACTGGAACACCATCCATCAGCAGCACGCGGCATTAACAGAAGCGATTCGAACAAAACAGAAGGCAAAAGCTAAGGAGATTGCCGAAGAGCATTTGCAGCTGGTCATCGTCGATAAACAGATGCTCATTGATGAGTTTCCCGGTTATTTCAAAAAGTAAGCGCTTTAAAAGGAGTGGTGATGTGAAAGCTGCGGTGATGACGAAGCCTTTTTCGATCGAATTTCGCGACATTCCGCGTCCCGAACCGGCCAACGGCGAAGTCCTTGTCAAGGTAAAGGCCGCCGGGATTTGCGGCAGTGATGTGCATTTTTACGACGGCTCAAATCCATATGCACAGTACCCTCAGATCTTTGGCCATGAGCTTGCAGGCATCATTGAAAAAACGGGGGCCGGTGTGAAGGAGCGATCCGCAGGCGAACGGGTCGTAATTGAACCGGCTATTCCGTGCGGAGGCTGCTACCCTTGTCGGAAAGAGAGAACAAACGCCTGTGTGAACATCGATATGATCGGGTCGGTTCGCAGAGGAGGGTTCGCTGATTTTATCATTGTTCCGGAAACGCATGTCCATCCGATTCCTGAGCAAATGGATTTTGCAACCGCCGCGTTGTGCGAGCCGTTTTCAATCGGAGCGCAGGCGGTTCGGCGGGCAGATATTCAAACAGGCGAAACGATTGTCATATTGGGAATGGGTCCGATCGGGTTGACGGTTTTGGCACAGATTAAAAAGCATTTTGACGTCCGTGTAATCGCTGTTGATCCAGTACGGGAAAGGCTTGAGCTTGCCAAGGCATTCGGTGCGGATGCCGTTATTCGGCCTGGTGAAGAGGATGCCGAGCAAATGATTCTGAAGCTGACAGACGGAGAAGGAGCGGGGATTGTGTTCGAAGCAGCCGGGATTCCCGCGACGATTGAGCAATCAATCCGTTTGGCAGCTGCCGCCGGGCGCATTGTCATTGTCGGCTTAACGGGTAAGAATGTGACGATTCCGGGCCTTCTTCTCACAAAGAAAGATATTGAAATTTATGGAACAAAACATAGCGTCAATCAATTTCCCGGCGTTATTCAATTTTTGAATGAAAACCCTGAAATAGCCCGGGCTTTTGTCACTGAGATCATGCCTTTTATGGAAATAGAAGAGGCGTTGAAAAAAGCGAAAAACTGTCCCCATCAGGTCACAAAGATCATTTTATCTTATTGAATCGGTGAGGAGGAAGTGTGATGAAAATGGTTTTCAGATGGTATGGAGAAGGAAACGACTCCGTCACCCTTGAGCAGATCAGGCAGATTCCCGGTGTAGAGGGAATCGTTTGGGCGCTTCATCATCAGCCGCCAGGTGAAGAATGGCCATTGGAAGAAATTTTAGAAGTGAAGCGGCAATGTGAACAGCACGGTTTTCACATTGAGGTTGTTGAAAGCGTTAACATCCATGAGGACATTAAGCTCGGGCTGCCGACGAGAGATCTGTATATTGAAAAATACAAGCGAACGATTGAAAATTTGGCCAAAGCCGGCGTAAAAGTGATCTGCTATAATTTTATGCCTGTATTTGACTGGCTGCGGACCGATTTGTATAAAAAGGCTGCAGACGGTTCCACCGCTCTGTTTTATGAGCACGCAAAGGTGCACACAATCGACCCTTTTGCGCTTGTCGATCAAATCGCCAATCACCCCGAATTCACGATGCCCGGCTGGGAACCGGAGCGGCTGGAGCATCTCACAAGGCTGTTTGAAGCCTATCAAAATGTGACGGAGGAGGATCTGTGGAGCCATCTTCACTATTTTCTTGAACGCATCATTCCAACCGCCGCACGCTGCGGAATCAAAATGGCGATCCATCCCGATGATCCGCCGTGGCCGGTTTTCGGACTCCCGCGCATCATGACTTCAGGAGAAAGCATCGGGCGGCTGCTTCAGCTTGTCGATCATCCGGCGAATGGCGTAACACTGTGCAGCGGTTCATTGGGCGTCAACCCCGAAAACGATCTTTCCGCGATGATCCATGCGTATGCCGACCGGATTCCATTTGCCCATATCCGAAATGTCAAAGTCTATGAAAACGGCGATTTTATCGAAACATCGCACAGAACAAAAGATGGCACCGTTGACATTTGCGGGATTGTCAAAGCCTATCATGAAACGGGCTTTTCAGGCTATGTGCGTCCGGATCACGGCCGCCACATCTGGGATGAAAAGTGCAGGCCCGGCTACGGTCTGTATGACAGGGCGCTCGGTATCATGTATTTATGGGGCATATGGGATTCGCTTAATAGAGAAAAACGGGAGGCTTCACAATGCTTGAAATCCATGAAAATTTAGCGGGAAAAACTGCGGTCATCACAGGCGGCAGCGGGGTGCTTTGCGGCGCGATGGCGAGAGAGCTCGGCCGCCAGGGTATGAATGTTGCCATTCTTAATCGAACCGTTGAAAAAGGAGAACTCGTGGCCGAAGCTATTCGAAAAGCCGGCGGCGCAGCGATTGCCGTTGAGTGTGATGTCATCAATCAACGAAGCGTTGAACAGGCGAAACGCGTTGTGGCCGACCGATTCGGCGGCTGTGATCTATTGGTGAACGGGGCCGGCGGCAATCACCCCAATGGCACGACATCAGATGAAACATTCAACTCCGAGCACCTCTTCCAGGACAACATCAAGACATTGTTTGATCTGAACTGCGATGATGTCGGTTCTGTTCTCAATTTAAACTTCCTCGGTTCTTTCATTCCAACACAGCAATTTGCAAAAATGATGCTGAATCAAAAAGGGGCATCTGTGATCAATATTTCTTCAATGAGCGCTCAAACTCCGATGACGAAAGTGCCTGCATACAGCGCGGCGAAAGCGGGCATCGACAATTTTACGAAATGGCTGGCCGTCTATCTGGCCGAAACGGGGATCAGAGTCAACGCCATTGCTCCGGGATTTTTCTTAACCAATCAAAATGAACGGCTTCTGCTTGATCAAAACGGCGAATTTACCGATAGAGCAAAGAAGATCATCTCTCACACCCCGATGAAGCGTTTCGGCAAACCGGAAGATTTGCTGGGGACGCTGCTTTGGCTGGCGGATGAGAATATGTCCGGGTTTGTTACCGGCATAACAGTGCCGGTAGATGGCGGATTTACGGCTTATGCCGGTGTCTAAAAACGCGATAAAGGGGAGGCCGGTACATGAAGCAGATTGTGTGTGAAAAGCCTTATCATTTTAAAATGACGGATGTGAAAATGCCGGAACTAAAGGATGGGGAAGCATTGGTCCGCATCAAACGGATCGGAATTTGCGGGACGGATTTTCACGCTTATTGCGGAAGACAGCCTTTTTTCTCTTATCCAAGAGTGCTCGGACACGAACTGTCAGGTGAAATTGTCAGCATCGATGATACCGGCGGAACGCTCAAGCCGGGCGATCAAGTGTCAATTATTCCTTATTTGGAATGCGGGACATGCATCGCCTGCCGGAACGGCCGGCCCAACTGCTGCGTGGATCTGAACGTCCTCGGTGTCCATACAGACGGGGGAATGCGGGAATACATAAACATTCCGGCAGACCACCTGCTGAAAACAGAAGGACTGACGCTCAGCGAAGCCGCCGTCGTTGAATGTTTGAGCATCGGCGCCCACGCTGCAGAAAGGGCAAATATCAAAAAAGGGGAAACGGCGCTTGTCGTTGGAGCGGGGCCCATCGGGTTCAGCGTGATGAAATTCGCAAAATTGAAGGGGGCGAAAGTCATCGCGATGGATGTTAGAACAGAGCGCCTCACATTTAGCCGCGAATGGGCTGAAGCCGATGAAGTTGTATTAGCGGGAGAACATGCGGCAGATGAGATCAAACGGTTGACGAACGGAGACTTTCCGACGGCTGTCTTTGACGCGACAGGGCACCTTGCATCGATGAACAGCGCTTATCAGTACGCCGCACACGGGGGACGGCTGATCTATGTCGGACTGGTCAATGGCCATCTGGCCATGCCCGATCCTGAAATCCACAAGCGGGAGCTGACGATTTTATCCAGCCGCAACGCATTAAAAAGCGATTTTGAGTCGGTGATGAAAGCCATCAGGGATGGCGGAGCAGATGCGAACCGGTTTGTGACCGGACAGATGGCGTTCCGCGATGTTGTTGACAGATTTCAATCAGCACTTGCTCCGGAAACCAATCCTGTGAAAGTGTTGATCCATCTGTAAGATCGTACGAAATGAAAGCGTTTTCTAAATTTGGAAAGAGGGGGGTTGCCCATGTTTTCAAACGGCCGCGGGTTTGTCATCGTGATGCTTTTTTTGGCGGGAGTGATTAATTATTTGGATCGTTCAGCATTGTCTGTCGCTGCTCCTTTTATTCAGGAAGATTTGAACATACGTCCGTCGCAGATGGGCATGCTGTTCAGCAGTTTTTTCATCGGATATGCCATCTTTAATTTTATCGGCGGCTGGGCATCAGACAAATACGGAGCGAAACATACGCTGTCGGCTGCAATGGTCGTATGGTCGGTTTTCAGCGGCGCCATTGCACTGACCTATAATTTCGTTTCACTGTTCATCATCCGCGTCATTTTCGGCATGGGGGAAGGTCCGCTGTCAGCAGCAACGAGCAAGTCGGTCAACAATTGGTTTCCGCAAAAAGAAAGAGCAAGGGCGCTCGGCATGACGATGTGCGGAACGCCGCTCGGCGGAGCCATTTCAGGTCCGATCGTCGGATTGATCGCCATCCATTGGGGGTGGAAAGCTTCCTTTGTGTTGATCATGATCATCGGGCTTGTCTGGACTTGGTTCTGGATGAAATTCATGAAAGATAAGCCGGACGATTCCCGCAGTTTGTCCCCTGAAAAAGAAGCGCGTCCGAAAAAGGACACCGGCATCCCGCTTTCTTTTTATTTGAAGCAGCCGACCGTGCTGTTTACAGCGTTCGCATTCTTTTCCTATAACTATATTTTGTTCTTTTTCTTAACGTGGTTTCCGAGCTATTTAACGACAGCCCGGGGGCTGAGCATTCACGATATGAGCGTTGCAACGATTATACCGTGGGTTGTCGGATTTCTGGGTCTTGCGCTTGGGGGATTTATTTCAGATTATCTGTTCAAGCTGACGGGCAAACAGATGTTTTCAAGAAAAGCCGTGCTTGTATGCTGCCTTTTGGCTGCGGCGGTATGCATTGGATTTGCCGGGCTTGTCACTACCGCGTTTGGAGCTGTTGCACTTGTCGCACTATCGGTTTTCTTTTTGTATTTGACCGGCATCACCTACTGGGCGATTATACAGGATATCGTTCATCCGGACAGGGTCGGGGGCGTGAGCGGATTCATGCACTTTCTTGCCAATACGTCCGGCATAATCGGTCCAACGGTTACAGGGTACATCGTCGAGTACACCGGGGCTTTCACAAGCGCTTTTTTGCTTGCGGGAGGGCTGGCGGTGGCAGGTTCTATTTGCGTCGCTTTGTTTGTGAAACCGATACGTTCTGAAAAGCTGCCTCAACCTGTTGGAGAAGGCGGACAGGGGCATACTTTATGATGCGAAGGATGCTGCTCGGGATATGAAAATACCCCCCTTCTCAGCAGAGAAGGAGGGTGAAAGTGCAAGCTTCACGGTTTGTTTTTTCTTCTGTTCAGCGTTTTAATGATTTTCTCGCTTCTTCTTCTGAGAAGAGAGGTATAGTCTGACAGGCCAAATTTTGCGAAATCGACGTGTTTGACTTGTTTTTTCAGTTTTTTCACAGCATCACCTAATTCAGCGCTTTTAGTTGATTGGTTTATTGTATGTATGAAACGGGAAAACGGAATAAGGACGGGAGAAATTTTCCCGTCCTCGTTTAAGCTTTTTTTCTTTTATACTCGCCGATCAGCCGTTCGTTTTGCCGGAAAATCCGTTCGGTATGGGGGCTGACTTCGTATTTCGCGATATTGGTTTTGGATTGCTTTTTAAACATTTTAAAGGCGAGGCGCTTTTTTGCGGTTTCCTGGTCTTGCTGAAAAGCAGGTTCCATCAGTTGTCACCTTCCTCTTCGTTTGGTAGCAGAAGATCATAGATGCTTGTTAAAGAAGTAAACAGGAGATAATCAAATTCTGTGACAAGGTCTTCTGAGGTTAACTTCATGACATAGTCAAAATCGTGGATGGAAAAAGGAATGAGGACCATTTTTCCGTTTTCTTCATAATAAACGTCTTTGCGCTCAAGCTTTTCTTGAACATCGAACCGGTTTTCCATATGCTCAAGCAAATGATCCTTGCTTTCTTCTGAATTATATTCGCAAAGTGCAGCGGATATATTCATTTTTTCGGCAAACCGTTTGATGAGCTTTTCGATGCCTTCTGCATACGCTTCTATACTTCCATAATAGATGTGGATCGGTTCGTTTTTCAATAGGTATTGAAACGTTTTCAGCCTGTTTTGATATGTGTGGAGGAGGTCGTTGTTTTCTTCGAGAAGCATTCTTGTGTCTGTCGCGAGTTCGGAGCTGCCGAGCTTTTTAAAGTAGGCGTTTAAGAAAATAAAAGCGTCTGTCAGCGTGAAAAAAACGGCAACGATCAGGTAATGAAGCGGGTTCGTGAAAATCGACTGCGGATCGTGAGTCCAATAAATCACGGCGCCGATAACATAAAGCAGGTACCACGTTTTTCGGATGGCGACCGTTTTTTCGGTGAGCTTTTTTTCAAAACGCCACACGGCAGCCACGTACAGAGCCAGCGCCAAAACAATGAGCCAAACAAGGAATTGATAAAATAGCAGCATAACTTGTTTCCCTCTTCCCGAGAAATAGTGCAGTTCCTATTCTATTGTTATGCCGGCTTTCTTTTAAACATGAAAACTCCCGTCCTAGATTCGGACGGGAGTGTGCTGATTAAAAGAATAAATCAAGTATGAAATAGGCAAATGCACCGATGGTTGCCGAAATGGGAAGGGTAATGACCCATGTGATCAACATCCGCTTTGCGGTGCCCCAGTTTACGCCTTTCACCCGGTGGGAAGCACCCACACCTAAAATGGATGAAGAAATGACGTGTGTCGTGCTGACAGGCAAATGGACGATCGTCGCACCAAAGATGATGAGGGCTCCCGTCAAATCTGCAGAGACACCATTGACGGGACGGATCTTCATGATTTTTCCGCCGACGGTTTTGATGATTTTCCAGCCGCCGACAGATGTTCCGAGGCCCATGGCCGTGGCGCATGCAAACTGCACCCAGAACGGGATGTCGGTTGTACTGTGCAAGTTACCCGCAATTAAAGCCATCGTAATGATACCCATCGCTTTCTGTGCATCGTTCGTGCCGTGCGTATAGGACTGAATGGCAGCTGTCGCGATTTGAACGCGCCGGAACCGCTTATTCGTTTTTGCCAGATTGCTGTTCTTAAAAATGACTTTGACGATGCTGTAGATCAAATATCCTAAAACAAACGCCAAAATGGGCGATAATATAAGTGCTTCGATAATTTTAATAAATCCGTGGTATTTAATCGCGGCGAATCCTTCCGATGCGATGACAGCTCCGGCAATCGCTCCGATGATCGCGTGGGATGAGCTGCTGGGAATGCCGAAATACCAGGTCACTAGGTTCCATGTAATGCCGGCGATAAGAGCTGCAAGGATCACGACCGATCCGTTTTCCAGCTTGAAAGGGTCGGCGATGTCGCTCGTAATTGTTTTCGCTACGCCTGTGAACGTCATGGCGCCGGCGAAGTTCATGACAGCGGCCATCATAATGGCGTGCCGTGGTTTTAACGCTTTTGTCGATACCGAGGTGGCGATCGCATTTGCCGTATCATGAAAGCCGTTGATAAAGTCAAATGCCAAAGCAAAGATGACAATCAATATGGTTAATACAAATAAAAGATCCATTATAATCCCTCGTTACGCATTTTTCATTATGATGGTTTCTAAATTGTTTGCTACACTTTGGCATGAATCTGCGATTTCTTCAAGCGTCTCATAGATTTCTCTGTACTGGATCACTTTAATCGGATCTGTCTCTTTACCGAAAAGATTTTTCAGCGATTTGCGGTGCAGGTTATCGCAGTTATGTTCGTATTCTTTAATTTTAATGGCGTGCGGCTGAATTTCTTTCAGGCGATTTTCCGCCAGCAATTCAATCGTCACAAGAATTTCTTTTGCGCATTCTCTGATATAGCCGCTGAATTTATCAATATGCTCATCTGAAGATGTGATCGAGAATATTTCCATCATGGCTGAAAAGTGCTCGATGCCGTCGAGTACATCATCGAGACTGTTTGTAAGCTGAAGGATGTCCTCGCGTTCGATCGGCGTGATAAATGCTTTGTTCAGCTCCTTAATCATCGTATGTACATAATTATCTCCTTTTGTCTCATACTCTTTTAAGGTATCCGCGAATTCTTTAAGGGTTGTCTGATTCGTCACTTTATAGTTAACAAAATACTCAGCTGTTTCATCTAAATTTTTTGCAATTTCCGTCAAAAGCACGGAAAACTTGTCCTTTTTTCTTTTCAACATTTGTAACCCTCCATTGTTTAAATGAGACAATGCACACATCAAAATATTATATAACTTTTTGTCGAAAAAAAACAGGTGCAGTCGAAAAAAACCATTTAATTTTAAAATCTTCACACCTTTTAGTTGGGCGCAAGCACCAGCTGCCATCCGGGATTTTATGATGGTAATAGGCGGTTTCTCCTTTTGTGTCATTGTGCCAAAAGAACGGATGACAGGATTTTTTTATGAAATTTGGGAGTTTAGGTTCAAAAAAGTAGAAAATTGAGAGTTTTCCTTATTTTCAGTTCATTTTCCTGTTATAGTAGTAATAAACTGGAAAGGAAGGTGATCTGATGAGACGGTTAGCTTTCTTAGTTGTTGCGTTTTGCTTGGCGGTTGGTTGCTTTTTCAGTCCGGTCTCGAAAGCAGAAGGGGTCATGAGCGGCGGAGATGGTGATAAAGTCGCCGTCGGAAAAGACGGTATGGTGGCTACGGCCCATCCGCTTGCATCAAAAATCGGAGCTGAAGTTTTGAAAAAGGGCGGGAATGCCATTGATGCAGCTATTGCGATCCAGTACGCACTGAATGTAACAGAGCCGATGATGTCGGGAATCGGCGGCGGCGGGTTCATGATGGTCTATGACGGTGAGACGAAGGAAACGTCGATTATCAACAGCAGGGAGCGTGCTCCAGAGGGTGCCAAACCTGACATGTTTTTGGATGAAGACGGAAAGGTGATTCCTTTTTCAGAAAGGTCGAGACACGGAAATGCGGTCGGTGTGCCGGGAACGCTGAAAGGGCTTGAAGCAGCGCATAAAAAGTGGGGAACAAAGAAAATGAAAGACTTGATCTCGCCTTCCATTAAGCTTGCAGAAGAAGGGTTCCCAATCGATTCGGTTTTGGCTGACGCGATAAAGGACCATCAGGACAAGCTGAGCAAAACGGCCGCAAAGGATATTTTCCTTCCGGACGGTGAACCTTTGAAAGAAGGCGATACCCTCGTACAAAAGGATTTGGCCAAGACGTTTAAATTAATACGGAAAGAAGGGTCAAAAGCCTTTTATGATGGAGAAATCGGCCGGGCGATTGCAGATGTCGTGCAGGATTTCGGGGGTTCGATGACACCTGATGACCTGTCCCGCTATGAGGTCACAACAGATAAGCCGATCTGGGGCGAGTACCACGGCTATGATATCGCAAGCATGCCTCCTCCAAGCTCAGGCGGAGTGTTCATGCTGCAGATGCTGAAATTGATTGATGGTTTTCATTTATCGCAATACGATCCAAAATCGTTTGAAAAATATCATCTGCTCGCGGAAACGATGCACCTCTCCTATGCGGACAGGGCGGCATATGCGGGCGATCCGGAATTTGTCGATGTTCCGCTCTCAGGGCTGCTCGATCCCGATTATATTAAGGAGCGGCAGCAGCTGATCAGCCTTGATTCGATGAACCGTGATGTGAAAGCAGGCGATCCATGGAAATACGAGGAGGGAGAGCCGAATTATGAAATCGTGCCTCAGCCTGAAGATAAAACGATCGGGGAGACGACGCATTTTACCGTCACGGATCAGTGGGGCAATGTTGTCTCTTATACGACAACGATTGAACAGCTTTTTGGAACGGGGATTTTAGTGCCCGGGTACGGACTGTTTTTAAACAATGAACTGACCGATTTTGATGCGGTTCCAGGCGGAGCCAACGAAGTGCAGCCGAATAAAAGGCCGCTTTCAAGCATGACGCCGACGATCGTGTTTAAAGACGAAAAACCGGTGCTGACTGTCGGTTCCCCGGGCGGCACGACGATCATTGCTTCCGTTTTCCAGACGATCTTGAATTATTTTGAGTACGGCATGAGCCTTCAGGATGCGATTGAAGAGCCGAGAATCTATACGAACAGCCTGACTTCGTACCGCTATGAATCCGGAATGCCGGAGGATGTCAGACTGAAGCTCAATGACTTCGGCCACAGATTCGGTGCGAATCCGGTTGATATCGGCAATGTCCAAAGCATTTTCATTGACCGGGAGAACAAAACGTTTATGGGGGTTGCCGATTCAAGCAGAAACGGAACGGCGGTCGGCGTCAACATTAAAACATCGGCTAAATAGCGGAAACAAGGCTTGGTCTAGGGCTTTTAGATCAAGCCTTCTTCCGTCTGTCAGCGAGAGGGGAAAAGAGGATTTTTTTCGAAAGAAGAGAAATATATTTTTTGTAAGCGTTTACTAAGTAGTGAAGGAGGGATACCATGATTCACACGTTGGCAAATGGATTTTACCGATTTTGCGAGTGGGTGATGCGGCTCGCCTATTTGAATCTGCTGTGGATCGGTTTTACACTGGCGGGAGCAGTCATCTTCGGTTTAGCGCCGGCGACTGCCGCGATGTTCGCTGTGACAAGACAGTGGGCGCTGGGAAACACGGATATTCCGGTGTTTCAGACGTTTTTTCAGGCGTTTAAAAAGAAATTGGCTAAATCAAGCATTCTCGGTTTGATATTGGGCTTGGTCGGCTTATTGCTGTTTGTTGATTTTCAAATTGCTGTCGTCTATTTTCACGATCAGCCAGTGTTTTTAAGCCTGTTCATCAGTTTGTTTATCATTTATGCCATCATCCTCTTATACGCTTTTCCAATCGATGTCCACTACGATTTAAAACGGATTGCAGTGCTGAAATACAGCTTCATCATCGGATTTTCCCGTCCGCTCACCTCGTTTTTCATGCTGATCAGCGCGTTTGGCATGATTCTGCTCGCTTTATTTCATGTCACATTTCTTTTGTTTTTCAGCGGCAGTGCTTTAAGTTTCATTTTGACGAAGCTCTCGTTTCAGGCGTTCCGTGCAATCGATGGGCGCCGGACAGACAAGCAGGCTGCCGTCACACGCTTGAAATGAAGGTGTTCGTTCGGTGAACCGGTTTCAGCATTTGAAAATTAAAGATCAATTGTTTATTTTGATTTCACTGATCATGGCCGTTTCGCTCATCCTGATCTTGAGCGGCGTTCAATACGCGTTCCGTGTATATGACCAGCAGATATACAGGAAGTCGTCACAGGTGCTGATGTTATCATCAAAAAGCATTGAAGATGAATTGAAAAAGATTGAGGATGTGTCATATCAAATCACCACTGACGCGGACATCCAAGCGAACCTTCTGAAAGCCGGCCGGGGCCAAAACAAATACGGGCGCTACCGGATGAAAAGCAAAATTTGGGATAAGCTGGCCGAATATACCGGCTCTAAGCGGTACATTAAATCGATTCATTTGTTTGATGCTTCCGGCACCGAGTATTCCGCAGGAGCGAATTTAACCGAAGCATTGCGGGAGCAAAAGAATGCGCTGATCGAAAAAGCGTCGCGTCAAAAAGGCAGCAACACGTGGGAGCCTATGCCGGGTGAAACCGGCGAGCTGTTATCCGTCCGGGAAATCCGCTCCTATGAGCGTTTAAACCTTGACCACCTGGGAACAGTGGTGATTGTCGCTGATTTAAAACGGGTCATTGGCGACCTTCCGAAAGACTGGGGGGAAGGCGCGGGAAAGATTGCGATGTCGGACGGACGGGAGCTGTTTTTTTCTGAAATGCCTTTCAGCCAAACTGATGGACTCCGTTTATCTTCTCATGCAGAAAACGGATATGACATTGTGGAGGAAAACGGCCAGCGCTTTTTCGTTTCATATGTCAAATCAGCGTATAAAAATTGGACGTATTGGAGTCTGATCCCCTTTGATGCTATGTTTTCGAAAATCTCTGCGATGAAGACGATCCTGATTTCCCTTTTTATCCTCTTCTTTCTGATTGCGGTTCTTTTTGGAAGAAAAATGGCCAGGGGCATTACGAGCCCGATTGAGAAGCTGGTGGCGGCCATGAAAAATGTCCAAACCGGCGATTTTAAACTGGCGCCGCTTACTCGTGCTCCTTTAGACCGGCAGGATGAAGTCAGCGTCTTAAACCGCAACTTTTTTACAATGGTTGAACGGATCAATGAACTGATTGCCGAGAACTACAAGAAGCAGCTCATGCTGAAAGAGACGGAATTCAAAGCGCTTCAGGCGCAAATCAACCCCCACTTTTTATACAACACGCTCGAATCGATCAACTGGCTGGCAAAAACGAACCGGCAGCCGCAAATTTCAAAGATGACGGAATCTCTCGGGTTTTTGCTCAGGAATGCCATCAATATGAAAACCGACGTGCTGACGATCGAGGAAGAAGCTGAAATCGTGCGCCACTATTTTACCATTCAGCGGTTTCGCTTTGAGGAGCGGCTTGTTTTTGAGCTCGACATTGAGCCATCGGTGAAAAAATGCCGCATCCCTAAGCTTGTTCTCCAGCCTTTGGCTGAAAATGCGATTACATATTGTCTTGAGCCTTTCATTGAACCTTGCCATATTCAAATCAAAGCATATCAAAAAGGAGGGTTTGTTTATTTAACGGTTGCCGACAACGGCCCGGGCATGGATGAAGACTTTTTGGAAAAAGCGAGAAAGGAGCTTGTCCGGACAAGGGGCAGAGGAATCGGGCTGCAAAATATCGATGAACGCATTCAGCTGATGTTTGGCAAAGGGTACGGCTTGACGATTTCAAGCGAAAAGAACAAGGGAACCGAAATGATGATTAAAATACCATTTCAAAGCGGGGTGTGATGATGTATAAAGTGCTGTTGGCGGACGATGAACGGATTATTCTTGACGGCATCTCCAGCATGATCGAGTGGAATTCGTTCGGGACGTCTTTAATCGGAGCCGCCCAAAACGGGATTGACGCTTACCGCCTGATTATGGAAGAGCGGCCTGACATTGTGATTAGCGATATTAAAATGCCTGGGATGGGAGGGCTCGAACTGATCGAAAAAGTGTCCCGCGACCACCCGTCAATCCGGTTTATTTTGCTGACGGGCTTCGGTCAGTTTGAATATGCAAAAAAAGCGATGTCATACGGAGTCAGGCATTATTTGCTCAAACCCTGCAATGAGAGCCATATTACAGATTCGCTTCAAAGCGTGATCGGCGAGCTGAAAAAAGAGGAATCGGCGCAAAAAGTGAAAACCGATCTGGAGATGATGAAGCCGCATCTTATGAAGCAGATGTTAAAAGAGCTGATTACGGGCGGCCGCTTCGAGGATGAAGCGTGCCTGCGCTTCTTTTCAGAGCAAAAGGTCATCAGGCTGATCCTGTTTTCCGTCCGGGACGGGGAGGATAAAGATTATGCTCATGGCGTTGAGTCCATTGCGGATGAGGTGCTGAACGGTTCTGTCATCGCTTCGGCCCGCGTTCACCAAGTGCTTGTCTGTGCAATAGACGGAGCATTGGCTCCTGCCGTGCTTGAGGAAAAAATGAAAAGCGTCCAAGAGCTTTCACGCCGCCTGCTCCGATTTGAACCTGAGATATCACTCAGCGAAAGCGGCAATATTAGCGAAGCCTCCTTCTTGTACGAAAAGGCATACGCAAAGATCGCCCAAGATGAAGGGGAGACATCGGTTTTAATTGGGAGGGTGCTCGATCTCATCGAAAAGGAAGCCTCAAATCCGAAGCTTTCGCTAAAATGGGCAGCCCGCAACATGCTGTACATGAACCCCGATTATCTCGGCAAGCTGTTTAAACAGGAAACCGGTGAGAAGTTTTCAAGCTATGTCGCAAAGGTGCGCATCGAAAAAGCGATCGCGAAGATGAAGAAGTCTAAAAACACGGCCATCGGCACGCTGGCAGAGGAACTGGGGTTTGGCCACAATCCGAAATACTTCAGTCTTGTCTTTAAAAAATACACGGGACTCACCCCGTCAGAATTTCGAAAAAAAGAAGAAAACACATTTTAATGCCGCCGGTCCTATCCGGCGGTTTTTTGCGGATTGACGGAATCTCTGTTTTTTTAACATTTTTCTCTGTTTTTTGAGTTTTTGGGACAGAAAGTTGAATTTAAAATGAAATGTAAGCACTTACAAATTAAGGGGGGAATGTTGATGAGAAAGTTTGTGTGTTTCTCTTTTTGCATTTTGCTGATGCTCGGCCTGTTCGGATGCAGTTCAAACACTGAAGAGGCGGCCGGTGCGGACGGCAAAAAGAAGGTTACCTTGAGGGTCGCATGGTGGGGCGGACAGCCTCGGCATGATTATACATCAAAAATCATCGAGCTGTATGAAAAGGAACATCCGCATGTCAAAATCGAAGCGGAGTTTGCAAATTGGGACGATTATTGGAAAAAGCTTGCCCCGATGTCCGCGGCGGGCCAGCTGCCCGATGTGATTCAGATGGATATGGCGTATCTCTCCCAATACGGCAAGAAAGGCCAGCTTGAAGATCTGACTCCGTATGTCAAGGACGGGACGATCAATACCGAAGCGATTGATGAAAAGACGATCAAAGGCGGCAAAATCGGTGATCAGTTATACGGCTTCCCGCTCGGTGTGAATGTGCTGTCGGTGATAACCAATGACGACATGCTAAAAGAAGCGGGCGTTGAGATTGACGACGGCAGCTGGACGTGGACCGATTTTGAAAACCTGGCGCTGAAGGTCGAGGAGAAGACAGGGCAATACGGTTCAAACGGCATGCATCCGCCTGATGTCTTTTTCCCGTACTACCTGAGGACGAAGGGCGAGCGCTTTTATAAAGAGGACGGCACAGGCCTTGCTTATTCAGACGACAAGCTGTTTGTCGACTACTTCAAGCGGCAGGTGAAGCTCGTCGATAAAAAAGCTTCGCCGACGCCTGATGAAAGCGCGCAAGTGAAAGGAATGGAGGACGATTTTATCGTCAAAGGCCGAACGGCTGCAACATGGAATTATTCAAATCAGTTTGCGGCGTTCGCCCAGCTGACCGATGCGCCCCTGTCATTAAAACTGCCTCCTGAACAAGGGAAAGAAAAGGCGCTGTTTTTAAAGCCGAGCATGCTGTTTTCAATTCCGAAAAGCTCCGAGCAAAAAAAAGAAGCGGCAGCATTCATCGACTTCTTTATTAACAATGAAAAAGCCAATGCCCTGATCAAAGGAGAAAGAGGCGTGCCGGTTTCCTCCAAAATAGCGGAAACGGTGAAGTCAGAACTGAGTGAAGAGGAGAAAAAGATTTTCGAATATGTCGAACGTGCTTCAGAGTACGCGGGGGAAGCGGAACCGCCTGAACCGATCGGTAGCGCCGAAGTCATCAAGCTGTTAAAAGACACGTCAGACCAAATTTTGTTTAAAAAGATCACGCCTGAAGAAGGAGCCGCGAAGTTCAGAAAAGAAGCGGACGCCATACTGAAAAGAAATCAACAATGATAAGCGGGGCAAGTGGAGGAAGGCCGCTCATCAATTGCAGGAGGAAGTGAACGTGAAGCGAAAAAAAAGAATTGACAATTTGGCGGGTTATGCCTTTATTTCCCCGTTTATTATCGGATTTTTGTGCTTTACCGTCATTCCGATGGGAGCCTCGCTGTTTCTGTCTTTTACGAGCTATGATCTGTTCACCCCGCCCAAATGGGTCGGCATTGACAATTATAAGGCGATGCTGACCGATGATGAAAAATACTGGGGCTCGCTGAAAGTGACGTTTTATTACGTGCTCGCCGGTGTTCCACTGCGCCTCGCGTTTGCGCTCTTCATCGCGGTGATTTTGAACAGAGCCGAAAAAGGTGTCGGCATTTACCGGACGCTCTTTTATCTCCCGTCGATTATCGGCGGCAGTGTGGCGGTTGCGATTATGTGGCGCAATGTATTTGGCAATGACGGTGTCATCAATGCGCTTTTGTTCTTCCTCGGTTTTGACAAGAAAATTCTTTGGTATCAGAACCCGACAAGCGCATTGTGGACCTTGATTCTTTTGTCGGTGTGGCAGTTCGGCTCTTCCATGCTGATCTTTCTTGCCGGATTGAAAAATATCCCGCCGATGTATCAGGAAGCGGCAAGCGTCGATGGTGCAAACAGGTTTCAGCGTTTTTTTCTCATTACGCTCCCGCTTCTCAGCCCGATCATCTTTTTTAACTTGGTGATGCAGACCATTTCAGCCTTCATGACCTTTACGCCGGCCTACATTATTTCAAAAGGGGAAGGCGGGCCGCTTGACGGGACGCTTCTGTATTCCCTCTATTTGTTCCAGCGGGCCTTTAACTTTTTCCAAATGGGCTACGCATCGGCGATGGCATGGGTGATGCTGATTCTGATCGGCCTTGTCACATTCATATTGTTCAAAACTTCATCCTTATGGGTGCATTACGAATCGAAGGAGGAGTAGCTGGTGGAGCCGATTAAAGACATTTCGGGGCGGGCGGCGCCTGCCCCGCTTCCTGCAGGAAATGGAAAGAAAACAGCCGGGCATCTTGTGTTTCATATCGCGACGGCCGGTCTTGCGATCATCCTTTTGTATCCCGTTATCTGGCTGATCGCAAGCTCGTTTAAAGAAAGTGCAAGCATATTCGCCACATCCCATTCGCTCATCCCGGACCCTTTGATCCTGTCCAATTATACGGAGGGCTGGAAAGGGATCGCCGGACAGCCGTTCATCACATTTATTAAAAATTCGCTTATCATCGTCGGCCTCTCGACGGTCGGCGCGGTCTTGTCCTCTGCGTTCATCGCTTACGGATTCGCGCGGATTCCGTTTAAAGGGAAGGCATTCTGGTTTAGCTGCATGATGGTGACGATGATGCTGCCTCACGAGGTGCTGATGATTCCGCAATATATCATTTTTGCAAAGCTGGATTGGCTGAATTCATTCAAGCCGATCGTTGTTCCCCAATTTTTCGGGCACGCGTTTTTTATCTTTCTGATGATTCAGTTCATCAGGACGATCCCGGCAGAACTCGATGAAGCGGCAAAGATTGACGGCTGCAGCCGTCTCGGCATCTTTTTCAGAATCATTTTGCCATTGATCGCTCCGGCGCTTGCGACGTCCGCCATCTTCTCGTTTTACTGGAAGTGGGAGGAGCTGATCAATCCGCTTCTTTACTTGAACAAGCCGGAGCTTTACCCGGTTTCTCTGGCATTAAAGCTGTTTTTAGATACGGAAACGGCGTCTAACTGGGGGGCGATGTTTGCGATGTCAGTCGTCTCACTCATCCCGGTGATTCTCGTGTTTTTCGTCTTTCAAAAATCGATCGTCCAAGGCATCAGCATGAGCGGATTAAAATAAAAAAGGAGAGAAGAGTGCATGACAAAGCTTGTTTTTGATGAAGAAAAACTCAATGAAGTGATCGACAGAATCGTCAAGCGGACATTTGAGATGGATTTCGAATGGGATTGGCCGGGCGGCGTCGCGTTTTACGGTGTGGCTGAGGCGTATGAAGCAACCGAAAATGACGAATACCTCGAGCTTTTGAAAAACTGGACGGATGAAAAGCTTGAAGACGGCTTGCCTAAGCTGTCGATCAACGGGGTATCCATCGGCCATACCCTTCTGTCGCTCTACCAGGCGACAGGAGATGACCGTTATCTTGACACCGCCCGGCAAATGGCGGACTATGTGCTTCACGATGCGCCTCGGTTCGCAGACGGGGTTTTGCAGCACACCGTCAACTCAGAGAAACATGTATTCCCTGAACAGGCATGGGTCGATACGATGATGATGGCGGGCTTGTTCCTTCTCCGAATCGGAAAACTTGTCGGCAGCGAGGAATATTTTGAAGACGGGCTCCGCCAGTATCACGGCCATGAAGAATTTTTGCAGGATATGGAGACCAATCTCTATTATCACGGATGGGATCATGTGGCTAAAAACAATCTGTCAGGCATATTTTGGGGAAGGGGAAACGGATGGGCAGCTTTGACGATGGCAAAAGCGCTCCCTTTGATCGACGTTACGCATCCTTCATATATGATCATTGACGGTTCACTCCGAGACTTGTTGAGCGCGCTTGTCAGGCTTCAGCATCCTTCTGGCTTATGGCACACCGTACTGACGGATCCGGATTCATATCTTGAAGTGTCAGGATCTGCGGGGATTGCTTCCGGCCTGCTGTCCAGAGGCTCGCTATACCATAAATCCGTTCAGAAGGCGCTCTCAGCCATTACAGATGCGGTTGCGCCTGACGGAAGGGTGGAACGCGTTTCCGCGGGCACAGCGGTGATGCGGGATGCGCAGGGTTACAAAGACGTTCCGTATAAACGGATTCAAGGCTGGGGACAGGGGCTTGCCCTGACCTTTTTGGCCGATGTCGTCCGCTCCAAGTCGCGCGCGTTCCAATAGAAATTGAAAAAGAAACATTCTTTTCATTGCAGTGGGGGGAGAGGGATGAAAAAGCTGCATCAAAGATATGTTTCACGGCGTAAAGGGAGTTTTTTTAAAAAAAGCTTTGTGCTGATCCTGCTGATTGCATGTATTCCCGGCTTATTGACGGGTGCAGGAATCTATTTGTTTTCGGCTGCAAAAATTGAAAAAGAGCTCCAACATCTGCACGAGAACCAGGTGAAGCGCCAAATCAGCCAAATCGATGACAAGCTGGAAGGGCTAGAAATCATGCTCTCCCAGCTTGCATATGATTCGCGACTGATGAACGGTCTGGCCGATGCCGATCTGCAAACGGACTTTCAAACGACGTACAGGCTCTCAAAATCGCTGTTTTTGCTTCAGGATCAAAATCCGCTCATTCACAAGGTTGAACTGTTCATTCAAGGGAAGGAGCCGATTCTCTTAAATCCGGAATACAGCGGAATGACCGACCGGAAAATCTTAAAGGCCTATCATTCACTGCTTAAAGACGATCAAAACGTTTATTGGAAAGACATGAGAGGAGCTCCTGCCGGAATGGCGCTTGTCCACAAAATTCCGGGAGGCATCTCAGAACCGTTCGGCGCGCTGATTTTGACGCTTGACCAAAGAGAAATGGAGCATTTGCTGGAAAGTCTTTCACCTTATTCAAAGGGAACAGCGCTCCTCTTTCATCATAACCAGAAGCCCGTTTTTTCTGGAAGCAAACGCGGCAAAATCAATTTTGAAAGCGTTTTAAAAAGGAGGCTTGAGAAACAAAAGAAGCAACAGGGTTCCTTTGTTATGGATTGGAAGGGAGGGGTGTATTCCGTTTCATACGGACGAATGGACAGATTGAACCAGGAATGGACCTATGTCTCGGCTTCACCGATGTCGGCGATTACGGCTCCGGTGTTGTTTTTATCAAAGCTCATCGCGTCGGTCAGCATCGCCGGGATCGTTCTTGCCTTCATTCTGGCATGGTATGCGTCACACAAAATTTATTCACCTGTCGCAAGGCTGATCAAGCTCTGCTCAGGAGAGGGAAAGGCCGCCCATTTTCCTGATGAATTTCATTGGCTCGAGAAGCGCTGGGAAGACCTGTCAGAGGAAAGCGGCAGACTGAAAAAGGAAATCCCCCAGGCTGCAAACGTTTTTTTTCAGCGCCTTTTAAGCGGATACTTTGCAGATGAATCAGAGAGGAATTTGAGAGATCGTCTGAAAAGGTGGGGCTGGGAAGCGAAAGACAATGTGTTTACCATCATCGATGTCCAGCTGACGGGACTCTACGAAGGAAACGGATCTTTTACAAAAAAGGATGAAAGTCTGGCGGGCTTTCTGTTGGGCAACATTACGCGCGAACTGGCTGGAAGGACATTCAAACATATTTATATGAGCGATGTCCGTTCGTTATCGCTCGCGGTGCTGCTGATGAGCGGCAGGAAAACAGCCTTCAAGGAAGAAATCGCACAATTTGTGCGTGAGCTGACAGATGTGATCTACGGCGTATCCAGACTCCACGTCACAGTGACGGTATCAAAAAATGCTGACATGTTAAAAGACATTCCCGGCATTTATGAAGAGGTGAAAGAAGGCAGGCATTACAGACAGTTCGAAAACGCCAGCCAGGTGATCGATTTAAGCCGGCGGGAAGACATGCCTCCTGCTGAATCATACTATCCGTTCGCCCTTGAAAAAGAGGTCGTCAGGGCGTTACGGCTTGAAGAAAGGGATGAAGTCGAAAGGCGGATCAGGATGTTCATCCGGGAGCTGTCTGAAAAAGGAAAGACGGAAATCCGCATCCAGCCGGGCATGATGCAGCTGTTCGCAAAGATTCAGGAAGAGATCTTTCAGTCCGGTCTTCACCCTTATGAATTGTTCAGCCGAAAAAATCTGCTGCAGGAGCTTTCAGAGCTGAGGGAGCCGGAAAGGGCCGTCGGCTGGATAATGGAGCGTATCGTAAGCCCGTATCTTAAAGAAATGGAAGGCAGGAAAAACAGACAGCAAAAACGGCTTGTCGAACAGGTGCTTGAGATGATTCATCAGCATTATATGAACGATATCTCGCTTGAAAGCTGCGCTGATCAAGCCGGGACGAATTCGTATACGCTGAGCAAAGCTTTCAAACAAGTAACCGGTATCAATTTTATCGACTATGTTACCCGTCTCAGAATCGAAAAAGCGAAAGAGCTCCTTCTTGAAACGAATAAAAAAATCCATGACGTTTCTGAAGAGGTCGGCTACAGACACAGCTATTTCAACCGGATTTTCAAGAAGCAGGTCGGCATTCCGCCGAGCCGCTACAGGCAGATTCATCAGGAATCTTCGTGAAAGGGAGAGTGCTATGAAACGAACAGACAAAAAGCCAAAAGTGACAGTATATTTGGCCGGGGACTCGACCGTCGCAGACTGTCCCCCGCATGAAGCGCCGATGGCCGGCTGGGGACAGGTGCTTCCGCTGTTTTTCTCAGATGAGGCGGCGGTTGTGAATATGGCAAAAGGCGGGGCCAGTTCGAACAGCTTCATTGATGAAGGCCGGCTCGATGATATCACAGATCGGCTTGAGGCTGGTGATTATGTGTTGATCCAGTTCGGCCACAACGATCAAAAGCCGTACGGAACAGACCCGTATACAACCTATCAGGAGCATCTTGTCCGCTATGTGGAAGCGGTTCGTGAAAAACAGGCGACTCCGGTTTTGATCACTTCCGCAGAGCGCAGACGTTTTGATCAAAACGGAAAGCCCGCCGACACACTCGGGGATTTTCCGAAAGCGATGAAGGCGCTCGCTGACAGCTTCGACGTTCCGCTGATCGATTTATGGTCCAAAACAAAAACGCTCTATGAATCTCTCGGAATCAAAGGTTCAAAACGGCTGTTTGTCCACTTTCAGCCGCATGAGCATCCTCATTATCCGAATGGAATCGAAGACAATACCCATTTTTCCGAAGCAGGGGCCCGTCAAGTCGCCAGGCTGGTAACAGAAGGAATCAGAGAGCTTGGTCTGCCTCTATCGGCTTATCTTCATTGTGAAAGGAGCGATTTCCGTGCCGGAGTGTAATGTAAGAGAAGGAAGCCTGATGTATCAAAACCCTTTATCATCCCCTGAAGATCTCCGCGACTGGGTGATGGAAGGGAAAGGAATCACTCGTTTTCCGCACGGCCGCATGCATATGGAGAACGAACTCGACGCTGAGCAATATGGAGACGATGCCCATTTTGTTTACTGGTGTCCTGAGACATTCCCTGATGGAATTGTTGTGAAGTGGGATTTCTACCCTGTGCGGGAACCTGGCTTATGCATGACATTTTTTGCAGCCGCCGGCATGAACGGGGAAGATTTATTTGACGGGCGGCTGGCGGAGAGAACAGGGAAATATCCGCAATATCATTCAGGGGACATCAACACATTGCACCTGTCGTATTTCAGACATAAGCATGCTGATGAAAGAGCATTCCGAACATGCAACCTCAGGAAAAGCCGCGGATTTCACCTCGTCTGTGAGGGAGCCGATCCGCTTCCGCCCGCTGCTGACGCTTTGCCTCCTTACCGGATGAAGCTCATCAAGGACGGGGCATGCGTTCATTTTTCAATCAACGGGCTGCCCATTTTGGAATGGACGGACGACGGCAGGCGTTTCGGTCCTGTTTACGGCGCAGGAAAAATCGGCTTCAGACAAATGGCTCCGCTGAAAGCAGCCTATGCCAACTTTGAAGTGCGCAGGCTGCTGCGCGGCTGAAAGGAGGATCGGGCATGCGGGAAAAAGGCGTGATGGCGATGATGTACGGCGCTTGTGAAGCGATCATGAAAATCGCCTGGCTGAACGGGCTCTGGGTTTTATTCACGCTGGGAGGAGGCATTGTTTTCGGCTGGGCTCCGAGCACGGCTGCGATGTTCACGGTTGTGCGCAAGTGGCTGCTCGGCCGGCCGGACGCACCCGTATTCAAAACGTTTTATCAAACGTATAAAAAAGAATTTTTCAAAACAAACGGACTTGGCTTCATCCTCATCGCCGCCGGAACAATTTTATTCGTAAACTATCAATTTTTCCGAGTCCGTGCGGATTTATTTTCGATCATGATCAGCTATGCCACACTGATCGCCGGGCTGATGTATTTCGTGGTTTTCGTTTATATTTTTCCGCTTTACGTTCATGTTCAGTTGCCGTTTGTCCGCTATTTTTCACAGGCTGCGCTGATCGGTCTCGTTCGCCCTTTGACGACGGCCGGAATGGCAGCTGCAGGAGGCTTGGTCGTTTATGTGCTGATGACGGTTCCGGGTCTGATCCCATTTTATGGTGTCAGTTTGTTTGCTCTTGTATCGATGTTCATCGCACATCGCTGTTTTTTGCGTTTGGAAGGCTAGCTGCACCGTGCAAAAATGAGAAAAGTGAGCAAAAAAGGATCAATTGTGAAGGCTGAACCGCTAAAAGCCGGACTTGAACACATCTTTTCCCTTCGGCAAAAAAGTGCAATTGAATAAAAATGGAAGCCGTAATAGAATCCCTTTTAAGTAAGCGCTTACAAAAATAGCGAAGGGAGAAGATGATGAAGAAAGGAAAGAAAAGGTGGAAGAAACTGTTGGCCGCGTCATCTATTATATTCATCACGCTTGTGACCGGCTTCTCGGAACGAGCGGAAGCAGACGGGCGGACGGCTGCGCAGGCAAGGCAAATGGAATCGCTGAACCGGGGGCTTGTCGCTGTTAAAACGGGTAATGGTGTTTTTGTCAGCTGGCGGCTGCTCGGAACCGAGCCGTCTTCTGTTTCATTTAATGTGTATCGAAACGGAAAGAAGCTGAACGGTTCCCCGATTACATCGAGCACAAACTATCAGGATGCGGGCGGGGATTCGAATGCCGTTTATCAAGTGCGCGCCGTTTTAAACGGCATGGAGCAGGCTCCTTCTGAATCCGTCGGCGTTTGGAATAAACAATACAAATCTGTTCCGCTGCAAAAACCGGCCGGAGGAAAAACGCCTGATGGAGTGTCATACACATACAGCGCCAATGATGCGAGCGTCGGCGACCTTGATGGAGACGGCCAATATGAAATCATTCTCAAGTGGGATCCTTCCAATTCAAAGGATAATTCACAGGACGGATACACGGGAGATGTGCTGATTGACGCATACAAGCTTGACGGCACCATGATGTGGAGAATCAACCTTGGCAAAAACATTCGCGCCGGCGCCCATTATACGCAGTTTCTCGTCTATGACTTTGACGGCGACGGAAAAGCGGAAATTGCCATGAAGACGGCCGACGGGACGAAAGACGGCAAGGGAAAGGTGATCGGCAATGCAAACGCCGATTATCGCAATGCCCAAGGCAGAATTTTGTCAGGGCCCGAATATTTGACGGTTTTTAAAGGCGATACAGGCGCTGAGCTTACAACAGTCAACTACGAACCCGCCCGGGGAAATGTAGCCGATTGGGGAGACAGCTACGGCAACAGGGTTGACCGCTTTCTGGCCGGTGTCGCATACCTTGACGGGGAGCGGCCGAGCTTTGTCATGGCACGCGGGTATTACACGAGAACAGTGCTTGTCGCTTACAACTTCAGAGGCGGAAAGCTGACCAAGCTGTGGACGTTCGATTCGGATGCTCCCGGAAATGGCGCCTATGCCGGTCAAGGCAACCACAGTTTGAGCGTCGCTGATGTTGACGGAGATGGAAAGGACGAGATCATATACGGAGCGATGGCTGTCGATCATGACGGAAAAGGCCTCTACTCAACCGGATGGGGGCATGGGGATGCTATGCACACAGGGAACCTGGACCCGTCAAGACCGGGACTGGAAGTCTTTCAAGTGCATGAAAACAGCAATTCTCCTTATGGGTTATCCTTCCGGGATGCGAAAACAGGAAAGATCATCTGGGGAGTTCACGCAGGTAAGGATGTCGGACGCGGAATGGCCGCTGATATCGATCCGCGCTACGAAGGAGCGGAAGTATGGGCGAACGGCGGTCTTTATACGGCAAAAGGTGTAAAAATCGGCAACACATTGCCTTCATCAACGAACTTCGGTATCTGGTGGGACGGCGATCTCCAAAGAGAGCTTCTGGACAGCAACAGAATTGATAAATGGGATTATCGAAATTCGCGAACCGTCAACTTACTGACAGCGTCCGGAGCGTCGGCGAATAACGGAACAAAAGCGACGCCGTCCCTGCAGGCTGACATTCTCGGAGACTGGCGTGAAGAAGTGGTCTGGCGAGCGGATGACAGCAGCGAATTGCGCATTTACACGACGACAGATGTGACGGGACACCGCATGTATACGCTGATGCATGATGCAGTTTATCGCCTCGGGATCGCCTGGCAGAATGTCGGCTACAACCAGCCGCCGCACACCGGCTTTTATTTAGGCGAAGGCATGCAGACACCGGAGAAGCCGAACATTTATACACGCTGATGAAAAAGGGGAGCTGCATAATGAAGCGATATGTTCGCTGCGTATGGGTCATCCCCCTCCTTTTCTTGTTCATCACGGGAATGGGGGGACCTGCGCAGCCGAAAGCCGCTGCCGCACATCACAGTCAGGATCTTTTTCTGTTCGACTTTGGAAAAGGTCCCGCTGAGAAGGATTATGTGAAAGTGAACGAGGCCTCCGCGTATCAAAATGGTGCAGGCTACGGATTTTCACGGGCAGGGAGCGCTGTATGCAAAAAGACGCAAAAAAAAGAAGCGCTCAAGAAAGACTATTGTGTCGTGAACCGGACGGCTTTTCTGGCGGATCTCTCCCCCGGCAAATACCGCGTGACCGTATTTGCCTCATCCCGCGATGAATTGAAGCTTTATGCCGAAGGAGAGAAAATGGGAACGATCCCGGCCGGAGCAAAGGGAAGCTCAGCCGAAAAAGCGTTCACCGTTTCGGTGGAAGACGGGCGTCTCGATTTGGAGTGGAAAGGACCTCAGCCAAAAGTGTATGCCGTCGAAATGTCGAAGGTGTATCAGTTTGATTTTGGTAACGGGCCTCTTGCTCCGGGCTTTATTCCGGTCGGCGCGCAATCGGCTTATACCCCTCTAAAAGGCTACGGATTTGACGACACGGCAAAGGTGTCTTGTACGGACCGCGGTACGGCCGACCCGCTTCGTTCAGACTTCTGTATTCCGGATGGGACGGCGTTTACTGTCGATTTGCCTGACGGTCAATATCATGTACAGATGATAACAGGAGATGCGCGGGCAAAAACGAACATGGATGTACGGGCAAACGGCATGCTTCAGCTGTATTCGTTTGGTGCGGAAGCGGGCGGATATAACGAAAAAACGTTTCCGATTCATATTTCCGGCGGCCGCCTTTCCATTCAAGCCTTAACAGCGAGAACAGCGCCGCGCCTCAATGCGTTGGTCATGACGAAGACGGCTTATCATGTAACAGATGACAAGACGACGGTCTTTCTGGCGGGAGATTCCACGGTCTCCGATTATGAACCAGGTTATGCGCCGATGGCAGGCTGGGGGCAATTTTTAGGCGGCTATTTCTCGGATGAAATCATCATCGACAACCAGGCGAAACGCGCGAGAAGCGCGAAAAGTTTTGTGGATGAACGGTCGCTGGATACGATTTTGAACCGGATGAAACGGGGCGATTATGTGTTGATTCAGTTCGGCATCAATGACGCCGGGCAAGATCCGGCCCGCCATACAGATCCGTATACGACATTTCAGGAATACTTGAGAACATATATTGACAAAGCCCGCGAAAAAGGAGGACGGCCTGTGCTCGTCACTTCTCAAAGTAAACGAACCTATGATGAAACGGGCGTTTTTTATAACAGCATCGGAGAATATCCGAACGCAATGAGACAGCTGGGGCGGGAAATGAACGTTCCGGTGATCGATTTAAACAAAAAAAGCATTGATTACTACAACGAGATTGGCGTTGAAGCGACTAAAAACGTATTTATGTTTTTAGAGCCGGGAGAAAGCCCGAATTATCCGGACGGCATCCAGGACAGGGTGCATTTTCACGAGTTCGGTGCCAACCAGTTGGCAAGGCTCGTCACAGAAGAAATCTCCGATTTGAACATGTATCCGCTGAAACACTCGCTAAAGAAATAAGGTGTCGGGAGAGCCGGTCTCCGGTTCTCCCGTTCGCCATTCCAAACCGTAAAGACCGTAAAGGGGGAGAGAGGACTATGGGAGAAAAGGACAGACATGCAGCAGCTGAACGCGTTCGGCCGGTGAAAACAGCGACAAAACCGAGGCAAATGGAACACTTAAACCGCGGACTTGTGGCCGTAAAAACAAAAAAAGGGGTTTTTCTCAGCTGGCGGCTCTTAGGAACCGATCCGGAAGAAACCGCTTTTAATCTATACCGCAACGGACAAAGAATCAACTCAACACCCATTTCATCATCGACCAACTTTCTTGATAAACACGGAAACGAAAAATCGCTGTATTATGTGACAAAGGTTCTCGGAGATAAGGAAGTCGAGACGTCGCACAAAACAGCTGTCTGGGAGAAGCCGTACATGGATGTTCCGTTAAACAAGCCTGACGGCGGGACAACTCCTGACGGCGCAATGTACACGTACAGCGCAAATGACGCGAGCATCGGAGACCTCGACGGCGACGGAGAATACGAAATTGTGCTCAAATGGGACCCGTCCAATTCGAAAGATAACGCGCACAACGGCTATACCGGAGAAGTCATCATCGATGCCTATAAGCTTGACGGGACATTCATGTGGAGGATTCATCTCGGGAAAAACATCCGCGCGGGCGCCCATTATACCCAATTGATGGTCTATGACCTTGACGGCGACGGAAAAGCGGAAATCGCCATGAAGACGGCTGACGGAACGGTTGATGGAACCGGACGGGTGATCGGCGATCAGGCTGCCGATTACAGAAATGAAGATGGACGAATTCTTGACGGGCCTGAATATTTGTCGATTTTTCACGGGGAAACGGGGAGGGAATTAGCAACCGTGGATTACGCTCCGCCCCGTGGAAGGCTTGAGGACTGGGGAGACGGATACGGCAACCGCATGGACCGATTTTTGGCGGGCATCGCCTATTTGGACGGCGAAAGGCCGAGCCTTGTCATGGCGCGCGGCTATTACACAAGAACGGTGCTAGTCGCTTACAACTTCCGGGACGGCAAGCTGACCAAGCTGTGGACGTTTGACAGCGACAAGCCCGGAAACGAAGACTATGCAGGGCAGGGAAACCATAGTCTGAGCATTGCTGATGTCGACGATGACGGGAAAGATGAGATCGTCTACGGCGCAATGGCCGTTGATCATGACGGAACAGGGCTTTATACGACAGGGCTTGGACACGGTGACGCCATGCACGTGAGCGATCTTGACCCGGATCGGCCCGGGCTGGAAGTCTTTCAAGTGCATGAAGATCCGCGCCTTCCGTACGGCCTCTCATTTCGCGATGCGGGTACAGGGGAAATCCTCTGGGGAGTGCCGGCCGATACAGATGTTGGGCGGGGAATGGCCGCACATATCGATCCCCGCTATCAAGGTGCGCTTGTCTGGGCGATCGATCCCCCGGGTAATGAAGGAAAATCATACGGCCTCTATACGAGTAAGGGAGAAAAGCTCAGCGACGCCGCTCCGGCTACGGCTAATTTTGCGATTTGGTGGGATGGCGATCTTCTCCGCGAGCTGCTTGACCACGATTGGAAGGAACCCGCCGGCATCCCCAAAATTGATAAATGGGACTATCACAGCAGCCGGCTGGTCAATCTGCTTACGGCTGACGGAACGCTGTCCAACAATTGGACGAAAGGGACGCCCGTGCTTCAGGCCAATCTATTCGGCGATTGGCGCGAAGATGTCGTGTTCCGCACGGCCCGAAGCGATGCTCTGCGAATATACACAACGACCGAGCTGACTGAACACCGTTTCTATACGTTCATGCACGATCCCGTCTACCGCTTGGGGGTAGCCTGGCAAAATGTCGCTTACAATCAGCCGCCTCACCCCGGATTTTATTTGGGAACCGGAATGAAAAAGCCGCCCCGCCCGAATATTTATACTGTTCCTTGTAAGAGAAATGAAGAATGACAGAGACCGCCGGTTCATCATGCATAGACCCGGGGCACCGGCAGGATTATTAAATATGCAAAAAAGTATGATTGTAATCTCACAGCCTGTTACCATAAAATGATTGGTAAGCGATTTCATTACAAAATGAAAGAGGGGTTCATATGGGGTATCAGGCGAGTGATTCACGCTATGAAAATATGAAATACAACCGCTGCGGACATTCAGGATTAAAACTGCCTGCTCTGTCTTTAGGGCTTTGGCACAATTTCGGAGAAGCAAGTTCTTTTCATAATGCCAAAGCGCTGTTAAGAAAAGCATTCGATCTGGGGATCACCCACTTTGACTTGGCGAATAATTACGGTCCGCCCCCCGGTTCTGCCGAAGAAACATTCGGAAAAGCGCTGAAAACCGATTTTGCCGGCTACCGCGATGAAATGGTCATCAGCACGAAAGCCGGCTATACGATGTGGCCCGGACCATACGGCGATTGGGCGTCAAAAAAGTATCTCGTGGCAAGCCTTGATCAAAGTTTAAAACGAATGAGCATTGATTATGTCGATATATTTTATTCGCACCGCCCTGACCCCCATACACCGCTGGAAGAGACGATGGGAGCGCTCGCCCACATCGTCAGGCAAGGAAAAGCTTTATATGTCGGTTTGTCGAACTACAGCGCTGAACAGACCGAAAAGGCGGCCGATATTTTGCAAGAATACGGGATTCCGCTCCTCATCCATCAGCCCAAATATTCAATGTTCCACAGAGAACCGGAAAAAGGCCTGCTGCAAGTGCTGCAGAAAAAAGGAGCCGGGGCGATCGCGTTTACACCTCTTGCCCAAGGGCTTTTAACAACGAAATATTTGACTGGGATTCCCGCCGGGTCAAGAGCCGCTGATGCGAACAGTCCGTTTTTACAGGCCGAGGGCATCACAGAAGACGTGCTCGGCAAAGTCCGCAAGCTGAATCAAGTGGCGGCCGAACGCGGCCAGTCCCTGCCGCAAATGGCGATAGCCTGGCTTTTAAAAGATCCGCGCGTCACCTCGGTGCTGATCGGCGCAAGCAAAACCGAACAGATCGAAGAAAATGCCGCGGCTCTTAAGTCCGCTCGATTCTCAGCTGAAGAGCTCGACACAATTGATAAAATTCTTTCATAAAAAAGGAGTGGTCGTGATGACAATCAGCATCTATTTGGCCGGCGATTCGACCGTGCAGCATTATAAGGCGGATTCGCCCCAGGGAGGCTGGGGCGAATTTCTCCAGTCCTATTTATCCGGAAATGTACAGGTGATCAACCGGGCAATCGGGGGCCGGAGTTCAAAAACGTTCGTTGAAGAGGGAAGACTTGCTTCGATTTTGGATGTGATCAAACGGGATGATTGGCTGTTCGTTCAGATGGGGCACAATGACGCGTCGAAAGATAAACCAGAACGCTATACAGAGCCGTATACGACGTATAAACAATATTTGAAAATGTACGTCGACGGCGCGCGTCAAAAAGGAGCATCGCCGCTTCTCATCACGCCTGTCGCAAGGCTCCATTACAAGGACGGCGTCTTTTTGAACGACTTCCCGGACTACTGCATTGCGATGAAGCAGGTGGCAAGTGAAGAAAATGTCCGCTTGATCGATTTAATGGACAAAAGCCTTCAGCATTTTGCGGAAAAAGGGTACAGCGAGGTATTTAAATATTTTATGATCTCGGAAAATGTCAACGACTACACACATTTTACGAAAAAAGGGGCCCGGGAAATGGCAAAGCTTGTCTCTACCGGCATTCGAGAGCTCGGGCTGCCATTTATCAAAGAAACGGTATGAAGATGAACGGAAAACTGTACCACGGCGCTTGCTTTTATCCTGAATTGTGGGATGAGGATGTGTTGGATGAAGATATCAGGATGATGAAGCGAACCGGGATCAATGTCGTCAGAATCGGAGAGTTTGCCTGGTCAAGGATGGAGCCGGAAGAAGGCAGGATCGATGTCGGATTTTTTGCCGGCGTCATCCGAAAGCTCTACGACAACAAAATTGAAACGGTCATGTGCACACCGACTGCGACACCGCCGATCTGGCTGACCCACGGGCACCCGGAAAGAATGCATGTGAATGAAAAAGGGGAGACGATGGGACACGGTTCGAGGCAGCATGCCTGCACAAACCATCCGTATTTCAGAAAGCGGGCCCGCCTGATCATCGAGCATATCGCCAAAGAGCTCGGACAACTGCCGGGATTGATCGGATGGCAGCTTGACAATGAATTCAAATGCCATGTCGCAGAATGCATGTGTGAAACGTGCCGCACATTATGGCACAAATGGCTGGAAGACCGCTATCAGACGATTGACCGTCTGAATGAGGCATGGGGTACGGGCGTATGGAGCGAAACGTATCAGTGCTTCGAGCAAGTCCCGCAGCCCGGACCGACTCCGTTTTTGCACAATTCTTCTTTAAGGACAATGTATCAGCTGTTTTCGATGGACAAAATTTCTGAATTTGCGCGTGAACAGGCTGAGGTGATCAGAGCATACTCCGATGCCCCGATCACCCATAACAGCAGCGTCATGTTCGGCGTTGATCATGAAGATCTTTTTAAGGGCCTTGATTTCGCCTCGTTTGATACGTACGCCAGCCAGGAAAACAGTGCCGCCTTTTTGTTTAATTGCGATTTATGGAGAAACATTAAAAAAGGACGGCCGTTTTGGATAATGGAGACGAGCCCTTCCTACAGCGCTTCGCTTGAAAGTTATGCGATGCCTCATCAAAACGGCTATTTGAAAGCTGAAGCGGTCTCTTCTTATGCTCTTGGAGGAGCCGCATTCTGCTACTGGCTGTGGCGCCAGCAGAGAGCCGGGTCTGAGCAGCCGCACGGATCAGTGCTCAGCGCATGGGGGGAGCCTGATGTGGGATATGAACATGTGCTCGAAGTCGAGCGGGCGAGACGAGAGGTTGAGCACATCATGCTGGCTACAGCTCCTTTGCAGGCTGAAACAGCTGTCGTCTATTCGGACCGTGCGAAGGTGTTTTTGAAAACGGAGCCTCATCGGGGTCTTCATTACAGAACGCTGATCACCGAGTTTTATGACCGTCTTCTAAAGATGGGCATTTACAGGGATGTCATTCTTGAAGGGAGCCCGCTTGACGGCTATAAACTGCTGTTTACGCCGTTTATTCATTATCTTCCGCCTGCTTTTATCAAAAAAGCCAAAGCATTTGCACAAAGCGGCGGCATTTGGATTGCGGGTCCGCTGACGGGCGGAAGAACAGAGCACCATACGATTCACACTGATTGCGGATTGGGTGATTTGGAAAAATGTTCCGGTGTCAAAACGCTGTTTACATTCCCGATGGATGAGCGGAACTCAAGCGGAACGGCGTTTGGCGTAAAGGCGCCGCAGAGCTTGTGGAGCGCTGTTTTTGAAGCCGGCGGCACCAAGGCTGTCGGGATGATTGAGAAAGGCCCGGCATCAGGTAAAGCGTTCATCACAGAACATAAATACGGAAAAGGCAAAATCGTCATGCTCGGGTCGATGCCGGCGGGCGAAGCGGGAGACATCATGATGAAAAAGCTGATCAGCCATTATGCCGAAGAAGCGGGCGTTACGCAGAAAACCGATGCTACTCCCGGAACAGTCGTCGCGCCCCGGAAAGGAGCAGACGGGCTTGTCTGGGTCGTGATCAATATGGACGGCAACGGAGGCGCAGTGACACTTGACGGGAACGGAACCGATCTATTATCCGACAGGCCCGTATCCGGACGCGTAACACTCGGCCCGCACGAATACCGCGTGATTTTATTTTCAGAGAGTAAATGAATCGCCGCAGGCGCTTGCCCGCGGCTTTTTTGTTTCGTTTTGCAATAAAGGAATGATTCCTGCAAAAAAGGAGCAGGCACCTCTCCATCATAAGCAAAAAAGGAATATTGACGGTCAATAGGCTAAACAGGAAAATGTTCACTGACCAATCGGTTGAACAGAAAGGAGGAACACTTGTGAAAGCACAGGCTGAACTAAAATGGCTGAATAGGGCTCCTGCCGCGTTCGGCGGGGTGACTTGGGGAGTGCCTTGGGCAAAAGGAGTGCTGCAAAAAGGGGAAACGGTCGCCATTGTTTCGGAAAACGCCCCGTATTTGCAAACATGGCCGCTCGCGTATTGGCCTGACGGCTCGATTAAATGGACGGGCCATGCCGCAGTATTCCCAAAAGAAAGCGGCAGCCGATTTACATTGCAAAAAGGGGAATCAGGCGCACCGAAAACCGTCGTGCATGTCAGCGAGCAAAAAGATGAAATCATGGTGAATACGGGTGCGATAGTCTGTAAGCTTGGAAAATCGGGGCCGGCACTCATCCGTTCGATTTCCATTTCCGGGGAAATGATGGCGAAAGAAGGACGGCTCATCACTTTAAAAGAAAAAAGAAGCGGCTCAGATTCACAAAGCATGTATCATATTGACCGGTTTGAGAGCATGGTCAAACGTGCGGCAATCGAACAAAACGGTCCGGTTAAGACAGTCATCAAGATTGAAGGCGTCCACCACGGTGAAGGCATGGATGTTTGGCTCCCTTTTACTGTCAGGCTGTCTTTCTATGCCGGTGTCCCGTCCATCCGGATTGTGCATACGATCTTCGTCGACTGTGACGCAGAAACGGAGTGGATCAAAGGAATCGGTTTAGAGATGAGCGCGGTTTTGAGTGGAGCGCCAAGGAACAGGCATATTCGCTATGCAGCCGACGGAGGGATTTACGGAGAGGCTTCTCAGCTGCTTGTGACGAGAAGATTTAATGAAACAAACGGAATCTATGAACGACAGATTGCGGGACAGCCTGTACCGGAAGAGTCGGAAGTTGTGCGCGATGCGGCGAGAAACGCCGTCTGGAACGATTTTAAGCTCATTCAGGATTCCCCTGTTCACTGGCGCTTAAAAAAGCGAACCGGCAAAGGCTGCGCCTGGGTGGATGCGATTCAAGGGGGAAGAGCGAAAGGGCTGATGTATGCAGGCGGGGAAAACGGCGGCATCGCGCTCGGGCTCAGAAACTTCTTTGAAAAGTATCCGTCATCGCTTGAAGCGCAAGGTCTCGCCGGCGGCGAAACGAAATTGACGGTATGGTTCTGGCCTCCTGAAGCTGAAGCGATGGACTTCCGCCATTATTCAAAAGACACTCATGTTGAAAGCGCATATGAAGGGTTTGCCGAAATGAGGTCGACGGCCGTCGGCATTGCCAATACGAGCGAAGTCAGCCTCGCCTGTTTTGCAAATCCGCCGAGCGATGAAGAGCTGAACAGAGCGGCAGACGAATGGCAAAATCCCCCGTTGCTTATTTGTGAGCCTGATTATTATTATCACACCCGCGCTTTGGGCGTTTGGAGCCTGAAAGATAAACAGCGCCCGCTCTCAGCGGCACTTGAAGATCAGCTTGACGAGGCTCTCAAGTTTTACATGAACGAAGTCGATCAGCGGAACTGGTACGGCTATTGGCATTACGGTGATGTGATGCATACGTACGATGCCGTCCGGCATGTTTGGCGGTACGACCTTGGCGGCTATGCATGGCAAAACACGGAACTCGTACCGAACCTCTGGCTTTGGCAGTCTTTTTTCAGATCCGGGAGGGAAGACGTCTTCAGAATGGCGGAAGCGATGACCCGTCACACAAGCGAAGTCGACTGCTACCATTTCGGGGAATATAAAGGCCTCGGTTCAAGGCACAATGTCCTCCATTGGGGCTGCGGCTGCAAGGAAGCAAGAATCAGCATGGCCGGCCTCCATAAACCTTATTATTTTTTGACGGCGGACGAGAGGACGGGGGACGTGTTAACCGAGGTGAAAGATGCCGATCGAGCGCTTGAGACACTTGATCCAATGAGAGCCTATTATTCGGAAAAAGAGTTCCCCGCCCACGCGAGAGTTGGCCCCGACTGGGCGGCGTTCTGTTCCAATTGGCTGACGGAATGGGAGCGGACCGGTGATGAAGCATACCTTGATAAAATCAAACGGGGGATCAGCCGGCTTAAAGAGCTGCCGCTTCGTCTGCTGTCCGGACCGACTTTCGGATACGATCCTAACGCTTCAGATCTCATTCATATGGGTGACGGGAATCATGGCGGCTATCATATGGTCATCGCTTTTGGCGCCCCGCAAACATGGATGGAGCTTGCAGAACTGCTGAAGGATGACGAATGGAAGGAGATGCTCGGCGAATTCGGCGAATTTTATTTGCTGACTGATGAAGAAAAGCGTAAGAGGAGCGGCGGGAAGCTTCACGATGATTTATTTCACTGGCCAATGTTCTCCGCTGTCATGGCCGCTTATGCTGCCCGGCTCCGCCAAGACCGGAAGCTTGCCGAAAAAGCATGGCGCCTGTTACTGGATGAAAAACAAAGCCATACACCGCTGCCGATCTCTCCAAAACAGGTCCATGCCTGGAAAACGATCACGGAAATCCCCTGGGTCACGACAAACTGCGTCTCACAATGGTGCCTAAACACAATAGCCGTGCTGGAGCTGCTCAAAGATATGCCGCCTGATCAGGACATGCAAGAAAAGATCATTCAGGCAATGAAAGATCATCCCGCTCGTGCGTGAAGGCAAAAAATGAAGGTTGCCGGAAAAATGTAAGCGCTTTAAATTTGAGTGGAACAATTGAGACGATCAAAAGGGGGAATTGTAAAATGGCAAGACTGAAGCTGAAGGGAAACAAATGGCTCGCTGCACCCGCTGTCTTTTTGCTCTTGATGGGGTGCAGTGCAAATGAGACGTCCAATCAAGACGGGAAAGGAAAAGAGAAGGATGCCATTCATATTATGGCTCCGCTCCTGTCGCCGGAAAGTCCGGGAGAAAACAGCCCGTCTTTAAAAGCGCTTGAAAAATACACGACAAAACAAATTAAAGTGACGTGGGTTCCGAACTCTTCCTATAATGATAAATTCAACATCGTCATGGCCTCGGGAGATTTGCCGCAAGCCATCGTTGTCACGGACAAGTCGCCGGGATTCATCAAGTCTGTCAAATCAGGTGCGTTCTGGGAGCTTTCACCTTATTTAAAAGACTACCCGAACCTCGGAAAGGCCGATAAAAAAGTGATGAAGAACAGTTCTATTAACGGCGAGATTTACGGCATTTACAGGGCGAGGGATCTGATTCGCGCTTCGATCATCATCAGAACGGACTGGCTCGAAAATGTCGGCATGGAGATGCCGAAAACAATCGACGAATTTTACGACGTGCTGAAAGCGTTTAAAGAAAAAGACCCCGACGGAAACGGAAAAGACGATACGTACGGCATGGTAGTGCCGAAATGGATGGGGCTTGGCAACGGGAGCCCGTGGGATATTATGCAGACGTGGTTCGGTGCTCCGAACCGCTACGGAATAGACGAAAAAGGGGAACTCATTCCGGACTTCATGACAGAAGAATATATGGAAGCGTTGCGGTTTTTCAAAAAGCTATATGATGAGGGGCTGATCAATAAAGACTTCGCCGTAATGGATTCAGCGAAGTGGAACGATCCGGTCGTCAAAGGGAAAGCGGGTGTGATCGTCGATACCGGTTCGCGGGCATCGCAGATTCAAAGCGCAATGGAGGAAGCCGATCCCGGGAACAAGGATGTGATCGATGTCATCGGAACAGTCAAAGGCCCGAAAGGAACGTATACATTCCCGACATCAGGATACGCCGGAATGATTGCCATCCCGAAAGCGAGCGTCAAAACGGAAAAAGAATTGAAAGAAGTGCTTGGCTTCCTAGACAAAATGAACGATCAAGAGGCACAGATCATTGCCAACAACGGCATAAAAGAGCGCAACTATAAGCTTGAGAACGGAACGTACACGTCCCTTGAAAAAAACAACAAAAAACTGCTATACGAGCACGAGGGTCTTGCGCAGTTCAGCATGGGCATTCCGGAACAAAGATACTATGTGGAAAAACAAGAATCAAAGCTGTTCAAACACCGTGAACAGATTCTCAAAGAAGGGGAGAAAATCGCCGTATTCAACCCGGCTGAATCGCTCGTTTCAGATGTATACACCCAAAAAGGGGCACAGCTTGACAACATCATCCTCGATGCCAAAACGCAGTTTATCATCGGCGACATCGATGAAAAAGGCTTTCAAGATGCCATTCAGCTTTGGTATAAAAGCGGCGGCGAAGATTTGATGAAAGAACTGAACAAGCGCTACAAAGAGACTAAATAGCTCAGGTCTTTAAACAGCATACGAAAGGGGGGATGCGGCACATGGAAATCACCGCAAAAACAGAAAAGACCGCTGTGAAGACAGAAAAGAAACCGACTGGGCTAGAGGCCGTAAAACGGGATAAATGGCTTTATCTTCTGCTTGTTCCCGGTGTTTTATATTTTCTCATATTTAAATATTGGCCGATGTGGGGCGTGTTAATCGCCTTCAAAGATTATTCGCCTTATCTCGGATTTTGGCAGAGCGAATGGGTCGGGTTCGAGTATTTTAAAGATTTCTTTATGAACCCTGACTTCTTCCGCCTGCTCCGCAACACGCTCATGCTGGCCGCTCTCGATTTGATTTTTGCATTTCCGGCTCCGCTGATTGTCGCTCTTCTGCTGAATGAACTGCGGCACGCCATCTATAAACGGTGCATTCAGACGTTTATATATGTTCCGCATTTCGTCTCATGGACGATCGTCGTCAGCATGACGTTTGTCTTTTTCACGGTTGATACGGGCGTGATCAATAAAATGCTGCAAAGCATAACGGGCCAAGAGATTGCGTTTCTCTCAGATCCCGAATGGTTCAGGCCGATGATTGTGCTGCAAAGCATATGGAAGGAGACGGGCTGGGGAACGATCCTGTTTCTGGCGGCGCTCGCTTCGGTTGACCAAGAGCAGTATGAAGCGGCAGTGATGGACGGTGCAGGAAGATTGAGGAGAATGTGGCACATTACCCTTCCGGCCATCAGAAGCACGATCGTCGTGCTTCTCATCTTAAGAATCGGCAGTTTTTTGAACATCGGCTTTGAACAGATTTTTTTAATGACCAACTCCTTAAACCGGAGCGTGGCTGAAATCTTTGACACGTATGTCTATGTTGTCGGAATTACGCAGGGCGCATACAGCTACAGTACGGCAGTCGGGCTTTTCAAATCGGTTGTCGGGATCATCCTGATATTCGGTGCCAATTATATCGCGAAAAAGTTTGACCAGGACGGTCTGTTTTAATGAATGGAGGTGAAAGGGATGTCCGGTACGGAAACGATTCATAACACAAAAGCGGGCCGGGTGTTCGATTGGTTTAATGTGATCTTTCTCGGCTGCTGCGGACTGATAACCGTCTTGCCTTTTCTGTATATTGTCGCGGGGTCTTTTGCGACGGAGGCCGAGCTGTCGGAAAGGAGCTTCTTTATCTTTCCTGAGACGTTCTCGCTTGACGCGTACCGTTATATTTTTTCAACGCCGACATTTATCAGGAGCATGGGGGTGTCTGTGTTCATTACGGTCGTGGGAACGATCGTCCAGCTCTTTTTTACATTTACGATGGCCTATCCCCTTGCAAAACGGCACATCAAGGGAAGGAACCTGCTTTTGAATCTCGTCATTTTTGCGATGCTTTTCAGCGGAGGAATGATTCCGACGTATATCGTCGTCAAATCACTGGGACTGCTCGATTCCTACTGGGCGCTGATTTTGCCGATGGCGATCAATCCGTTCAATCTCATTATTATTAAAAACTTTTTTCAGCAGCTTCCGAAAGAGCTTGAGGAGTCGGCCAAGATTGACGGCTGTTCAGAAATCGGCGTGTTCTTAAGGATCGCACTGCCGCTGTCAAAGCCGATTATTGCAACTTTTGCGCTGTTTTATGCGGTCGGCATTTGGAACGACTTTTTCCATGCTTTGCTGTACATCAATGACAGCGCGAAATGGCCGCTGCAAATGGTGCTGCGCCAAGTGACGATTCTTTCGGATCTGACGGGAACGACGAATGATATGATGGAAACGGTGCCGCCTGAACAATCGATCAAACTGGCCGTCATTGTGATTGCGACGCTGCCGATTTTAGCCGTGTACCCGTTTTTGCAGAAGCATTTTGCCAAAGGCATTCTGATCGGGTCTGTGAAGGGATAAAAAAACCGCCGGGCTCATGAGCCGGCGGCTTGCGGCTCAGGCAGCTGAGCCGTTTTTATTTCTTTTTTTCATCCAAAAATAAACCGGGAGACCGACGAGGCCGATCAAAATCGACCACAGGCAGCTGTAGAAGTCTGTGATGAGCGTGCTGACAAGGACAAACAATGACCCGAGAATCGCCGCAACAGGAAGGTAAGGGTAGAGCGGGACGCTGTAAGATCTCCCTTGGCCGTTCTTCCGTCTCCGCAAAATAAATACCGCGAAAAACGCCATGACATAGAAGATGTAAATCATAAAAATCGAAACCTCTGACAGCTTTTCAGGATTGCTGATGATCATTAAGATGACAGCGAAAATCATCTGGACGATGACTGCGATCCAAGGCGTATGGAATGCCGGATGAACATGCGAGATCCAGCGGGAGAACGGAAGCTGTTTTTTCTCAGCCATCGCAAAGATCACGCGCGGAAAAGACAGAACTTTTCCGTTTAAGCAGCCGAAGATGCTGACGATAATTCCGATGGAGATCAGCTTGCCGCCGAGCGGCCCGAACAGCATGGTCGCGGCTGTGCTTGTCGCATTTTCGCCGAGCTTGACAATCTGATCGGCAGGAAGAATGTGAAGCAGCGCCAAGTTAATGAACAGGTAGCAGGCAGTGACGATCAGTATGCCGCCTGTCATCGCTTTCGGGAGCACTTTTTCCGGATTCTTCATTTCTCCGCCGAGTGCTGCAAGAAGGATCCAGCCGTCATACGCGAATAGCGTCGCCAATACCGCCGCTCCGAAGTTTTGGTTTGCGATGCTCTCCGTGACTGAACTGAAAATATGTTCCTCGCCCTGCCATAGACCGAACACAATGATACATACAATGGGAATCAGCTTTCCGATCGTTGTGACCGTCTGAACCGCTCCGCCGTATTTTGTTCCGACGATGTTGACGATGCATAAAAAGGCGACGGTGATGATGCCGATGAGTGCAGTCCATGATTTATCCCAGGAAAACAAGTTGGCCACAAGCGAGCCGAAATATAATCCGAGTGCGCCGATGATGGCCGGTCCGTAGATGATAATCTGCACCCAGCCGCATAGGAACCCCCAGAACTCGCCGTAAATTTCTTCAAGATATGTGTAAAGCCCGCCCGTTTTTGGAATCTGTGCGCCCAGTTCGGCGATGGTCAGCCCGCCGGCAAGCGTTAAGATTCCGCCGAGGAGCCAGGCGAAAAGAGCAATTTGTGCGTTTCCGGAATAGGAAAGCACGCTGCCGGGCTTCATAAACACGCCGGAACCGATGATCGTTCCAATCACAAGAGATAGCGCAAATAACAAGCCTATCTCTTTTTTTAGTCCGTTTGCTTCTGCATTCATAGCTATGCCTCCCATTGATGTGATCTCTTTTATAGAAAACTATTTTTATATTGTAATACCTTTTTTTAAAAAGAAAAATTAAATAAATTTTCTGATTTTCGTATTTCTTGAATATGTTAAACATTTTAAGGTCGTAAAACCCGGGGGAATCATCAATAACCGAACTTTAATAAGTGATTTTGGATTTATTGTTAGTTTTTTATGGAAAGAGGGAGGGGTAGCCTGACCGGGAAGGCGGTTTGGTTGACTTTTCAAATCAAATCGCCTATTTTGGAGAAAGAAGAAATCTCGAATTCGAGATATTTAATAGGGAGATGATAGAATGAACGTAAATGGCATTCACCACGTATCCGCTTTAACGGCAAACGCCCAGCGTAACCTGGATTTCTATGTCAAAGGGCTTGGCATGAAACTGATAAAGAAATCGGTCAATCAGGATGAGCCGACGATGTACCACTTGTTTTACGGTGATGAAATCGCGTCTCCAGGTTCAGATTTGACATTTTTCGAGATTCCGATGCTTGCCCGGAGACGGGAAGGGACGAACTGCATTTCGGCCGTATCACTTCGGGTTCCCGGTGAACAAGCACTCGAATTTTGGGAGAAGCGGCTTCATGAGCTCGGCGCAGAGGTTTGCGGCATTGAGACGCGTGCGGGACGGAGCGTTCTCCGCTTTTTAGACCATGAAGGACAGAACATGATGCTTGTAGCTGATGAAAAGGGAAAAGACCATGGAGTGCCTGTGAAAAACGGCTTCATTCCTGAGGATGTTGCAATCAGGGGGCTCGGCCCTGTCGAACTGACTGTCAGGGACGCCGGTCCGACGGCGGCGGTGCTGACCGATATTCTCGGTTTTCATAAAATCGGTGAGGAACAGGCTGATGAATCCGGCCAAACGCTTCACATTTTTGAATCGGGTGAAGGAGGAGCAGGCACGGAGGTGCATGTGAAAGAGTCAGATGAAAGCAGAAGAGAGCGTCCCGGAAGAGGAAGCGTCCATCATGTCGCATTCCGCGTCAATGATGAAGAAGAACTTAAGCGGTGGCATGAGAAAATCAGTGAGAACGGCTTTACGAACTCTGGGATTGTGGAGCGCTATTATTTTAAGGCGCTGTATTTCAGAGAACCGAACGGCATACTTTTTGAACTGTCGACTGACGGGCCGGGCTTTGCCGTTGATGAATCAATCGATGAGCTCGGCCAGAGCCTTGCGCTTCCGCCGTATCTGGAACATCGGCGGAAAGAGATTGAAGCGCGGCTGAAACCGATCCGATAAAAAAACGAGGTCCCGAAAAGGACCTCGTTTTTTATATAGGCTCTGTTAAACGCAAATGTTGACATTTGATAATTTTCCGAAATATTGGTATAATCAAGATAAGAACAAACATTCGGTGAGAGGCTATCAAAGTGAGCGAAGCGTTTGCAACTTGTTAAAGTATATCGGCAAATTACTACGCACCGAAAAAGAACAAGTGTACCAATGGGTTAAACGTTATGTTGAACCTTCTTCCATTGTGGGTGGTATATTAATTAATGCAATGAGAGGGACATATGACAGTTTACGACTCGCAAAAATGAATGTGTAGTCCTAATTCAACCATTAAGTAGGATTGTTGAAAAGCGTTGATTTGCTGTTTTCAACAATCGAACTATATTGCTGAATAGAAATTTATAAAATGTTGGGTTATTAAAAATGAAACGTGAGGTTTGTATATGAATACTGTAAGCCAAGAAATCCAAGATTTGTCCATTAAATCTTTGGAGTCAACTTTTAATAAACTAACAAATGCTTATAAAAGCACGACAGAAAAAGGTTCAAACACAACTCTTGTCAAAAAGAGACTAAACGCAGTGAAAATTGGTTTAGAAAGCCTAAAAGGTACTTGGAATGGAGAAGATTTTGGCTATAACGAAGAAATCATATTGACTGCTAAAGAAGTTTTAAAAGGTATCATTCCATCTATTGAAAAACAAATAACAAAAGGAAAAGAAGGCAGTCCTCAAAAAACATTAAATGAGCGTCGCTTGACTGCACTAAAACTGGCAATCGAATCTTTGGAGAACCGTCTTATATAAGACGGTTCCTAAATTGTTTCCAGAATCGTGTGAGTTACATAACAAGATTGAAGGTAACCATTTTTACTATGGATTCCCTTTATTTTTGCGTATTTAACAACACCCAAGTCTAACAGAGCCTTTATATAAAAGGCATCCGGCACAGCCGGGGGCCCCTTAAAGGGGGGCATGCTGTTAAGATGATGCGGATTCTTTCTGGTCAAGGGTGATTTGTTTTGTCATTGTTTTGCCGTTTCGAATGAGGGTAACTTTTACCGTATCCCCGATTTTTGCATCGTTGTAAAGAAGGTTGCGCAGCGCGCTTCCTGTATCGGTTTCTTTTCCATTAAAGCTGATGATGACATCGTTCTCTTTAAGGCCCGCTTTTTCAGCTGGGGAGCCTGGCGCGACCTGGCGGATGTAGACGCCTTTGTTTAACTGGCTGCCGCTTAATCCGAGGGTGCCTGTTTGATAGTTTTCCGGCACCTGCTCAAGATCCATCATGCCGATTCCGATATATGGGCGTTCGATTTTTCCTTTAGACATCAGTTCTTCAGCAATCGGTTTGACATCATTGCTTGGAATCGCAAATCCGATGCCTTCTACTCCGCTTTCACTGATTTTCATGCTGTTGATGCCGATCACTTCACCCTTTGTATTCAAAAGGGCGCCTCCGCTGTTGCCGGGGTTGATGGCCGCGTCGGTTTGAATGACGTTCATCTCGGTTTGGCCTGCGGATGTATCTACGGAAACGGTCCGATCAACACCGCTGATGATGCCTTGTGTCACCGTGCGGGACAGATCTTTGCCGAGCGGGTTTCCAATAGCGATCACCGATTCGCCTGCTTTCAAGCTTGACGAATCGCCGAAAGAGGCGACTTTTTCCACGTGATCAGCGGAAATTTCAACAACGGCAAGGTCTGTCAACGAATCGCTGCCCAGCAATTTACCTTCCACTTCTTTGCCGTTGGATAAGGAAACCGTCAGTTTCGACGCGCCTTCAACAACGTGGTTATTTGTAATAATGTATGCTTTGCCGTTTGCTTTTTTATAGATGACACCTGAGCCTGTGCCTGTTTCTTGTTCGCTTGAGCTGCTGCTGTTGCTGTTGCTTTCAAAACCGAACATACCGCTCTCTGTTTGTTTTTGATAGTTTGAAATACCGACGATGGCGGGAGACATATTTTCCACCATTGTTGAAATGTCGGACGAATTGGTGCTGGACAATTTTTCGGTATTCGCTTTATTGGAAGAAGCCGATGAGTTCGACGTCCCGTTTGTTTGTGTCTGGACGGATGCATTGGCCGTTTCGTCTTTGCTATGCTGGTATGTCGTGACGCCGAGAACGAGGCTTCCTCCGATGATGCCGCTGAGGATCGGCGTCATCCACGAGAGTCTCCGCTTTTGCTGTTCTGCTTTTTTTATTGCCTGGTCAGGCTTTTGATCGGAGACGATGAGTTCGTTTTTCGTTTCAAGCTGATCTTCTCTATTATATTCCATCATTTTCACGCTCCTATTGTTATCATATCCTTTGATGCCTCAATCATAAACAAAGACTGTGGGATAAACATGAAAACATTGTGGGAAATTGTCAAAGAAAAAGGATAGAATAAATAGGGTGCTATTTATAATATGACATGTCAGAGGTGTTCTAAACGTTGAAAAAGATTGGATTTATCGGATACGGAAGCATGGCGCAGATGATTGCGGCCAAACTGCTTGATCAGGAGAAAATCAGCGATGACATGGTGATCGTCAGCTCAAGGAATGGCGGGAAAACAGAGGAGCTGAGAAAGCTTTACCCGTATGTCGCCTGTCAATCAGCGGAAGAGCTCGCCAAACAGTGCGGCCTGATTTTCATCTGTGTTCCGCCGATGGCGGTAAAAGAAACGCTTGAGAAAATACAGCCGTTTCTTCAGGAGGATGTGCACATTGTTTCGATTGCCGCGGGGGTCGAGCTTGACCGGCTTCACGACTGGACAAGCGGACAGGTGACGAGATATATTCCGACACTTACATCTGAAGCCGGGATCGGCGTTTCGCTTGTTGTCCACGGCGAGCGGGTCGCTGAGGCGGACAAAAGCCGGCTGGAAGAATATCTTTCCGCCTTCAGCACAGTCAAACAGATCAATGAGAGAGACATTGACGCTGCGAGCAATTTAACTAGCTCTTCACCGGGGTTCATCGCTTCGATTTTTGAAGAATTTGCTCAAGCTGCCGTCAGAAACAGCAGTCTCACGAAAGAAGAAGCGTTTCAATTTCTGATTCATTCATTGCTGGGAACGGGCAAGCTGTTAATGGAAAAAGACATGACGTTTGCACAAACGCTTGATCGGGTCGCGACAAAAGGCGGCATAACCGCAGAAGGTGCGGAAGTCATACAAGATGCCATGCCGGAAGTCTTTGACGAACTGTTTGCCAGAACGATGAAGAAATATGAGGATATCAAAGACGCTGTCCGCCGGCAGTGAGCCGCGGCATTCATCGACATATCCGGACATCCCAAAGCTGCCTGATCAGGCAGCTTTATTATTTAAGTTCGACAATATTCATCAAAATTCCAATTATATATTAAATTTCTAAAATTACCAATGGTTATTGCATTTCTATTAAAATTCTAATATAATTTGTTAGAATATTCCCAAAATAATAAAAAATTTGAGACGTTTTTCATAAGGGGTGGTTTTTTGTGAAGCTTTATCTGTCTGTTGATATGGAGGGGATTTCCGGACTTCCGGATGATACGTTCGTCGATTCAAGCAAGCTGAACTATGAAAGAGGCCGGAAGATCATGACGGACGAGGCCAATCATGTGATTGACGAAGCGTTCAAAAGCGGATGCAGAGAGGTGCTTGTCAATGACAGCCACTCTAAAATGAACAACCTTTTAGTTGAGCGGCTTCATCCTGATGCGCAGCTCATTTCGGGAGATGTCAAGCCGTTTTCGATGGTTCAGGGACTTGACGATACATGCGATGGAGCCGTGTTCGTCGGCTACCATGCAAGAGCGTCGATGAGAGGCGTGATGTCACACAGCATGATTTTCGGCGTCAGACATTTTTACATAAACGATCAGGCGGTGGGCGAGCTAGGGTTTAACGCTTATGTTGCCGGTTATTACGGCGTCCCGGTCATCATGGTTGCCGGTGACAGCGAGGCGGCAGTTGAGGCGGAGGAGCTGATTCCGAACGTAACGACAGCAGCCGTCAAGGAAACGATCTCCCGCTCGGCGGTCAAATGCCTGACACCGGAGAAAGCGGGGCGGCTTTTAAGAGAACGGACGGCATATGCGATTCAAAACCGCGGTCAAGTCAAGCCGCTCACGCCTCCGGACAGGCCGGTGCTGCGGATAGAATTTGCCAATTACGGCCAAGCCGAGTGGGCGAGTCTGATGCCGGGTGCTGAAATCGAACCGCAAACGACGACTGTCCGCTATCAAGCGAAAGACATTCTTGAAGCCTATCAAGCGATGCTTGTCATGACCGAGCTTGCGATGAGAACGACATTCTCCTAGGAAGGTGGGATGAAAATGGCGGGTTACATCATGAAGCGGCTCCTGTCGATGCTGGCGACCATTTTGGTGATCACGACATTGACCTTTGTGATGATGAAAGTGATTCCGGGCTCTCCCTTCAATGAAGAAAGAAACACGAATGAAGCGGTTCAGCGCAACCTTGAGGCTTACTACCAGCTGGATGAGCCTCTCTTTGTTCAATATTTGTATTATGTAAAGTCGATCGTTACCTTTGATTTCGGACCGTCGATTAAGCAGCCTTCGCAAAGCGTGAACGATTTGCTGTCAAGAGGGTTCCCTGTTTCGTTTGAGCTGGGGATGACGGCGCTTATTGTCGCGGTCATTTCCGGGATCGCACTCGGAATCTTTGCGGCGCTGCGGCAAAACGGCATCATCGACTATATAGCGATGACCATTGCCGTTCTCGGCATTTCGGTTCCCAACTTTATTATGGCGACCTTGCTGATACAGCAATTTGCCGTCAATTGGAACATATTCCCTCCGTCGACATGGACGAGCCCGCTTCATATGGTGCTTCCGACTGCTGCTTTGGCGATGGGGCCGCTGGCGATTATCGCAAGGCTGACCCGCTCCAGCATGATCGAAGTGCTGACACAGGATTATATCCGAACAGCCCGGGCTAAAGGGCTTTCCCCTTTTAAAATTGTCATGAAGCATGCCCTGAAAAACGCCCTTATGCCTGTCGTAACGATTCTCGGGACGCTTACCGCTGCGATTTTAACGGGGAGCTTCGTCATCGAAAAAATCTTTGCGATTCCGGGCATGGGAAAATATTTTGTTGAAAGCATCAATTCCCGCGATTACCCCGTGATTATGGGCACCACCGTTTTTTACAGCATCATCCTCATCATCATGTTGTTTCTTGTCGACATGGCCTACGGAATCCTGGATCCGCGTATTAAACTGCATAAGAAAGGGTGAGCTTATGAGCCTTCCAGTCCGCACAGAAAACGAAGCGTCTTCGGGCAGTGATATTCCTGTTGAATGGTTTGCCCCGCTGAAACAGAAGCAGGATGAGCGTGAATCCGTCGCAAGGCCGAGCCTGTCATACTGGCAGAACGCCTGGCGGATTTTAAGGAAAAACAAGCTGGCGATGGCGGGATTGGGCGTGTTAATCTTCCTGCTCATCATGGCTGTTCTCGGACCGGTTCTTTCTCCGCACAGCGTCACCCAGCAGACGCTTTCCGAGCAAAACCTGCCGCCGTCGACGGAGCATTGGTTCGGAACCGATGAGCTCGGCCGCGATGTGTTTACAAGAACGTGGTACGGAGCGAGGATTTCTTTGTTTGTCGGTGTTATGGCGGCTTTGATCGATTTTGCAATCGGCGTCATCTATGGCGGCATCGCCGGTTATAAAGGCGGCAAAACAGACCACGTCATGATGCGGGTCATCGAAGTGCTGCACGGACTGCCTTATTTATTGGTCGTCATTCTTCTCATGGTCATGATGGGGCCTGGACTCGGGACGATCATCGTTGCGCTGACTGTCACCGGCTGGGTCGGCATGGCGCGGATCGTCAGGGGGCAGGTTTTGAAGGTGAAGCATGATGAGCATGTCCTCGCTTCTAAAACCTTTGGAGCGAAAACGATAAGGATCATCAGGCGGAATCTCCTTCCGAACATGATGGGAGCGATCATCGTTCAGATGACCTTGACGGTGCCGTCGGCCATTTTTGCCGAAGCATTTCTCAGTTTCCTCGGTTTGGGCATTCAAGCCCCGTTTGCGAGCTGGGGTGTTATGGCGAACGACGGCCTTCCGGTGATTTTGTCGGGGCACTGGTGGCGGCTGTTTTTTCCCGCTTTCTTTATTTCATTAACAATGTTCGCTTTTAATGTTGTTGGAGACGGACTGCAGGATGCGTTAGATCCGAAGCTGAGGAGGTAATGTATTTTTGCGGAAAAAAGTATTGGAAGTCGAGAATCTGCATGTTTCATTTACGACATACGGCGGAACGGTCAAAGCCGTCCGCGGCGTGAGCTTTGAGTTATATGAGGGGGAGACGTTTGCGATTGTCGGCGAGTCGGGATGCGGAAAAAGCGTGACATCGCAAAGCATCATGCGGCTTTTGCCGAAGTTTTCGGCAACGATCACTGACGGTGTGATCCGTTTTAAGGGAAAAGACTTGCGCCATCTGTCCGAAAAAGAGATGAGAAAGATCAGAGGGGCCGAAATCTCAATGATCTTCCAGGACCCCATGACGGCCCTGAATCCGACCTTGACCGTCGGAGACCAGCTGACAGAAGCGCTTTTGGAACATCGGCCCGTGTCTAAAACAGACGCTCGAAAAGCTGTCATTTCGATGCTTGAGCTCGTCGGGATCCCGAATCCGAAAGAGCGTTTGAGGCAGTATCCGCATCAATTCAGCGGAGGGATGAGGCAGCGGATCGTGATCGCCATGGCGCTCATCTGCGAACCGGAGATTCTGATTGCGGATGAACCGACAACCGCGCTTGATGTCACCATTCAGGCGCAAATTCTTGAGCTGTTTAAAGACATTCAGCGGAAAACCGGGGTATCCATCATTTTAATCACCCATGATTTAGGCGTAGTCGCACAGACAGCGGACAGAATCGCCGTGATGTACGCCGGGAAAATAGCGGAAACGGGAGCGAGGAGGGATATTTTTTACCGTCCGCAGCACCCGTATACAAAAGGCTTGCTGCATTCCGTTCCGAGGCTTGATCTTGAAGGTGCAGATCTCGTTCCGATTGACGGGACGCCGCCGGATTTGTTTTCTCCGCCTGAAGGTTGTCCGTTTACGGCGCGCTGTTCCCATGCAATGGAAGTGTGCGGCAAGGTTCATCCTGCCGTTACAGAAGTGTCGGCGGGTCATCGTGTGTGCTGCTGGCTTCAAGATGAAAGGGCGAAACGGGCTCTGCTGACGACATAATCATGAGATCGATTTTCAAATGGGGGGATTTGATGAAAAGGCTAGCGAGCGTGTTGGCTGCCGCATTTGCGGTCATTTTGCTGTTCGGATGTACGGCAAATGAACAGGCGGGGCAGGAGACGAAGAAGAAAGCGAAAGAAACGGCTGGAGAACAGGTCCTGAAGCTGAACAATGAAAATGAACCGACATCTTTTGATCCGCCGATCGGCTTTAATAATGTCTCATGGCAGGCGCTGAACAATTTGATGGAAGGTTTAACAAGGCTTGGCGCAGACCATGAACCAGAAGCTGCGTCCGCCGAAAAGTGGAACATTTCCGACGATGGGAAGACATATACTTTTACAATCCGTGATGATGCCAAATGGTCAAACGGAGACCCTTTAACCGCAGGGGACTTTGAATATGCGTGGAAGCGTCTGCTCGATCCGAAAACGGGCTCCTCCGCCGCGTTTTTAGGCTACTTTATCGAAGGCGGCGAGGCCTTTAACAGCGGAAAAGGTGCAAAGGATGATGTCAAAGTCAAAGCGGTGGATGAAAAGACGCTTAAGGTGACGCTCGAGAGTCCGCAGCAGTCGTTTTTAAGCATTGTAGCCAATCCGGCCTTTTTCCCGGTTCCTCAGAAAGTCGCCGAAAAAAATCCGAAATGGCATGAAGAAGCTGCTACATTCGTCGGCAACGGTCCGTTTAAACTGACAGAATGGAAGCATGATGAAAGCTTTACGATGGTAAAGAGCGATACGTATTGGGACCGGGATACTGTGAAGCTTGATAAAGTGATATGGGCGATGGTCGATGACAGAAATACCGACTACCAAATGTTTGAGTCGAATGAGCTCGATACGGCTTATGTACCGGCTGAAATGAGCGAGAAGCTGAGAGGTTCTGACGAGGTGAAGGTGTTCGATCAGGCCGGTCTTTACTATTACAGGTTCAATGTCAATAAAGAACCGTTCCAGAATGAAAAGATCAGAAAAGCGTTTGCGATGGCCGTTGATCAGCAGGAAATCGTCGATTATGTCACGAAAAACGGTGAAAAACCGGCCCGCGGATTTGTGTCTCCGGGAATCAAAGGACCGAACGGCAAGGATTTTCGCGAGGAAGGCGGCGACTTGCTCAAATATGACGCCGATGAAGCGAAACAGCTGCTCGAAAAAGGCATGAAGGAAGAAAGCTACGAAAAGCTGCCTGTCGTTACGCTGACATACAGCACAAAACCGGAGCATAAAAAAATGGCGGAAGCGATTCAGCAAAAGCTGAAAAGTACGCTCGGCGTCGATGTGAAGCTCGCCAATATGGAATGGAACACGTTCCTTGAAGAACAGAAGGCGCTCAAATTCCAATTTTCCCAAAGCTCTTTTCTGGCTGATTATGCTGACCCGATCAACTTTCTGGAAAGCTTTCAAACGGGTAACGCAATGAACAGAACCGGCTGGAGCAATTCAGAGTATGACAAGCTGATCAAGGCGGCGAAAAACGAAGCTGATGAAGATAAGCGCACAGAGCTGCTCCATCAGGCTGAAGAACTGCTGTTTGAAGGGTTGCCGATCATACCGATCCACTTCTACAATCAAGTCCATTTGGAAAAGGAGAATGTGAAAGGCATCGTCCGTCATCCAGTCGGCTACATCGAACTGAAATGGGCCGAAAAAACGTCATAATCAAACTTGTCCGTCTGCCCCTTGCTTTGTGCGCGCCACCGCACAGAGGCGGACGGACTTTTCATAAAGGGGATGTCTCTGTTGAATATTGCGCCTCAAAGATTAATGAAGGGAGATACGGTTGGTGTGATTGCGCCGGCCAGTCCGCCCGTCCCCGAAAAGCTTGACCGCGCCGTCCGGTTTTTAAAAGAATTCGGGCTTGAAGTCAAAGTGGGACCCTCAGCCGCCGAAAGGCACGGCTATTTGGCGGGGAGCGATGAAGAGCGTCTGCGGGATCTGCACGACATGTTTGAAGACCGTTCGGTCAAGGCTGTCATCTGTGCCTGCGGAGGTTACGGCACGGCACGGATTGCCGAAAAAATTGACTACCGGCTCATCAAAAGCCGCCCGAAAATTTTTTGGGGTTATTCAGATATTACTTTTTTACATACAGCGATCAGGCAAAACAGCGGACTTATTACATTTCACGGCCCGATGCTCAGTTCGGACATCGGCAAAGAAGACGTGCATCCGCTCACCCGGCGCTCCTTCCGGCAGCTGTTTCAAAAAATGACGCTCACTTATACAGAGGAACTGTCACCATTGGAAACGCTCGTAAACGGTGCGGCGGAAGGAGAGCTCGTCGGCGGGAACCTCGCCCTTCTGGTGACGACGCTCGGTACGCCTTATGAAATCGATACGAAAGGAAAGCTTTTGTTTATCGAGGATGTCGATGAAGAGCCTTACCGAATCGACCGGATGCTGAATCAATTGAAAATGGCGGGGAAATTATCGGACGCCGCTGGCATCCTGCTGTGCGACTTTCATAACTGCACCCCGAAAAAACGCGATGAGTCGCTCACATTAAAAGAGGTTTTCCAAGATTATATCGCCTTTGAAGGAAAACCGGCGCTGTCAGGCTTTAAAATCGGCCATTGTTCACCGAATATCGCCGTTCCGGTGGGGGTGAAAGCCGTCCTTGACGCCGGCAAAAAACGGCTCACCATCGACCCGGGAATTTCTTAATGGGAAAGGAGGCCGCCATGAAGATTGCCGAGATTACGACAAACCGCATCGCCGTTCCGCTGAAAAAGCCGTTTAAAACGGCGCTTCGAACCGTCCGCACCGCAGAAGCCGTCATTGTTAAACTAACGGCTGAAAACGGGATGACAGGCTGGGGAGAAGCGCCTCCGACTGCCGTTATCACCGGTGAGACGCTTGACAGTATTGAGGGGGCAGTCAACACGATATTTGCACCCGCGCTCTCCGGGTGCGACTTGCGAATGGCGGAGGCGATATTTCATGACATCGACAAGCTGATTATCGGAAATACAAGCGCAAAGGCCGCTGTTGAAACAGCCGTCTACGATTGCTTGGCACAGTTTTGCGGTCTTCCCCTGTATCAATTGCTGGGCGGATACAGGCGGGAGATCGAGACGGATTTTACCGTCAGCGTCAATGACCCGGAAGAAATGGGGAAAGACGCGGTCCGTTATGTAAAAGAAGGGTTTCGTACGCTCAAAATTAAGGTTGGAAAAAACGACATGGCAACAGACCTCGAACGGATCAGGGAAATCCGCAAACAAGCGGGGCCCGCTGTCCGGATCCGCGTGGACGCCAATCAAGGCTGGACGGCGAAAGAGGCTGTCAAAGCGATTCGGAAAATGGAGGATGAGGGGCTTTCGATCGAGCTTGTCGAACAGCCGGTCCACCGGTGCGATCTCGAAGGTTTGAAACAGGTGACAGATGCCGTCGAAACGCCGATTATGGCAGACGAAAGCGTGTTTACCCCAAAGGATGCTTTTCACGTGCTGAAAACGAGAAGTGCCGATCTCATCAATATTAAACTGATGAAAGCGGGTGGCATCCGCCAGGCGCTGAAAATCAACGCCATGGCAGAAGCGTGCGGAGTGGCATGCATGGCCGGAAGCATGATCGAGACAAGGCTCGGCATCACAGCAGCCGTCCACTTCGCAGCAAGCCAGAAAAATGTGACAAAATTTGATTTTGATGCGCCGCTCATGCTGAAGGAGGATATCGTTGAAGGCGGCATCCGCTATCATGCAGGAACGATCACGATACCGGATGCTCCCGGACTCGGAATCACGAAAGTCAATCATTGAGAGGGGAGAAGACGAATGAGCCTATATACGACAGCCGTCTCAGTCGCCAATGTCTGGACCAGTACGGAAGCACCGCGCCATATTGACCGGATGATGCTGGCAAATCCCGTACGTGTGAGAAGCTGGCTTGACGGATTGTCCTACGAGGAGCGTCTTGAGCTGTGTACGGCAAACCTTGTTCTAACACAGGTTCTTTTCGGAGAAGATGTGCAACTTCTACAAGAGCGGGGAGACTGGGCGTTCGTCATCATTCCAGGACAGCCGTCTGCAAAAGACGAACGCGGCTACCCGGGCTGGATTCCAAAAGACTGCCTGGTCGAAAAAAGTCCGGCGAAGTCTGAGGCATGCGCCGTCATTCAAAAACCGACGGCTTTCTTATATGACGACAAGAAAACGAGAATTCTTGAACTGAGCTTTCTCACCAAGCTGCCTGTCTTGTCTTCGGACGGCATCTGGTTTGAAGTCGATACACCGCTCGGCCGCAAATGGCTGAAAAAAGGAGATGCGGACCTTGAAACACCTGTAAAAGGCAGCGGAGACGACATCGTTCAAACCGGTCAGGCGTTTTTGAATCTGCCCTATCTTTGGGGAGGGATGAGCGGGTTTGGCTACGACTGCTCAGGCTTTGTCTTCAATATGCTGAAGGCGAACGGCCACTCCGCACCGCGCGATGCCAGCGATCAGGCGAAAGGCGGAAAAGAGGTGTCCTTCAGCAGCCCGAAGCGGGGCGATTTACTGTTTTTCGCCTATGAAGAAGGCAGAGGGCGGGTTCATCATGTCGGCATTTACTGCGGAAACGGGCAAATGCTTCACTCTCCAAAAACGGGCAAATCGATTGAGGTCATACCTCTTAAAGGCACAATTTATGAAAAAGAACTGTGTGCCATCAGGCGCTATTTTTAAATAAAACGGGGGGATTGGCATGCAAACCGGCGCATTATTGAAAGTCAGCCGTCTGAAAATGCACTTTGACGCCGGAAGGGGCAAAACGGTCAAAGCGGTCGACGGCATTTCATTTGATATGAAAGAAGGAGAGACGTTCGGGCTCGTCGGAGAATCGGGCTGCGGCAAGTCGACATCCGGAAGGGTGCTGATGCGCCTTTATCAGCCGACAGAAGGCGAGATTACATATCGGGGGAAAAACATCCATAATCTGAGCGATAACGAATCATTTCAGTACAACCGCAAAATTCAAATGATTTTTCAAGACCCGTATGCTTCATTAAATCCGAGGTTAACGGTCAGGGAGATTATGACAGAGCCCATGGAAATCCACGGCCTGTACGGAGGAAAAAGGGCGCGTCTTGAAAAGGCGGACGAGCTCCTGGAAGCAGTCGGCCTGCACAGAAGCTTTGCCAATCGCTATCCCCATGAGTTCAGCGGCGGGCAGAGGCAAAGAATCGGCATCGCCAGAGCGCTTGCGCTTGAACCTGAATTTATCGTCGCTGATGAGCCGATATCGGCACTTGACGTCTCTGTCCAGGCGCAGGTCGTCAACCTTTTGAAAAAGCTGCAAAAAGAAAAAGGGCTCACGTTTTTATTTATCGCCCACGATCTTTCCATGGTAAAGCACATCAGCGATCGGATCGGCGTCATGTATCTCGGGCACATGGTCGAGATCACCGACAGCGGCCGGCTTTATCAAGAACCGTTGCATCCTTACACCCAGGCGCTTTTATCGGCTATTCCGATTCCCGATCCGGATGTGGAAGATAAGCGGAAACGAATCATACTGAAAGGCGAGCTGCCAAGTCCGATCGATCCGCCGAGCGGCTGCGGTTTCAGAACGAGGTGTCCCGCCGCGATGGACATTTGCGCGGCCGAAAAACCGATGTTAAAAGAAGCCGACGACGGTCATTTTGTCGCCTGCCATCTGTATGACGGAGACGTGAGAAAAGAGGAGGCCGGCATGAAGGTGACCCTGCAGGCGAGGTGAATATAGAAAAAGGAGCCCTTTTTACAGGGCTCCTCAGCTTGCCGGCAACTTCTCCATTTGCTAAGTCGCTGATGCCAAATAAGAATAAGGGTCAGGCGCTGCCGTCGTGACATCCAGTTGAAGTACGTTCAATCGGCAATGTACAGCATCTGAAAGATCCGCCGGATTTTATGATCTCGGATAAGTCGATTTCGATGACCGTATAGCCCCTTTCTTTGAGCACCTGATTCAAGTGGCGGTTATCAGGCAGGCTGATCACGTTTTTATTGCCGATGGACAGGACGTTTGTGCCGAGTCGGAACTGTTCATCATCCGTAATTTCGATCATGTCATAGCGTTTTTTCAAGACATCGTATTCTCTTTCTCCCAAGGCTTTTGGATAGACGAGCGCTTCTGTCGGCGAAAGAATGTTAAAAACGCAGTCCAAATGAAGGAAAGTCTCTTCAAACGGAACCGGTACGACTTCATAAGAGGGAAGCCTGCGCTTCAGCTCTTGGACGGCCGAAAACGTCGTTCTGTGGCTGATGCCGGCATATATGGTATTTTGGTCGACGAGGATGTCGCCGCCTTCAATTTGATAGCCTTCATTAAATGCGGCCCAGTCGATCTGTTCTTTTGCCAGCCATTCCCGCAGGACGTTTTCTTCGCCTTGGCGGATGTCGGCTGAAAGCTGAGCGGAAAATACAGTATCTCCGATCGTAAACCCGATATCGCGCGTGAAGACCTGTTCCGGAAACTGGCTTAAAGCAGGCAGAAGCTCGACTTCAATACCCCGGCTCTCCAATTCTTTTATCAATGTTTCATGCTGGCGGACGGCCAGCGTTTTATCAATATTATCCTTTTGGAAATACTTTTGTGTTTCGTTGATCACTTCTGCGATCTCCATATACTCCGGTCTGCATAACACCACTTTTTTTAAGACATCGTATTCGCTTGTGCAGCCCGCCCCACGGTTTTTTTTCGATATTGCTGAGTCCATTTTGATTCCCCCGTCCTCTCTTTAGTCATTTCATTATTCCCTTCCCGAAGCGGGAAATAAACATTTTAGCCAGAAAATCTGACAAGTCAGCCGGATAAAAAAGTTTAGACAAATGAATTCTAATAGTGTTTAATAAAGAAAAAATCCACTTTACAAATGCATCTTAGTAGACATCAAAGGAGTAATGGATGATGAATGGACCTGAGAAAAGATACTGCAAAGAATCAAAAGTTGTCAAAACAAGCAGGGTGTTTCCGCTTGACACGAACAATCACAACACATTGTTCGGCGGCAAGCTGATGAGCTATATCGACGATATCGCCTCAATTTCGGCAGCGAGACACTCGAGGTGTGAAACCGTGACGGCTTCCATGGATTCCGTCGATTTTCTCGAACCGATCCGCCAGGAAGATTCCGTCTGCCTTGAATCTTATGTGACATGGGTCGGCAGAACGTCCATGGAGGTATTCGTCAAAGTCATTAAAGAGCATTTGCTGACAGGCGAACGAAAGCTTGCGGCGACATCCTTTCTAACCTTCGTGGCGCTTGATCAAGACGGCAACCCTCAAGCCGTTCCTCAAGTTGTACCGCAGTCTGAAGAAGAAATCATGCTGCACCAGACCGCCCGGCAGCGTGCCGAAGAACGGAAAAGCCACCGCAAACACAGCAAAGCACTGGCTCAGGCGCTGGCTGTAGACAAACCTTGGTAAACATACGATTAAAACCCCGGCTCAGCATCAGTTGCCGGGGTTTTGCTGTGTAATGAATACACAAACCAATATCTGTTCAAAATAAATGACAAAAAACGGAAAGAAGTTTTGGATGAGATGCTTGAATTTGTATGGACTTTTTTAGCCAAGCCCGCTTTAGTGTTTTCTATAGCTTATATTCTTTTTCGAATCGCAGGGAAGAAAGCCGTTTCGCAAATGACGAACTTCGACCTTTTGCTGACATTTGCGATCGGAACGATCATCAGCGAACCCATACTTACTTCTAAAATTTCAATGTCCATTTATTACGCACTTACCTTTCTGATCTTCTATTTGTTGATTGAAAAGCTGTCATTACACAATAAATGGCGATGGTTTCTTGTTGTCAGCCCGACCGTGCTGATTCGAAACGGCAATATTGATAAAGGGGGATTAAAAAGAGAGCGGCTGACCGTCAATGAACTGCTCGGCAAGTTGCGCGAAAAAGGCTATGCCGACCCGAAAGATATCGACATCGCTCTGATTGAAGAATCGGGCCAGATCAGCGTGATTCCCAAATCGGAAGCAAGGCCTGTACAGCCGCGGGACCTCAACTTGGAGACGAAGCGGAATTTCGTGCCGATTCCGCTCATTTTAGACGGCGAAATCATCGAACACAATTTAAAGTACTTGAAAAAAACGAAAGAATGGCTGTTTCAAAAATTAGAGGACAAAGGGATTGAGCAAGCGATGCTGCCAACCATTACGCTCGGCACCCTGAACGAAAAAAATGAAATTATAATTGATACGGAAGATCCCGGCAGCCCGTTAACTCATGATCCGTATCTCTATAAACCGGGGCAAGATCATTAATTTCGCCGAATAGGCGATTTTTTTATTTCGTACTATTTCAGAAAAATATCAAGAGTCTGTTCTTTTCTTCGTTCATAAAATGAAACAGGGCATTTGTCATAAAAGTTGAAAATGATGTCACAAAAAATAGGAGGAAAATATGTTGTTTTCTGTATTTTTATAGCATATATTAGTTTTTGTGAAAAATTTTGATGGTAGGTGCAATTGATGAAAAGGTTTTTTAGTGTAATGATTTTGGGTGCCCTGCTGCTGCTCGGCACTTCTGTGCCAATCGAAGCGGCAGACTACGGACGCGACGTCCTCGGCTCAAAAGACGGCTGGGGCGCTTACGGAAAAGGAACGACCGGAGGCGCTGACGCTTCTTCTGATCAAGTATATACGGTCAAAAACCGCAAGCAGCTTGTTGAGGCATTAGGGGGAAACAATAAAAAGAACAGCGAAAATGATACGCCGAAGATCATCTATGTAAAGGGAACAATCAATCTTAGTGTTGATGATGACAACAACCCTTTAGGCTATGAAGATTATAAAGACCCTGAATATTCAATCAAAGCGTATCTCAAAACATATGATCCGAAAAAATGGGGAAAAAAAGAGCCGTCAGGAAAGCTTGAAGAGGCAAGGCTCCGCTCGAAAGACAATCAGAAGGAACGCGTCTTGATCAGAGTCGGTTCGAACACGACGATTATCGGGCTCGGAGATGATGCGAAAATCGTCGGCGGAGGCTTTTATGTCAAAAACGCGGAAAACGTCATTATTCGCAATATCGAATTCAAAAACGCGTACGATTTCTTCCCTGGCTGGGACCCGACCGACGGAAGCAGCGGAAACTGGAATTCAGAATATGACAACCTGTTGATCGAAGCGTCTAAATATATTTGGATCGACCACTGCTCATTCAATGACGGAGATCAGCCTGATGAACTGACCGAAACGTATTTCGGCCGCGAATTCCAGCATCATGACGGACTGCTGGACATCAAAAAGCAGTCGGATTTTATTACAGTATCCTACAGCATATTTTCAGGACACTCTAAAAACACGATTATCGGATCAAGCGACAGCTACAAAGCAGACAATGGACATTTAAGGGTGACATTCCACCATAACCTCTACGAAAATATTAAAGAGCGGGCTCCGCGTGTCCGCTACGGAAAAGTGCACATCTACAACAACTATTTTAAAAGCACGAAAAACAGCTACAATTATTCATGGGGCGTAGGCTATTCTTCAAAAATTTATGCGGAGGACAACTACTTCGATCTGCCGGAAGGAACAAAGCCTCAAAAACTGATGAAAGTCTTTAAAGGTGACGCTTTATATGAAAAAGATACAATCGTAAACAACCAAAAAAGCGTCGCAAAAATCGATGTTGTCAGCACATACAACAAAGCAAACAATGCGTCTATTAAAAAATCGGCGGGCTGGAAGCCGACGCTGTTTGAGAAAATCGACGACGCAGAAGATGTGCCGGCAATCGTTGAAGCGCAGGCAGGCGCAGGAAAACTGAAGTAATATACGCAAAGCGGACATGGGATGTCCGCTTTTTTTGTTCGGGTATCTTGCAATGCAAAATACCATATGTTATGATTCGTGTATCTTGTATTGCAAGATACATAAAAGAGGTGGCTTATGAGTTCAACGCAAATGCTGAAAGGGATTTTAGAAGGATGTCTGCTTGCCGTCATATCCGAAGGGGAGATATACGGCTATGAAATGACAAAGGTGCTTGCGGGATACGGTTTTTCTGATATCAGCGAAGGAAGCATCTATCCGATTCTCCTCCGCATGCAAAAGGAAAAATGGGTGGAGACCGAACTAAAACGGTCGGCGAGCGGCCCGAAGAGAAAATATTACAGACTTACGCCCCTTGGAGAAGCGGAGCTTCAATCGTTCATCGGCCGTTGGAAAGCATTATCCGGGAACGTCAATGCACTGCTCGAAAAACAACTGAAGGAGAAGTGAAATCGTGCTATCAAAGGACATGCAAAACGTATTGGATGACATGAGAATGTACTTAATGTCTTTAGGAAAAAGCGACAAAGAAATCGAAGCAATCATGAATGAGCTGACCGTTCATGCCTTGGAAGGGGAAAAGGACGGAAAAACCGTCCGGCAAATTTTTGGGGATTCTCCCAAGTCATATGTTCAAGCGCTGTCAAAAGAGCTTTCATCAAGGCCGGGAGAGATCGCCAAGTTGTTCTTTGCTATTTTAATCGGCGCGATATCCTATTTTATATTCAGTGATGCCGTGAACGACAGCCTCGATTATTCTGTCTATACGCTGGCAGGCTATCCGCTTTATATTTTGCTGGCAGCGGCTATGTTACCGCTCTTGGGCCGGATTTCAGCGTTTAAAGGGAAGAAAACGGCCTTCATGTATACGATGATGTACGCCGCTTTGACGTTTTTTCCGATTTTGGCCATTATTTTTATTGACCGGCAATTCGGGACACCGGTTCTTTCGTTTGAAGGGGGAAGCCGCTGGCTGATTATGGCTCTGTCGTTTCTTGTGATCGTATGTTTGTCTTTCAGGCTGAAAGCTGGAGCCTTGTCCATATTGCCGCTGCTTTTAGCCGGAACGCATTTTTTGTTTCAGTATATGAAGTGGGATTCAGCGGGAGCCATGATGGCAGAAACTTATATTCCCTATATCGGGCTGCTGCTCGTCATGTTCATTGAAACAAAGCGTGCCAAAAATAAGGCTCAATATGAATGAAATCCGAAAGAGCATTATATTTTTTAAGGTAAAGACTCTTGCCTTTTGGCGATCGCAACGTTTATGATCAGAGCATGAAAGGTGGCCGATATATGAATATGATGTGGGGCTATGTACTCGTCTTTATTTTGGCTGCGATTCCGTGGTTTGAAGTGATCGGTGTCGTGCCGCTAGCGATCATTGCCGGGCTTAAACCTGTTCCGTCCGCTATTATCGCACTATTCGGAAATCTATTAACCGTACTGCTGCTTATTTTTTTAATTGACAAAGTGAAGGTATGGCTAGAAAGAAGACGCGGGGAGCGGGAAGCGGAGACTGATAAGCTCTCAAAAAGGAAAAGCAGGGCGAAAAAAATATGGCTGACCTACGGCATCCCGGGCCTTTCTTTCGTCGGGCCTTTCTTTATCGGCTCCCACTTAACCGCGTTTATGTGCATGGGCTTTGGGGCCAAGCGCAGACAAACGGCGCTGTGGATGACGGGGAGTCTTGCAGTATGGACAACGGCGTCGGCTGTCGCTGCATACTATGGGTTCAGTTTCCTCGCTCCTGAAAATGAAGGGCTGTTGAAAAATATCTTTAAACAGGAGGAGTGAAGACATGCCGTTTTTGAAAGATTTATCTCCAGTTGAAGAGATGGCGCCGACAGTCGGGATGCTTTTTTCGGCAGTCAATGAAAACATCGAACGGCTGAAATCAATCGTCTCCGGCATCAGCCGGGAGGAGCTGGAATATAAGGGTGAGCATGGCGACAAAAACAGCATCGCCCAGCTGATCTATCATTTAATCAATGTCGATATCCGCTGGGTTTACAGGCTGAAGGAAAGCGAATTTCCAAGAGAGCTGGAAGAGAAATACGGGCCGATGACGGATGAAAACGGACGTTTGCCGGAGGTGAAAGGCGTCCCTTTGACCGTGTTTATCGAGTGGTATGAAGAGGTGCTGGAGATGTTGAAACACACCGCTAAAGGTTTTTCGGAAAAAGACTTGCTGAAGAAGGTTCCGTATGAGGGAGGGTTTGCGACGATCCGCTGGGGGATCTGGCATATGTCTGATCATAACCGCTATCACCAGGCGCATATTCAGGCCTGCTTACGAGAGTTCCGCAGGCAAAACAGTTGATTTTTTCGTATGATTTGGTATGATGCTAATTGGCAAACTTCATAGCGTTAAAGTTTTCTAGGGTTCCGCACATTCGGATGTGGACTGGTCCGAGAGAAAACACATATGATTTGTTCATATGCACACGGAGGGATAAAAGCCCGGGAGTATCGTTTTCATCGATAGCCCGGGTTTTTTCTTTTGCTGAAAATGAATTGGAGGGATTGTGATGAGATGGGGCAGTGTCATACTTGCAGCCATGTTTGAAATTGGCTGGGTCATGGGGCTGAAACACGCCGATTCGGCTCTTGAATGGATCTGCACGGCGGCCGCCGTCGTGATGAGCTTTTATATACTGGTGAAAGCGGGGGAGAAGCTGCCGGTCGGAACCGTGTATGCCGTATTTACCGGTCTCGGCACGGCGGGAACGGTCGTCTGCGAAATCGTCTTGTTCAATGAACCGGCAAATATCGCCAAGCTTGCCCTGATCGGTGTTTTGCTATGCGGCGTGATCGGCTTGAAGCTTGTAACAAGTGAAGAGAAAGGGGAGGCGTCATAATGGAATGGATCTACCTAATCGCCGCCGGCCTGCTGGAAATGCTCGGCGTGACGATGATGAACCAGTTTCATAAAGACAAGCGGCTGAGATGGATCTTTTTGTTGATTATCGGGTTTGCCGCTTCGTTTTTCTTGCTTTCCCTTGCAATGGAGAAGCTGCCGATGGGAACAGCGTACGCAGTGTGGACAGGGATCGGCACGGTCGGAGGAGCGCTTATCGGCATCCTGTTTTACGGAGAGCCGAAAGACGGAAAACGCATCTTTTTCATCGCGCTCATTTTGGGATCTGCCGTCGGGCTGAAACTGATTAGCTAGAGTCTGATGAGAATGGGTGTTCGTAAATTGATTTTTCAATAAACTCCAGTATAATGAAAAGATAGTTTACGAATTACAAGCAAAGAGGGTTTTTACGAAAATGAATGCATATATGAAACAGCAGTTATCGCAATATCAGGAAATCAATAACGATAAGGCCCGCCTTCTGGTCAGCTGTCCGGATCAGCCTGGAATCGTCGCCGCCGTTTCTTCATTTTTATTTGAAAACGATGCGAATATTATTGAATCGAGCCAGTATACGACAGACCCTGAAGGAGGCCGGTTCTTTCTGCGGATTGAGTTTGAAGCCGAAGGCATCCGCGAAAAGATTGAACAGATGAAAGCGACATTCGCCGCTGTGGCGGAGTCCTTCCGAATGACGTGGAGCATGAATTTGGCGAGCGAGCTGAAACGCGTCGCTATCTTCGTTTCAAAAGAGCTTCACTGCCTGAATGAACTTCTATGGGAATGGCAGAGCGGCAATTTGATGGCGGAAATTGCAGCGGTGATCAGCAATCATGAAGATGCAAGAGAAACCGTTGAATCGCTGAATATTCCGTTCCTTTACATGAAAGCGAACAAAGACATCCGTCAGGAAGTGGAAAAACAGCAGCTGGAATGGCTTGAAGAGTATCGTGCGGATGTCATCGTTCTCGCCCGCTACATGCAGATTTTAACGCCTGATTTTGTCTCGGCTCATCCGAACAAAATCATTAATATTCACCACTCCTTCCTGCCGGCTTTTATCGGAGCGAATCCGTATAAACGGGCATATGAAAGAGGCGTTAAACTGATCGGGGCAACATCGCATTATGTGACAAACGAATTGGATGAAGGACCGATCATCGAACAGGATATCGAACGGGTCGACCACAGAGACAATGTGGAAGCATTGAAAAACATCGGCCGCACGATTGAGAGAAGCGTTTTGGCAAGAGCGGTCAAATGGCACTTGGAAGACCGGATTATCGTGCATGGAAACAAGACGATCGTCTTCAATTAAATTGTTTGATCTGCCTCTTGACAGAGGCGTTTTTCCTAGGCATAATAATAAAAAATCACGAGCGTTGAAGAGGGCCAGTAAGCAGTTCTTTCTGTGAAAGAGAGTGAAATGGCATGCTGAAACATTTCACCACATGAAACCTGCCGAACCTGCCTCGGAGTCTCAGGGGGAAAACCTGGGCGCATACCCTGGCGTTAAAGGGGAAAGAGGAATGCGCTTTTTTTCTCGCGCATTCAATGAAGGTGGTACCGCGGAAAGCTCTTTTCGTCCTTTTTTATTTGGACGAAAAGGGCTTTTTTTATTGGCTTCTGCCAGATCATCTCGGAGGGGAAAAACGTGAAAAAACAACGGATTGTCATTAAAATCGGAAGCAGTTCATTAACCAACTCGAAAGGCAGCATCGATGAGGAGAAGATCAATGACCATGTTCGGGCGATAGCTGCTCTGAAAAAAGAAGGCCACGAAGTCATCTTTATTTCGTCGGGGGCTGTTGCTGCGGGATTTTTACAGCTCGGCTATCCTGCAAGGCCTGTTACGCTAAAGGGGAAACAGGCTGCAGCGGCCGTCGGCCAGAGCTTGTTAATGCAAACATACATCGAGCATTTTGCAGACCACGATATCAAGCCTGCGCAAATTTTGTTGACGAGAAACGATTTTGTCAAACGGGAACGGTATCGAAATGCATATGCGACCATTATGGAACTGATTGAACGGGGGCTTGTCCCGATTATTAATGAAAATGATTCGGTATCTGTTGAAGAATTGACGTTTGGGGACAATGACATGCTTTCCGCCCTGGTGAGCGGACTGCTTCATGCCGACAAACTCATCATTTTAACGGATATTAACGGCCTTTATGACTCGAATCCGGCTGAGCATCCAGATGCCCGCCGTTTTGATTACATTCCCGAAATTACGGACGAACTTTTGGGCTGCGCGGCTTCCGCCGGTTCAAAAGTCGGAACGGGCGGAATGAAGTCGAAGCTTTTGGCGGCAAAAACCGCTCTTTCACTCGGCGTCAATGTTTTCATAGGCGCCGGAGAGGGAGATGATAAGCTGATTCAGATTTTAAAAGGAAACGGGGACGGCACCTATATCGGCCAATCCGACCTGTCTTCTGTCAACAATCATAGGCAGTGGATCGCCTTTCATTCTCCTGTCTCGGGGAAGATTACCGTTGATGAGGGGGCGGAGCTGGCGATTACCGAAAACGGCGGCAGCTTGCTGCCGGCCGGCGTAACAAAAATATCCGGAGATTTTCCGAAAGGGGCGGTTGTCGAAGTTTACGGACCGAACGGCTTGGCCGGGAAAGGACAAACGCTGTATTCCGCTGCAGAGCTTGAAGAGGTGAAAGGGAAACGAAGCGATGAGTTCCATCATGAAGAAGGGATAGAAGTCATCCATCGAAATGATTGGGTAAGCATTAAAGAATAAGGGGATGAAAGAATGAGCGAAGTGATTGAAAAAGCAAAAAAGGCCAAAGTCGCAAAGGAAGAACTGGTTCATCAGCCGACTGAAAAGAAAAATGAGGCGCTTTCCTTCATCGCTGAGGCGCTCCGCTTTAAGCAAGATGAGATATTAGCAGAAAACGAGAAAGATATCGTCCGCGGCAAAGAAAAAGGCTTTTCGCCTGCGCTGCTTGACCGCCTTGTCTTAACGCCGGAGAGGCTGAATGATATGGCAGACGCCGTCATGCTGCTCATCAAGCTTGAAGATCCTGTGGGGGAAACGCTTGAAACGATCCACAAAGATAACGGGCTCTTCATTGAAAATGTCAGGGTGCCGCTCGGAGTCGTCGGCATGATCTACGAGGCCCGTCCGAATGTAACGGTTGACGCCGCAACCCTCTGTTTGAAAACGGGAAATGCCGTCATCTTGCGGGGGAGTTCATCAGCCATCAACAGCAATAAAGCGCTCGTCCGCGTGATCAGGGAAGCGCTCGAACGCTCGGCGCTTCCGCAGGATGCCGTTCAGCTCATTGAAGATACAAGCAGGGAAACGGCAAAACAGCTGTTCACTTTAAACGACGGCTTGGATGCGCTGATTCCGCGAGGAGGGAAAAACCTCATCGATATGGTGGTCCGGGAATCCACAGTGCCTGTGCTTGAAACAGGCGCAGGGAACTGTCACATATTCATTGATGAATCGGCAAAGCCCGACATGGCCGAGCAAGTTGTAATCAATGCCAAAACGCAGCGTCCTTCTGTCTGCAATGCGATTGAAACGGTGCTCATCCATAATGACTGGGCGGAAGAGCATACGAAAGCGCTGCTTCAAAAACTTGAAGAAGAAGGCGTTGAAATCAGGGGAGACGAAGCCGTATGCACGATGCTGCCTTCTGCGGTACCGGCTCGCGAGACAGACTGGGAAACCGAATTTCTTGCGCCGGTTGTCAGCATCAAAACCGTCGCCGGGATCGATGAAGCCATCCGGCACATCAGACAGTACGGCACGCGTCATTCGGAAGCGATTCTGACTGAAAATCAGGAAAACGCCCGGTTTTTCTTAACGTCTGTTGACGCTGCAGCGGTTTACCACAATGCTTCCACACGTTTTACAGACGGCTTTGAATTCGGCTACGGCGCCGAAATCGGCATCAGCACGCAAAAGCTTCACGCAAGGGGGCCGATGGGCCTTAAAGCGCTGACTTCTTCTAAATACATCATTAAAGGAAACGGACAAATCCGGGTATGAAAGTGTAACATCCTGTCTTGAACTGCAGACGGGATGTTTTTTTGTTGCATTATCGAATTTAATTTTATAAAATTAAATTGTGCACAATTGAAATTGAAGGAGACGATGGAATCATGAAACCGCTATTTACCTCGCAAGCCACTGCCAAAGGAGGCAGAGACGGACTCGTCACCTCATCTGACCGAGTCCTTGAACTGGAGCTGGCCATGCCGGGAACGCCAAAAGCCAAAGAGAACGAAAATGCCACCAATCCGGAGCAGCTGTTTGCCGCCGGATACGCGGCATGCTTTGACAGTGCATTGCAATTGACCGCCCAAAAAGCGCGTCTTCGAATGGAGACAGAGGTGACGGCGAACGTCAGCCTTCTGAAAGATGAAGCAGATGGAGGCTATAAGCTCAGTGTCACGCTCCAAGTAAAGGGAACCGGCGTAGAACAGCCGGAGCTCGAAAAACTCGTTCATCAAGCTCATACCGTTTGCCCGTATTCAAAAGCAATTTCCGGAAATGTTGATGTCAACCTTGAAGTGATTTCTTAAAAAAGAGACGCCTTCATATCGAAGGCGCCTTTTTGCTGTCTTTACAGTGCATCTGTTTTTTTCGTTAATGAAGCAAGAAGGGATTCAAGCGTTTGCTTCAAGTTCTTCAATTCGCCAGCCGACAGATCGGTCTGGGCGATCATGTGTTGCGGAATGCTCCTTGCTTTTTCTTGAAGTGCCCGGCCGCCTGCTGTCAGTCTGACGATCACAGACCGTTCATCTTCAGGTGACCGCTCTCTTGTTAAAAGCCCGTGCTGCTCCATTCTCTTCAGCATCGGCGTCAGAGTGCCGGAATCTAGATAAAGGAGCTTACCCATTGTTTTGACGCTTAATTCCCCGCGTTCCCATAATAAAAGGAGTGCGAGGTACTGAGGATACGTAATGTTGAGTTCATCAAGCAGCGGCTTGTAAAGCTTCGTCATTTCACGCGAGCTTGCATAAAGGAGAAAACAAAGCTGTCTGTCAAGCCTCATATGTTCAAAATCGTTTGCCATCGTTTCACCAACTCTTTTCTATGTTCCTTTTTATTGTATAAGATTTTGCGTTCTTTTCCCATTGTTCGGCTGAAAAACCAAAAAAACAAAAACGGATGTTTAAAAAACTCGTTTTGTGAAATATAAAGAGTAGAGGAAAAAAACGTAAGGAGGAATCAGGATGACTGCATTATTTACAGCAAAAGTCACGGCAAAAGGCGGAAGATCAGGACATGTCCAATCAGATGACGGGGTTTTGGACCACAACATTGTCATGCCAAATGAAAAAAAAGAAGGCGAATCAGGGACAAATCCTGAACAGCTCTTTGCGGCGGGATACGCAGCATGCTTCGGCGGCGCATTGGAGCATGTCGCAAAACAAAAAGGCATTGACATCGATTCTGAGGTCGAAGGGCATGTGAGCTTGCTGAAGGATGAGAGTGACGGCGGTTTTAAAATCGGCGTCAAGCTGATTGTCACATCAGGCGGGGTAGAAAAAGAAAAAGTGAAAGAGCTGGTCGAAGCCGCTCATGACTTTTGCCCTTATTCAAAAGCGACGAGAGGAAATATCGATGTCAGTCTTGAAGTAAAATAATTCAAATACAAAGATGAAAACGAGAAAGCAAACAAAGCTTGTTTGCTTTCTTTTTTAGAAAGGAGCAGCATATGTCATATCTTAAAAAAGCGCTTGTATACACCGTGCTCTCTCTCGCTTTTGTCCTTGCAGGATGCGCAACCGGAGCGAAAGAGAACAACGGAAATCAACCCTCGGCTGATACGGCCAAACAGAAAGCGCCTGATTTGAAAACATATTCTCTTGACAAAAATATCCGGTCTGAAGAAGATTTTGATTTGATAGGCAAGTATGTTCATGCCGAAGATGACCAAATCACGCTCGAAATAAAGGATAGGGAACTGATTGTACCGAAAAGCAGCCGCTTTCACAGCGATGAAGACCATGATGACTTAATCGGGAAGCTTGTGAAGGTAGAGGTGGATGGAAAAACGCAAGAAGCGGAAGAAGCCGAGCTTATGCCGCAGTCAAAAGCCGACCAAAATGGCGTATATGAGCAGGAGAAAGACGGCAGCCGAAAAATCATCGCCACGTTTGTCAGTGAGTCGGAGCAAAACATTACAATCAAAACAAAAGCAGGGGAAAAAACTTATCAGAAAACAGCCGATTTTGAGAGGGATGTCGCCGAAGCACCTGAAAAACTGAAAGGGAAAATCGTCAGGCTTGAAATTGAAAAGGATGGCAAAGCAGAAAGCCTTGACTTGGAATCGGAAGATCAAAAGCTTGAATGGTATGAGCCGTCTGCTTCGAAATGAAAAAGCTTCCTGATGAAGGAAGCTTTTTTTAATATTCCACTTTTTGATCGGTCGTTTCCCACGTAAGAAAAGGCTCAAGCTTTGCTTGAAGGTCCATTTTATAAAAAGGAATTGTCCGTTCGCTTTTCGTTTTGGTGATTTCTTCATAAATAAAAGAGTCATCAAAACCGGCCGATGCGGCATCTGAATGCTGTGCGGCGAAGTAAACTTCCTTCGGTCTCGCCCAGTAGATGGCTCCCAGGCACATCGGGCACGGTTCACAGCTTGTATAAAGAATGCAGTCGTTCAGCTGATAATCGCCAAGTGCTTCACAGGCGAGCCGAATAGCTGTTACCTCCGCGTGCGCGGTTGGATCATTGCTTGTTGTGACATTGTTTTTTCCCTCGGCGATAATTTGGCCGTCTTTGACAATCACAGCGCCAAAAGGTCCGCCCATGCCGCTTTTCACGCTCTCCACCGCAAGGTCGATTGCGCGCTGTAAAAATGTTTCATGATTCATTTCTGTATCCTCCTTGGTTGTCCTGCCTTCTTATTATAGCTGATGAATCCGGCAAAATAAACTTGTATCAGAATATTCAGTATGTTTGATTTCAAACCGCACATCGCATACAATGAATGCTAGTATGATGAACGGGGGATGATGTTTTGCTTACATTATATATTGCAAGACACGGTCAGACGGAATGGAATATAGAAAAAAGAATGCAGGGCTGGGAAGACTCCAATTTAACGGCTTTGGGGCTGGCAAACGCAAATGCCCTCGGCGAACGGCTGAAAGGTGTCCAATTCCAAGCTGCATATTCCAGTCCAAGCGGCAGGGCCGTTGATTCTGCGCGAGCTATGCTGCAGAACCGCAGCATTCCCTTTATAACAGACGACAGATTAAAAGAAATCTCGATCGGCCACTGGGAAGGAAAAACATATGATGAGATCAAACAAAGCGATCCTGACTTGCTGGAAGCGTATTTTCATGCGCCTGAAACATACATGCCTGATGAAGGGGAGAGCTTTTACGATTTTGAAAGACGGGTCAGCCAGGCGTATGAATTCATTCTCCGCCGCCATCGGGAAGGCAATGTCCTCATTGTCAGCCATTCCGTGTTTATTTTGATGCTCTTGAATATGTTAAAAAAGAGACCGGTCAGTGAACTGTGGAACTCAAGCTATGTTCATGACACAGCTCTTGCGGTTGTAACAGTTTCCGAGGATGGAAGCGTCACGATCGAAAGAGAAGGAGACGGTGAACATAGAGTAGAAACAAAGAATGCCACCTGGTAGGCATGCCAAAAAGCCTGATTGTTGAATCAGGCTTTTTCTATTATCAAGGCCTGCGCCTCTTAGCCGGAATATATTTTGGCACTGAAGCTGTGAAGCGTGGCAGCGGAAATCGTTTTGTTTTTTGAAAGACAAACGGTTTTGACATCTGCCGCATCTGCTTCCGCTTTTTTTCCGAAAAGTAAGCCCGTAAGAGAAAGCGGACCTTTTGCGATTTGCTGATATGCCAGAATGCAAAGGTTGTCGGCGATTGTGCCGCTGATCATGCGGCGTGCTGACCACAGCTGCTGCTGTCCCTCTTCATCAAACTGAATATATGCTGCGGCTCGTTTTTTCGTAAATAGTCCTGACAGACCGTTTTGTTTGATCTGCTTCATGAGAGCAAGCGGTTCAGACAGCGGCGGTGCGGTCAGTCTGTAGCTGTCGGAGGAACATTTGGCGGCAGCCAAAAAAGACATGATCGGCAGGTAGCCCGCCAGACGCCCGCCGCTGTGGAAGAGCTTCTCTGCAAGCATCTGATCGGTCTTTTTCATGCGGATTTCTGTAAAGTGCAGGAGATGCTGCAAATCATCGAGCGTGTGTAAAAATCCTTTGAGTTCATGTTCCATTTCGGATTGCGCCTGATCGATGCCGTATGTCCTTGCTGTTTTCACGCTGGAGAAAAGAACATGAAAATGGCGGTTCAAAAGGTGTATTAAATCGCTGATTCGCTGGTGGGAATAGCGAAATTGGCGGGCGAGCGCGTGCAGATCATTGATGTTCAGCCGGATCGTCATGTCAGCTCCTCGGCTTTCAGCTGAAGCCGCTCAATTTCTTCGGACGCCTGCTCTTTAATGGCTCTCAGCCTGTCATACACGCGCGATTCCGCCCGGTCAAGATCGTCCAAAAGCGCGTCATACATTTCGCGCGCCTGTCCGCGCCATCCGTTGATATACGTTTGGTGTGCTTTTAAAATAGAAGAACTTTCCTGCCTCAGCTCATCAATGGCGGCATTCACATCTTTTACGTATAGCTGAAGAGAGTGAATGTCTTCCTGATATATTTTTCGTTTGATTTTTCGTTCTAACGCTATTCCATCGTCAATCACTACATATTTTCCTTCCCTTCCATCATCTACTACAAATATGTTAAAAGAAAAGGATACGGAAGGAAATCGTACGAATGAATCAAAAGTCTTAATGTTTTTTGGGCGGACATACCTTGTATAACGGTTCTTTTGGCCTAAAAAGGACTGAAGCCATGAAAAGAGCCGCCCGTGTGAACAGGCGGCGTTTGTGGTGAATTTTTTGTGAAATTATACAGTCTGAGCCAGTTTGCCTCTTGCTTGTTTGGCTGCTTCAACCATATTCTTAAGCGCTGCGATCGTTTCTTCAGGCTGTCTCGTTTTTAAACCGCAGTCAGGGTTGACCCAGAAGCGATCAGCCGGGCAGACTTTCAGCGCGTCTTCTATGATCGTGAGCATTTCATCGCTGGAAGGGACGCGAGGGCTGTGAATATCATATACGCCAAGCCCGAGACCTTTCAGGTAAGGGTGCTGTTCCAGATAATCAAGGAATCCGCCGTGGCTTCTGCTGTGCTCGATCGTGATAACGTCTGCGTCAAGATCTTCGATCGCGTCTACGATATCTTCAAAGTTGCTGTAGCACATATGCGTATGGATCTGCGTCGTATCTTCCACGGATGAAGTGGACAGTCTGAACGCTTCGGCAGCCCATTTGAGATACTCGTTCCAATCCCGTTCTTTAAGCGGCAGGCCTTCTCTCAAGGCCGGTTCATCGACCTGGATGATTTGAATGCCTGCTTTTTCAAGCGCCTCAACCTCTTTGCGGAGGGCACAGGCGATTTGGAAGGCAATCTCTTTTCTCGGCAGGTCATAGCGGGCAAAGGACCAGTTTAAAATGGTAACAGGCCCTGTCAGCATGCCCTTGACTTTCTTCGAGGTCAAGGATTGGGCATAAACTGTTTCTTTTACCGTCATCGGCTCTTTAAACTCGACATCTCCGTAGATGACCGGCGGCCGGACGCAGCGGGAACCGTATGACTGAACCCAAGCGTATTTGGTAAAGGCGAATCCTCCAAGCTTTTCGCCAAAATACTCAACCATGTCGGTCCGTTCGAATTCTCCGTGAACGAGAACGTCAAGTCCGAGATCTTCCTGAATGTCAATCCATTTCTTTGTTTCTGTCTGAATAAATGCTTCATACTGCTCGTCGGACCATTCTTTTTTCCGCCATTTTTGCCGTGCGCTCCGCACTTCCGCCGTCTGCGGGAAGCTGCCGATCGTTGTTGTCGGCAATAGGGGAAGTCCGAGAGATTCATTTTGGATCCGCAGTCTTTCTTCAAAAGCTGTCGGGCGTTTAAAGTCTTCCTCAGTCAGCTTGTTCCTTTCTTCGGCAAAGGCCGAATTTGTCGCTGCACCGTACTGTTTGAGAGCTTGAAGGTGTCCGTGAGCTTCATCGATTTCCGCTTGGATGGCCGCTTTTCCGGAAACAAGTCCGTTTTTCAGCAGTGTAAGCTCCAGAAGCTTTTCTTTTGCAAAAGATAAACCGTTCAGGAGATCATCGGCAAGATGTTCGCCCGGGTGTTTTGCGACAGGGACGTGAAGCAGGCTGTTTGAAGGCTGAATCCAGACTTCGTCAACGCCCGCTCTCTGGATCAGCTCATGCGTCAGGTCCAGGCGCTCTTCGAGATTGGCTTTCCAAATGTTGCGTCCGTCTAAAATGCCGGCGGCAAGGACTTTGTCTTTAGGAAAACCGTGCGCTTTTAGATGTTCGAAGTTTTTCCCTTTATCATGAACAAAATCAAGACCGATTCCGGCGACAGGAAATGATATCAGCTCTTCATAAGCATCAACCGAGTCAAAATAGGTTTGCAGAAGGATATTCAGTCCAGGGACTTCCTCTGTGATCGTCTGATAGATTTCTTTGACAGCAGCCGCTTCTTCAGGTGAAGCCGTCACAAGAGCAGGCTCGTCGATTTGCACCCATTTAACGCCTTCCTGCTCAAGCTCTTTCAGAACCTGGATGTAAAGAGGTGTCATTTGGTTATAAATATCTTTGATATCTTGTTGTTCATAGCCTTTTGCAAGGGCTACGAAAGTGTAAAGCCCGAGTATGACGGGCTTCGTTTCTGTTCCCAATGCTGCTTTTGCTCTTTGGTAATCTTCAAGCGGTTTGTTTCTTGTCACGCGGTATTGTGCGCCTTTTTCATATTCAGGCACAATATAATGGTAGTTTGTGTTAAACCATTTTGTCATTTCACACGATACAGCATCTTTCGTGCCTCTCGCCATTGCGAAATAAGTATCTAACGGATCATTTACATCCTTGAATCTTTTTGGAATCCAGTTGAACATCACCGCCGTGTCAAGAACATGGTCGTACAGGGTAAAGTCGGAAACCGGTATGATATCGATTTGCTGATCAAGCTGAGTCTGGAGCGCTGCTAAAAATTGATCGTCGATTTCTTTTAAAAAGGTCTCACGGTCAGTGTTTCCTTTCCAATAAGCCTCAAGCGATTTTTTCCATTCTCTGTTCAAGCCGATTCTTGGAAATCCCAAGCTGCTCGTTTTTACATTAGTCATTTCTGGTCTCCTCCTTTTAGTGTTCAATAAAAAAGACACTCACACTTCGGACAATGAGAAGGTGAATGCCTGAAAACAGCATGTTGCGAACGAGAAATAAACGTAGCGATTGTTACGTCAACTCGAACACCTCCTATCGACCGTAGGTTGATGGTGCGTCAGAACAGGCAGGTCTCCTGGCTCATGAATCGACGGTTATTTCCCCCTTCCCGTATAGAAACAGTGGGTTTTATGAAATAACCTCCTCATTCACAGTGGCGGGACCGCGTTGGATTTTCACCAAACTTCCCTTTTAAAATCTAACCTCGTTAGATTACCATGTTCCCGGCGATGAAATTGTTTAGTAGATTATATACCGCCACGATCTTTTAGTCAAAATAATTTTTGAATTCTTGCAATTAAAAAGATTCGGCCTTATCCTCGGCCATGAAAAAGGCCGCCGACATTGTCGGCAGCCTCCTTTAGACTGTTAAAGGGAAAGAAGTTTTGCTTCGCCGGCTTTTTCCGCCAGTACTTCCGGCGCTGACAAATATAAGAATCCGTTGCCGATCAGCGCTTTTGAGTAATCAAGAGGAAGGGTGCGGCGGATTAACTGAGCATACAGTTCGGGTTCTGTCAGCTTCCGTTTAAACGCCTCTTCTTCAGCTGACTTGATGAGAGCGAGCGCGCCGCTGACGTGCGGTGTAGCCATCGATGTTCCCGTCAGCTTTCCGTATTGATGATCAGGCAATGTAGAGAGGATTTCTTCTCCAGGTGCAACGAGGTCAATTTCTTTGTTCGCGTTTGAGAATTCGGAAGACTCCCGCGTCAAAGATACGGACCCGACAGCGATGACTTCGTTGTATGCAGCCGGGTATGAGTATTCCTCTGTACGGTCATTGCCGTCGCCTTCGTTTCCTGCGGCGCAGACGACGAGCACTCCGCTTTTCACGGCGTTTGTCACCGCTTCTTTCAATTCCGGAACGTCGGCAGGTCCGCCGAGCGACATTGAAATGATATCGGCTTTTTGCTCGACGGCGTAGTTAATCCCGTTGATAATCCATTCATAATCCCCGCTGCCGTCTTCACCGCCGAGTACCTTGACGATCAATAGGTTCGCTTCGGGTGCAACGCCGGAGATGCCTCCGTTTTGATCGTTTGCGGCAATCGTACCCGCCACATGGGTGCCATGTCCATTATAATCACGAAATTGATCTTCTTTTCCGTTGTCATCATTAGTAAAGTTTCTGCCTCCGATGATTCGGTCTGCCAAATCTGGATGGGTTGCGTCACAGCCTGTATCAAGCACTGCGACAGTGATATCTTTTCCTTTAAAACCTTGTGACCACAGCTCCGGTGCCTTAATCGCATCGATTCCTTCCGGCAGTTCGTTCACGTCCATCAGCTTTGTGTCAGTGACATAAGGAATTAATCGCATTTGCATTTCAAAGCCCTCCTTGTTATATGCTGCTTTAGATGGGTTACAAGGTGCGTGATTCTATTGTAAAACATTCACTTTGTTAAAAAAAGGTTCATTTGTATGAATTTTATGAAAAGTTAAAAAATATAGATAATAGAGGATAAAAGTCGAATAGCTGCGAACAATGCTGGAATTGTAAGCAAAAAGACCTGTGAAAGCGGTGAAAGGGCGAGAGAATCACTAGATATATGAGATTTCGCTTCATCATATTATCCCGGCAAAAGGATATCCTATTAAAAAAAGGAGTTGATACAGGGTGAAAGAACAAGAAGACGAAAAAAGAGACGAATTATCAATCGAGCAGGCGGAGTTTGTGCCACATCCAAAATATGAAGGAGAATACGCGCTTTTACTGCACGAAAACTATCACCTGCTGTCAAAGGACGACCTTGAACAGGAAAGCGAAAAATAAGAACGGAGCTCGGCACCTCGGCGAAAGAGCTGGTTTAATTTTGACGAAAAAGGGAATCAACACATAATAGAGAGCATGAAAGTTGCTTTTCTTATTGACAGTTATCCTTTTTTTCTGTAATCTCATTGTGTCCGGTAAATACAGCTCTTCGTTAGGTGAGGCTCCTGTATGGAGATACGCTGCTGCCCAAAAATGTCCAAAGACGCCAATGGGTCAACAGAAATCATCGATCTAAGGTGATTTTTAATGCAGCTGGCATGCTGCCTATGCCATACAGTGCTAAAGCTCTACGATGGAAGGCGTTAGGGTTTTATTTTGTATGGCTTTTAACACCTTCATTTCGATGAATAGGTGTTTTTTTATTTTTTGAGGAAAGTGAACTTTCCGTATTAATCAAGGAGGTGGAAGTATGGATTCTCCCCATTCGAGGCGGTTTAAACATACGAGAAATATTTTACAGCAGCACACATTGATTAATGAGGAGATCCTTATACTTCACCCCTTTTGCTATGGTGATATAAGGATCTCCTGAAAAGGGAGGTACAGATTGCCATGGTCAAAAACATGACATATGATGAACTGATTTTACGGATTATTATTTTGCTGAGAGACGGAAAACGAAAAGAGTTTCAAAGCGTTTTAGAAGAACTGCAGCCTTATGATATGGCGATTCTGTTTAAGGAAATGCCCGAAAAGCACCGCGGCCGGTATCTGTCTTTTTTAACGGTAGAAGACATTACCGATCTCATGGGCGAACTTGACAGAGAAGAGCAGCTTGTCGTTCTGAACAAGGTCGGCAAAGAAAAGGCGATCCATGTGATGAATAAAATGGACAACGACGACCTTGCCGCGCTCTTCGAGGAAATGGATCCCGAGCTGAAAGACCAGCTTCTTTCCAGCATGGAAGCGGAAGAATCTGAAGCGGTCCGCGTTCTGATGAACTACCCGCCTGAAACAGCGGGAAGAATCATGACAAACCGCTATGTCTGGATTCCACAGCATTACACGGTAAAAGAAGCGGTCGTCAAGCTGAAAAGCTTTGCGGAAATCGCAGAGTCCATCAACTATTTATACGTTATCAATGAACAAAAACAGCTTGTCGGAGTTATCTCATACCGGGATCTTATTTTGGCAGAACCCGATGAGAAGGTTCAGGAATTAATGTTTACAAGGGTCATATCGGCGGACGCTCTTCAAGATCAGGAAGAAGTCGCAAGGCTTATCGAGCGGTACGACTTTCTGGCGATTCCCGTAGTAGAAAAAAACCATGAGCTTGTCGGGATCGTAACGGTCGATGACATTATTGACATCGTCATCCAGGAAGCGAATGAAGACTACGAAAAATTTGCTGCATCAGGTAAAGCGATCACGTTTGATACAAAATCGTATGTCGCTGCATATCGACGTCTGCCGTGGCTGATTTTGCTTCTGTTCATCGGTTTGATCTCAGGAAGCATCATGAGCTATTTTGAAGACACGCTGCAGCAGGTTGTCGCATTGGCTTTTTTTATGCCGATGATCGCAGGAATGACGGGTAACACCGGAACACAGTCCCTCGCTGTCGTCATCAGAGGGCTGTCAAAAGAAGAGCTCAATAAAAAAACGATTTTCCGCTTGATTTTCCGGGAGCTCAGGGCCGGCATTATTATCGGCCTTGTGTGTGCGGTCGTGATTACAGGAATCGCGATTGTGTGGCAGGGGAATCTGCTGCTCGGATTTGTAGTAGGGACTTCGCTCTTTGCCACTCTGATCATCGGAACGATGGCGGGAACGATCGTCCCGATCATCCTTCACAAGTGCAATGTCGACCCTGCAATTGCATCGGGTCCGCTGATCACAACATTAAATGACATTTTGTCACTGTTGATCTACTTCGGTATTGCAACTGCATTCATTCATTCGCTGTAAGCAGCAGCCCTCCTTTTTTGGAGGGTTTTTTGCTTGCCAGAATCCGTAAAAGCCTTTATATTTTAGGCAGAGATCAGGGGGGATTGGTATGAGAAAGATTGCAGCTGTGCTGATTTGTTTAGCCGTTGCAATGATTGTTGCCGGTTGTCAGAATGAAGATGAAGGAAAAGACAGGCGGCTCGCCGCAGTTGAGGATATGCTTGAGGCGATATTGGACGATGATTTATCAAAGATGAAGCGGTTGTACGTGGAAGGCGCAAACCCTTCTCCGGAAACAATCCTGAAAGACAAACAGAAATGGGGAATTTCCGGGCTTGATGCTGCTGATTTTCAAATTTCTGAAGCGAGCATCCATGTGTTTCATGCCGCTTACAAGATGGAAAATACCGGTCAGCCCGGAACGATCGCGTTTCGGATACGCAATGATCCGGATAAAGGCGTTATGATTGATTTCATTGGATACATAAAGGAAACGAAAAAGCAGGAAATCAGGTGACGAATCATCCGGAGAGAATGATTCGTTTTTTTTTAGCGGTTTTTGTATTTAAAATGAGCGTTAAGCTGTCCTTCGAGCATTTTCTTTCTGAGCTGCTGGTCATTTTTCAGCCTCTGTTCTTTTTTGCGCATATCTTTGAGGATTTCAGCCGTCTGAACACCGTCTTCCCGCTTGTTTGCGATTTCCATCAGCCGTTCGACGTCAGCGAAGGAATATTTGCGCGTGCCTCTTGAAGAGCGCTGCGGATAGATCAGCTTGCGTTCTTCGTAATAGCGGATCTGCCTGACCGACAGACCCGTCAGCTCGCTGACAATGCCAATTGAAATCACTTTTTTATCTTTATAAGAAAGATCTTCGACTGTCATTTTCCCACCCCTAAGATGACTTTTTTTGTATTATATAAGAAAACGCGCGAAAAAACCTGACGTTTGTCAGAAAATCTAACATTGTTAAAAAACTTTTTAAAAAACCACGGAAGAAAAGTTTACAGGAACCATGCAAGGGGTAAAAGTGTTTTGTATGCTGTAGGTACAGACTGATGAGGGGGAATCGTTGGATGAAGGAACACAAAGCAGTCTCACTCGCCAAAGAAATCGTTGCTTTAGACAATAAGAGAGACGAATTGCTCGAGACATTAATGAAGCTTGCCGGCAAGGATGCATTTCCGCTGCTGAGGGCGGTGCAGAACGGCTTTTATCAAAAGTCCTCTTAAATCTGAAAGGGGGAGTGAGAGAAAACTTTACACGGCCTTAAAGCTTGGTTAATAAATAAGGTCTATTCTTATAGTATACAATACGCGAAAATGAAAGGAGAAGATCATGAGCAGATTGTTAAAAAACGCTTTGGAAAAGGAAAGAAACCACTATTTAAAAAAACTGAGCTCACTCGGTGAGTATAATCAGGATGTTTTGCAGAGGATGACGATTACGGAGCTCAGAAATGAATATTTTTATTTTTTCCGGAAAAATAAAGCCCGTTTTCAAAATCGGCCATTTTGAAAAAAACGGGCTTCTTTTTAATATCTTAAAAAAAATAAGCAGGAGTTTTCTTTCGGATAACGAAAATATATACGTATAGAATATGGGAAAAGCATGGCCCTTTCTTTTTCTACATTTGTAAGGGTTTTCATTTCCCGGGTTCATTTTAAGAAAATAGTATAAGAGGTAGATGATATGAGACTTTCGTTTAATGAGGAAGAAGTTCACCGTGCTATGTCGCTGTACAAGGTTTTTGCCAGGGCTTTTAAAAGCGTTTCAGAACATAGTATTCGGGACAGCAAGGAACACGGCTTTAATCCTACAGAATTTGCTGTATTGGAGCTTTTGTATACGAGGGGAGCCCAAAAGCTGCAGCAAATCGGCTCGAGGCTGCTCCTTGTAAGCGGGAACGTAACCTATGTGATCGACAAACTGGAAAAAAACGGTTTCATCAAACGAGAGCAGGACCCGAAAGATAAACGGTCTGTCTATGCGAATTTGACGGAGAAGGGAAAGGCATATCTCGATGAGATTTATCCGATCCACTCCCTGAGAATTGCGCGGGCATTTTCAGGCCTGACAAAAGAAGAGCAGGAGCAGCTGATGGCCCTTCTGAAAAAAGCCGGAATCCACAGCCAGCACCTATTGTTTCGCTGAAAAAGTCAGTTTTCCGAACGGTCATTTTCTTTTAAGTGATCGAGAATAGCTTTGATCTGTTTGTCTTGGGGCTGTCTGAAGAAGCTTTCGAAAGGGCATCCGAGTTCCTTTGTGCGTTTGACGACAGCCTCCATCGTAAAATTAGAGGGTGACAAGTCTGGATGGACTTCATCCCAAAACAGCGGTGCGGCTACTGTGCCAAGCTCATTGCCTCTTGTGGAATACGGGCAGATGATCGTTTTTCCCGGAGCATGCTGCACATAGTCAATGTAGAGTTTTCCGCCCCTGTTTTTAATCAGGCGTTCGGTTGTGAACAAATCGGGAAAAAGCGAAACGCAATAAGAAGCCGCAAAGCTTGTGAAAAGGCGGGTGTCTTCATAAGTAAAGGCGTTTTTTGAAATCGGAATATAGATTTGTATCCCTTTATTTCCCGACAACTTTGGAAAAGATGAGAGGCCGAGCTGATCAAATAAACGGTGCAGCTCTTCCGCGGCTCTGACGGCCAGCGGAAACTCCGACTTTGAAGGCGGATCGAGATCGAAGACGATTTCGGTCGGATGGGCCGTATCCGCCGTTTGAAAAGGGATATGGAACTCCAGCGCAAGCTGGTTGGCAAGCCACAGCAGAACCGAATAATCGCTGCAGATGATATGCTCGTGCTCATCATCCCGAATGGACGTGATAAATTCGGGTGCGTAGTCGGGCTTGTTTTTTTGAAAAAAAGATTCTCCGCCGGAACCGTGCGGATAACGGATAACGGTAAGGGCCCGATTGTCGAGAAACGGAAGCAGAAAATCGCCGATTTCATTCAGATATCCGATGTAATCCGCTTTTGTTTTATTGCTTTCAGGAAAGATGACTTTATCAAGGCTTGTCAGCTGCAAATCGGGATGGACGTTTCTTGAATGAAGCAGCAGCAGCTTGTAAGTACAATCTTCCCATGCCATGTCAAATTCAAAGGAAACAAACGACACCTCGCGCAATGTCCCGTAATGAATCGTTAAATAATGGACCGTCATGCAAATCGACGGATCAATGGTATATTCGCCGGGCTTTGTTTCGGTTCCGTATTGCTTGACGATCGAAAGAATGGCGTTTCTTTCCTGTTCTCCGAGTCCGTGGGAAACCGAACCGACTTCTTTGATTTGACCGCGGTCACAGACGGCGATTGTCAAATAACGGTTCGCCATGTTATAGCCTGTCATAAATACAGCAGCTTTTTTGTAGTTTTTGAGTTTGAGCCATTCGGCCGATTTTTTATTTTCAGCCCAGCGGCTGTCTTTCTTCTTCGCGACAATCCCCTCGCCGTCAAACCTTTTAACAGCATTCCAAAGAGCGTGGAAATCAGAAGTGTCAGGGATGTATTGAATTCGTGCATGAGCCATCGGATCGGGAGCCATCGGCAAACCGAGCTCTTTCATCAGGTCGGAAAGCATGCGTTTTCGTTCGGTATAGGGAAGCGAGGTTAAACTTTCTCCTTTAAAGACCAGTAAATCAAAAGCCAAGTACTGGCACGGTTTCTTCGCGGCAGCTTGTTCAATCAACTCGGCCTTTTTGCTTAGCCCCCTTTTTTGGACGTATTCAAACCGGGAACGAAAACGGTTTGTCAACGACACAATTTCCCCGTCAATCGTGATCGGCAAGTGTTCTTTGAGATTTTCGATCATGCTTTTTGCAAATTCCGCAATTTCCGGAAATGTGTTTTCGAGCAGTTGTGAGTTTCTGCTGATGAGCGAAACTTCGCCGGACCGCGAAATCTTTAAAAGTCCCCGATACCCGTCATATTTGGCTTCATACCGCCAATTGCCGCCTGAGGGAGCGGATGTAGTCAATACGGGCTGCATCGTGATTCCCATTTTTTATTTTGCCTCTGAAGCTTTTTTGCGCGACGTTTTTTTCTTTTTCTCACCGGCTCCTTTTGCAACAGGCGCTTTTGCTGCTGCTTCCTTGTCAGGCGCTTTTGTCCGTTCGATGCTGGCTTGGAGAGCGCTCACGAGATCAATGACATCCTCGCGCGGAGCGGCGGCCCCGGCATTTGGTGTGACACCTTCATTATGGTCGATTTTCTCTTTGATTTTATCCATCAGCGCGAGTCTGTACGTATCTTCATATTGTTCAGGTGCAAATGTCGTCGTCAGCTCGTCTATTAGTGAAATTGCGGTTTGCAGCTCTTTTTTGTTGACTGCGGTTTCTTCCGGAACACCGGGTACGTGGGCTGCGTTTCGGACTTCATCAGGGTAGTGGATGGACTCCATTAAAATGCAGTTTTCGTAGACGCGAAGAATGGCGAGCTGTTTTTTTGAGCGGATGGTCATATGGGCGATCCCGATCTTTTCTGTTTTTCTGAGCGCTTCGCGCAATAGTGAGTACGCTTTTACACCGTTATCTCCCGGTCCGACGAAATATGAACGGTTGAAATAGATGGGATCGATTTCCTTTAGCTGCACAAAATCAACAATTTCGACGGCCTTGTCTTCCTGCTCTTCTTTGAGCTGTTTCAGCTCATCGTCCGATAAGACGACGTATTTGCCTTTAACATATTCGTATCCTTTGACGATGTCGTCGGGCGCGATTTCCTGATGGCAGTTTGTGCACTTTTTTTCATACTGTATCGGGGCGCGGCATTCTTTATGAAGCGACCTTAATTTAATATCCTTATCCTCTGTCGCTGCAAACAGTTTAATGGGGATATTGACAAGGCCGAAGCTGATTGAGCCTTTCCACATCGTATGCATCGGTTCGGTTCAACTCCTTTTCTTTTATTGATGCCTCTCTGCAGATTATTTCATGAATAGCAACTTATGGATAACAGAGCGAAAAAAAGCATCCGGCTTCAGCCCGGATGCTTGTGGCGGTACAATGATTTGCTTGGAGGAAGCGCTTAGTTCAGCTCGGTTTCCTCCTGCAAAGACGGTCTGTTCTTTCTGACGAGAGAAGACGAAAAGTACCGATATCTGCTTTTGCTTTTGTGCTTTGCGGCGTACATGGCCATGTCGGCTTTTCTCATCAGCTCATCGCCGTCTGTTCCATCGGCCGGAGAAACGGCGATTCCGATGCTGACGGATGTTTTGAGGCGGTGCTCTTTAATGTGGAAAGGCGTTTCAAACTGACTGATCAATTGCCTTGTCAGCTGATCTGTCCCTTGTAAAGGAGCGACAATGATAAATTCATCACCGCCTAGCCGGGCGATGAAGCCTTTATCGGGCACACAGTGCGCCAAACGCTGTGCTGCCGCCACCAGCAGCAGGTCCCCGACGTCGTGGCCAAGGGCGTCATTAAACACTTTGAAACGGTTTAAATCCAAAAACAACACGGCCGTCCCCGTTTCCTGCCGCTTTAGAACATTTGCCAGATGGTCGATTGCATACCGTCTGTTTGGCAAATCTGTCAACGCGTCATAGTGGGCCATTCTATGGATTTTACGTTCTGCTTCACGCTGGTTTGTCATATCTTTGCAAATGACATAAATGCTGTCGAGCTGCTTTCTGACGTAAACCGGTATCAACGTCACATTTAAATCAAAACGCTTTTCAGCTGTCGCGATTTCCGTATCGCGGTTGATGGCCTGTTCTTTATTTTGGACTTGAAGAAACCAGCCGAGCAGTCTGTCATGGTCCTTCTGCCGAAAAACGGAAGACAGGCGCTCAGGCTCAATTCCCATTTTTTCAAGAAGGCTGTATCCCGATGAATTGGCGGAAAGCATCTTGCCTTCAAGCGAAAAAACGTAGATTGGATCAATGTTATGGTTGATCAAGGACTGGAACCGTTCCTCATTATCTTTGACTTTTTCGATATGAAGCAGCAGACGCTTGTCAGTGAAGGCGCCGAAAATCAAGAAGCATTGAAGCATCAGGCTGACAAGCACGATCATAATGCCCAGTTCAACGGTATCGATTCCTTCATGGCCTGTGTCACGGCCGTCAGCCATGAAAAGCGTAGCTGCTGCCATTCCCGTATAGTGCATGCCGGAAATCGCGCCGCCCATTAAAAGTGCGCTTCCGATTTTAATGAATAATATCCGAAAGGAGCCGGTTTTTTTGGCGAATACAACTGACAGTTTTAAGGCAGCGAAGGAGGCAAAAATGGCGATTGCAAAAGAGGCGGCATAAAGAACGGGATGATAGACGATTTTCATATTTTCCATCGCCTCCATCCCGATAAAATGCATGGATGCAATCGCGCTTCCCATTGCAAGGGAGCCGGCCGCCAGTCTTACATTCGTCGGTTTTTTCCCATTCACAACATAAAATGAAATGAGCGAGCCTGCGAAAGCGGCAACAATCGAAAACAAGACGAATCTCAAATCGTATTTCATTTCTTCGGCTGTCTGAAATGAGACCATCCCGATAAAGTGCATAGACCAGATGCCAAGCCCCATCGTGAGGGAGCCAGCCAAAAGCCAACCTGTATTTTTCCTGCCGTTTGTATGTACGACCCGTTCAGATAAATCAAGGGCTGTGTAAGCTGCCAAAACCGCAGTGATATAGGATAATAAGACGAACCATCCATTATATTCACCAAAAACTTCTGTCACTTTCTTCTCCGCCTTTTTGTACTTATGATGAAAAGTCTAAATTTCTATACTGTATTGAAAGGCTAGACTGCCGTACTCTTATCCGTTGACATAAAAAAAGCGGCAATAGCGCTAAATTCGGTATAATTCGTGAATTATACTATATATAATGAAATTCGCCAATAAAAAATGATATCCTCCTGTTCTTTTTAAAGGACTTCCCATTTTGCTCATCAATTTTCCCGAATTGTGTTAAAATCATTTTTGTACGTTCTTTAGAACTTGAAATTATCAATCGTCAAAGGTTGTGGTCGATATCGAAGAGTTTATCTTATCAATGGCTGAGGCGTTTAAAAGCCTCTCGTATTTAGGGATTTTTCTGGCGTTGTGTATCGAATTCGTGCCGGCTGAAATCGTTCTTCCGCTTGCCGGATACTGGGTGTATCAAGGCGATATGTCGCTGATTGGGGTCGTTGCAGCGGGTTCACTGGGCGGTGTTGCAGGCCCGCTGACGCTTTACTGGCTCGGGAGGTACGGGGGACGGCCGTTTTTGGAGCGCTACGGCAAATATTTCTTCATCAAGCCTGAAGCACTTGAAAAATCGGACAGGTTTTTTGAAAAGCACGGCGGGTTTGTCGCATTCAGCGGCCGTTTTATACCGGGAGTCAGAACGCTGATTTCCATTCCGTGCGGACTCGCTAAAATGAATGTGTGGGTATTTTGTATTTATACATTCCTTGCGATCACGCCGATTACGTTCGTCTATGTCTATTTAGGCTTTTACCTCGGCGAAAACTGGAGCAAGGTCGGCAGCTTATTGGACGGATACCTTCTGCCGGTCGGCATCGGATTCATCGTTTTGTTCGTTCTTTACCTTTGGGTGAAAGGCAGACGGAACAAAATCAAATCGCAAAGCGTTTCAGCCTTTTTTAATAAAAATAAGGATTGACAGCCGTGCGCATATGAGGTTAATATTATCTTATAATTCAATATTTTCTTTTATCCCAAAGGGGAGTAGCGTCCGGATGTTAAACCGGAAACAAAGTCGTCAGTTCATGGATGTTCATCCATCGGCTTTGTTGGCATGTTTTAATCAATAACCATGTCTAGCAAGACCTTTGCCTAATGTTGGCAGAGGTCTTTTTTGTTTTCTGAAAATACCCTGCTGCATTAGCGGGAATAAGAGAAAGAGACAATCACTTAGGAGGAATTATAAAATGGATGCAGCATTATTACTTGAATATGGTTGGGTTCTTCTCATCCTAGTCGGGCTGGAAGGCATTTTGGCCGCGGACAATGCACTCGTCATGGCGGTCATGGTTAAACACTTGCCTGAAAAAGACAGAAAAAAAGCGCTCTTCTACGGGTTGGCCGGCGCGTTTGTGATGAGGTTCGGCGCTTTGTTTGCGATCTCTTTCCTTGTCAACGTCTGGCAGGTACAGGCGATCGGCGCCGTCTATCTGCTTTACATCTCCGTTCACCATATTTTGAAAACCCATGTTTTCAAAAAGGACGAAAAGGTGAAAGAGACGAAGCAAAGCGGTTTTTGGCCGACGGTTATCAAAGTTGAGCTGGCAGACATCGCGTTTGCCGTCGACTCGATTTTGGCGGCGGTTGCGCTGGCTGTCACACTTCCGGTAACGAACCTGCCGCAAATCGGCGGACTTGACGGCGGACAGTTCATGGTGATTTTAGCCGGCGGGATTATCGGACTGATTATTATGCGCTTTGCTGCAAGTCAATTTGTGAACTTGTTAAAGAAACGTCCGAGCCTGGAAACGGCTGCTTTTCTGATTGTCGGCTGGGTTGGTGTAAAACTGACGCTCTATACGCTCGCACACCCGCAAATCAACATCGTCTCTGAACATTTTATTCATTCAGGTACTTGGAAGTTCATCTTCTGGGCGGTGCTGATCGCCATTGCGCTCGGGGGATGGTTTATGACAAATCCGAACAAACACGAGAATAAAGCTGCAGAGGAGTAAACAGCCTTCGCCAGACTGCCGGGTCTTACCGGCAGTCTTTTTTGTTTGCCCGCACGGGGAAGATTGCCCTAGATCAACCGAAATAAGATTTCATTTTATTAACAGGCATGTTACAAAAACGGCGGGAAAACCCCCTTAATCGTCAAACAGATCACGAATTGTTCTAGGAGATCAAACAAATGACTGTCACAATTGAAAAATTAGAAATGAATACCGCGTTTTCTCCTTTGCGAATCCCTATCAAATTAGCTATCATTAATGAGTAGTATAGGGAGGAACTGAGGTGAAACCAGTGCTTAGCCTTTTGTTTAAGACAGGAAAAAAGAAACAATCATTAGAAGAGTCTGTAATAAGCATACAAAAAGGAAATCAGCAGTTGCAAAACGAGCTTATCAATCAGTATAAGCCTTTTGTGGCTAAAACGGTTTCATCCGTGTGCAAACGATATATAGATGAAAAAGATGATGAATTCAGCATCGGCTTGATTGCATTCAATGAAGCCATTGAAAAATATTCTTCAGATAAAGGAAATTCTCTGCTGGCATTTGCAGAGCTGATCATTAAGCGCAAAGTCATTGATTATATCAGAAAAGAAGCGAGAAATGCCCAGAACATCAATATGGACATGCAAGAAGGAGAAGAACAGGAATCCTCGCAAAGCATGATTGAAGCGGAGCTTTCCATTCATGAGTTCAACCGCATGCTCGAACAGGAGCAAAGGCGGGAGGAGATTCTCCATTTTAAAGAAAGGCTTAAAAGTTTTGGCCTGTCTTTTTCCGATTTGCTGGAGCATTCCCCGAAACATACGGATGCAAGGCAAAACGCCATCAAAGTGGCATATACGCTTGTCGAACATGAAGAATTAAAAAAGATCTTGTTTGAAAAGAAGCAGCTTCCCGTCAAACAGCTTGAGAAGCTGGTGGCAGTCAGCAGAAAAACCGTAGAGAGAAACCGCAAATATATCATTGCTATGGCGATCATTATAACGGGCGATTATGTTTACCTTAAAGATTATCTAAAAGGGGTGCTCAATTCATGAGAAGAGGAATTATTGTAGAAAAAAATAAAAAATTCGTCACATTGCTAACCCCTGACGGACAATTTTTAAAAGCAAAGAGCACAGAGGAAGATTATGAAATCGGTCAGGAAATTGCTTTTCCCGCTGAGACGAGAATGTCGAGAAGGCGTGCGGGCTTTTTTGACCTGCTTGCGCTCCGTCCGCTGAAAGCCGGCGTTTTTTCAATCGCGGCGATCATGCTGCTCGCTTTCATGATCATCCCTGATGTTTTAAACAATAAAGCATACGCCTACATGACGATCGATATCAACCCAAGCTTTGAATTGACGCTCAACAAAAACTGTGAAGTTATCGATTTGGTGCCGCTGAACGAGGATGGGAAGGACTTAATGGATAGTATAAAAAATTGGGAAAAGTCTGACTTTAAAGAAGTGATCAGTGAAATTGTCGAAGACAGCGATAAGAGCGGTTTTGTCACGGAATCTAAAGAAGTGCTTATCGCCACAGTATACGAAAACAATGAAGATGACACGTATAAGGCGACAGTAAAAAGTGAAATCGATGATGTAGCGAAAAAATACGAGCAGCAGAATTATAAGATGGAAGCGGTGGAATCAGACCTTGACACCCGTGCAAAAGCCCAAAAAGAAGGGATTTCAACAGGCCGTTATATCCGCTCCCACAAAGATGAATTAGAAGACAAAAACAAAGATGATGACAATAATGATAAGAAAGATGATCAACATCAGGAAGAAGACACAGGAGAAAAAGAGAAAGCTGTGAAAGAAGAAGATCAGCCGGAACAACATACGGATGATGAAGAATCAGATACGGAAGATCATCCGGACGACGAAAAACCTTCAGATCAAGATCAATCTGATCAAGAAATGGAAAAAGAAAAGGAGTCAAATTCCCCTAATACCCAAAACCCTCAGGAACATAACCATAATGACAAAGACGGTCAGCAGACGGAGGAAGGAACGCCGAAAAGCGGTTCCGGTTCAAATCAAGAGAGCTCTAAAACACCTCCTTACCAAAAGGAGAAAAAGCCTTCTGACCAAACGAATAAACAAGAATATCCGCCGAGCGGTCCCGGCGAATAATCCAAAGGATATTTATTTGTCAGTATGCCCATTCAATTGAGCTTGTGCCTGCTGTACAAGTCGTTTTGTCATTTCCCCGCCTACAGACCCGTTTGACCGAGCAACCGAGTCCGACCCGAGCTGGACGCCGAACTCTTGGGCGATTTCGTATTTGAACTGGTCTAAAACCTGCTCTGCCCCTGGAACGAGGAGCTTATTCGTTCTTGCCATGTATTCTCAACTCCTTTTTCAATTGGTACTGCTTGTTTAGTTTGAATTGGGCTGAGGCTTTTTATGCTGGCAATTGTTGAAGGTGCAAAAAAACGCCTGGCTGCCAATAGCCAGGCGCGCCGGTCAGCGGCGATTATTTCATATCATATTTTAAGAAGACGCTGTCAATCATGGAATGGGCGGTCGCCTGGATGTGCGAAGCGATGACGGACAGCACTGTGACCGCGGTGATGTCTCTCGCTTTGTTCCATTCGGGATCGGCCAGATCTTTGTAAAAATCGCGGAGCTGGCCAGTCTGCTTGATGACGATTTTTTCGAGCGCCGATTTATTGAGCGTATAGTCTTTGATCTGGTACACATGATCAAGAACCCGCGCATACCCTTCATAAAAGCGGAGCGGACTCACTACATCATCGGAGCGGTCTGTAATCGTATTAAAAACCGTTGTTAAGATCGGACGGATCGTTTCGAAGTCATAAACCGATTTTAAGTCTCGTACAATGAGAAGGATGACGGCTTGGTCGATGGAATATTTTTTGCCGAGTTCCGGATGTCCCATCAAATCTTTTATATCGCGTTTGATCCAGTTTTGGATGGCTGTCGATTTTAAAGATGTCAGTTCGCACAAATTTCCAAGTTCAACAATTTCATTTGTGGAAAGTCCGTGTTCCGTTTTTTGTTTTTTCCGTTCGTACCGGGCAATGAATTCGGGGATGTCCAAATTGTCTTCCGGCTCATCAGGCGCTATATCGGCCGATCTCAAAAGAATCGCAAGCGGACTGACATCCAGCTGCCCTTTTAAAGCGTACATCAGTTTGGCCATTTCCAGGCGAGTCAGTTTAAAAGGTTTCATCATTCCACCTCATTATGTATTAAAATGAAATAGCAAACAATATAAAGATAATCTTACGTCTTATCACTTGCATTTTCAATTCTATGCCGTATAATTTTATTATACGAGTTCATTTGATCTTATTATAACATGGAGGTAATCATGGGAAAAAGAATCTTTCTCTTTCTTTTATCGAACATTTTAGTCATTACGACGATCGGTATCGTGCTGTCCATTATCGGTTCGCTGACAGGCGTAGGCACGTATTTCACAGCTGACGGCGGCATCAATATTGTTGCGCTTCTCGTATTCAGTGCTGTTGTTGGTTTTGTCGGTTCCTTTATGTCGCTGTTGATGTCAAGATGGATGGCGAAAATGGCGATGGGCGTTCAGGTGCTGAATCCTGATAAGCAAACGCTCAGCTATGAAGAACAGCAGCTCGTTGACCGGGTATATAAGCTGTCCCGCGCTGCCGGACTGACAAAGATGCCTGAAGTCGGCATCTACAATTCACGCGAAGTGAATGCCTTTGCGACCGGGCCGTCTAAAAACCGCTCGCTTGTCGCTGTATCGACGGGCCTTCTTCAGGAAATGGATGACGACGCAGTGGAAGGCGTACTTGCCCACGAAGTGGCGCATATCGCAAACGGCGATATGGTGACGATGACGCTCCTCCAGGGGATCGTCAACACGTTCGTTGTTTTCTTTGCCCGGATTGCGGCATGGGCTGTTTCACGCGTTGTCCGTGAAGAGCTGGCGCCGATCGTTCACTTCATCGCGGTCATCGTCTTCCAAATTGTGTTCTCCATTCTCGGAAGCCTTGTCGTGTTTGCATACTCCCGCCACCGTGAATACCATGCGGATAGAGGAGGAGCAGACCTTGCAGGCAAGGACAAGATGATTCACGCGCTCCGCTCGCTTGAGCAGTACACTTCTAGAGTCAAAGAAGAGCAGGCATCTGTTGCAACTTTAAAAATCAACGGGAAAAAGCACACATCGCTTTTCTCAACACACCCTGATTTAAGCGACAGAATCCGCCGTCTGGAAGCAAAATAATAAATTAAGCGAACCCCCTTTTTCAAGGGGGTTTGTTTTTTATATTTAAAAATCGAAAAGCGGCTGTACATAATAGCATGTTTCCTTTAAAATGGAACACGTTATACACAAGAAGCAACTTTTGAATATTAAAAAGAAGGAACGATTATGAAGGTTTTATTGAGAAAACTACTGCGCGTGCTGTCTCCTGTACAGCTGATCGCGCTCTATTATTTTTTGGCGGTATCGGTTTCCGTTATTTTATTGAGTCTGCCTGTTGCACACAAGAATGATGTGGAATGGTCATTTATCGATGCCCTTTTTACTGCGGTGAGCGCAGTGAGTGTAACCGGTTTGACGGTTGTTGATACAGCTGAGACATTCAGCACGGCCGGAATCTGGATTTTGGCGTTTGTTCTGCAATTTGGCGGGATCGGTGTGATGGCGCTGGGAACATTCGTCTGGCTGATTTTCGGCAAGCGGATCGGCTTGAAAGAGCGCCGGCTGATTATGACCGATCAAAATCAATCCAACTTATCGGGCCTTGTCAAGCTGATGAAGCACGTGCTCGGCTTGATCTTGCTGATCGAGCTGTTTGGCGGGCTGATTCTCGGAACTTATTTCTTAAAGTACTTTGAGACACCTGGAGAAGCCTTTATGCACGGATTTTTTACAAGCATCAGTGCAACGACCAACGGAGGTTTCGACATTACAGGCAACTCGCTGATTCCGTTTCAGCATGATTATTTCGTTCAGTTTATCGTGATTATGCTGATCATTCTTGGAGCGATCGGCTTTCCGGTTCTCATCGAAGTGAAGGATTTTCTGCTCAGCAAAGAGCGCAAATTCTCTTTCAGTCTGTTTACCAAATTGACATCAGTCACTTTTTTCCTTTTAGTGATTGGAGGTGCGATCGGCATATTTGCCATGGAAGCGCGCTTTGCTTTTTCAGGGAAGTCGTGGCACGAGGTATTATTCTTTTCGCTGTTCCAGTCGACGACGACCAGGAGCGGCGGACTCGCAACAATCGACATCAGCCAATTCACACATACGACTGTTTTATTCATGTGCATGCTCATGTTTATCGGCGCTTCGCCAAGCTCTGTCGGAGGGGGCATCCGGACAACGACCTTTGCTTTAAACCTGTTGGCGCTGTTCCACTTCGCGAGGGGAAATAAATCGGTGAAGGTTTTCAAACGTGAACTGCACCAGGCGGATTTAATGAAATCATTGATTGTGACGCTGATGGCGGTTATTCTCGTTTTCGGCTCGACACTTATTTTGACAGTGACGGAAGAGCATTCTTTGCTTGAACTGCTGTTTGAAGTGTGTTCGGCCTTCGGTACGACCGGCTTGTCGATGGGTATCACCCCAGATTTGAGCACGATTGGCAAAAGCGTCATCATCCTTCTGATGTTCATCGGCCGAATCGGCATTGTCACGCTGCTCTATTTATTCGGCAGAAAAGAAATCGAAGCGAATTACCATTATCCAAAGGAAAGAATTATTATCGGATAAGAAAGACAGTTTAGTTAAACTGTCTTTTTTTATGATCATAAAGTCGGTCGCTGTATTTATTTGTATGATATAATGCTTAAATGGCGGACTTGAAAAAAAGGGGGAAGCAACGATGAAAATGAGAGTCATCCATTTGTTTATAGCCGCCGGATTTCTATTGCTCGCCGGAGCCTGTTCTAACGAGCCGACAGCAAAAGAAAGCATGGATCAATATGTAGACAAATGGAACGAGCAAAAATTTGAAGAAATGTATGAACAGCTGTCGGCTGAAGCGCAAAAATCGATTTCAAAAGACGATTTCATCAAACGCAATCAATCCATTTATGAACAGATCGGAGTTTCCGATTTGAAGGTTTCAACTGTCGACAATGATGAAGATGAAAAAAATAAAGAGAAAAAAGATGCGGTGACAATACCGTATAAAGTCAGCATGAATACATTGGCCGGCCCCATTTCTTTTGAAGGCAAGGCAAAGCTTGTCAAAGAAAAAAAAGACGGAGACACTTCATGGAAAGTCAACTGGAACCCATCCTTTATTTTTTCACAGCTGAAGGAAGGGGAGACCATCCGGATTACCGCCAAGGAGCCAGCGAGAGGCATCATTTATGACAGAAACGGAAAGGCGCTCGCTACGAACGCGACAGTCCCTGAAATCGGCGTCGTTCCGGGGCAGTTCGGAGATAATAAAGACGGTGTCATCAAAAAGCTCTCGAACATGCTGGATATGGAAAAAGAAGACATTGAAAAACAGCTGTCCGCAAGCTGGGTGACGGACGATTCATTCGTTCCCCTGAAAAAAGTGAAGCCTGGTAGTACCGAGCTTCTCAAGAAAGCGACTTCTCTCCCCGGGGTTTTGAAACAGGATACGCAATCAAGATACTATCCTTACGGTGAAAAAGCTGCACATCTTACCGGTTACATACGGCCGATTACCGAGGAGGAATTAAAACAGAATAAAGAAGGCTACAGCGAGCATTCACTGCTCGGAATCGTCGGTCTCGAACATATTTATGAAAAAGAGCTTAGAGGAGAAATCGGCTGGACGATTTCGATTCCTGAATCAGGCGCGACGGTTGCCTCAAAGGATGCAAAAGACGGAAAAGACATCCACACCACGATCGACATGAACAAACAGGAAGAACTGTACAACCAGTTAAAAGATGATTCCGGCGCTGCCGTTGCGTTAGAGCCGCAGACTGGAGAAACGTTGGCGCTTGTCAGCGCGCCTTCATACGATCCGAACGGGTTTTTGTTCGGCTGGAAAAAAGGAGAATGGGAAAAACTCAACAAAGATGCGGCTGCGCCATTCACCTCAAAATTTAATAAAACCTATGCTCCGGGTTCAACGATCAAACCGATCACGGCTTCAATCGGTCTGAAAAATGATGCGATCAAAGCTGATGAACCTAAGAAGATCGAAGGGAAGGAATGGCAGAAAGATTCGTCATGGGGCGGATATAAAGTCACACGGGTTTCCGATCGATTAAGCGATGTCAACCTGGAAAATGCGCTGATCACCTCTGACAACATTTATTTCGCGCAGACTGCCCTTGACACAGGTAAGGATCAATTTGTCGAAGGCCTGAAATCATTCGGCTTTGAGGAAAAGCTTGATTATGAATTCCCGACGAAGTCTTCCTCCATATCAAACGAAGGAATCGACTCGGATATTCTCCTTGCCGATTCAGGATACGGACAGGGGCAAATGCTGATGTCGCCGATACACCTCGCGGCAAGCTATACACCTTTCTTGAACGACGGTAATCTGATCAAGCCGTACCTGATCAAAAAGGACGGCGGAGAGAAAGAAATATGGCATAAAAACGTCCTGCCTACAGGCGGAGCAGAAGCCATTACAAAAGGGTTAAAAGGCGTTGTGGAAGACCCGCGCGGCTCGGCTTACAAGCCGGTTGTCAAAGGGCTCACGATCGCAGGGAAAACGGGAACGGCCGAACTGAAAACGAAAAAAGACGAAAAAGGCAAAGAAAACGGCTGGTTCACTGCCTATGATTATAAAAACAAAAACCTTTTAATCACGATGATGATCGAGGATGTTTCAGGACGCGGCGGCAGCTCATACGTCGTCAATAAAGTGAAAAAAGTATTTAAATAAGCACCCCTTCAGGGTGCTTATTTTTTTCCGGAAACTGGATGTGTGGAATGTACGGAAACGGAAAGGATATGGATGAAACGACAAAAGAAAGGAATGTCATCATGAAAAGAAAAGTTGCCAGAAATGAAGCGGCTCTTAACAATAAAACGCCTGCTGAAAGCATGCATGATCATCAATACATGACCCAATATGATGCCGAAAACGGAGACAGGGGCGCCAACCGCAACTCGAAACACGGGAAGCAGGGAGAAGCGCATCAATGAAAAAACACCAAAAAAGCAAGGATATGCAAAACCATAAAAAACCGATGAATCCAGATGTGCTTCAGGAGGAATTTTCGAACGAACTGGGCGATGTCAACGCCTTTAAGTTTATCGATGTGATCGAGAACAATAAAAAGAAGAACAACAAGGCGAACGGACAGAAGCTGGATAAAGATAAAGATAAAGATTGAAACCACGAGAGCAAACGAGAAAGGTCCAAATCGGAAACGATTTGGACCTTCATTTATTTTAAATAAGGGTTATATCCGTTGTCTTTTTTCAACCTCCGCATTAAATTCGTCATTTTTAATTCGATGAACGGCTGGGCGACCGTTTTCACAAATCCGCTTGATAAGCAGAAGGTTAAAATCGCCGTAGCGATGATTAATAGCGTCAGACTCTGATAATCGGCAAGCCATTCTTCCGCCCCCGTCTTTCTGAACGACTTAATGATAAAGCCGTGCAGCAGGTAGACATAAAATGTGCGCGTTCCCCAGAGGGTAAAGAAATACCGCCTTTCAGGCACAAGCGCCATGAACGCGAATGTTGAGGCAAACGTTATGACGAGAAGCGCTACCCGATTTAACCCGCTTTTTATTCCGACATCGCCGAATTCCGAATAAGGCTTGGAACCGAACAGCCAGGAGTAATCGAAGTCTACAAAAAAGTAGAAAACGAACGTTGCTGCTAAAACGGCTAGAGCGGCTTGCTTGCCTTTCCAGCCTTTCAGCATTTTAAAATGGTCTTTTTGCAAATAATAACCCGCCAAAAAGACCGGAAAGAAAACAAACGTGCGGGAGAGGCTGAGCGTATTGCTGATCAGGTCGATATACCCGACAAGAACGGCGATCACAAAGCTTGCGGCAAACGCCCATTTCGCCGGCAGTTTTGTAAACGGAAACAACAGGAGATTCCAAAAAAACAAGCTCAGCAAAAACCAAAGCGACCATTGCGGTTCAATCGGATTTGCGGCAGTTAAGCTTTGATCATCGATAAAGGAATAAAACAGCGTATAGATTCCCTGGAAAATCAAATAAGGAACGATCAGCTTCCAGGCGATTTTTTTGACATAACCGGGACGGTTGAACCCTTTTGCAAAATAGCCTGATATGAGAATAAAAGCAGGCATATGAAACGTGTAAATAAATTTATAAATATGAAGCAGTGCATCATTGTCATGAATATAGGACCTGATTATATGTCCGAATACGACGAGAAAAATTAATAGGAATTTTGCATTGTCAAAATAGCTATCGCGGGAATTCGCCATAACATCACCCTTTCACAAACATTCTCAGGAGGCGCCGGTGCGGGAAGCGTCCGAACCCCGGCACATTCTTTCCGGAATGACGTCCTCCACCAGTCTTGCCTTATTTTAAAATTTTAAAATAGAAAGCATGTGTTTTCCTATGCATTAAGTCTTATTGTTAGGACGATGTAATTGAACAGTAAGGAACTTTTATATCGTCATCTTCCTGTAAAATAGGCGGAAAGGTTGTAAAAGTTCGAAACAAATGAAGGAAGATTTTCCGGTTTGTAGAATAATTGGAGGACAGGTTTTCAAGAAGGAGTGTAGTAAATGGAGGAAACTCTTGATTTGAATGAATCCTTAAATCTGCAAAACCAGCTGAACAGACTGAAGAAAGAAAACGCCAAGCTGAAAGCGGATTTGTATCAGTATGAACTGCTGTTTAACGGGACGCTGGACGCTATTTTTATATTGGATAAACAGATGAACATCATCCAGGCGAATGATGCTGCCTGCAAGATTCTGCAAAGCCAAAAAAAGAATTTGCTGAACCGATCGGCGCTCGATTTCCTGCACGCCGTTCCGCCGGATGAACTGAACCAGAACATTCACCGCTTTTTAGAACGGGGATATGCAAAAAAAGAAGTGGCCATCAGGCTTGACAACGGATCTGTCAAATATATCGAGTTTACTGCAAGCAAAGGAATCGGTGAGGACTGCTTTTTTGTCGTCATGAGAGACATTTCGTCGAAAAAAATATTGGAGCGGGAGCGCACCATCAATGAAAAGCTGTTTAAAGATTTGTTTCACCGCGCGGTAGAAGGAATCGTCATCTTTGATAAACAAGGCTGTTTCATCGATGCAAACCATTCGTTTTGCCAGAGCTTCGAAATCGAAAAATCAGAGCTTTCAAAACTGAAGCTGTCTCAATTCGTATCCCCTGAAAACAAGGGGCGGCTCGATAAAATCTGGAACGCTCTTTTCAGAAGAGGGAAAGCAAAAGGGGAGCTTCCTGTCCGACTCAGATCAGGAGAAGACAGGCTGTTTGAGCTGACGATAACCTCGAATATTTTAAACGGCTTTTACATGTCGATTATGAGGGATATTACGGAGAAGCGCTCGATGGAAAAACAGCTGTTTAAAAGCGAAGAACGCTTTAGGGAAGTCTTTGAAAATGCGATGGATGCCATCATACTGATGAATAACGACGGCCGCATCGTCAAAGCGAACCAGTCGGCCTGCAAAATCTTCGAACTGCCGATGGACCAGCTGCTCAACAAGAAGATGACTGATTTTATTGATCAAACCGATCAGCGGTATCATACCATTCAAAAGCAATACGATCAAAAAGGAGAAATCCGGGCGGAGCTGCTGTTTCGTATGGCAAACGGACAATATAAGGAGCTTGAGTTCACGTCAAAACGAATCATGTTCGACAGCCAGGACTTAACCATTTTGAGAAATGTCAGCGACAGAAAACGGATGGAACAAGAATTGCGGGAAAGCGAATTGAAGTTCAGAAAAGTTTTCAACGGATCAATGGACGGAATCGTTCTTTTCAACAACCAGTACGATATTATCGATGCGAACCCCCTTGCCGGAAAAATTCTCAGCATCCCTCTTGAACAGCTGAAAACGTCCAATCTTCTTGACGTCATTTCCGGCTATCACATCGAAAACGCGGCTTCTCCCGCTAAAACGATTTCCTTTGAAGAAATGGACAATGATATCCCATTCCTGCTGAGTGACCAAAAACGGATTCTTGAATTTTCATTTAAGCGAAACATCATTCAAAATATGAATTTGGCGATGCTCAGAGACGTGACGGAACGAAAAGAGCTTGAAGAACGGCTCCGCAAGTCTGATACCCTTCATGTCGTCGGAGAACTCGCAGCCGGAATTGCCCATGAGATCCGCAACCCGATGACGGCATTAAAAGGATTTATCCAGCTGCTGAAAGGCAGCATCCAAAATGAGGATCACGCGCTTTATTTTAATGTCATCACATCAGAGCTCAAAAGGATTGAATCGATTATTACGGAGTTTCTCATTCTTGCAAAACCGCAGGCGATCATGTATGAAGAAAAAAATGTCGTCAAAATCATGCAGGACACTATGGATCTGCTGCACGCACAGGCAAACCTTGACAACGTTCAGATGCATCTGAAGTGCGAAGACGGCATTCCGCTGATCTATTGCGAGCCGAATCAGCTGAAACAGGTATTTATCAACATTTTGAAAAATGCGATCGAAGTGATGCCTGACGGAGGCAACGTATATGTGTCGATCAAACCGAAAGGAGACGACCATATCATTGTCTCGCTTGCTGACGAAGGTATCGGCATGACGGAAGACAAATTGAAGAGGCTCGGCGAACCTTTTTACACAACAAAAGAACGGGGCACTGGACTCGGGCTCATGGTCAGTTATAAAATTATTGAAGAACATAAAGGAAAAATCGAAGTTGAAAGTGAAGAAGGGAGAGGCACGACATTCCACCTGACTCTCCCGATCAGACAGCAGCATGAGGAGGAGGCTTAATCGCATCATGGGCTTTTATATTGAAATGACCTCGCCTTTTGGACAAGCTTACATTGTCGAGGAAAATCACCACATTACACATTTGCTATTTGAAAAAGATGAACTAAAACAGCTTCCGCAAGACGGCCTGGAGCTTCGCCCGGCCGAAACGGAATTGTTGAAGGAGGCCAAGCGACAGCTCGAAGAATATTTCAAGGGGAAGCGGAAAACGTTCACCCTTCCTCTCCGCCAGGATGGAACTCCGTTTCAGAAAAAGGTGTGGGAGGCGCTGCAGTCGATCCCGTACGGTGAATCACGGAGCTATTTAGACATCGCGTGCGCCGTCGGGAATCCGAAAGCTGTTCGCGCAATCGGCCAGGCCAATAAAAGAAATGCGCTGCCGATTTTGATCCCGTGCCACCGTGTCATCGGCAAAAATCGTTCATTGACGGGGTATTCCGGAAATGAAACGGATAAAAAAGCGGTGCTGCTCGACATCGAAAATATTGCGTATAAGGGAAAATAATATACGAGCACGCCGTTTCTTTTTTTCGTCCGCGACATATAATTTTATTAAGTTAAAAATGTTGGCCTTGGTAAAAAAAGGAGGACGAATAAGTGAAAATAAACCGCCCGAAAAAAATAGCAGGATACGCGGAATTGTTCGTCAAGCTGCACGTGTTGACCGAAGAGCAAAAGAAAGACATCATCAAATTGATTAAAATCCGCTAAAGCGGCCTAAGTAAGGGCTTCAGCGGAAAACAGCGCTTCAATTTCTTCTTCAAATCTGTCTGTGATAATCCCTTTTTCCGTAATGATTCCAGAGATTAAATCGTGCGGCGTGATATCAAAGGCAGGATTGAATACAGGCACTTCTTGCGGCGCTATTTGCGTTCCGTTTATCTGTCTGACTTCATCCGGATCGCGTTCTTCAATCGGAATGTCGTCGCCGCATGAAATCGAGACATCAAAAGTTGACAGGGGAGCAGCGATAAAAAACGGGATTTGAAAGGCTTTGGCGAGGATTGCTAAGCCGTATGTTCCGATTTTATTGGCTGTATCTCCGTTTCTTGCGATTCTGTCTGCTCCGACAATGACGGCTGAAATGTTTTTTTCTTTCATCGTATGAGCAGCCATGCTGTCTGTAATCAGTGTCACGTCAATTCCCCCCTGCATAAGCTCCCATGCCGTCAGGCGCGCCCCCTGCAGAACAGGCCTTGTTTCACATGCATAAATATGAAGGTCGAGATCCTTTGTTTTGGCAAGATAAAACGGAGAAAGGGCCGTACCGTACCTGCTGGTCGCGATCGATCCGGCGTTGCAGATGGTCATGATGCTGTCGCCCGATTTGAACAAATGCAGTGCATTCTGTCCGATTTGCCGGCACGTTTCTTCGTCTTCAACCTGGATCTGAATGGCTTCGTGGATCAGATTTGTTTTTGCTTCATTGACCGATTTTGCGCCCTCCGTGCTTTTTACCAGCCGATTGAGGGCCCAGGATAAATTGACGGCTGTCGGCCTTGCCTGATTGAGTTCATCCTTGATTTTGCCGAGCTCCCGCAGAAATACGGAAACGTCAGATGTATCGATGCTTTGTGCGCATAGAGCGAGCCCGAAGGCGGCTGTAATGCCGATGGCAGGCGCCCCCCTCACTTTTAGCGTTTGGATCGCATCATAGACGTCTTCTTTAGTTGTAAGGTGCAGGTACTCCGTCTTTTCGGGAAGCTTTTGCTGGTTCAGGATTTTTACTGATGTTTCTTCCCATTCGACAGAGCGGGGCACCGCAAATTGTTCCGGCATGTCATTCACTCCTTAAGCGCGTTTCGAAACGCTTCAATCATGTCTTTTGGTGTTCGGAAACCGCTGCGTTTTTCTATGAATGCTGCGCCTATTTTAAGGGCGAGCTTTTTTTGGCTGATTCTCCGGGAAAACGGAACGATTGTATCAAGGTCCGCAACATGGGCGAGACCGATCGCCCGGCGGATTATTTCGCAGCCGGCAAAGCCTGCTGCGTCTTCAAACGTCTGTTTCAGGACTGATTCAAGGCGCCCCTTCTCATTTTTGCAAGCGTCAAGAGCGTCGTTTTTCCACGCTTCGCTGAATGTCCGGCTGAACGTATTCCAGACGGTCTCGACATGGCGGTATAAAGGGGCCCGCCTGTTTTCTTCGCGGGACAGCGCGTTTAACAGCAGGTTGGCGATAAACTGCCCGATGTCAAACCCGATCGGTCCGAAAAACGCAAATTCAGGGTCGATGACTTTCGTTTCGGCTTCTTCACCGGCGAAAATGCTGCCTGTATGCAGGTCGCCGTGGATCAGCGTTTCCTCTGCGGATAAAAAGCGCTGCTTCAGCTTTGCCGCTTCAATTTTTAATGCTTCATTACGCCAAATATCTTCCGCTTCATTGCGAAGCTCTTCTTCGAAATCGTTCGTCTCATGGTCAAAGAAAGGGTCTGTGAACACAAGGCTTTCTGTAATATCGCACAGATCCGGATTCGTAAACTGCTTCACAAGCCGCTCTTTAACCGTTGGGTCAAGCGCATATTCAGACGAGTAAAAATGCGTTTTTCCAAGGAATTCTCCGATGTCTTCCGACAGGTGCGGATAATCCTTCCCGTCAATCAGTCCTTTTCTGGCGATTTTTAAGTGAGAAAGGTCTTCCAATACGGTGACGGCAAGCTCGGTGTCAGAATAGTACACTTTCGGGACAAGATGCGGGACATGCTCAGCCTGGCGGATCAGCGCACTGCTTTCGATTCTTGCCCTGTCAAGCGACAGCGGCCAGCTTTCGCCGACGACTTTTGCATAAGGCACCGCCTGCTTGATGATCAACCCTTTTTGCTGCTCTTTGTCATAAACGCGGAAGACCAGGTTCAGGTTTCCGTCCCCGATCTCCTGGCACGTCAGGGTGCTTTTGCTTGGAAAAAGCCCGAGACGGACGGCAAGCGCGGCCGCGGAGCTTTCAGTCAAAGTTTCGTATGCTGCGGTTTTCGTTACGGTCATATGTAATTCCCCCTAAAGTGTCATTAACAAATAAAAAAGCCTCTTTCTCGTCGAGAGAAAGAGGCTGATTTGTCGCGTACGCCTCTCTTATCTCTCAGAATTTAAAGTCTGATGGAATTAGCACCGTGCCCTAGCGGCGCAAAGTTTCGCGCCCCATTTCACAATGGTATTACGGTCGGTTGCTGTTGGGGTCATTAGGCCAGTCCTTCACCCAACTCTCGATAAGAGAATTCAATATAAAATTTTGAAATTTCAGTTCGGTCAGTTGCTGAACATATTACCAGCATCTCCGTTTTCTTGTCAACACTTTTTTAATATAAATCTTTGCGAATGTCCTCAAAAACCGGAATTTGCCCCCGCGCTTTTTCAATGTCCACGAGGTCAATTTCAGCCCTGATGACCGCTTCTCCGTGTCCTGCTTCAGCGAGGATGCGGCCGAGCGGATCAATGACCATGCTGTGGCCCGCAAATTCGTTTGCCGGGTCTTTTCCCGCACGATTGCAGGCTGCGACAAAGCACTGATTTTCAATTGCTCTGGCTTTTAAAAGGCTTTGCCAGTGATCGAGGCGGGCGAGCGGCCATTCCGCCGATACAAAGATGATGCCCGCACCTTCCTTCGTATGTTTTCTGATCCATTCCGGGAAACGGATGTCGTAGCAGATGAACCCCGCAGCCGGGGTCCCTTCAAGCTCGAAGCTCCCGTCGCCTGAGCCCGATGACAAATAGAGGTGTTCGTCCATCAGCTGAAAAAGGTGAGCTTTGCTGTATTCTTTGATCAAATTTCCGTTTTTGTCTGCGATGTACATGATATTGTACACACCGCTTTTTTTCTTGACGGCGACTGAGCCGCATACGATATGGACCCGGTTTGCTTTTGCCGTTTCCTGCAGCCATCTCTTCGTTTGCCTGCCTTCTTCATCCGCGATGGAGCCGAGATTTTTCAAATCATAACCCGTCGTCCACAGCTCGGGAAGGAGAAGGACATCCGTCTTCCGGCTTTCCTGTTCGATCAGCTGCTCCGCTTTTTTAAAATTTTCAGAAGGATTGCCGTATGCGATATCGAATTGCAAGCATGAAATTGTCAGCTTCAATCTGGATCACCTCATTTTTTTCTTTACATTTTACATTTAACAATATATGATGATGGACTATCATTTCAAGAATTTTTCAAAAGCGGGTGAATCGTATGAAATTTGAGCTTTCAGATGTGTTGAAACAGCTGCCGGAGCAGTTTTTTGCTTCCTTGGTCAAAAAGGTGAATGAAAAAATTGCCGCCGGCCATGATGTCATCAATCTCGGACAGGGGAATCCGGATCAGCCGACACCGGATCACATCGTTGATACAATGGCGCAAGCCGTCCGCAATCCTGAAAACCACCAGTATTCCTCCTTTCGCGGCAGCCGTTCACTGAAGGAGGCGGCAGCCGCGTTCTATCAAAGGGAATACGGCGTACAGCTCGATCCCGAACGCGAAGTCGCTGTATTGTTCGGCGGAAAAGCCGGTCTTGTCGAGCTTCCGCAATGTTTGTTAAATCCGGGGGATACCGTGCTCGTTCCCGATCCGGGCTATCCCGACTACTGGTCGGGCGTTGAGCTGGCAAGAGCGAACATGGAAACGATGCCGCTTACAGCGGACAATCAGTTTCTGCCTGACTACAGCCGGATTTCGAAGGAAGTGAAAGAAAAAGCGAAGCTCATGTATTTAAATTATCCGAACAATCCGACCGGTGCCCAAGCCACACCTGTTTTTTTCGAAGAAACCGTCCGGTTTGCCAAGTCGAACGGGATTTGCGTCGTCCACGATTTTGCCTACGGCGCGATTGGCTACGACGGCAAGAGGCCTGTCAGCTTTTTGGAAACGGCGGGGGCAAAAGACGCAGGAATCGAAATTTACACGCTATCCAAAACGTATAATATGGCTGGATGGCGGGTCGGGTTTGCGGTTGGCAACGCCTCTGTGATCGAAGCGCTGAACCTTTATCAGGACCATATGTATGTCAGCCTCTTTAAAGCGGTCCAAGACGCCGCGGCGGCCGCACTCCTATCAGATCAAGCGTGTGTCCAGGAGCAAAATGAGCGCTACGAAAAAAGGCGGGATGTATGGATTCGTGCGGTCCGCGATATCGGCTGGCATGCGGATGCTCCGCAAGGATCTTTTTTTGCCTGGATGCCTGTTCCCGATGGTTACACATCTGAGGCTTTTTCCGATCTGCTTCTCGAAAAAGCGAATGTCGTCACAGCGCCCGGCATCGGCTTCGGCAAACACGGAGAAGGCTATGTGAGAGTCGGCCTCTTGACAAGCGAAGAGCGGCTCCGGGAAGCGGCTTCGCGTATTGCCAAGCTGAATATATTCAAAAAGACCGGCAACAGTCATTGACAACCGGGAAAAACGATGGGATAATTCAAAATAATTTATAAAATCAATATTCTTATCAAGAGCAGGCAGAGGGACAAGCCCGATGAAGCCCGGCAACCGACTTTTTAAGCACGGTGCTAATTCTTGCAGCTGACGCTGAGAGATAAGGATTCGAACCTGAAAAGCGAAACCTCTTTTAGCTAAAGCAGCAAAAGAGGTTTTTTTATATGCCTGAAACAGGAAGGAGCTACAGAATGAGTGAACTTTTGGCAACATATATTTTGGCAGATCCGGGATGTGACGCAGAAAAGCGGGCCGAGCAAATCGCGATCGGGTTGACGGTCGGATCGTGGACAGATCTGCCGCTCTTAAAGCAGGAGCAGCTGAAAAAGCATAAAGGACGCGTCGTCAAGGTCGAAGAAACAGAAAGCGCGCTGGGGGAAAAACAGGCAACGGTCACCATCGCCTATCCGGAAGCCAATTTTACAAACGACATTCCCGCTGTGCTGACGACCGTTTTTGGCAAGCTGTCTCTCGACGGAAAAATAAAGTTGGCGGATTTGGAGTTTTCGCAGTCTTTTAAACAATCATTGCCGGGTCCGAAATTCGGCGTATACGGGATCCGGAAAAAAATCGGCGAATTTGAAAGGCCGCTGTTGATGAGCATTTTTAAAGGCGTCATCGGCCGCGATATGGAAGACTTGAAGGAACAACTGAGGCAGCAGGCGCTCGGCGGAGTGGATTTGATCAAGGACGATGAAATCTTATTCGAAACAGGCAGTGCCCCCTTTGAAAAACGAATCACGGAAGGAAGGAAAGTGCTTGAGGCCGCCTTTGAAGAAACAGGGCGCAAAACGCTGTATGCCGTCAATCTGACGGGCAGGACAATGGAGCTGAAATCGAAGGCGAGAAAAGCAGCCGAACTCGGAGCCGATGTTTTGCTGCTTAATGTGTTTGCCTATGGGCTCGATGTTTTGCAAAGCCTTGCGGAAGACGACGACATCCCGCTGCCGATCATGGCGCACCCGGCAGTAAGCGGCGCACTCACTTCGTCGCCGCACTACGGTTTTTCCCATTCGCTCTTGCTCGGCAAGCTGAACCGGTATGCGGGTGCTGATTTCAGCCTGTTCCCTTCTCCGTACGGAAGCGTTGCTCTGCCGAAGCGGGATGCGCTTGCCATATACGATGAATGCACGAAGGAAGACGTTTTTAAACCGACATTCGTCGTGCCGTCGGCCGGTATTCACCCCGGCATGGTTCCGCTCTTGATGAAAGACTTTGGCATTGACCATATTATCAATGCCGGCGGGGGGATTCACGGTCATCCAAACGGAGCGGCAGGCGGAGGAAGAGCGTTTCGGGCGGTCATTGATGCCGTCTTGGAAGCGGAGCCTGTCGAAGAAAAAGCAAAGCGTTCTCCCGATTTGAAGCTCGCCCTTGAAAAATGGGGAAGGATTGAGGTTTCTGTATGAGGAAGCCGCTTATCATTTGCGATTTTGACGGAACGATCACAACAAACGACAACATCATCAGCATTATGAAACAATTTGCTCCAGAGGAGTGGATCGCTTTAAAAGACGGGGTTCTGTCCAAGGACATATCGATTAAGGACGGAGTCGGCAGAATGTTTGAATTGCTGCCGAGCAGCCTGAAAGAAGACATTACGGCTTATGTACTGACACAAGCCGAGATCCGCCCCGGGTTTAAAGAGTTTGTCTCTTTCCTGGATGAGAAGGGTCTTCCGTTTTACGTCGTGAGCGGAGGGATGGATTTTTTCGTCTATCCTCTGCTTGAAGGAATTATCGAAAAGGACCGCATTTATTGCAACGAGGCCGGCTTCACCGGCCGCAATATCGAGATCCGCTGGCCGTATCCGTGTGACGGCAGCTGCGGAAATGAATGCGGCTGCTGCAAGCCTTCCATCATCCGCCGCCTGAAAGGCCGGGACGATTTTGTTGTCATGATCGGGGACTCCGTTACAGATGTTGAAGCTGCCAAATGTTCCGACTTATGCATCGCGCGCGATTATTTGCTGCGGGAATGTGAAGGGCTCGGCTTGAAGCATGCGGCATTCGGCGATTTCCACGATGCAAGACGAATACTCGAAGAGACCGCGGAGGTGAAAGAATGGTGTCTGAGCAAAAACGGCAGGAACTTGCTGAGGTAAAAAAAGAGCTTGCGGAAAGGGATTGGTTCCCGGCGACAAGCGGTAATCTGTCAATCAAAGTATCAGAAGACCCGCTGCGGTTTCTCATCACGGCAAGCGGAAAAGATAAGCGAAAAGAGACCGCGGAGGATTTTCTGCTGGCGGACGAAGAGGGGAGGCCGGCGGAGACCGGACACGCGCTGAAGCCGTCGGCGGAGACGCTGCTGCACACCTTTGTCTATCAACACACAAACGCCGGCTGCTGTCTTCACGTCCATACGATTGACAACAATGTCATCTCAGAGCTTTATGCAAAAGAAAAGCAAGTGACATTCAGAGGCCAGGAAATCATAAAGGCGCTCGGGCTTTGGGAGGAAAATGCGGAGGTGACGATCCCGATTATCGAAAACAGCGCTCATATTCCGGATTTGGCGGCGGATTTTGCCGGGCACCTTTCAGGCGATTCAGGCGCAGTGCTGATTCGCAGCCACGGTATTACCGTCTGGGGAAAAACGGCATTTGAGGCAAAGCGGATGCTTGAAGCATATGAATTCTTGTTCAGCTGGCATTTAAAGCTGAAAGCTTTGCAGGCTTATCACGTTTAATTAAAAAGGGGGAGAAAACATGGCGACAATTCGGATCCATGATGAACAAAACACGACCATTGAAAAGCAGGAAGAAGTTGAACAATTTCTAAAGCGGCAGGAAGTCATTTATGAAAAGTGGGATATCACAAAACTGCCGGTAGGCTTAAAAGAAAAATACGATTTGACCGATGAAGAGAAACAGGAGATTTTAGACGTCTTTGCCACAGAAATCAAAGACATTTCAGAACGCCGCGGCTATAAAGCGAGCGATGTTATCTCGCTTTCCGACCAAAATCCGAAACTCGATGAACTCTTGAAAAATTTCAAACAGGAGCATCATCATACAGACGATGAAGTAAGATTTATCGTCAGCGGCCACGGCATCTTTGCGATAGAAGGAAAGGAGGGCACATTTTTTGATGTCCTCTTAAATCCGGGAGATTTGATCTCCGTTCCTGAAAATACCCGCCATTATTTCACGCTTCAGGAAGACCGGAAAGTCGTGGCTGTCAGAATCTTTGTGACGACAGAGGGCTGGGTGCCGATTTATGAGAAAGAGAGTGTGAACCAGTCATAAAAAAAGCGTCCCCGTGGACGCTTTTTTATTTGTTTCTGTCATAAAGGGCCTTGATGTGGCCTTCATGAAATGAGAGATGCGGTTTTTCATTTTGATAGTATTGAAGACGGTCAAATACAGAGCCGGTGTGAAGCTCGAACTTATGGCCGTCTGGATCTGAGAAATAAATTGAATCTTTGTCGCCTTCATGCCGTTTTCTGCCCTTTAGCACGTTTACACCTAAATCGTGTAATTTCTTTTCCCAGAACGGCAAATCTTCCTGTTGAATCGAAAACGCGGTATGGGTGTAAGAGTCGTGAATTTCCTGTCTCTTAATGTCTTTCTCTTCGTTTAATGCGAGCCAGATGCCGTTCAGGTCAAAATAAGCGGTTTTCTCGGCTTTTACGAGCCACTTGGCATCAAACACCTTTTCATAGAATGAAATAGAGACGGACAGGTCAGAGACCGAAAACAAGAGATGATTGATGCCGAGAATTTTATTGTTTGCCATTGCCGTTTATTCCTCCCGTTAGATGTGTTTCAAATCCGTCCAGCTCTTTGGTGATTTGCCTGAACAGAAAAGCGAGTACAGCCGCATCATCAAGCCAGCCGACGCCTGCGAGAACATCGGGAATCAAATCGATCGGAGACAGCACATAAATAAATGCCAGCGCGGCCAGTAAAATCGTTTTTTTCGGGAATAAGGGGTAGTCTCCCTTTCTCCAGGCTCTAAATGCTCTGAAAAACAATAAGAGGTCTGAATACGCTTCTTTCACGGCAAAGACGGTTCGGAGCCTTGAAACCGGTTTTTTCATCATTTAGACCTCCTTCTATCCGCATGAACTCTTTTAAAGCTGTTTACCATATTGCATCGATGGGTATTACACCTTTAATTCCACAAATCTATTATACTCGATTTCAAAATATTTTTTTGAAAAATAGGTTTACAAAATAAGTATAATCTGTAATAATGCTCAAGTACGCAAAATCTGGATGGTTCTAAGAAACGATATGTCGGTAAGGGGTGAAGCGTATGCAAAGGTATGTTGAAAAAGAAGCATTGCTCGTTTCCATCAGCAAGAAGCGGCAAATGATGGTTGAAGCCGCTGAAATATATGGATATACAGGGGATGAAACGATCAGGCGAAGCCAGGAGCTGGATCAATTAATCTATGAATATCAAAAATTGTCTATGAATGAAAACGCGCCGGACAATCTGCTGCAAGATTTATTAGGCTGCATCGACTGTCTGCCCGTTGAAAAATATACGGCATAGTGGATGAACGAAAAAGAGCTGCCGTAAGGAAGGCAGGCTCTTTTACAGGAACGGGGAAACCTCAGTCGTCCTGTTCCTTTGAAGTCGGCAGCGTAATCGTCACAGTCGTTCCTTTATGCCGTTCGCTTTCGATTTGAATGGTTCCCCCGTACATGGAAATGATACGCTTGCACACGACAAGGCCGAGTCCTGTACCTTTTTCCTTTGACGTGACAAAAGGCTGGAAAATACTCTCCATCATTTCTTGTGGAATGCCTTCTCCGATATCCTTCACAATAATTTGCGCCTTCTCTTGATCATGTTCGATTTGAATGAGCAGCTTTCCGCCGTTTTTCATCGATTCAAGAGCATTTTTGGCGACGTTCAAGACAACCTGCTTAATATGATCCTTTTTACAATACACATAAGCCGGATCTTCTCCGCAGTCTTGAAATTCCACTTCCACATTATATAAATTGGCCTCAGAATAAATAATCGGCATGATCTCGTCAATCATTTCAGTCATGGCGTTGAGCTGCCACTGCTCTGCCGTCGGCTTTCCGAGCACGAGAAACTCGCTGACAATCTGGTTGATCCTCCGGATTTCCTGGTCGATGATTGAGAAATACATTTGATCTTCTTTTGATTGATATTTTTTTTGAAGGAGCTGGATAAAGCCGCTGATACCTGTCAGCGGGTTTCTGATTTCATGGGCGGTGCTCGCCGCCAGGGTGCCGATTAATTCTAGCTTCTGCGCTTCATTTTGGGCGCGCTCCTGCTTGGTCCGCCGCTTCAGCAGCACATACTGGAGCAGGAGGAACATAATATTCAGCAGAATGAAAATACTTAAAAATGACAACAGGAGACTGTGAACGATCTCATCAAGCTGGACCGGTTCCGGATAGACTTCAAGCTTCCAGTCGATCTGGTCCAAAAAAGCGTCGACGGTACCGCCGTCCGGCTTCTCAGGAGGAGAATGGCCTGCCGTAAAGACAATCTGATTTTTCTGATTGAGAATTTTGATGTAAAGCTCAGGTCTTAAGACGTTCATGATATTTTTCAGATAATCGACGCGGATCGAAGCCAGCAGAAAATTTGTCGTTCTGCCTTCGCTGTCAAAGACAGGAGTAAAAATATTCAGCTCCAGCCTGTCCGACACTGTATGTATTTCGTCTGTGATCACGGATTTCTTTGATTTTTCCGCTTTTTGCAGAATGTTCTTGTACGAAAGCGCCTTTTTTTCTTTGACGGGCGACGACGTGCTCACCATAACATCGCCGTCTTCATTTAAAAGGTATAAAGCCGAAAAACGCGGTTCTTTTTTATACGTTTCCGTCAGGATTCGTTTGATATGCTGCTCATTAACAGGGTGGTTGAGGGCCGTGGCAAGGGAGCTGAGCCTTGCTTCTGTTTCGCCGATCAGGTAGTTGATTTGGTTGCGGTGAATATTGAGCATGAGAGTCGCAGTCTGACGGTGCTTTTCCGTGATATTTTCTCGTTCTTGTTCGTATACAAAAAAGCTTATAATGAAGGCGGGGATCGTCACCAAGATCAAATAAAGCCTGATTTTCTTCCATATATTTTTAAAATTGCGCATGTTTTTACTCTCTCCCAATCGATACAGGAATAGAGGTATTATATCACTAGTGAGAGCCGATTTATAGAAAAGATAACCAATACCGTGAAAATAGGACACAATACCGGGGAATTTCCGGATATATCTATTTGATGTTCAATTCCTACTCATCATAACATGGTTTGAATGTTAACAGTTGACATTTTCCTCATAGTTTATTAATGTTTTCCTGTAGTTGTTTCTTTGGAGATGAGAGATATGAGTAATAGAGAACAGGAACAGTCCTTGAAATTATTTATTGTATTATCTCGAGCGTACAGATCCATTAATGATCATATGAATAAACATATTCATCATCATGGTCTGAATCCAACCGAGTTTGCCGTTTTAGAACTCCTTTATCATAAAGGGGATCAGCCCCTTCAGCAAATAGGAGATAAGATTCTTCTGGCGAGCGGGAGTATTACATATGTGGTTGACAAGCTTGAGCAAAAGCAGCTTATCGCGAGAAGAGCCTGTACGACCGACCGCAGGGTGACCTATGCGCAAATTACAGATAAAGGCACCGAGCTCTTGGAGAAGATTTTTCCAGGTCATGCAGAAGAGCTTCACCACATGATCAGCGTGTTGAGCGATGAGGAGAAAGAAGCCTGCATCGAAATGCTGAAAAAAGTCGGACTGAACGCAAGAAATATTTATAAGGGCAAAGAATAAGGAAGCTGCCAAAAGGCAGCTTCCTATTCTTTTTTATTCAGATTTTCCTGGCCGATCGGCAGGATGAGGATTTCAACACGTCTGTTTTTTCTTCTTCCTTCTTCGGTGTCATTTGAAGCGATCGGTTTAAATTCCCCGTAGCCTTTCGCGCTGAATATCTTGGCGTCAAGCTTTGGATTTTCGATTAAAAGCCCCATGAAATTGACAGCCCGCATCACGCTTAAATGCCAATTGGATTTAAATTGAGAATTTCGAATCGGCACATTGTCCGTATGCCCGCTGATTACGATATTGCGGGGCGGGTTCAATACGAGAAGGTCGGATACTTCCTTGGCGAGCGGAATGTCCTGCTGGCGGATCTCCGCTTTTCCGGAATCGAAAAAGATATTATCCTCGATGGAAAGGAGGAGGCCCTCGTCTGTCAGCTTCGTATTGACCTGTTTTTGAAGCTTTTTCTCTTTAATAAACCGGTTGACCTGCTCCTGAATTTTTTCCAGCGACTGCTTGTCTTTTTCTTTTTGATCTTGAGAGAGATCTTTTGCTTGGTCAGGGCTTTTTCCATCTTCGGTTGTGCTCGTTTTCGGCTCGGTGAAGCTGGAATAATCCATCATTCCTGTTCCCCCGGTAAATACGGCATTGAATGATTTTGACAGCATATCGAACTTCTTGGCGTCGATCGAGCTCATCGCAAACAGTACGATGAACAGGGCCAAAAGCAGTGTCAGCAGGTCGGCATATGGGATGAGCCAAGACTCATCCACGTGTTCTTCATGGTCTTTTTTGTGCTTCTTTTTTCTAGCCATTGCTGCTTTCTCCTTTGTCTCCTTCTGGGATGACGATGCTGGAGCGTTCGCTTGGAGAGACGTACATCAAAAGCTTTTGTTCAATGACTTTTGGCGCCTGGCCTTCCAAGATCGAAAGGATGCCTTCAATCATGACTTCGCGGACTTTGACTTCCTGTTTGGATTTCCGCTTTAATTTATTGGCAAAAGGATGCCATAGTACATATCCGGTGAAGATCCCGAGAAGGGTGGCGACAAACGCGGCGCTGATCGCGTGTCCAAGCGCTTCAGTGTCGCTCATATCCGCAAGTGCGGCGATCAGTCCGACAACAGCGCCCAAAACGCCGAGTGTCGGCGCATATGTGCCCGCCTGGGTAAAAATACCCGCTCCGACTTGATGTCTTTCTTCCATTGCTTCAACTTCTTCAGTTAAAACGTCCCTGATAAACTCGGCACTTTGGCCGTCTACCGCCATGCTCATGCCGTTTTTCAAAAATTCATCATCGATCTCATTCAAATTTGCTTCCAAAGCGAGAAGTCCTTCGCGTCTTGCGATTTGTGCCCACTCGGAAAACATCGGGATCAGTTCGTTGATTTCGATCATCTTCTTCTCTTTGAACAAGATGCCGAAGAGTTTGGGAACCTTTTTTATCTCGCGGATTGGAAAAGCGATCACAACTGCTGCGATTGTCCCGACAAGGATGATCAGCCATGCCGCGGGATTGACGAGAACGGAAGGGCTGACACCTTTCATGACCATGCCGACACCTACTCCGATGATAGCTAAGATGATTCCAATTAACGATGTTTTGTCCATTTTTTCACCAATTCCTTTAACTAACTTTTCTATCGTTAATATCGGTGTTGCGTGATAGGAACTTTAGGGTGTTTCTTAAATTGTTGCAAAATCATGGTGAAAAGGGACTTTAGGGTTATTTAATGTTAAAAAATAGAATTTTTGTGATTCTTACGTTGTATGTAAAGCGGCCTCCGATTGCGGAGGCCGTTGTGTTTGTGTTATGCGGTGGTTTTCACCAGGATTTCATCGTTTTCAACGATAACCGCAAAACCTTTGATGTGATCTTCTTCAAGCAGCAGATCGGTCATTTGATCCTCGACTGCTGTTTGAATGGTTCTTCTTAATGGGCGGGCGCCAAAGGCCGGATGGTATCCGATTTCAGCGATTTTTTCTTTTGCTTCATCTGAAACCTCAAGCGTCATGTTTTGTTCTTTTAACGTTTCTTCAAGCTCTTGCAGCAAGAGGTCGACGATCTTGACAAGATCTTCTTTTTCGAGCGGCTGGAATTCGATGATGCTGTCAAATCTGTTCAGGAATTCCGGCTTAAAGTAGCCGCTTAGGGAATCGATCATTGATTGTTCGCCCATTACTTGTTCTTCTCGGTTAAAACCGACGGTTGTCCGCTTGTCAGATACTCCGGCATTGCTTGTCATAATGATGACTGTATCTTTGAAGCTGACCGTCCGCCCCTGGCTGTCTGTCAGACGTCCGTCTTCCATGATTTGCAGGAACATGTGCTGGACATCAGGATGGGCTTTTTCGATTTCATCGAGCAAAACGATGCTGTACGGGTTCCTCCGGACTTTTTCGGTGAGCTGTCCGGCTTCTTCGTGGCCGACATATCCAGGAGGTGAGCCGATCAGCTTCGATACGGCGTGTTTTTCCATGTATTCGCTCATATCGAGGCGGATGATGGCATCCTTCGTGCCGAACAGTTCTTCCGCAAGCCTTTTAGAAAGTTCTGTTTTACCGACGCCGGTCGGGCCGACGAACAGGAATGAACCGACAGGCCTGTTTTTGGATTTTAGTCCGGCGCGGCTTCTTCTGACGGCTTTTGCCACTTTTTTCACCGCTTCATTTTGACCGATCACGCGGCTGGAAAGGTTTGCTTCAAGCTCTTTCATTTTTTTCTGATCATCGTGCTGAAGCTTGCCGACCGGAATGCCGGTTTTTTGTTCGATGATTGCTTGAATGTCTTCAGCTTCAACAGTTGCCCGTTTTTCTTCCGCATGGTTTTCCATTTTTTTGTGCAGCGCTTCTTCTTCGTCGCGGAGCTTTGCTGCAAGCTCGTAGTTTTCTTCCTGCAGCGCTTTGGCTTTTTCCGCTTCGATTTCTTTGAGGCGTTGGGAAGCTTGTTCACCGCTGACCGTGTCGATTTTCAAGTTCGCTTTTGAACCGGCTTCATCCAAAAGGTCGATCGCCTTATCGGGAAGATGACGGTCCTGAATATAGCGGCTTGACAGAACAACACAGGCTTTGATCGCTTCATCTGTGTAAGTCACATCGTGATATGCTTCGTATTTTTCTTTAAGCCCGTTTAAAATCGCGGCGGCCTGCTCAATTGTCGGTTCGTGCACCATGATCGGCTGGAAGCGGCGCTCTAACGCTGCATCCTTTTCAATTTGGCGATATTCTTTCAACGTCGTAGCGCCGATGACTTGCAGCTCGCCTCTGGCAAGCGCAGGTTTTAAAATGTTGCCCGCGTCCATGGAACCTTCTGCAGAGCCGGCCCCGACAAGAAGGTGAATTTCGTCAATAAACAAGATCGCGTTTTTGCGTTCTTTCAGCTCTTTCATCAGCTGTTTCATTCTTTCTTCAAACTGTCCTCTGATGCCGGTGTTTGCCACGAGGGAAGTGACATCAAGCAGGTAGAGCTCTTTGTTTTTCAATTTATTTGGAACATCACCTTCGGCGATTTTGAGAGCAAGTCCTTCAGCGACGGCTGTTTTACCGACGCCCGGTTCACCGATTAAGACCGGATTGTTTTTATTTCTGCGGTTTAAGATCTCGATCACACGGGCCACTTCATCATCGCGGCCGATCACCGGATCGATCAAGCCGGTCTTTGCGGCATTTGTTAAATTGACGGCAAGTTCATCGAGCAAACCTTTTTTAGCAGCGGTTTGCGTCTGCGCTTGTGATGGCTGGCTGAAGAAAGAACCTCCGCCGCCAAAAAAGTGATTTCCTGAAAACATAGAAGGCTGAGTCAGTTCTTTATAGCAGTCTTCACATAAATCCATCTGTTTTTTTGTAAAGTTGATTTGCATGTTTAGGCGAATCGTCGCCTCATTTTTTTGACAATGTTGACAACGCATTTGCCAAAACCCCCTTTATTGAATTTGACCTTTTTTGACCAATCGACTTTGAAAAAATGGTCTGCAGTTTGACCATTTCTGACTATTAGTATACATTGACCTTCTTTGACTTTCAAGTTCTATGATTTTTCCTTTTTGTTCCTGAATGAGAAGTTGTCCTTCTTTTTAAAGGACATGGCTCATATGGTGTAGAAAGGGAATTCGTTTACGGAGGAGTCGTATGAGTCAATCACATGGATCAGCCTTTCAGCTGGCATTTGTTTATGTAGGAACGGTCGTCGGAGCCGGATTTGCAACTGGAAGAGAAATCGTCGAGTTTTTTTTAAGATTCGGCTGGCCGGGATTGGCCGGAATTTTGATCAGCGGACTGATGTTTACGTTTCTCGGTGCAAAAATGATGCTGATTGCGGTCAGAATCAATGCCAAATCTTATCAGGAGCTGAATAAATATTTATTCGGCCATACGCTTGGGAAATTTGTCAATGTCTTCATGCTCGTCGTTTTGCTCGGGGTGACGTCTGTCATGCTGTCCGGAGCGGGGGCGATATTTGAGGAACAGCTCGGCTTTTCAAACCAAGCGGGGATGATTGCGACGATTGCCTTGAGTCTGTTTGTCATGATGAAGGGCGTCAAAGGGATATTCGGCGTCAATGTCATTGTCGTTCCGCTGCTGCTCCTGTTCACAGTCATCGTCCTGTTTGATTCGTTTGTTTTCAGAGGGCCGGAGATACACAATTTGGCGGCGTTTTCGGCAAACCCCGATTGGATTCTATCCGCTGTTTCGTACGGCGCTTTTAATTTGTCGCTCGCACAGGCTGTTCTCGTGCCGATCGCTTCTGAACTGAAATCTGAACGGCTGATTATAAAAGGGGCATTAATCGGAGGGTGTCTGCTTACCCTTGTGTTGATCGCGAGCTTTCTGTCTCTTTCAACATTGCCTGATGTCCTTTTATACGAAGTCCCGATGGCACAGGTTGTATTCATTGTCCAGCATTCTGTCCATATCATCTATCTGTTTATCATTTTCGGGGAAGTCTTCACATCAGTCATCGGCAATTTATACGGTCTTGAAAAGCAGATTAATGAATATATTCATATGAAAAGCCTGTATATATTCATGTTCATCCTGCTGACAATCTACTTGACGGGACAAATCGGCTACGGAAAGCTGATATCGACCATTTATCCTTTGTTCGGCCAGCTGAGCCTCGTCTTTATTTTCTTTCTGATCGTCAAAAGGGTGCCAGAGCGTTGAATGGCAGGCATTGCACTTGGCGAAACGTGCGATTTGTGATAAGATGGCGAAGGAAAATTGAAACAAAATCCGCTTGAAACTGCGGGAGAGGTTCTAGCAAAACCCTCTATAAAAAACTAAGGAAAGCTGTATCCTTGGGGTATGGCCTTTTTTATTGTTTTTTTGCTAGAGCACCTTTCTCACAGAGAAAGGTGTTTTTTCATTTAGATATCTTTGAATCTCTTCTTTTATGAAATGCTGACGAAAAGCGGAGAAGGAGGAATTATGAAACAGGAAAAAGCGATCGTCGTATTCAGCGGCGGTCAGGACAGTACGACTTGCCTTTTGTGGGCGCTTCGGCAATTTCAGGAGGTGGAGGCGGTCACCTTTCAATATAATCAGCGGCACAAGCAGGAAATCGAAGTCGCGAAAAAGATCGCTGAAAAGCTTGGCGTCAAGCATCACCTTCTTGATATGGAACTGTTAAATCAGCTTGCGCCGAATGCTTTGACAAGGGATGATATCGAGATTGAGGCGAAAGAAGGCGAGCTTCCGTCCACTTTTGTTCCGGGACGCAACCTTGTGTTTTTATCGTTTGCTTCGATCCTGGCCTACCAGGTCGGCGCGCGGCACATCATAACCGGCGTATGCGAGACGGATTTCAGCGGCTATCCGGATTGCCGGGATGAGTTCGTCAAATCCTGCAATGTCACTGTCAACTTGGCGATGGAGCGCCCGTTTGTCATCCACACGCCGCTGATGTGGCTGAACAAGGCGGAAACGTGGGAGCTCGCCGATGAGCTTGATGCGCTTGATTTCGTAAAAAACGAGACGCTGACGTGCTACAACGGAATCATTGCCGACGGCTGCGGCGAATGTCCGGCCTGCAAACTTCGGGCGAACGGCTACAATGAATATATGAAAATGAAAAAGGAGCGAGCTTAACAGTGCTTACACAAATTTATCCGCAACCAAGCCATCCTTACTCTTTTGAATTAAATAAAGATATGCAGATGTCAGCCGCGCATTTTATTCCGAGAGAGGATGCAGGCGCATGCAGCAGAGTGCACGGTCATACGTATACAATCAATATCACGATTGCCGGGGATGAGTTGAATGAATCAGGCTTCCTTGTCAACTTCAGCACCATTAAAAAATTGATTCACGGTGAATACGATCATACGCTTTTAAATGATCATCAGGAATTTTCGGGTGAAAGCGCGGATCGGATTCCTTCGACAGAAGTGGTGGCGAAAACGATTTACGATAAAGTAGACGCTTATTTGAAAGATCTCAAAAACCGTCCGCATTGCGTCCAGGTGTTTGTCAGGGAAACGCCGACAAGCTATGTCGTGTACCGTCCGAAACCGGGTGTTCAGCATGGCTAAGCCGATTCCCGTACTTGAAATTTTCGGTCCGACGGTTCAGGGAGAGGGGATGGTCATCGGGCAAAAGACGATGTTTGTCAGAACAGCCGGCTGTGACTATTCGTGCAGCTGGTGCGATTCAGCTTTTACCTGGGACGGTTCGGCGAAAAAAGACATCAAATGGATGACCGCGGAAGAAGTATACGAATCTCTTAAAGACATCGGCGAAAACGCCTTCTCGCACGTTACGATTTCAGGAGGCAACCCGGCGCTTTTAAAACAGCTGGACAGACTGATTTCGCTTCTGAAAGAAAACGGTATACGGACAGCGCTTGAGACGCAAGGGACGTTTTATCAAGACTGGTTTACCGGAATCGATGATTTAACAATTTCGCCAAAGCCGCCGAGCTCCAATATGAAAACCGATTTTAACAAGCTTGATCATATTGTTGAAAAGCTGAAAGAACACGGCCGGGCGGCAGCGGCAAGTTTGAAGGTCGTCATTTTTACGGCGGATGACCTTCAATTTGCAAAACAAGTTCACCAGCGTTATCCCGATATCCCGTTTTTTCTCCAGGTCGGAAATGATGACGTTCATACAGAAGACCAAGAGCGGCTCGTCGAACGGCTGCTTCAAAAATATGAACAGCTGGTAGAAGCGGTCACGCGCGACCCTGAATTAAACCGAGTCCGCGTTCTCCCGCAGCTCCACACCCTGATCTGGGGAAACAAACGGGGCGTTTGATTTAAGAAAGGAAGATGAATGATGACGACAAGAAAAGATTCAGAACTCGAAGGCGTAACCCTTCTTGGAAATCAAGGCACCAAGTATTTGTTTGACTATTCTCCGGAAGTGCTTGAGTCTTTCCCGAATAAACACGAAAACAGGGACTACTTCGTGAAATTCAACTGCCCTGAATTCACATCGCTGTGCCCGAAAACCGGACAGCCCGATTTTGCCACGATCTATATCAGCTACATCCCTGATAAAAAAATGGTAGAAAGCAAGTCTTTGAAACTGTATCTCTTCAGTTTTCGAAACCACGGCGATTTTCACGAAGACTGCATGAACATCATCATGAACGATTTAATTGAGCTGATGGACCCGCGCTACATCGAAGTCTGGGGCAAATTTACGCCGAGAGGCGGAATCTCAATCGACCCGTACACCAACTACGGCAAACCCGGCACAAAGTATGAAAAAATGGCCGAATATCGGATGATGAATCATGATCTGTATCCGGAGACGATTGATAATCGGTGACGGAGGGTGCGAGATGAAGCGAAGGTTTGTGATCGATGTGTGACCGGTCACAGTAAAATCCGAACATTAAACGTCAATTATAGGCGGGAATGTGACCCCGACTGTGACCCGAAGTGGCCGGAGTGTGACCCGTAATTATAGTAAAATAGAGTCGATAATGAACGTAAGTGTGACCGCAGTGACCTCGTCTTTTTAGGCGGGGGTATTTTTTTAGAAGTTGCATGATCACTTTATTACGGCGTGGGCATAGTATGACACGTAATTGATATTGTGAAAAAGATGTAACTCGTATTCGCCTCGTAACCGTCTTCGTTCGCTAGTTCGACTCGAACTACGTAACCTTTATCGTTCGTATAAACGAAAAAGGGCGCCGTAATTGGCGCCCTTTCTTTTATTTTATGCTGATTTTCCTTTTCTGAGGACTTTGTCTAAAATAAATGAGAAGATCGCTAACAGTAAGGACATCACCACCATATCAATAATAGTCATACCAGTATCTTTTTTAATAACAAAAAACAAAATCAACTGCAGTACCAAAGTGATTATAAAGAATGACCCGTATTTAGCCATATTCATGTGATAACATCCCCTTTGTTCTCTTTATTTTCCGATGCAACGCACACTAAACCATGCAAGACTTCCGGCTAATCCAAGGACGCCGCCGCGAATTGCATTTTTTCCGACAATCTTGATTATTTCAGTCGCGGCTTTTTTCCAAAGTTTCTTTTTAAGCATCTTTTCCAAGCCGCCGCCAATAAATCCCAAGCCGGTAAAATCAATGATTTTTTCTTTAAGACATCCCCACCATGAAGCCGTATGAAATTGACTGGAATTTGCTGTGGGATCGGGGACGCCTTTTAAATCCTCCGCTGTTAGCTCCTCTCCATTAACAAGTTTAGCAAATGCTTCCACTGTAGCAACGGACGATTGACCGAATTTTTCCGCGACCATATCCTTATTGATGACGAACTTTCCGTCAACGACTGAGGAGGCTTCCCCAAAAATGAACGCTAAGTCCTCGGCTATTTGTTGCGCTTCCATTTCTTCCTCAATTGTCAACGTATCTAGTTGAATTTGTGAGTCTGTCTTGGCTTGCGCTTCGGAAGAAAAAGGCGCTAAACATGTACCGAACATACAAGCAACGGTCGTTGTTATGATGAGTTTTTTCATCTTCACATCTCCCTTTCATTTGTTTGAATATGTAGTTGATAGATTAATTGTACCAATATAAGGAAAAGGTTTTCATGAGGCTTACATAATGTTATAAAATAGGGAAAAGTTAGTGTGATGTGAATGGGATGATGTCTTGTAAATAAAAAAGACACCGGAAAACCAGCATCTTAGAGATTTTATATGCTTTTTTTCATACCGCACTGACGGCACTCACGTAGGAAAACGCCGTCCTTCACCGAAATTTAACCAGCGTATTGTCGCAGTTATCGCAGCGCCCGTAGTGGACGTCCGGATACTCTTTATAGTCGTAAACAATCGTCGTATCGTAGCCTTTTGTTTCGTAAACCATTCGGCCTCAACCTCCGACTATTAGAATGCGACAATAGTGCGTTCAATTCACCGCCATTCATGGAACGAAGGAATCCGCATTAATCCGTTTTTAGTCTTGACCCGGTGTTTGAATCGGCACCCAATCGCCTCAATATAAACGTACTTCTCCGTTTCTTCGACGTCTTTTCTCTCAGCGTGTAGCTTCCGCCGCGCATTGTCTTCCTTGCCTAATCCCGCAGCATGGCCGCGCACGCCCTCGACTTAAAGTAAGGATGATCTATTTTCAGGCCGTTCAGCATATCTTTTGGTTCATACAGTGGCCTGAACGTAACAGATACGCTGTCTGAGTGATAACTCATGAATCTATTATTGATGTATAGAAAATTCTTTTTCAGGCAGTCCTAAAATGTCTGTATTATTAGGAATATAACCAAGCAACCGTAGCATTGCTACAATTTGCCCCTTATGATGAAACTCATGCGTAACAGAATGGATTAGTAATTGGTGTGGTGTTTTTTTTACGGCGCCACTGCCCACTTTCCAAGAAGGCTCTTTTTCGATAAAATCATCAAATTTATCAGTGAATTGTTCAAATACAGTATCTACATATATGTTAGCCTGTTGAAAATAACGTTGAATATCTTCGATCTGCATATTATTGATTGCTTCCTTTGGTAATAGTGGTGAAGTTGTTTTTGAAAGCACAAAAGAACCCAGCCAAGCATGATAACAACCAGCCACATGAACGAAAGAATCTCTTATACTTTGAAAACCAAATCCAAACTCTTTTGTAAAATCATTTTTATTCAATTCTTTACACTGGTCTAGTAAGATCTGTCTTGTTTGTTTCACCCACTCATATTCGTGTTTGTCCATCACTATCCCACCCCGTAGAAATAATAAATACCAGAATATTCTTCTAATTATACACAAATGGGTACCATCATCAAATGCTTAATTTAATCAAACTTTAATATAAATGAACAATCTTTTCAGGCAAATCAAAAGGCGCTGATTGCAGCGTCTCTATTTTGAGGGGTAAAAAGGTACATGATAATGAAACATAAAAGTGCGACCAATAAATGAAGAAATTGAAGAATTTAAAACTGTGAAAATACATACGGAAAATCATTGAAGAAAAATGACGGTATATACGACCCGACAAACAATAAGATAATGAGCCATAGTGTTGATGCAGTTATGAAAAAAGAGTGAGAGACAAAGAGTGCGAATACTAAAAAATAGACGCCGACTAAGGCGTCTTTATTTATTCATAATGCCTGCAATAGCTTCCACAGTTCCTTATTACCCTTTAAAATATTGACCAGTATCCACTCTAGTGGAATCTTTCCCCTTAACCAGTTTTAACGTGGCTACGATTAGAAAGCTGACAATCACTAATAAGAGCCATGAACTCACCTTCCCTACATGAACGAGACTCCACGCACTGGTTTGGTTTGGATATGTCCAGGCTCCAAAAAACGTTGCGATATTTTCGGCTATCCATATAAAAAATCCGATGAGCACAAAAGAAAGTGCGAGCGGCATACGGTAACGAATGCCATTAACCTCGTATATGACCCATGATTTCCAAAAGACAATCATCACAAGTCCAGATAACCAAAAGCGGACGTCAATCCAAAAATGATGGAGGAAAAAATTCAAATAAATTGCAGCGGCAAGAGGTACAACAACGAAAAACGGCGGCCACTTAACCAGTTCAACCTTAAGCCTTCTCCACGCCTGGCAAAGATAACTGGCTACACTTGCGTACATAAAGCCGCTATACAACGGCACTCCAAAGATTTTGGAATAACCTTCCTCGGGATAAGACCAGGAGCCCATTTGCACCTTGAAAAGTTCAAGAGCAAGTCCAATAATGTGGAACAAGGTGATCACTTTTAATTCATCCCGTGTTTCAAGCCCGGAACGCACCATCCACCACTGCATGAGAACACAGATGATGAGCAGCCAGTCATACCGCGGCAGGAAGGGAAGAGGGATGATTTGTGTAATAGCCAAAGAGGCAAAAATAACGACAGGAAATAAACATGACAGGGACTGCTCCCATCCAAAACGAACGAGTTGTTTTAGTGCTCTCATGATGTGTGCCTCCGAAGTTTTTTTCTGCATATATGCAAGGCCGGCTTAGTATAGCAGCTGAACAGACTTACGGGTATGCGCATAGGATCACCGCCGAATAACTGGTTTCTTTCCATATTAAATACTTTTTTAATCCTGGGTGTCTTCATCACTTCGGTATTCCAAAATATCTCCGGGCTGACATTCTAAAGCCTTACAAATTGCCTCTAAAGTTGATAAGCGAATGGCCTTCGCCTTTCCGTTTTTCAATATAGAAAGATTCGCCATTGTGATTCCAACCTTTTCTGAAAGTTCTGTTACGCTCATTTTCCTTTTAGCCAGCATCACGTCAATATTGATGATAATTGCCATTGTTTTCACCTCAGACTGTTAAATCATTTTCTGATTTTATATCGATCGCTTCTTGCAATAGCCTTTGGAGAACAGCGGCAAAGACTGCGATAACCATTGAAGCAAAAATAAGGACCAATCCGATGAGTATGATACCTGGAGCGTCGTCCATATCCGCGATGAGATAGAAGAGTGGCATGCCTGCTGCAAATAAAATACTGATGGTGATTGCACAGTATTTTATATTCTTTAAAGCCCGTACAGATAATTCCGAGAAAGCTTTATTCCGGTCAATATAGCTTAAAAGCTTAAAGGCTTGATACAGAGCAAAGTAAAAAGGTATCGCCGCTGCATACAAATCGATATAAACGAGATATTTCAGATAAGAAATATCTGGATACAATTCGGCTGTAAAATTCGCTATTCCCGGCACAAAAAAGATGCACAAAGCAAGAACCGGGATTCCAATAAGAATAACAGCGATCTTTAAAAAGAGTGTTGATCCTCGTTTCATAAAAAGCACCTCACTTATTTTTGTCGATTTGAATTTAACACATTATTTATCGTTTTACAATAAAAAAATATTGAAATGGATGATTTTATTATTGTTATGGAATGATCCTTTTGATTTTTAGACAAGATGGGGTTACTTGCGGAAACAAAGCCGGCACGTCTGCGGAGTACACACACATCTTACAGGGCTTTACGGCTTCCGCCGAACGAAACGATCAAACTCAAAGCGGCTTGAGAACGATAACTTGTAAGCGCATGTTCGAGATAAGTCAAAAATCACGACCGAATCACGCAGGGCCTCGGCAAAACCATTCCGCCTATTTGCAAATAAAAGCCTTAAATATGTTAAATACGTACTGAATCCTACAGGTCGTCGAGGAGTTATTATTTGAGGTGCAGCAGAAGACGCTGACGCATGATCGACATCTATTTAGTGTGGTGAAAACAGAGCAGAGAATGTTGTTAGATTTAAATAAAAATAAGACGCCAATTAGGCGTCTCAGCTTGTCGACAAAGCC
>NZ_MRBL01000066.1 GCF_001969855.1 Bacillus haynesii
ACAAGCAACAAGCTCATTGTGTGCACCCTGATATTTGGCTTCCAGTAGGTTTTCCACGCGATCTGCCGGGATACCGAGGTGATTGAATGACTCAAACGTAATTAAATTAATTTGATTGACGAGAATCCAATATTTCACTTTGTCTTTATAACGTTTAAATAATACTTCACAATAACGGACAAAGAAGTCAATCGTTTTCCGGTTATACCAGCCATTGTATTCAGTTGCTAAATGTAACGGCATTTCATAATGGGAAACCGTAATGAGCGGTTCCATTCCATTTTTAATGATCTCATCAATTAGCTCATCATAGAATTTTAATCCTTCTTCATTCGGCTCTGATTCATCTCCCTTCGGAAATATTCGGGCCCAGTTGATCGATGTACGGAACGAAGTCATCCCCGTTTCTGCCAGCATTTTTAAGTCCTCTTTATAACGGTGATAGAAATCAATCGCGGTTCGTTTTGGATAATAGCCTTCTTTATCTTCTATTGCAAACTGAATGTCTTCAGTTGTCAGTTCAAAATTGCCTTTTTTCTTAATATCCACGCTATCATTAAACTTATTGATATCTGCTACACAGAGTCCTTTTCCGCCTTCCAGATAGGCGCCTTCTGCTTGGTTTGCCGCAATGGCGCCCCCCCATAAAAAGTTTTCAGGGAATGTATTTGGATTTTTTCTCAATTTAATTGCCTCCTTAATCGGCTTTATGCATGCCTATTACATAGTATTTAATAACTTGTGCATAACCGCAGCCACACCGCTTTATTTGCAAAAGTGACTTCATACGAATCAAGGTTATGCCTGCATTCCATCAATTTTTTCATCAAGTCTTCTAAAAACGCGAACTAACCGCTTAGCAATTTCATACTCGCTCTTTACTGTCATTAACGTATCTTGGGCATGAGCAAACAGCAATGAAAAAATAGGCTCCTCTCCCCGTGCCTCTTTTTGTACTGTTTCTGTTTGCAGTTTATGAGATGCAACGATATCTTTATTGGCTTTTTCTAATAGTTCTTCAGCGCGGTCATAGCTTTCTTCTTCACAACATTTTAATGCTTCCATGACATCATTGCGGGCATCACCTGCATGTAAAATCATTTGCATTGAAACTAAATTCAGTGCTTCTTGTTCTTTTTCTCTATCAACCATGATACAATCTCCTTCAATGTTTTTTATAAACTATAATGGATCACTCTTCGCTTAGTTCTGATTCTTTCTTCTTTTCTTGAATATCGTATGCTTTGAAAAATGGGAAGAAAATCATAAACGCAACGGCGAATAATATAATGGCTAAAATAATAGCTCTCCAATCTTGAGTAGCCAAATATGATGAAATGGGCATCGGTACATACCAAAGCAAAAATGTCTTCGAAGGGATGCTTACCCAACCTAAATAGAGAGCCCAGTAGGTAATACTTGGAATAACAATAGATACAATCCACATCGGAATCATAAAAAACGGATTAAAGACAACCGGAGCGCCAAACATTAAAGGTTCATTGATATTAAAGA
>NZ_MRBL01000067.1 GCF_001969855.1 Bacillus haynesii
TGGCTGAAGAAGTCAGGAAACTTGCAGCACAATCCGCAAGTTCGGCAAAAGATATAGAAAGATTAATTAATGAAATCGTCAATGAAATAGAGAATTCATTGAGTATGTTTGGATCAGTTAATCATGAAGTGAAGGAAGGACTTAAAATAACAGATGAAACAGAGTCCAGCTTTAGGGTAATACACAATATGACAAATAACATCGCTGATCAACTGCAAACGGCGACTGGAACAGTCGAAAATATATCGAAAGGATCTCAAGAAGTATCAAAGGCTGTTGAAGAGATTGAGAATGTGTCCAGTGAAAGTTCAGCAAATATTCAGGACATCGCCGCATCAGCAGAAGAACAGCTGGCTTCAATGGAAGAGATTAGCTCCTCTTCAGAAACCCTTAAACAAATGGCTGAGAAACTTCAAAGCTTAACAGAAAAATTTAAAATTATATAATCAAATGGTGAAAGTAAGCTGGTAGGAAAAACTTTTTTCCCACCAGCTTAATAGAGGCAGCACTAATAAACTTTTTGAATTTTTTCTTGAGAAACAGAAATATCGTTCTAAATAACCAGCTATGGATAACCTAAACTTGTTAAGTAGATTATTTTACAAAATTGACACAAAGAAATAAATCGAAGGTCTTGAAATAAATTGTGAAATGATGCACAATCCATGATGACTTTTAAGAAGAAAGGAGGATTCTTTTATGAAAACCACAGGAATGATCCGTAAAATAGATGATGTGGGACGAATTTTGTTACCAAAAGAAATGAGAAGGCTTTTAAAGATTAATGATGGAGATCCATTGGAGTTTATTAAAGATAACGATAAAATTGTTTTGCTCAAGTATCAAAAGCATAACACTTGTATAGTAACCGGAAAGGTGTCCTCTCAAAATATGATTTTATCAGGGGGAATTGTGTTAAGCCCTGAAGGGGCAAGAATCTTGTTGCAAGATTTATTGGCTGAGCGATTAAAAGATGATTTTGAGAAGACGCTAGGTATATCCCGAGTACTGTAAATGAAGGGATTACTTAGATGGTTTGTAAAAAAATATCAAACGTGTTGAAAAGTAATCAATATATCATCTCATAAAAAGGAGGGAGTTTCGTGAGTAAAGTAGCAGTAGTTACAGGTTCTGCAGGCGGATTAGGGAAAGGCATAGCTGAGAGGCTGTGCAAGGATGGTTATCGTGTTGTGCTGCATGATATAAATGAATCAATGCTAAACAAAACTGTTTCAGAATTCAAAGAAAAAAATTTTCCTGTCATTGATGTTAAAGGAGATGTATCGAAACGTGAGGATCAATTCAATTTGGTTAAAGGGGGTGTAAATACATTTGGACGTTTGGATGTTTTTGTGAACATTGCGGGGATCGATGCGGTATCGCCGCTTTTGGACATTACAGAAGAACAGCTTGATAAACTATTCAAAATTATTGTAAATGGTGTAGTCTTTGGCACTCAAGCAGCTGCTTAGCAATTTATTAAGCAAAAAACAAAAGGAAAAATCATTAATGCGTGCAGTATAGCAGGCCACGAATCATTCACAATGCTTGGTACATACTCTGCGACTAAACATGCCTTGAAATCTTTTACACATTCAGCTGCCAAAGACTCAAGGCTTCATAGAATATCAGACGAAATGGAGATGTCCGAATTTCACTATCAAGTGGCTATAGTATATTACTTTGAGCTCCCATTCCCTTTTCGTGGTTATTATTTACTATCTTCAAAAAAGTTTTTTGGGTCTTAACAATTTTAACTA
>NZ_MRBL01000068.1 GCF_001969855.1 Bacillus haynesii
CTTTTCAGCCTTTTATTTTCCAATTTTTTGTTTTCTGAACTTGCACTATTTGATTTATTGTTTTTAGACTTCTTATTGAATTTTCCCCGTGATTTTTTCGTTTTTTCAGACTCCATTTTTACATTGTTCATTGTCGCTAGCTCTTTTTTAGCTTGTTCTCGAATCATGGATTGCCAGCACAGGTGACTGCGGTTCTTTACCTAATCGGAATGGTGATAAGCGGATATAAGCTGAATCCCTACCAAGGAAATTTTTGGTGGGAATTCTTTTTGGTATCTAGATTATCATGTAGAAGGTTGATTTTTGTGTGTTAAAATGATATTAAAAGATTAATTCAATTGTATTTATCTAAGCCTAATGGCGGGGGTATTTATGAATTTTGATAAAATGAAACAGCAGTTGCTTGAACGAAAGCTGGAACTTGTGAAGGCTGAAATGGGTGAACTATCTTATCAAAAATTCGAGTTCATCACCACAGGTTGTGAGAAAGATGTTTTGATTTTTGATAAAAAATCAGTTATCTCCTTCTTTCGTGATGGATTAAAGTTAGATGCTTATGGTGTAAGACAGGAACTGATTCACAGATTAGGTAAGCACACAGAGGCAGTTTTGCCAGAGTGCTTATATATTTCTCCAACGAAGGATTTCGTTGTGGAAAAATATGTATCGGGATATCGAATTACACCTCAGTACGTAAAGGCAAATCTGGAAAAAGCACAGCACATAGGTATATCAGTAGGGAGGTTTTTAAGACAACTTCACATGACATCAAAACAAGGATTAGACTTGCAAAGTGGTTTTGAACAGGATATTCGGAAGGACATGGAAGAAGGGCTCAGGCTTCTGAAGACCAAACTTTCCGATTCTGAGATGAATCAAGTGAAGGATTTCTTGAAAGAGTATTATAGAATTTCCGCATCGATTCAGACATGTATTGTTCATGGGGATTTTCATTATGATAATATTTTTTGGGATGAGAGCTCCAGTCGCCTTGGGGTTATAGATTTCAGCGAAGGAGGAGTGGAAGACCCCGCCCTAGATTTTATGTATATGTGTTATTATCCTGAAAAATTTCGGCATGCGGTATTTGAAGAATACGATTCAAAAG
>NZ_MRBL01000069.1 GCF_001969855.1 Bacillus haynesii
AGACTGGTATAAGCAGGCTGTTGAGAAAAAAAACGAGATAATTATTACTGAGCCTTATAAATCAGCGTCCACTGGCAATATGGTTATTACGTTAGCCAAACAAAACAAAGACAGTTCTGGAGTGGTGGCGGTTGATTTGAAGGTTGATAGTTTTATTGCAAAAACGAAAAATGTAGAAATTGGGAAACATGGATTTGCATTTATCGCAAGTGCGAATAAGAAAATGATTGCTCACCCAACAGTGAAGGTTGGATCAGTAATTAAAGACGATTGGGGGACACAATTATTTTCAAAAGAAAAAGGAGATTTTAAATATACTTTTGAGAATAAAGAGAAGAGGATGGCCTTTATAACAAATAAAAAAACAGGTTGGAAAATCGGAGGAACAATGTTTCAAGATGAAATAAAAACTGCTGCAAGTCCAGTTTTAAATACAGCCATTTATACATTAATTGGGTCACTCGTCGTAGGGGGCATTATTGTTTACTTAATTGTCAGATCAATTAATAAACCTTTAAAGAAACTTGTATCGTCTGCAAAATGCATCAGCGAGGGGGACCTTACACAAAAAATAGATGTCAAATCTGAAGATGAAATTGGACAACTCAGTATAAGATTTAACGAGATGATGGAGTCTCTTCGCTCGTTAATCGATACCGTCCAAGAATCGGCGGAAAACGTCACCTCTTCTTCTGAAGAGCTTGCCGCAAGTGCAGATCAAACAAGCAAGGCTACAGAAAACATTACACTAGCAATCGAACATTTCTCTGACGGAATAGAAAACCAGAATAGGGAATTAGAGGTGAGTTCCGATAAGCTTAGTCAGATAAGTGAAAAATTGCAGGATGTTACGCAGGTATCAGAATTGATCACAGATTCTTCAGTTAAGTCAGCTGATATGGCCAAAGCAGGTGAGGTACTTGTTCAAAAAACTGTTAATCAGATGAATACGATTGATAAATCAGTCCAACAGACTGAAGAAGTCATTAAAGGCCTTGAAGCAAAATCAAAGGATATTACGGCAATTTTGAATGTGATTAACGGAATAGCGGAACAGACAAATTTGCTTTCATTGAATGCTGCGATTGAAGCTGCAAGAGCAGGAGAGTCAGGAAAAGGATTTTCTGTAGTGGCTGAAGAAGTCA
>NZ_MRBL01000070.1 GCF_001969855.1 Bacillus haynesii
GGTTCATTGATATTAAAGATGGATGGGACAACTGTTGCTCGTCCAATCGCCTTCAAGCGCATCGACTTTGCTAAAAAGAACATCATAATCACGAGAGGCAAAGTCGTTCCGATACCGCCCATATCTGTAAATGCATAGAGAGTTTCCACAACGCCTATATTGGATGGGTCTCCTCCTGCTGCTGCAACTTGCTCATTTTCTGCCAGAGCTGATAAATAAACTGGATAAACGACTGGTATCATTGCCCAGCCACTGATACCGAATGTATACAAAAATGCTGGAATGAAAATAGATAAAACAAAACCAGGGTAGGTTTGCACAATATTTGATAATGGTTTAAAAATAGCCAGGATGACTTCAAAGAAATCAATATTTGCTTGAACGCCAATCAGCCATCCAGACAGCATAATCAGCGTAATCGGTATAAGCGTGTCAAACCAAACAGCGATAAAGTCCGGCAACGAAGAATCCTCTGAAAAAAACGAAAATTTCGAGAATAAAAAGAGGACAAATCCAACAAACAAACCGACAATCAGGGAGAGAAACATACCGGTTGCTCCGAATCGATCAAGGACAAATTGAATTTTTCCGTCCTCTAAGATAACGGGTGACAGCAAAAATAGATAGAGCGACAGACCCGTTGCGCCTGCTACTAATTTTTTATTATCCTGTTTCTTTTTTTCCATAATGAAATATGGGATTAAGAAGGCAACGAATATGCCGAGAAGACCGAATGTAAAAGTATTAATAAGTGAAAGATCAGGAAACCACGAAACCACATTATTCAATAAACTGACGATCGTAATTAACGAACCTACTAGGATGAGCGGCAGAATGGTCATAACAGAATCCTGAATCGATGATATCCAAGGGTTTTTCGTAATTTTATTTACTCGCGGAGTGAACGAGTTTGTCATAAATGTCATGATTTTGTCCATCATATTATTCACCTGAGCCAAGTAAGTTTACGATATGATCGCACGCTTTATTGCCATCTAATGAGCCATAAATGCTTTGTGG
>NZ_MRBL01000071.1 GCF_001969855.1 Bacillus haynesii
GGATCAGTATTGGCAGAAACGTGAAATAAATCTTCTCTTGCTACACGATCTATATGATGCTTGATATTTTTGGCATAGGCTGGATCAATTTCGTTTAATTTATCTTGTGCATCATATAAAGACCACATCTCACCAACTGTTTCGTCTCCTACTCGATAAACTACTCCACCAAGTTCATCAAGAACCGTTTCTACATGTTTCCGGATTGCAGTAAGATCCTCTTTCACTTCCGGCATTTTATATGCACTAGAAACAATTTCTCCATCATCTAGTGTGGTTGTCAATTTGTCAGCGAACTTTGCTTCGTGTGCCATATCATACATTCTGGCTTTAACATCAACAATGGGTTTAAAAGATGGGTGTTCAGCTACATTTTTAACCTTTTCCCCATCAATGTAGACTTCCCTGCCGTCATTCAATGAATCCCGATACATCTTTCCTGTCATTAATGGCATAACCATTCCTCCATACTATTTTTTTGTTAAATCAATTTAGCTTGATTAAATTGACCGAACATTCCTCTGTAATACACTAACGGATCTCCAGAATTTATATTTGTTTGGTGTACCTCTGCAAGAAATATAGAATGAGTACCACCTGTAACTTCTTCAACAACACGGCATTCAATCTGCGCTAGAGTGTTATTTAGAACAGGATTTCCAAGCTCCCCATATGACACATCAACCCCCTTAAATTTATCAGTGTTTGCTTTAGAAAATTGCAATCCCAACTCTTTTTGACCTTCATTTAAAAGATTTACCGTAAATGAACCAACTTCCGAAATAGCATGGCACGTTCCTGTTTTTTTATTGACACAGACTAACAACATGGGGGGCTCAAGAGATACTGAACTTACTGCACTAGCAGTAATCCCAAAATTCACTTCTCTATTTCGGACAGTGATTATAGAGACACCACTTGCAAAATGACCAATAGCATTTTTGAATTCTTCTGAGCTTACTAAATTATTAAGTGGATTACTTCCCTTTGAGGAATTCATTCATCTCACTCCTTATCATCCATT
>NZ_MRBL01000072.1 GCF_001969855.1 Bacillus haynesii
CTAAGAGCTACTCCTGCTTGAAAGAGGACTGACGCGTTTACGGACGCTGTTTTTAAATCTTTATTGTTCTTAAGATTTTTTAAATATAGGTTGTAGACGCTATTCGAACATGACTGAATTTTAAGATTTGGTTGTGTTTCATTCTCATTATTTTTTCTTTAATTATTACTATCAAATATCAAAAGATTGATTTGTTTATTTTCTCTACAGAAAATGATATTGCATTAAAATCGACTGCACATCTCAAATTTTATGTACACATAATTGTGTCGTTACACAAAGGACAATTTGAAATCCTTTAAAGTTTGCACCTTGGCCTCAATAGTCTCAATTCCGCCTTAGTCCCCACTCGCTCTTGACCACAGTCATCAAATATTAAGTTTCGTTCCGTAACTCTCCTACTATGCGTTACTTCAATTTTGGTATTCTGTAACTCATGTCATACACTCCTTTAAATGGAATATGCCTTACCAGGCTTCGTCATTCGCTTTTTTTATTTGAAGCAACTGTTAATTTAGCTTTGTTACACCCACACCTTTTAAGAAGTCAATCAGCTTATCTACAAAGGAATCATTTCTTGAAGGATAGGCATTGTCCGTAGATGTAACTATTTCTTCCGTAAGAGGTAATGTATGCTACCGAATAATAGTTTTTGGCTTAGGGTCAGACTTTGGCCGGGCTAATTCTCCATGTAGGATAAGTTGCAACATTATAGAAATCATAAAGTTTAATCAAAGGTCTCTCGAATCGAAAGACCTTTGATATAGAGGATAGCATTCTATATATCAAAATTCGGTATTACTTTTTTCAGTAATATGTTTCACTCCGATCCATTTTTTTCCTACATTTGAATACTTTGTATTTGTCATTGTTACAGAACTTGTAGAACTATCAGTTCTAAAAATGGCTTCTTTCATGTTTGTGATAGTGCATTTATCTATAATTACTGAGACATGGAAAGTTGAGCCACCAAGCTGACGAATGAACTTACCACCTTGATCAGCGGTAAAATTTCTCACTGTAAACGTACTAGGTGCGTTGATTTGAAAAATTTTATCTGAGCCAAGACGTGCAGATCCACCATCAATTGTGACATTCCCAGCTTTTTTCACGGTAAGTGCATCCTCACCGATATCTTCCCACACAACATTTTTAATTTTTGCATCTCCATAAGTGTGTACCCCATCAGCAGCAGGTGAACCGAGCACCACATTTTGAAGTAATCCCCCATCGTCAACTTGGAAAATCGGTTTTTGACCCTCCTTCTGACTGCCGTCACCTAATTCTGGACCAGCTACATAACGCTTGCCTTTTCCATCAAAAGGCTCCCCTTTTTTGACAACAATTGTTTGATGAACCACTTCCGGTGTAGCAGCAGAAGCTTTTTCTGGAAAAGTATATCCAAATCCGCCAATAATTAAAGAAGTCACTAAAAATAATCCAGCTAATTTTTTCATTAACAAAACCTCCAGTATTGATGGAATT
>NZ_MRBL01000073.1 GCF_001969855.1 Bacillus haynesii
AAGGAAACCGTCAGTTTCGTTTAATGACAGCGCACGTCCGTTTGCTGCAAACGGGAATTTGGCTGCAGTCACTGACAGACCTTCTTCTTTAGCCTGTGCTTCAGTGTAGCCTACAGATGCAAGTTCAGGCTCAGAGAAGACGACCGCAGGAATTCCGAGATAGTCGATTTCCGCTGCGTCTCCGGCAATCGCTTCAGCAGCAATTTTACCTTCATAAGAAGCTTTATGTGCAAGCGGAGGACCTTCGATGATGTCACCGATCGCATAGATGTTCGGAATGTTTGTACGGCATTGTTTGTCCGTTTTGATGATGCCGCGGTCCGTCATTTCGACGCCGACTTGTTCAAGTCCGAGCTCGTCCGTGTTTGCAACGCGGCCGACAGTAACAAGTACGTAGTCCGCATCGATCGTTTGCTCTTCACCTTTCACTTCGAACGTAACGGTTACGCCGTCAGCTTTTTCTTCCACGCCTTTAGCCATAGCTTTTGTATGGATTTCAACGTTGCCTTTTTTCTTCAGGTTGCGTTTGACAAGAGAGCTCATTTGCTTCTCAAAGCCTGGAAGGATTTCTTCTCCGCCTTCAAGAATGACAACTTCAGTACCGAAGTTTGCATATGCAGTACCGAGCTCTGTTCCGATGTAGCCGCCGCCGATGACAACGAGCTTCTTAGGAATTTCTTTCAGTGCAAGTGCGCCTGTTGAATTCAGGACGCGGTCGCTATATTTGAAGTTTGGCAATTCGATAGGGCGAGAACCTGTTGCAATGATCGCGTTTTTGAACGTGTAAGTCTGAGCTGAGTTCTCATCCATCACGCGTACAGAATTGCTGTCTACAAAGTACGCTTCGCCTTTTACGATGTCGACTTTGTTGCCTTTCAGAAGGCCTTCAACACCGCCGGTAAGCTTATTAACGACAGAGGCTTTCCATTCTTGAACTTTTGTAAAGTCAACTTTTACGTTTTCAGCAGTGATCCCCATCTCTTCAGAATGCTTCGCATTCTCATAGCGGTGGCCTGCATTGATCAGCGCTTTTGAAGGGATACATCCGACATTCAGACATACGCCCCCAAGGTTGCCTTTTTCAACGATTGTTACTTTTTGTCCAAGCTGAGCAGCGCGGATGGCAGCTACATAGCCGCCAGGTCCCGCACCAATGACAAGAGTATCTGTTTCAATAGGGAAATCTCCTACTACCATTACATTACGCCTCCATTAAAATTAATTGTGGATCGTTCAGCAAACGCTTGATGTGATTCAATGCGTTTTGTGCAGTTGCGCCGTCGATCATACGGTGGTCAAAGCTTAGAGAAAGAGCCAGAACAGGTGCAGCGACGATTTCGCCGTCACGAACGACAGCTTTCTCAGCGATGCGGCCGATTCCAAGGATCGCAACTTCCGGATGGTTGATAACCGG
>NZ_MRBL01000074.1 GCF_001969855.1 Bacillus haynesii
AAGGGCGATCGCAGCAAATTGTTTAGTGGTAAGGACGGCGGAACTTTACTACATGTAGTGGAAGAAAATGATAAAGGAATTATTGTTAAGGGTGCAAAATTTGAAACAGCTGCAGCTTATGCACACCAAGCATTTGTCAAGCCGACTATTTTAGATTGGAATGCTGGAGAAAAAAGTATGGCACCTTTTGCTTGTGGATTTATCTGTGATATGGGGGCACCAGGCTTAAAACATATTTGTCGTACATCCTTAGGTGAAGGAAAAAACGATAAAGACTATCCTATCGCTACTAAATTTGAAGAAATTGATACACTACTTATTTTTGATAACGTTTTAATTCCATGGGAAAATGTACTCTTTCATCGATCATTAGCATCTGCGGCCTATATTCGTTCTACTCTTCACCGATATTCTGCATTTAATTACACACTAAGAATGTTGCGTAGGGCTGATTATTTACTTGGGGTAGCCTTATTAAACGTAGAACAAACCGGACTTACCCAGCTTCAAGCAGTAAAAGAA
>NZ_MRBL01000008.1 GCF_001969855.1 Bacillus haynesii
CGCCGCTAACCTAAGGGAGCAAGCTCCCGTCGGTCCGCTCGACTTGCATGTATTAGGCACGCCGCCAGCGTTCGTCCTGAGCCAGGATCAAACTCTCCATGAAGTTTGATAATGACTACGCACACTCACATGTGCGATTTATTTAATGAATTAACAGGTACGTTTGTCTTGTTTAGTTTTCAAAGATCATTATTAAAGCGACTTTTATATTATATCCAATCTCGGATATTAAGTCAAGAACTTTTTTGAAGTTCTTTTTTTCTTTCGCCGCCGTTTTGCGGCAACGAATAATAATATACCACCGTATTTATGATTGTGCAATACTTTTTTGAGAAAAAATTTAATTTGTTTTAAATGAGCAGCAGCCGCTTGTTACGCAGCTGCTGCCCGAAAGTCATTTAACGATGTCTCATTTGCGGGAATAGTAAAACGTCCCTGATTGAAGGAGAATTCGTCAAAAGCATAATCAGTCTGTCGATGCCGATTCCAAGACCGCCGGTAGGAGGCATTCCGTACTCCAGCGCTTCGACAAAGTCTTCATCCATCATATGCGCTTCATCGTTTCCTTCTTCACGCTCTTTTAATTGCGCTTCAAAACGTTCTTTTTGGTCGATAGGATCATTTAATTCAGTAAATGCATTCGCATGCTCACGGCCTACGATAAACAGCTCAAAACGGTCCGTAAATCGAGGGTCTTCAGGATTCTTCTTAGCAAGCGGAGAAATTTCCACAGGGTGTCCGTATATAAAAGTAGGCTGAATCAACGTTTCTTCAACTTTTTGCTCGAAGAATTCATTAATGATATGTCCTACTGACATGCTTTCAGAAATTTCAATTCCGTGTTCTTTGGCAAATGCTCTTGCTTCTTCTACCGATACTACTTTCCAGAAGTCTACACCGGTGGCTTCTTTAACAGCATCGACCATATGGAGTCTCTTCCATTCAGGCTTGAGGTCGACTTCATAATCTCCGTATTGAACAGTCGTAGTGCCGAGCACTTCTTGTGCAATATGAGCAATGAGGTTTTCCGTCAAGCTCATAATATCTTTATAGTCAGCATAAGCTTCGTAAAGTTCGATCATCGTAAATTCAGGATTGTGCCGTGTGGAAACTCCTTCATTTCGGAATACACGTCCGATTTCATAGACTTTTTCCAATCCGCCGACAATCAGCCTTTTCAAATGGAGCTCGATAGCGATCCTCATGTAAAGCGGCATATCAAGCGCATTATGATGTGTAATGAACGGACGGGCAGACGCTCCGCCCGGAATTGCGTGCATCGTAGGCGTTTCAACTTCTAAGTATCCGTGGTCATCTAAGTATCTTCTCATCGATTGAATGATTTTGCTTCTCGTAATAAACGTATTTTTGCTTTCCGGATTTACGATCAAATCCAAATAACGCTGACGGTAGCGCTGCTCGATGTCTTTTAATCCGTGATATTTGTCCGGAAGCGGACGAAGGGCTTTTGTTAATAAATCAAAAGATGTAGCTTTTACAGACAATTCGCCTACATTCGTTTTAAACATGACGCCTGTAACGCCGACGATGTCCCCGAGGTCAGAGCTTTTAAACCACTCGTACTGCTCTTCACCGACACTGTCTTTTCTGACATAGATCTGAATCTGGCCCTTTAAATCCTGAATATGCGCGAATCCCGCTTTCCCTTTTCCGCGCTTTGTCATCATCCGGCCGGCAATCGTTACTTCAATTGCTTTTTCTTCTAATTCTTCTTTTGAGAATTCATTATACGATTCAATGAGTTCAGTTGATTGGTGGGTGCGGTCAAAACGGTGTCCAAAAGGATCTTTCCCGCCTTCTCTCAATTGATTCATTTTATCGCGTCTGACTTGCAGCTGGTCGTTTAATTCTTCATGGTTATGCTCTTCATGACTCATCATATATCACTCCGTTACTTTTAGTCTTTCAGGAAAAAAGCAGAAAAACTGCCAGTGAAAACTGGCAGTGAGCAGAGGTCGGATTTATCCTACTTTTGCATCCTGAAGCTCTTTTGCCTCGGCTTCAATCGTAAACGCGTCTAAAAGCTGAACGAGCTCATCTCTCGTTTCACAATGGTTGATTTCATTCCGGACCTTTGCGTTTCCTCTTATGCCTTTTAGATACCAGGCTGCGTGCTTTCTCATTTCGCGGACCGCAACATTTTCGCCTTTCAGCCCGATTAATCGGTCAAGGTGAAGTTTGCAGACAGACATTTTCTCACGCACTTTCGGCTCATCTTTCAATTCGCCTGTTTCCAAATAGTGAACCGTACGGTAAATCATCCAGGGGTTACCTAGCGCTGCACGGCCGATCATGACACCGTCCACCCCTGTTTCATCAAGCATGCGTTTTGCATCTTGCGGAGTTTTGACATCACCGTTTCCGATTACCGGTATTGAAACGGACTGCTTCACTTCTTTGATAATATCCCAGTTCGCCGTTCCTTCGTACATTTGCACGCGGGTCCGTCCGTGAAGAGCGACCGCTTTTCCGCCGGCGCGTTCTACAGCTCTCGCATTCTCAACAGCAAAGATATGGTCTTCATCCCAGCCCATTCTCATTTTTACGGTCACTGGCTTGTCAACAGCCTCCACTACAGCTGAAACCATTTCATAAATTTTATTCGGATCAAGCAGCCATTTGGCTCCTGCATCACATTTTGTGATCTTTGGCACCGGACATCCCATGTTTATATCAATAATATCTGCAGTTGTGTTTTGGTCAACAAACTTCGCCGCTTCGACAAGCGTTTCTTTTTCGCCGCCGAAGATCTGCAGGCTGAGCGGTTTTTCACGTTCATCGATATAAAGCATTCCCATCGTTTTCGCATTATTGTAAAGGATCGCTTTATCGCTGACCATTTCGGCGCAGACCAAACCCGCTCCGAATTCCTTAACCGTCAAGCGGAAGGCGGAGTTGCAGACACCGGCCATCGGCGCAAGCACAACCCTGTTTTTTAATTCTATATCACCGATTTTAAACATTTTTAGTCCTCCTTTCTTATTCTTCTGATGGAGATAATTCCTCCACTGTTATATTTAAAGTATTGGCTACATCCCTGAGCATGCTCTCCGTCGGCATACGATTCCCGCGTTCTACTTCACCAAGCACAGAAACGGAAATACCCAATGCTTTGGCAAACCCTTCTTGAGTATAACCCTTCAGCTTTCGATATGCACGAATTCGTCTACCCCAGATTTCTGCTTCCATACTCTTACACCTTCTTGATTTTTAGCATGATTAGCTCCCTCAAGATCCGGATAAATCTCCAGCAGCGGGATGAGTACAAACAAACGTTCATGCATTCTAGGATGAGGAACGATAAGTTGCTCTGTCTCAATATTTTCACGATTATACAACAAAATGTCAAGGTCTGCAGTCCTCGGCCCCCATCTGATGTCGCGTTTGCGGCCGAGCTCTTTTTCAATACGCTGAGTCAAATCAAGTAATTCAAACGGTGAAAGAGATGTTTTAACAGCTGCAGCCATATTTAAAAATAGATCTTGGTCTGTATACCCGACAGGATCAGTTTCGTAAATCGACGAGATGTCTGTCACCTGTACAGACGGATGGTGATGGAGGAGAGAGACAGCTTTTTTTAGATATTCTTCCCGCCGGCCGATATTCGAGCCGAGCGCTATATATGCCGTGTTGTTCATTTTCGCTTTCTCGTCATCTCGATGGCCACCGATTTATAGTGCCCCGGTATAGGCGGATCAGGCTTGACGACTTTAACCGTACATTCCTGAACCGCTTCAAAGTTCTCCAGCACTTGTGCGGCAATCGTTTCCGCGAGGGTCTCCACAAGGTTGACCGGTTCTCCCTCCACAATCTCTTTGCACAGCTTATACAGCTCTGCATAATTAATGGTGGCATCAATATGATCCGTTTTCCCGGCTTCGCTTAAATCTAGAAAGGCTGTCAAATCAACGCGGAATCTCTGGCCAAGTTTGTTTTCTTCTTTGAAAACACCGTGATATCCGTAAAACTCCATGCCCTCTACATGCACTTTATCGATGATAAACGCCTCCTTTATCAATCATGGCATCCATCATTTTTGCCATCCTGGAAATTTGCTTGACGTCATGCACCCTGACGATATCGCACCCCTTTTGAATACCGAGGCATACTGTCGCCCCCGTGCCTTCCGCCCTCTCCTCAGGCGGCAGATCCAGGACGCGGCCGATAAATTTTTTGCGTGACGTCCCCAATAAAACCGGGTATCCGAGTTCGCTGAATTTCTCAAGCTGATTCATGACCGCCAGATTGTCTTGATACGTTTTGGCAAAGCCGATACCGGGATCAAGTACGATGTGATGATCTTGAACGCCTGCTGATTTTGCAATGCTCACACATTCCATCAAATCAGACAGCATGTCCGGGATCAAGTCCTTATAATTCCGTTCCTCGCGGTTATGCATCAAAATAATCGGCACATTATGAGCGGCTGCAACCCGTGCCATGTCAGGGTCTGCTTTTGCTCCCCAGACATCATTGATGATCGCTGCACCGGCCTTAAGGGCTTCATCGGCCACTTTTGCTTTATAAGTGTCGACGGAAATCGGGACGTCGATTTCCTGAACGAGTTTTTCAATTACAGGTATGACCCTTGACAGCTCCTCATCGAGAGAAACCTTTTCGGCCCCCGGCCTCGTCGATTCTCCTCCGATATCAAGGATATGGGCGCCGTCTTCGATCATTTGTTTTGCATGAATGACGGCGCGGTCGATGCTGTTATATTTTCCGCCGTCTGAAAAAGAATCGGGCGTCACATTTAAAATTCCCATAATCAATGTTTTATCTTCATAAGACAACGTGTATTGCTTTGCGATCAGCTGCTTTGAACGCACCGCTGTTTGAAGCGCCATATCCTTCACCCTTTAATTTAAATATAGTCTTTTGCTGCTTTTCTATCGTTAGTGTATGCCTCTTGCAGACGTTTCGACAAATTTCCATCCTTTCCCGGAAATTCAGTGCTGCCGATTCTCCGGAATGGAACGATTTCCTGAACGGAATTGGTCATCCATGCTTCGTCCGCAAAGAGAAGCTCCTCCAAAGGGTATACCCCCTGTATGACTTCGATTCCCATATCTGCAAGGCGCTCGATGACATATCGCCGTGTGACGCCGCCTAATATGCCGGTATCAAGTGAAGGTGTATACACACATCCGTCTTTTCGCCAAAAAATGTTGGAAACAATTCCTTCGGCTACAGCTCCACCTTCGGTAAGAAAAATCCCTTCTTTGGCAGCGTCGTGTCCGAGCTCCCTTTTTCCGTACAAATTATTTAAAAAGTGATGCGATTTCAAGCGGAACGGACCCTCTGGCGTATTGCGGCGGACCTGTAAGATGACGCCCTCCTTTTCAACCGGAACGGATGCAGGCTGAAAAGGATTCATCATCACCATGACACCGGGGTTTTTGTATACTTCAGGAAAAAGGCCTGATCCGCCGGGACCGGCGGATATATTTAGCCGGACCTTGGCATCCAGATTTGGCGGCTGATTCAACTGAAGCAACCTGTCAAGAATGGCAAACACTTCGCTTTTTGTCAGCTCGAGCTCAATTTTCAGCTGTTCCAAAGCGCTGTACAGCCTGTCCATATGCCAGTCTAAAAGGAAGGGCTTTCCTTCATAAAGGCGGAACGTTTCAAATACTCCGATTCCGTATAAAAAACCATGGTCAAAAGGAGAAAGCATTGCTTCTTCCTCCTTCACATATTGACCGTTCAGGTAAATGATCATGCGTTCACTTTCTTTCGGTAAGTCTCAATAAAATTCTTCAGCATCTCCTTTCCGGAGGCGGTCATAATTGACTCCGGATGGAACTGAACACCTTCAACCGGCAGTTCTTTATGCCTGATGGCCATAATCTCCCCTTCTTCCGTCCAAGCCGATGTCACAAAACAATCGGGCAGCGTATCCGGTTTGACGATCAAAGAATGATACCTCGTGGCCGTGAGCGGATGTTCCAAGCCTTTAAAAACCGTCAACCCGTCGTGCGAAATCTCGGAAGTTTTCCCATGCATTAACCGTTCCGCCCTGACGACGTCGCCGCCGAAAACCTGGGCGATTGACTGGTGACCGAGACAGACCCCGAAAATCGGTATCTTCCCGGAAAAATGGCGGATTGCTTCAAGGCTGATTCCAGCCTCATCCGGACTGCAAGGACCGGGAGAAATCATCAAAAAGTCAGGCGACATATCCTCTATTTCCTGAAGTGTGATCTCATCGTTCCGCTTGACGACCAACTCCTCGCCAAGCTCTCCTAAATACTGAACCAAGTTGTACGTAAACGAATCGTAATTGTCGATCATTAGAATCATATCTCAGCTCTCCTCTGCTCTTTTTTCTCTTCTTCACTCAACTGCAGCGCTTTTTTCATCGCCAGGGCCTTTTTAATTGACTCTTTATATTCATGCTTAGGGTTGGAATCGATGACGATTCCCGCTCCCGACTGCATGAATGCCTGGCCCGCTTTCACATAAATCGTTCGGATCACGATATTAAAGTGCATATCCTGATTATATCCGAACCACCCTATAGAACCAGTATAAAGCCCCCGCCTCGTCGGCTCAAGCTCCTCAATAATTTCCATCGTTCTGACTTTCGGCGCTCCGGTGATCGTACCGCCGGGAAACACGGCATGGATGATATCCACGGCATCGCATTCGTCCCTTAGTTCACCGCACACATTTGAGACGATATGCATGACGTGGGAATACTTCTCAATCACCATGAATTCATCGACCCGGACCGAACCGTACTTGGAGACCCTGCCGAGGTCATTACGCTCTAAATCAACGAGCATCACATGTTCGGCGCGCTCTTTTTCACTCTTGATCAATTCGTTCGCGAGCGCTTCATCCTCCGCTTCATCCGCCCCGCGGGATCTTGTCCCGGCAATCGGCCTTGTTTCAAGCCTGGTGCCCTTTTTCTTAATGAGCAGTTCAGGCGACCCGCAGATGATTTGAAAATCCGGGGTTTCCAAGTAGGCCATGTACGGCGAAGGGTTGATTTCTCTTAACATCTTGTATACCTCATAAGGAGGCGCAGAAAGACGCTCCGACTGGCGAACAGAAAGGTTCACCTGAAATACGTCACCGCTTGCGATGTATTGCTTCACTTTCTCAACGGCCTGAGAAAAGTCGGCTTCTGTAAATGAGGCCGTGAATGACGGGATTTTATTATCATTCGGTTGATGACCGCCAGCGGTCTTCGGATGTTCCATCTTCCACATTTGCTCAAGTCTGTCCAATTTCTCTTCCGCAGCGGCCGGCGTTTCATCATCGGTGTGGGTAATCACCCAAAGCTGCTGCTGCTTATGGTCATAGACGGCTATATCATCAAATACGAGAAAGAATAAATCCGGCGTTTGCAGATCATCGATAGACAGGATTTTGAATTTCTCAATATACCGGGCATAGTCATAGCTTAGAAAACCGACAGCCCCGCCCTGAAAGTCGGGAAAATCTGCAACCGTCTCCGTTTTCAGCGTTTCAAACCACTGAGAAAACTGCAGAAACGGATCCCCCTCTTTGAAAATGATGTCTCCTTTATATTGAATCGTCGTGATGCCGTCTTTCCCTTTCGCTATTGCGACAGGGTCGATCCCGGCTATGCTGTATGCTCCGCCTCTCGCGCTTTCCAGCAGAACGCGGTATTCTTTTCCTTTCGAAAGGCTTTCAAATTGCTGCAAAAACCGGGGATTGGAAAACGGGAACGCTCTGGCTACAGGCCTTCGTTGTCTCATCGTATCATTCCTCTGCCGTTAGTCTAATGTCCTTATTGTAATGCATATCTTTTTTCTAGGAAAAGAGAATTTCATTTCCAATATAGAAAAAAGTCCTTGAGCATGTTCACTCAAGGACACCGAGTTTTTTAAAAGGGCTGCGCTTCATGACAAACAAAAGGCCGCCGACATCGTCGGCAGCCTCCCGTTTCAGCTGGAGCCTATTCAAATTGATAAAGAGGCGTGCTTAAGTATCTCTCTCCGTTACTAGGCAGCACAGCGAGAACTTTTTTGCCTTTTCCAAGCTTTTTAGCGACTTGAAGAGCAGCACAGATCGCCGCGCCTGAAGAAATTCCTCCGAGAATTCCTTCTTCACTCGCCGCTTTACGGGCAAATTCAAAGGCTTCTTCGTTTTTCACTGTGATGATTTCATCGTAAATTTCCGTATTCAAGATTTCCGGAACGAAGCCCGCTCCGATTCCCTGAATTTTGTGCGGACCTGGTTTTCCTCCTGAAAGAACAGGAGAATCAGTCGGTTCCACCGCAAAAATCTTGATGGACGGATTTTTTTCTTTCAGAACTTCTCCGGCACCCGTTATCGTTCCGCCGGTTCCGATGCCTGCAATGAATGCATCTAAACCGTCTCCGAATTGTTCAGCAATTTCTTTACCCGTCGTGCGACGGTGAACTTCTGCGTTCGCAGGATTGTTAAATTGCTGAGGCATAAAATAGCCGTGTTCCTCAGCCAGTTCTTCCGCTTTTTTAATCGCGCCTTTCATTCCTTCAGCACCCGGAGTCAGTACAAGCTCAGCTCCATATGCACGCAGAAGGTTGCGGCGCTCAGAACTCATTGTATCAGGCATAACAAGAATCGCTTTGATGCCTTTCGCTGCAGCGACCATGGCAAGTCCGATTCCCGTATTTCCGCTTGTCGGTTCAATCAGTGTATCCCCTTCTTTCAGAAGGCCTTTCTCCTCAGCGTCTTCTATCATAGCAAGCGCGATCCGATCTTTTACGCTGCTTCCAGGGTTCATATACTCCAGTTTCACATATACTTCAGCACTGTCTTCATCAACTAGTCGATTTAATTTAACGACAGGTGTATTTCCGATTAAGTCATAAACAGAGTTTGCAACGCGAACCATTTGAACACCTCAATTTCCGAGTAATTTTATTGGGATTATATCTAATTTATCAATATCAAAATATTTTGTCAATCTTTATTTTTTTCGTCATAAAACCAGGATACTTTCGCATCTTTCCATAGTGTCTTGACCGAAGCTTTGTCGCCTAATTGATCCATCGCGATCTGCCTTCTGATTTGATTTTTTACTTCGCTGTAAGTGAAAGCTTGCCCCGGGAGCTTTTCTTTAAGCTGGATGATCGCATAGCCTTGGCTCGTTTTAATCGGTTCATCCACCCATTGATTTTCCTTTAGTTCCTCGGCTTTCGCTAAATATTCGGCCGGAACGTTTTCGTGCTGATCATTGACGAATCCGAGGTCGCCGCCGTAAGGAGCCGTATACCGGTCAGTCGAGTGTTCAGCTGCGGCTGCTTCAAAGCTGGATCCTTCCTTCAGCTCTTTAAGAACTTGTTCTGCTTCGTCTTGATCTTTGACAATGATATGTTTGAGGCGGTAAGAATCATCGAATTTATATAAGTCCTTATTTTTGTTATAGAATGACTTCAATTCGCTGTCAGAAATCACAATGTCTTTTGTCAGGAGCTCTTCAAGAAGAATATTATGCTTGATCTGCTCTTTCCATTCTTTTTCTGTCGTGTCTTCGTCTTCGTAGAAGGAATTGTATACAGCTTTAATCAGCAGAAATTCTCTTTCAATGTCGTCATCAGACACTTTGATCTTGTTTTTTTCGGCCATTTGGGTAACAACGCGGTCGTTGATCATATCTTCAAGCGTTGATTTTCCGTAGCGCTCTTCCATTTCGCTCAGCCATTCTTCACGCGTGATGCCGTTTTTTCCGATATGTGCAATGACTTCTTGAGCTGACGATGAAGAAGCTGTCTGCGCTTTCGTGAGAACATACGCGATTACGATACAATTGACGAAGATCGCACCTAAAATAATCGGCCAAAGTGTTCTTGATTTCAATATGGTGTCTCCCCTTTCCCCATTGTAAAAGACCCGCTACTGATAGCGGGCTTATATTTCATCTCGAAGCGCTTCAAGCTCTTCCTTTGTAAACCGATACGTTTCATTGCAAAAATGGCATTGAGCCTCAGCTTGGCCATCTTCATCAATCATCTGTTGAATTTCATCCTTGCCAAGACCGATGATACCTCTTGAGAAACGCTCTTTTGAACAATTGCATGTAAACCGGACAGGAACAGTTTCCAGTATTTCCGGTTCTTCTCCCAATACCGCAGCCAGCACTTCCTCAGGTGTCAGACCTTTCTGAATCAGCTTTGAAATGGGCTCCACTTGAGAAAGGTTTGTTTCAAGCTTCGTGATGGTTTCATCGTCCGTGCCCGGCAGCAGCTGAAGGATAAATCCGCCTGCAGCTAAAATCGTATTGTCGGGGTTGACGAGCACCCCTACACCAACCGAAGAAGGAACCTGCTCAGAAGACACGAGATAATATGTAAAATCCTCGCCGATTTCTCCTGAAACGATCTCAACCTGGCCTGTAAATAAATCGCGGAGACCTAGATCTTTGACTACGCTTAGCGTGCCTGACGTTCCGACGGCTCTTCTGACGTCAAGTTTGCCGTGTTCATTTAAGTCGAAATGAACGTGCGGATTGGACACGTATCCTCTGACATCTCCTTTTGCATTTCCGTCAGCGACAATCGCGCCGATCGGTCCGCCTCCTTCAATCTTAACGGTAAGCTTGTCTTCGCCTTTCAGCATAGCGCCGAGCATGACAGCCGCCGTCATCGTTCTTCCTAAAGCGGCGGAAGCGGTAGGCCATGTGTTATGCCTTCTTTGGGCGTCATGAATCGTTTCTGTTGTATTCGCTGCATATGCCCTCACTTTGCCGTCATATGCGATGGCTTTCACTAAATAATCCATACCTTATCCTCCTATACACTTTCAACACGATTCCGTTCATAAATAAGTTCTAGTCCCTTCAACGTAAGGAACGGGTCAACAATATCGATGCAGTCCGATTCGTCTGCAATCAAGGAAGCAAGGCCGCCCGTCGCAATGACTTTCGGATTTTTCTTGGACTGCCATTTCATCCGCTTGACAATGCCTTCAACCTGTCCGACATAGCCGTAAAGGATTCCGGACTGCATCGCGCTGACCGTACTTTTGCCGACAATATGATCAGGCCGTGCAATTTCAATTCTGGGAAGCTTGGCAGCTCTTGAATAAAGCGCTTCAGTTGAAATTGTGATGCCCGGCGCGATCGCACCGCCCATATACTCCTTGCGCTCGTTAATATAACAGTACGTCGTAGCCGTTCCAAAATCAACGACAATCAGGGGGCTTCCATAGAGATGAATAGCCGCCACTGCATTTACAATGCGGTCTGCTCCGACTTCTTTCGGATTATCGTATTTTATGTTTAATCCTGTTTTCATTCCCGGACCGACAATTTGAGGCTCGATCTGAAAATATTTGTTACACATTCTTTCGAGGGAGAACATGATCGGAGGTACAACTGATGAAATAATAATCCCTTCGATTTGGTCAAACATCAGTCCGACATAATCAAACAAAGAACGAAGAAGCATGCCGAATTCGTCTTCTGTTTTATGGCGGCTTGTCTCAATCCGCCAATGATATTCGAGCTCTCCTTCGTGGTAGATGCCAAGGACGGTGTTTGTATTTCCCACATCTATAACAAGCAACATTCTGATCACCACTTTTGACTAGTTTCTCTTACTTGGACATAAAACATTCTACCATCATACAATACACGATGCCGATTCTGTTTGTAAACGAATCAAACCGGGGTGAATAAAGATTTTCGAAAGCGGATTTTTCAGCCATAAAAAAAGAAAACTGCCAAAAGTAAGCTTGGCAGTTTTCCTAAAGATGCGAAAGAGCGTCATTACTCTTTTTCATCCTCGTTTTTCTCTTCGTCATCTCGTTTATTGATGTTAACTTTCACATCATCTGTCTTCTCCTGATCATCCGAATATGTGCGATCAGGAAGTCTTCCGTGCTCAGACAAATGTTTGATTTGTTCAGCGTCGAGCGTTTCAACTTCCAGCAATGTTTGAGCGATCAGCTCAAGTTTGTCGCGATTTTCAGTAAGGATTGTTTTTGCACGTTCATAACATTCCTTAATGAAGCGCTGAATTTCCTTATCGATTTCATACGCAATCGCGTCGCTGTAGTTTTGGTCATTGTTGAAATCGCGTCCCAAGAACACTTGCCCGCCTTGCGATTGTCCGAATTGAAGAGGACCGAGCTTTTCAGACATACCGAATTCGGTCACCATTCGTCTGGCAATGCCTGTAGCGCGCTGGAAGTCGTTATGGGCACCCGTGCTGACCTCGCCGAAGATAATTTCTTCAGCTACACGGCCTCCAAGCAAGCCGACGATTTTATCGAGAAGTTCGGGTTTGGTTTGGAAATAACGGTCTTCCTTAGGAAGCATGACGGCGTATCCGCCTGCTTGGCCGCGCGGTACGATCGTTACTTTATGCACCATATCCGCTTCATCCAAGACAAGTCCGATAACGGTGTGTCCCGCCTCGTGATAAGCCACGATATTGCGTTCTTTTTTCGAAATCACCCTGCTTTTCTTTGCAGGTCCGGCGATGACGCGGTCTGTCGCTTCATCGATGTCTCGCATATCGATCTTTTTCTTATCTTGACGCGCCGCTACGAGAGCCGCTTCATTTAGAAGGTTTTCAAGGTCTGCACCTGAGAATCCAGGCGTCCGCATCGCGATCGCTTTTAAGTTTACGGATTCATCAAGCGGCTTGTTTCTTGCGTGTACTTGAAGTACAGCTTCACGGCCTTTGACATCCGGGCGGTCAACAGTAATTTGACGGTCAAAACGTCCCGGGCGCAGCAATGCAGGGTCTAAAATATCGGCGCGGTTTGTCGCAGCGATAATGATGATTCCTTCATTGGCACTGAATCCATCCATTTCAACAAGAAGCTGGTTGAGCGTCTGTTCACGTTCATCGTGACCTCCGCCAAGACCTGCTCCCCGCTGGCGTCCGACAGCATCAATCTCATCGATGAAAATCAGACACGGCGCATTTTTCTTGGCGTTTTCGAACAAGTCGCGAACCCGTGATGCACCAACCCCGACGAACATTTCAACGAAGTCAGATCCGCTGATGCTGAAGAAAGGCACCCCTGCTTCACCGGCACAAGCTTTCGCCAGCAATGTTTTACCGGTACCCGGAGGTCCGACCAAAAGCACGCCTTTCGGAATCCTTGCTCCGAGCTCAGCGAATTTGCGGGGATCCTTGAGGAAATCAACGACTTCCACAAGCTCTTGCTTTTCTTCATCTGCTCCTGCCACATCTTTGAATTTGACGCGTTTCTTTTCTTCTGTATAGAGCTTCGCCTTGCTTTTTCCAAAGTTCATAACACGGCTGCCGCCGCCTTGAGCCTGATTAAGCAGGAAGAAGAAAAGAATGAAGATAATAACAAAAGGAATGATGGTGGTAAAGAACGTCATCCATCCATTTGCTTCCTGTGCAGGTTCTATTTGTATCTTCGTTTTTTTCACTTGATCAATGATTTGATCTGCCCCTTTTCCTTCAGGAACATGGGTCAGGAAATACTGATCTTTCTCATAGGTCGTCAGCTGCCCTCGAACCTCGTACACACCCCTGACAGGCTGGATCGAGACATTTTCAACCTTCCCGTTATCTAGGTTTGAAACAAAGTCACTATACGTCATATTCTCTGTTTTCGGATTTGCGGTTTGGAAGTAGCTCACAACTCCGATCACAACTAATAAAATAAGTAAATAAAAAATGGTATTACGGAAGACCCGATTCATTCCTTACCTCCTCCCACAGTAAGCACAACTATGTTCAATAGTATCATAGAAAATCGTTCCAATACAACAGATATCCCTTTCGCTGACAAGCCCGAATCAGCTCTCATAAACCGCAGGTTTCAGCACTCCGATGTACGGAAGGTTACGATAGCGTTCAGCATAATCGAGACCATATCCGACAACGAAAGCATCGGGAACTTCAAAGCCGACGTAATCCGCTTTGATATCCGCTTTTCGTCCGCTTGGTTTATCAAGAAGGGTTACGATCTTAATCGATTTTGCTTTGCGGTATCGGAAAAGCTCTACAAGATAACTCAAGGTTAGCCCACTGTCGATGATATCCTCAATAATTAAGATGTCACGGCCCTCTACAGATGTGTCCAAATCCTTTATGATTTTTACCTCTCCGGAAGAAACCGTGGAACTGCCGTAGCTTGATACATCCATGAAATCCATTTCCAAATATGTATCAATATGCTTCAAAAGATCAGCCATAAACGGCATGGCTCCCTTTAACACACCGATTGCCAGCGGAAACTTGCCGCTGTACTCTTCTGTCAGAGTCGCGCCCAGCTCCTTGACTTTCTTTTGGATCTCTTCTTCTGAGATCAAGATATTTTCAATATCCTGTTTCATTCTTTGCTAGCCCCCTACACTTTTCATGCTGTCTATATTGTAATACAATGCGATCATTGTTTGTAACATCAAGTTCCTCAAAAATGGTTTTTTTCAGACCAGGTAACCAGATAATGTTTCCAACCGCGTCTGTTACAATGGGCCAGCTGTCTCTTTTCGAAAGAGGCACTTTTTCATCAATAAATATATCTTTAACCTTTTTTGAGCCGTTCATCCCTTTAAGTTTGACTCGGTCTCCGTTTTGCCTTGTCCGTACATAAAGGGGAAACTGAACCTGCTTGGGACTTGTTGCAAAAACATCATTTCCTTGCAGCTCCCGGGTTGAACCGGGTCCGCTCACATGAAGGGAGGAGCCGTTGGGAAGCATCAGTTCTTCTTCGTCTGCCCCGCTTATTTCATAATGATAGGAAATATTTTCACATTGTAAACGCTGAAATGTAAACAAACATGTATGATAAGATTTTGCGACTTTTAACCCATTCGGAAAATCAAGGGAACCGGATGGTCCATCTTGTGAAATCCAATCCAGAAACACTTGAATATGATGGGCTGAAAACGCTGATGGAACGTTTTCATAAAGATAGTTTAATATTAGATGAACTCCCCTTCTTTGTAAAGGCATAGGGAGCGCAAGAAGTCGGTCGATGCTGATTTCGACACCGGAACTTGACTTGCTTGTGATTACTGTATTCATTTTGTCTTTCGTTAATGCCTGTAAGTATAATTCGTCTTCTGTCAGGAATTCACTGACGGCTTGAAACCTTTTATGGACATCTTCCGACTCTTTCTTCAGAAAAGGGAGAACATGGTGCCTGAACCGGTTCCTGGTGTAATCATCCTCACTGTTGCTCGGATCGGTTCTAAACGGTATTCGATTCTCTTTACAGTAAGCCAAAAGATCATCCTTTGTCAGCCTTAGAAACGGCCTGAGCAGCCAGCCGCTGTCAAAACGGCGCTTTGGCTGAATTCCGGCAAGCCCGATCCCGACAGTGCCTTTTGCCATCTTCATCAGCATCGTCTCCACCTGATCATCTCCATGATGAGCCAGAACCATGTATTCAGCCCGGTGCTTTTTCATTAACTCCTGAAAAAACGAATACCGACATTCTCTCGCAGCAGCCTGTTTATTCAGATTGTTTTCAGCGGCAAATGTCAGGACATCGATTTGCACCGCCTCGCATTGTATGCCTTCCGCCTCACAGTAGTCCTGAACGAACTGCATATCACGTTCAGACTCTTCGCCTCTGAACATATGATCGACGTGTGCGGCAATCAGCGTCGCGGAGGCAGGAACCGTACGGTGCAGAGCATGCAACAGCGCCATCGAATCAGGCCCGCCGGAGACACCTGCAATCAGCGTCACTCCATCAAATGACAGTTCGTATTTTTTCATGAAATCTTCAATACTTCTCACAATGTCCTCCCACTAAGAGCAGGGTGTATTTCAAAAGATATAAATATCCTAACACTTTCAATCGGTCCCTGCAAAGAAGAGCTATCCGCCGAGAAAGCAGAGCTAAATAAAAAAGAGAACGATATACGCAAAGTAAAGGGCAAGAACACTTACGACGATCAACAGCGTTTCAAAAACGCCGCCGGATTTAGAACTGTTTCTTTGCTTTCTGCGCCCGCTCCTTAACCTTTGCTGCTGAGACGTCCCCCGCTTATGCCGCAGGCCTTGAGACGGGGCGGATGCCGATGAAGAACTGGCTGTTCTCGACTGGCGGCTGCTTTGCATTCGGGACGGCCGGCCGATTTCCAGGAGATCTTCCTTCATTTCATCAGCTGTTCGATAGCTTCCTTTTAAAGCAGAAGCAAGAACCGGTTTATACCGTTTTAAAAACGGATGGCCGTCAATGACTGTCATGAGCTGTTCCTGAGGTCTTGCTGTCTTTTTGAATTCTTTTTTCACTGCACAGTTCACCATAATCATGGCGACGGAAAACAGATCATACGACGGCTCAGCCTTACGGGTGCCAAATTCCCAATAGCCTCTGTCAAAAAACTCCGTATATTCCTTAATTGCCCGGCCTTCTTTTGTCGTCCCGCCCACATCAATGCAGCGGATTTGCGGCGGAGGACCCGTCACGATTAAATTCTCGGGCTTTAAATCTCCAAACACCCATCCTTCGCGATGAATTGCCGACAGGCTTGAGAGAAGCTGGCTGATCAGCACCGGAATCCATTCCTCGCCTTTTTCGTTTACATATCTTAAAAGAAGCGGACCCTCAATATATTCCATGACATAAAATGAAAGTTTTTTGCCGGTACCCGCAACCATCATGTCATCCACATCAAAAAAAGAAGGCCCCATTGCTTTTGCCTGGGCCTTTGAGAAAGATTTCAGAACATTCACTTCCGAGGTAATGGACAGGCTGTCATCGCTCACTTTTAATGCAACGCGGCCCTTTCTTGAATCGGCCAGATACACAACGCCATTCGCCCCTTTTCCAAGCTGTCTGATGATCTTGTAGGAATGATTGTTCCACTTTCCAACAACGGCTGCACCCGGCTTTAGACTAGCCGCCAAACTCGTCGAAGCGTTTTTCATCGTCTTCTAACATTCTCCTTCTTGAGCCGATTTTGTTAAAATGCTGAATCGCCTCTCGTATTGCAGGTCCTGTCGGCGTAATGCCGCCGGCTGAAACCTTGGAAAATATTGAAGAAAGAGATTCAAACTTCGGGGTCCAATCGAGCACAAGCTCGACCTCTTGTTTTTTCCCGGGAAATATAAGCATCGCAAATTCGTTTTCGCCGATTCTTGAATTGAGACTGATGGAAAGGTCTATCAATGCTTCTTTAACGGTCGGAAGCTTCGGATTCATGCTCGCGCTTGTATCGACAAGAACCAATACATGAAGATGTACGGTCTCACCGAGCTCGTCTACGACTTCCATGACTTCACCGCGTTTATCAGGAGGCAGTTCATCCATTTCGGTATGCTTGCCGAGAATTTGTTTGAGCTCACTGTTGACCACGCCTTGAAGGGTTTGTGTCATCGCCTTTTTTGTCACCATTTGAACGGTCTGCGACAGCTGCGACGTATAAACAACCTGGTGAACTCCCCCGCCTGCGAGAGCAATCCCTTCGACTTCTTTCATCGCCTCCTGATCCATTTCATGCTCGTCCATAATCCCAATCACATTCACGGTAATTCCCTGCTCCTTCGCAAAGGCAGCCATGGCCTGCGGGTCTTCGCCGCGGTTTGAACAGCCGTCCGTCAAAAGCAGGATTTGATTCAAGTGCCCCTTTTTCATCGTTTTTATTCCTCCTGGACAAAGATATCTTGATTTAGTTCCATCATCGCCAGAAGAAATTTGATTTATACGAATGCTAAGAAATCTCTTGATTCTTTTGGAAAAAAGCCGGCGCCGGAATGGAGGCCCACTTTGGTGTATTATGGTCCAGCTTGATGACAATCACCGTCATGTCGTCCTCAATCAGACCCGACCTTGTCCGGATCACTTCTTCCATGATTAAGTCAGCGATTTCCTGCGGCTCCTCGGTTTTCAGCGATTTCAATTTGCGCTTCATCCACAGATCATGATTTTCAACATGTCTCGGCCCTTCAAAGATTCCGTCACTCATCATGATCAAAAGGTCTCCCGCTTTTAATTGCTCGCTGACAACATCGACATCAAATTCTGTAATGATGCCGATCGGCAGATTGCTGGCCTGCACTTTGATAATTTGATCGCCTCTTTTAATAAAGCTCGGGGTGGAGCCGATTTTCAAAAACTTGCAGCTCGCATCCTGAAGATCGATGACCGATAAATCCAATGTCGAATAAATTTCATCTGTCGTCCTTAATGAAAGAATGCTGTTGATCGTTTTAATCGCCACTTTTTCGTCGATGCCCGACTGAAGAATCTTTTCCAGCAGCTTGATCGTCTCATTGCTTTCAAAATGGGCCCTTGCGCCATTTCCCATACCATCGCTGATGGCGGCGGCATATTTGCCGGTGCCGAGCTCCATCATATTGTAGCTGTCGCCGGAGACAAGCCCTCCGCCTTTTGCTGCATGCGCGGCTCCTGTCACCACCCTGTATGACTTCGCGGAACCGAAGGCAACGTGACAATATCCATTCGGATGACCGGCGCACTGTTCTGCTTTGACGATAATTTGTTCTTCCAAAATATCGGACAGCATCGGAGCGATGATTTTCTCACACTCCCCATGGCCGTTGCAATACGGGATACTCATTTCAATATCGATGTTTCCCTGCTCAAGGCTGTAAATTTCGACTTGCTGAATCTCAATGCCGAAGTGTTGCAACGCATCCCGAATTTGTTCTTCTTGAATAAAATGCTGCTCTCTCTCTCTTTTTATTTCCCGAGAAAAGTCCGCCATAACCTGAGAAACTCCGAGCAGCTGTTCTGCGACGAGACGCCTGCTGTCATGCACCTTTTGTTTTAATGTCTGGTTCGCCCTAAAATGAGTCAGCTCGTCTTCCATCAGCGCTTCTACTTGCTTTGATTTGGAGCAGTGCTGATGAAACTCCTTTTTCAGCTTGCGGTTTTTAAAATATTGCTTTTCTTCTGTTTCCTGCATAACTCGTTTCATCAAGTCATATGTTTTATCAAAGTTCTGAACCCAGCACTTGTTTTTCTTATAGCAGGACTGGCAGGAGTGTTCTGTCACCGTGCTCAAAAACAGGTCGATCTCTTTTTCTTTCCCTTCATCGTCTGGAACTGAATGATAAAAGGTAGCGAAGCTTTCGGATAAAGCGTGAAAAACGCTCGAAAACTGATCGACCTTTTGGGCGGTGACATCACGGATTTTTCTTGCATACTGCTGCTGTTCCTGGGCGTGCTCAGTCGTCCCCGGTATATACTTGGCCACTTTTTTCGTAATTGACTGAGGGGTTAAAAGGAACAGGCCGATTGCAATCAAAGATTCATAAAGCGTCGGTACCAGTTCAGCCGAACCTTCTCCGTACAGCGAAATCAATAGAGATCCTATCAATAAGCCGACCGCAGCACCGAACTTTTTTCCTTCTTTTAGCAAACCACCGAGAAGGCCTGAAAAAGCCAGCAGGCTCATCTGATATAAATTGCCGATATTTGAGAGGCTGAGAATCAGCCCGGTCACAACCCCGACTGTACAGCCGATGCTTGCGCCTCCGATGAACGCGAAAGCGAGCACGACATAACGGGCCAATATCAGTTCAGCCTGCATGCCTTGAAAAGAAACGCCTGTCAAGCCCGTGAGAACAGAAGCGATTAAAATCATAAAACAAATGATCTCTTCAATTTTCAGCGACTGTTTCGCCCGCTTTGATGTGACAATCGGCAGGCTTTGCAAAAAAATCAGTGTGAGGATAAACGATAATCCGGCTTCAACGAAAGCCATAATATAGTGATAACCTGAAACCGTACCGTATTCGGCATATACGAATCCGCATCTTGTCACAGCCATCGCCAAAAAGACGACGACAGGCAGCGTTCTGACACGGTCTTTTATAATAAGAGACGTCATTTTTGAACATATCGCAAATGTAAACAGAGCCGCAAGCACGAACAGCGAATGCTGAGGCGATATGCTCAGTGCTCCGGCAAGAAGCGCCAGGCATGCAAGGAAAGCTTTATCTTTTTTGATTAAAAGCATCGCTCCGAAAAATGGAAGAGCAAAGGGAATGACCTCTGACAGAATGAAGGCTCGTCCCAATAAAAAACCGATGACCATATAGATCAGCCCTTTATAAAAAAAGAGGGAATATAAATGCTGCATCACGAGCTTCGTCATGCTGCCAAACCATGAATACAATTTTTGAACAGCAGGTCCAGCTATTGGGCTGTTCACTCTTCTTTCCGCTTTTTCCATGCTCTCATCTCCCACTCGTTTATTCGTTGCTTGCCATTATAGCGAAAGATGAAATAAGATTTTGTCAAAAGAAGGTAACGAATTCAAAGAACTGTTCGACGCTTTTTGTAGCATGCTTCAATCACTCTTGATAAGTCGAGTCCATTCCCGTTATTTTGCATATTTTTATGCAGCAAAAAACCGGCTTCAAAAGAAGCCGGTTTCCGGAATGACCCGTACGGGATTCGAACCCGTGTTACCGCCGTGAAAGGGCGGTGTCTTAACCACTTGACCAACGGGCCGTCATATAAGTAGCGGCGGAGGGGATCGAACCCCCGACCTCACGGGTATGAACCGTACGCTCTAGCCAGCTGAGCTACACCGCCATGTTGTTGATTTCTTTTAACGCACAAGTTCTATAATACAAAGGATTGTCCTATCCGTCAATAGAAATTTTAATAAAATTTTATAAGAAAATAAAAAGGCATCCGCTGGGATAAGACGAATGCCTTTCGTATATTATAGAAAGCAGCAAGTTAACCTCTTCTTGCTCCGCGCCCTCCACGTTTTGATTCCGTGTTGCGTTTTAGAGACGATAAGCGATCTTCACTGTCTTTTAAAAACTTATTCATTTTCTGTTCAAACGTTTCTTTAGAGCGGAAATCATTTTTAGGTCTCGAAGGTCTTGATGATTGAGGACGGTCTACAGCCTTTTTGATAGACAAGCCGATTTTCCCATCTTTCTCAACATTGATGACTTTAACTTCTACTTGATCACCGACCTTCAGATGATCATTAATGTCCTTCACGTAGTTATCGGCTACTTCGCTGATATGAACAAGACCTGTTGATCCTCCAGGCAGTTCAACAAACGCTCCGAAATTTGTAATACCTGTTACTTTCCCTTGCAACTTGCTGCCAACTTCAATCGACATAAAAAAAGTGCTCCTCCTTAGACTTAAAAAAGATCATTTGTTTAATTATACATAAAGAAAAAATTAAGTGTCAACAAGGCTACTTGCTCTTATCTTCAAACTTGAAGATGATTTCGCCATCCTTTGAGAGGTAATAATCCTTTCTGGCAAGCTCTGCAACGTAGTCCTCGTCCTTTAATTTCACAATCTCATCTTTCAAATCCGATTTTTTTGCTTCCAGCTGTTCCAATTGTTTCAAAAGATCTGCTTTCTTCTCTTGCTTCGCGCTGATATCCGAAGTCTGCGACCAGAGTGAGCTGACAATCACAATCGCCGACAGCAGCACAACGGCGCCGAAAACCATCAACCGTCTGTATAGACCGCGTCTTTTTCTTTTCAGCTGCTGCTGTTTTCGCTCCATCTGCTCTTTGTATTCGTTCTGTATTTGCGATATGTTGCGTCTTGTGGGATCATTCATTCCAGACGGCCTCCCTTCATTTTTTTAAAAGTTTTGCCCTAATGGTTATGAATAGTTTCTTCCCCTTTTCGAAAAATCCTGCTCCTTTTTGCAAAAAGCGTCTCAACAATCCCCGAACCGGGGCGGGAAGAAGCCTGCAGCATTGATATAGTATAAAATAAATCGGATATCCTGCAACTTTTAATATCTTATATAAACATACCGCAAAAAAACGAAAAAGAACATAGATATTTCTCATTGTAAAGAGAATGATGGCTAAAATAGCTTGAAACGTCCATACAACAGGCCGAAACACCATCATACGCATCATCTTTGAGACCAGCCTGGAGATGAATATAAAAAAGGAAATCATCCATTCCAAAAGCTTGATATAGACCTGCTTAAAAAGGCTTTGATAAGCGGCAAACCCAAGCATGACCGCCAGAAAGATATAAATTCGGAATTCCCCTTCATTCACGCTCAGCAAAACATAGAAAAAAAGGAGACCTTGTACCACCCAAAACAAAAAGTCATGGAGAAACAACAGCCACCTTGCTGTTTTCGGGCGAACGACAAAACGGGTATAGGTGTCAAGGGAAGCGCCAAGCCATGCCCCCATTCCGGCCATGGCCAGCATCGTATAGAACTGTGTGGTCAGCGTCATTTAAACAACTTGCTAAAAAATCCTTTAGCTTTCTCCCCCTGCTGCTCATCCAAATAGACGAGATCAAGCACTCTTCCCTTGATGGAGACCACGCCTTTTTCCACATCGAGATTCTTCATCTGCAGGTTTTCGCCTCTGACCGCAAGCATGCCCATGACCGTCTCCAGTAAAAATTCCTCGTTGTCAAAGCTCTCGACCTGTTTGACACCGGATATATCCAGGAGCTTGCGGCCCTTCATCGTTACATTATGTTCAGGACCAGATGCCCCGCCGGAAGGGTTGTGCTGATCATAATATACATTCATCGATTCATCCCCCATATCCTCATACTAAAGATTCGATACTGCATTGTATGAGACGGGGGATTTTTTTAGAACAAGCCTATTCTCCTCCCAGCTTCTCCTCTTTGAGAATGGTATACATATCAGCGGCTTCTTCTTTTTTTGTCGTATCCTTTAATTCATTGACTTTGACGGTTACAAGTTTTTGGCCGAAACGCACCGCAAGCTCGTCTCCCGCTTTAACAACAGAGCTTGCTTTCGCCTGCTGGCCATTGATTGAAATTCTTCCCTGGTCAGCCACTTCTTTTGCAAGCGTCCGTCTTTTAATCAGCCTTGATACTTTAAGAAATTTGTCGAGTCTCATCGCTTGTCAGCTCCTTTCAATGTCTTTCGCTTCATCCCACAATTCGTCCATTTCTTCAAGCGTCATACTTTCCAGATCCTTGCCCATACGCTTTGCAGATTGTTCAATATGCGTGAACCTTCTGTAAAACTTGGCATTTGTCATCGCAAGGGCTTCTTCCGGTTCGATTTTATAAAACCGGCCGATATTGACGAGCGCAAATAAAAGATCGCCGAACTCTTCTTTCATTTTTTTGCTGTTCTGTTCGGCTTCGGAAATTTCTGAAGAAAATTCTTTCATTTCCTCCTGGACCTTATCCCAAATATCCTCGACATTCGACCAGTCGAATCCGGTCTTTGCCGCCTTTTTCTGAAGCTTGTTCGCTTTTGACAAAGCAGGAAGCGGCTTTGGAATGTCATCGAGGAGGGATGGATCGTCCGCTTGTTTCTCCTGCTTCTTGATCTCTTCCCAGTTTACCATGACGTCGGCCTCATCACGAACCGAGACTTCTCCGAAGACATGCGGATGCCTTCTGATCATTTTTGCGGTGATGCCGCGAATGACATCATCAATTGAAAAAAGGCCGTCATCTTCACCGATCTGTGCATGCAGCAGAACTTGAAGCATCACATCGCCGAGCTCCTCTACAAGGTGGTCGGGATCTTCTTCATCAATCGCCTCGAGCACCTCATAGCATTCCTCGATTAAGTATTTTTTGAGCGATTCATGGGTTTGTTTCCGATCCCATGGGCAGCCGTCCGGCCCGCGCAGCTTCCTGATGACGCTGCGGAACATCGAAAATTCCTGGTACAGACCCTCTTCGTCTTTGACAGGCGGAACGTAGACGCTCGTTAAATTATTGATGCCCACACTTCTGTCCAATTCGTAAAGAGGAACTGTCCGAATGTCTTGCATGCTGCTACCGGCCGCTGTTACAATGACAATTTCATAGTCATCAGGAAGCTTTTCCATCAACGTCAGTTTGACTTCTGAAGCCGTCATTTGATCATATACTTGGCAAATAATCAAATGATGACGGAGCTCGATTTCGTCAGCGGAAAAGCGGACGGCATCGACAAACTGAAACCCGTCAATCGGATCGATCTGCAAAGCATTTAGCGTCGCATCAATAAAGCTGTGGCCTCCCTCGACGACGACGTCGGCCTGATGAGCGTCCCGCCTCTCAAGCAAAAGCTGGACCGTTTTTTCAGCGACGAACGGATGGCCTGGAACGGCATAGAGCACATCCCCCTGCTTCGCCTCTTCAAAAAGCCGCTCTACGATCTCCTCGTAAACATCTTCGAATTGATCATGCTTTTCATAAACCTCATCAAAGAAATGAATCTCCGCTATTTCTTTTTTCAGGTCTTCTATTAATGGATGGTCTTTCGTCCTGACATAAAGAACCTCCGCTTGTGTGAGCCGTTTATATACACCGAGGGTTAATTGATTCATATCGCCTGCCCCCAGGCCGACTACCGTGATTTTACCGGCCATGCCTTCCGCCCCTTTCTCGTTTTAATGCCAGGAGCTTGCTGCCAAAAGGTACAAGCTCAAGTTCTTTTTCTGAAAACACGCGTAATGTGAAGATACCGGACAAAAAGACAACGCCGCCGACGAAAACGGCGCTAAGACTTTCCGCCGCTGAAATCCATCTGCTTTTATGAGGTATGGCCGCTTCAAATGCAAAAAGCCACACCGGCAGAGCGGCCGACATGATCACAGCCGACAACAAAACACCCGCTATCCTGTATTCCGACAGCTTCATCCAGCCTTTTCTTTTCAGCTGAAAAAAATTGAGCCCAGCGACAGTGGCGAATGACATCATAGTCGCAAAAGCGGCCCCGGAAATGCCGAAACCGGGGATCAGGAGCTCGTTCAATACGGCTTTCACCAAAAAGCCGCCGCAGACGGAAACAGCCGGAAGACATGTATTGCCGAGTCCTTGCAAAACAGCGGTCATCGTGATCGCCAGCGATGCAAAGAGAATCGACACACTGAAAATTTGAAGTGCAGCCGTTCCATCGCTGTTCTTAAACAGCATCACATTCACCGGCTCCAAAATACATATCAGACCGGCGGCTGCCCCCGTGCCGATGACGAAGCTCATTTTTAGCGAATACCGGATCTTTTCCTCCAGCACTGCAGTTTCTCCCTTTTTCTTCGCTTTCGTAAGGGACGGGACAAGAGCCGTCGCAATGCTCGCAGCAAAAACGGTTCCCAGCTGCAAAAGCGGCTGTCCCCTGTCATACACCCCTTTTGTATGTTTCGCCTGAAGTTCGTCCATTCCTTGTCCGGCCAACAATGAATACAAGTTCAATGCGTCGACGAGCTGGATGAGAATCAGCATGAGGCCGGCGGTACAAATCGTAACCGAATACAGACACAGCTGTTTCAAAATATCACCCGTACCGGCCTCCATCCGGGCAGCAGTGGTTTTCTTTTCACGCTTGGCCCAAAACACGGCGAGAATGAAAAACGCCGCAAGGCCGCCGACAAGGGAGCCAAAGGCCGCCCCTGCACCGGCGTCATATAAGGAAAAGCCGCTTTTGACGAGCCACCATGTCAAAACAAGAATCGCCCCGACCCGGAGTGTCTGTTCTCCAATTTGGGAAAGTGCGGTCGGCAGCATCCGTTCGCTTCCTTGAAAATAGCCTCTCAACAAAGACACGAACGGTAGCAGCAAATAAGAAAACGACACGGTGCGGATCACCCCGGCAAGGTCGGGATCGCCCATAAACCTTGCGATGGCTCCAGCTCCGGCAAACAAGAGTAGAAAAAAGCCGAGGCCGACAGCCGATAAAAAGAGCATAGACACACGGAGAATCTTTGCCCGGTTTGCAGACCCGTAATCATTCAGCAACTTTGAAATGATGACCGGGAACCCGGAGGTGGCAAGCATCACAGATATTCCGATCATCGGATACACCTGCTGAAAAATATAAAAACCGACATCTCCAACTATATTTTGAAAAGGCACTCTATATACAGCGCTTAATATCTTTGATAATATCCCCGCCAATGATAGGACAAAGGCGCCTTGCCAAAGCCATTGTCTTTGGCCTTTTAAAAACCCCATTCCTTTAAGCTCCTTCCAATGCGCTTTCTGAAAAGCGCACGAAACGTGCTTATTATACCATATTCAGGACTCGTACCCCGCCTGCAACTGTGAATTAAAAAAGAACAGCCCAAAAGGTGCTGTTCCAACTGCTGATGCTGATTCAAGCTGAGAAAAACACTTTCGGCATTCCAGCTCGTTCGAGCAGGAATGTCAAAATAAAAGGAATAAGACCTATTGTTCCATTTGACGGGCTAAAAAGCCGGCGGCAGTTTCAACCGCTTTATGTTCCACTTCGCCGATTGACTGGTCTTTTGAAAAAATGACAACCGCTCCGATCGGATCGCCGTTTGCAACAATCGGGCCGACGGTATAAGAAGCAACCTCTTCATCAATACCATCAATAAACTGAATTGTCTTCGCGTCTCCGTCCAAAACAGAATTGCGCTGATCCATCGCCTTTTCGACCATGTCGCTGATCGATTTGTTTAAATAGTCTTTTTTAGACCCTCCGGATACCGCGATATACACATCCCGGTCGCAAATCAGCACGGAATGGCCCATGCTGTCATAAAGCGCATCTGCATACTCCTTTGCAAAGTCGCCGAGCTCGCTGATCGGAGAATATTTTTTTAAAATAACCTCCCCATCCCGGTCCACAAATATTTCCAAAGGGTCTCCTTCACGAATGCGCAAAGTTCTGCGGATTTCCTTCGGGATCACGACCCGGCCTAAATCATCAATTCGACGTACGATACCAGTTGCTTTCATCTCTGCTGCCTCTCTTTCATTTGATGATATATCTGGTGGATATAAACAGAGCTGTGTACTTATGTAACACTCTCCACTCTTGATTGGTTTTAGTATCCTTCACATCAAATGTAATATACGCGAGAAACAACAAATTTTTATGATGAAGCGATCGTTTGCTTTTTAACGTTTTGAAGGCCTTTCAATATATCGAGAAGCGTTTCCAGCCACTCCTCCGGTTTTCGGTTTTTCACTTGAATCGAAATTTTCAATTTCTTTCCTTCCATCCCGAGGCCGATCTGTCTGCCGTACTTGCTGCCGAGTTCAAACAGTTTTTGGCCGTCAATTTCGGCACTGGCTTTTTCGTCAATCGTCAGCTTGACGGCGTCTTTATCCTGTTTGATCAGCTCGACGCGTTCTTTGATGGCATATACCTTCGCCTCTGCGATGGCGAATAAATATTCGACTTCTTTCGGGTATTCGCCGAAGCGGTCAATCATCTCATCTTGAAGCTCGCTCTTTTCTTCAATGGTTGAAATCGCCCTGAACCGTTTATACATATCTATTTTTTGCTTGCCGTCTGTCACATAAGTCTGCGGAATATATGCGTCAAGCTCCAAATCGATTTCCGGCTCAAACTTTTCAGCTTGCGGTGTATCTCCCTTGCGCGCTTCTATTGCTTCCTTGAGCATTTGCGAATATAAATCGAAACCGACAGAATCGATGAACCCGTGCTGCTGCGCGCCTAAAAGATTTCCGGCGCCGCGGATCGTCAAATCGCGCATCGCGATTTTAAATCCTGACCCGAGTTCTGTAAATTCTTTAATCGCCTGAAGCCTTTTTTCGGCCACTTCCGTAAGGACTTTGTCCTTCCTGTACGTAAAGTAAGCGTAAGCTACACGGTTTGAGCGGCCAACTCGGCCCCTCAACTGATACAGCTGGGAAAGCCCCATCTTATCTGCGTCAAATACGATCAGGGTATTGACGTTTGGAATATCAACGCCCGTTTCAATAATCGTTGTGCTGACTAGCACATCCGATTCTCCCTCTAAGAAATTCAGCATAACCGATTCGAGTTCGTTTTCTGTCATCTTCCCATGGGCATACGTCACCTTGGCATCGGGCACAAGCATCGAGATTTCTTCTGCTTTTCTTTCAATATCCTCGACCCGGTTGTACAAGAAGTAAACCTGACCGCCTCTGGCCAGCTCGCGTTCTATCGCTTCCCTGACCAATGCCCCGTTGTATTCGACAACGTACGTCTGTACCGGGAAGCGGTTTTCCGGAGGCGTTTCAATGACTGACAAATCTCTGACACCGAGCATGGACATATGAAGGGTTCGAGGTATCGGAGTCGCCGTTAACGTCAAAACGTCGACATTTGCTTTAATGCGTTTAATTTTTTCCTTATGTGTGACACCGAACCTTTGTTCTTCATCGATGATAAGCAGTCCAAGATCTTTGTACACAACATCCTTGGACAACAGCCTGTGAGTGCCGATCACGATGTCAATCGTTCCGTTCTTCAAGCCCTTAATCGTTTCATTTGCTTCTTTTCTGGTCCGGAACCGGCTGAGCAAACCGATATTAATCGGGTAGTCCTGGAAGCGTTCCAATATCGTTTCATAGTGCTGCTGTGCGAGGATCGTAGTCGGCACAAGGATCGCGACCTGTTTTCCGTCTGCAATCGCTTTAAAGGCGGCGCGGATCGCCACTTCGGTTTTGCCGTAGCCCACATCGCCGCAAAGGAGCCGATCCATCGGTCTTTCTTTTTCCATGTCCCTTTTAATCTCATGGATCGATCTCAGCTGATCCTCTGTCTCCTGATAAGGAAATGCGGCTTCAAATTCACGCTGCATTTCATGGTCGGGAGAAAACGCGTAACCTTTGCTTGCTTCCCTTTCGGCATAGAGCTTGATCAAGTCATCGGCGATATCCTGGACAGAGCTTTCAACCTTTTTCTTAACCCGTTTCCATTCGCTTCCCCCGAGTTTATAAAGTTTCGGCTCTTTACCTTCGGAACCGACGTATTTTTGCACCTGATCAATTTGGTCAACCGGTACGTAAAGCTTGTCGCTTCCCTGGTAATGAATATTCAGGTAATCCTTATGAATGCCGTTGATCTCCAGCGTTTCAATCCCTAAATACTTTCCGATACCGTGGTTCACATGGACGACATAATCGCCGATCTGAAGCTCAGAGTAGCTTTTGATCCGTTCGGCATTGGTCAGTTTTTGTTTGCGCGCCTGCTTTTTGACACGCTTTTTAAACAGCTCTTCCTCGGTAATGACGGCCAGCTTGATCATCGGCAGCTCAAAACCGGATTGAAGACCGCCTTCCATAATGTAAATCTGGCCTTGGGCAAGCGCTGTATCCTGGTCGGCCTGGGCGGCTTCGATGTCATAATCGGACAATACAGATGCAAGCTTTTCGACGCGCTCTTTGCTGTCCCCTAGGAAAACCGTCGTATATTTCGATTTTTTAAACCGTTCGATCTCATTTTTGAGCACATTCATTTGTCCGTGAAAGCTTTGCATTTGCTTGCTTGAAACATTGACGATGTTTTGCGGACTGGTGTGCTGTACATGCCTTAAAAACAGCGAGTAATACAAAATCGGGCGGGACTGTTTTGAAATGAGGCTGTGAAAAGGAAATGACATCGATGTATCATGAAGGATTTTCCCTTCTTCCAGCAGGCTCGTAATCCACTCTGCCTCTTCCTTTTGCAGCTGGTCTTCCATTTCATGAATACGGCTGATTTCATCTAGTATCAGCAAAGTATTTTTCGGGAAATAATCTAGTAAACTAGCAGGCTTCTCATAGAAATAAGAAAGGTATTTGACCATTTCCTGGCCGATATGCCCTTCCTTGAGCCGCTCTTTATCTTCCGCGATATTTTGGTCGAGAATTTCCTTTTGTTTATCGAGCTTCAGCTTTTTAAGACTGTTGGCAAGGCCTTTATCGATTTGTTCAAGCGCCCTTTGCCGGTCTTCATCCCGCACGATCAGTTCCTTCGCAGGGCCGATCGTTACTTCATCGCGCGTTTCCAGTGAGCGCTGATCATCCGTATTGAAAATACGAATCGAATCAACTTCTGTATCAAACAATTCAATCCGGACAGGGTTGTCTTCAGTCAATGAATAGACATCGATAATACCCCCGCGAATGCTGAATTCGCCTGGAGCCGCCACCATATCCGTACGCTCATACCCCATTTGAACAAGCTTCTGGAGAAGCTGTTCCGGGTCAATGTCGCGCCCCGTCTCAATGTGAATCTGACTGTTTTGCCATGCTTCGACAGGGGGCAGCATTCTTCTGACGGCTGCTGCCGGTGCAATAACGATAGGCGTTTCACCGCTTGCAAGCCTATTTAGAACATCCAGCCTTTGCGAGCGCAGCTCGGGGCTTGCCACTGCAATTTCAGAAGAAATCAATTCGTTGACAGGATATAAAAGGACAGGCTGATCTTTTACCAGCCCTGTTAAGTCATCTGTAATTTTTTGAGCCTGATAAAGGTTATGCGTAATTAAAAATACCGGCCGTCTCGTTTCTTTTGTAAGAGCGGCTGTAAATAATGACCGGGCAGATCCGGAGAGCCCCGCAAGCAGCTGTTCCTTCAGCCCTTCGTTCAAGCCGTTGACGATGGATTTAAAATCATCGCTTTGTGTGATATAGGATTGAATATTGTTCAAATGAGCCCCTCCTCTCTTCCTCAAATAGAAAAATGCTTTGGTCTAGTCTCTACACCAAAGCTATTTATTGAATAAACGAATGATATTGGTGATAATCCGGGTTTCGCTCAAGCGCTTCTTGACAATCTTCACATATCGTCTTTACGTGTAAATCCCCATTATCCATATAAGAAATCATATCGTTTCTTTCATCGTTTGTTAAGTGGTTAAAGCCTAACTGTTCACTGTTTACATAAGAATGATCAAGACTTCCGACTTTAATGCCGCAATGCCGGCAATAATAATGTAAAGCCATAAAGGAACCTCCATACCGAGTCTTTTTAAAACTAGTATGTTCCGTTCCCTTTTGCCTTATACCTTTGCATTAAATTCATTCATGACTTCTAAAAAAGGTTTATCCAAAGAAGCTTCACAGGCCTTGGCCGATTGTCTGACGGCCTCTTGTATCGCCGGCTCTTCTTCATCTGTAAAAGCGCCAAGCACATAGTCGACGATTTTCATGCCGTTGACCGGACGGCCGATTCCGATTCTGATCCGGTTAAACTCCGTTGTTCCCAGATGCTGAATCATCGATTTGATGCCGTTATGGCCGCCTGCGCTTCCTTTCGTCCTCAGACGGATTCTTCCGGTCGGAAGATCCAAGTCATCGTAAATCACTTTCAAATTGTCAACAGGGATCTCGTAATAGTCCAAAAGCGGCCTCAAACATTCTCCCGATAAATTCATATATGTAAGCGGCTTAACAAGTAGAACCTTTTTGCCGGAAACAAATCCGATTCCGTATTGACCGTTGAACTTTGTTTTATCAAGCGGAATGTTCCACTCTTTTGAGAGCTCGTCGATCGTCATAAAACCTACATTGTGTCTCGTATTTTCATATGTTTTACCCGGATTTCCCAATCCTGCAAACACAAGCATTATTCTATGTCCTCCCTTAAGCAAAACCCTGCCTCAGCATACTGAGGGGGAGCATCCTAATTTCCCCTCATTCTAGCACAAAAGACGTAACCGCGGGAGGATTACGTCTTACGTATTTATTCTTCTTTTCCCTCTTCAGTGCCTTTTTCTGGTTCCTCAACGTCTTGAGCGGCTGATTCGGCTTCCGTTTCTTCCTGCTTTTGAGGAGGAAGAATGGATGCAACAACTTCATCAGGCTCATGATTGTACGAATAATCGCCTTTAGACGGAATATCGCCGACGGTTAGAACATCATTGACTTCGAGACTGGAAATATCGACCTCGATCGTTTGCGGAATGTTCTTCGGCTTTGCTGTGACAGACAGCTCGTAAAGCGGCTGCTGAAGAACACCGCCCTGTTTGATGCCCTCTGCTTCACCCGTAAGGTTTACAGGGACCGTCGCCTCCATTTCCGCTTCCATATCAACCACTTTAAAATCGGCATGGACGATTGAATCTTTTAATGGATCCGTCTGCAGCTCAGTCACCATAACTGAGTGCTGATCACCGTTTATATCCAAGTTGATAATCGTATTTTTGCCCTCAGCGCGCAAGATTTTTAAAAGCTCGATACTGTCTAACGCAACGGATTTGTTCTCCAGATTTCTTCCGTAAATGACACCCGGCACATACCCGGATTGCCGGATCTTTCTTAAAGAAGACCTTCTGGGATCCGTTCTTTCTTCCGCTTTTAAAATTGCCATATTCAGCACCATCCTATCGTTAGATTGGTCTTTCTAAAACCATACCCATAACGACAAAACTTTAAACCAGAATCAGCAAATTAATCGAAAAGGAAGCTGACAGATTGCTTCTCATGCACACGAATAATTGCTTCTGCCAGAAGCGGTGCGACAGAAAGCTGCTTGAACTTCGCAATTTTCTTTTCTTCAGGAAGCTCAATGCTGTTGGTCACAACGAGCTCTTTAATTTTGGAATTGTCGATTCTTTCGATCGCCGGACCGGAAAGAACCGGATGCGTACAGCATGCATACACTTCCTCTGCGCCGCTTTCAACGAGCGCATTGGCCGCAAGCGTAATCGTTCCTGCAGTATCGATAATATCATCAATTAAAATGGCTGTTTTTCCTTCAATATGTCCGATGATATTCATAACCTCGGCTACATTCGGCTTAGGTCGGCGTTTGTCGATAATCGCAATCGGCGCTTTCAAGCGGTCCGCCAATTTGCGGGCACGTGTCACACCGCCGTGGTCAGGGGACACGATCACGACGTCCTTGAAATTTTTCTCTTCAAAATAATTTCCTAAAATCGGAACACCCATCAAATGATCGATCGGTATATCAAAGAAACCTTGGATTTGCGGCGCGTGAAGATCAAGCGCAATCACGCGGGTAGCTCCGGCGGTTTCCAGCAGATTTGCCACGAGTTTGGCTGTGATCGGCTCACGGGAACGGGCTTTACGGTCCTGACGGGCATAGCCGTAATAAGGCATCACGATATTAATCGTTTTCGCCGACGCACGTTTCAGCGCATCCACCATGATCAAAAGCTCCATAATATGCTCGTTCACCGGCGCGCTGGTCGATTGGATGACATAGCAGTCGCAGCCGCGGATGCTTTCTTCAATGTTAATTTGGACCTCACCGTCGCTAAAGCGTTTAACAGAACTCTTTCCCAGCTCAACTCCGACGGCATCCGCGATTTCCTTCGCAAGACCCGGATTTGAGTTTAAAGAAAAAATCTTCAAATTGTCGTCTTCATATTTAGACATGGTAAACCTCCGATTTAGGATTATTTTTTGTGTATGTTCTCAACGTAGTCTTCTTTGTTGACTTGTCTTGCTCTGGCAATAGACAAAGCCCGGCCTGGTACATCGTCGGTAATCGTTGAACCCGCAGCTACGTATGCGCCTTCGCCGATTGTCACCGGAGCGACCAAATTGGAGTTGCAGCCGATAAATGCCCCATTTTCAATTTTCGTTTTGAACTTATGTTTCCCATCATAATTTACGGTAATCGACCCGCAGCCAAGATTGACATCCGTTCCGATTTCCGCGTCCCCTATGTAGCTTAAATGAGATGCTTTGCTGCGATCACCAAATTCCGATTTTTTCACTTCAACGAAATTCCCGATCCTTACCTCATTGCCGATCTTTGAGTCGGGTCTGATATGAGCAAACGGTCCGATCGTAACATCGTCACCGACTTCACTGTCCACGACAACGGACTGCTTAATGACCGTTCTGCTGCCGATCGTACTGTTTTCCAGTTCGCTGTTCTGTCCGATGACCGCGTCCTCACCGATGACAACCCGCCCTTTAATGACGGTACCGGGATAAATCACGGTATCTCTGCCGATCACGGCTTCCAGTGAAATGTATGTGTTGTCGGGATCGATTAAGCTTACGCCGTTTTGCATGTGGCGTTTATTGATCCGCTGCTTCATATAGATTTCCGCTTCTGAAAGGGCGACTCTGTCATTGACTCCGAGCGTTTCCTGGAAGTTGTCAGTCTGATAAGCGGCTACAGTTTCACCTTGATTTTTCAAGATCTCAATGACATCCGGAAGATAATATTCCCCTTGTACGTTGTCATTGGAAACCTGCTCGATCGTTTGAAAAAGAGCTTCGTTGTCAAAACAGTAGGTCCCTGTGTTGATTTCTTTGACAAGCCTTTCCTCGTCTGTTGCATCTTTATGTTCGACAATTTTTGCAACATCGCCGTTTTCATTGCGAATAATTCGTCCGTAGCCTGTCGGGTCCTCCGCTACAGCGGTTAAAATCGTCACCTTTGCTGCTTTTTTCTGATGCTCTGTAAGCATGGCTTCCATCGTTTCGGCAGTTAAAAGCGGGGTATCTCCGCAAATGACGATTGTTGTTCCTTTTTCGCTTCCAAGAATCGACTTGGCCTGCTTGACGGCATGGGCTGTGCCGAGCTGTTCAGCCTGGAGGGCATATTCGCTTTTTTCCCCGAGCTGTTTTTTGACATCTTCCGCACCATGTCCAACTATTGTGACAAGTTTTTCTAATGATAGCTTGCGAGCTTCATCGACAACATGCTCGACCATAGGTTTTCCGCAAACAGGATGAAGAACTTTATATAGCTTTGATTTCATTCTTGTTCCTTGACCAGCTGCTAACACAACTGCAAACCGCTTATCCATGTATTGGCCTCCATTATCCCTATTATCCATAGAAAAATATATCCTAAATATGAGTTGATTTCAAGCAAGCCAAAATGAGAAATCGGGAAATCAAGACAGCATATTTTGGATGTTCAGAGCATATTTAGGATTTGCTGGTCAAGGAAACAAAATTGATTCCTTCAGCATGCGCTTTACTCTTATCCGGATTCTCAAACCGTCATCTGCTTTACCTTCCTGTTACTGTTATACGCAACCGAAAACCATATATTGTCATTTTATTATGATAAGATCATTTTTTTTCAAAACAAAAAGGGCTTATCCATAAGCCCTTCTTTTTTAAGAAGCTCCAGCTTCTTCATATTCTATTTCCTCAACGTCACCCAAACGATGATATTCATTTAACACCGCGTCCTGAATTTTTCCGCGGGTGCTTGAGTTGATTGGATGAGCGATATCACGAAATTCTCCATCAGGTGTACGCTTACTTGGCATCGCAACGAAAAGACCATTGTTTCCATCAATTACACGAATGTCATGCACTACAAATTCGTGATCCAGCGTGATGGATGCAATCGCTCTCATGCGACCATCGGTATTCACGCGGCGTAATCTTACGTCGGTAACTTCCACAGTAGTTCACCACCTTTTCCCAATATAAAAACATTAGTGTAACTATTCAACGGTTTTTTTTGTTTTCCTGCATAATTAAAAATATTTTTGTAATATTGGGATAAAAAAACACTGAATTGACAAATTTTCCAAACAAAAAAGATGATTTTGAGACCAAAACCATCTTTTCAGAGTTTTTCCTATTTCACTAATGCGATGACTTCTATTTCAACGAGCGCGTCTTTCGGCAGCCTCGCCACCTCAACGCATGATCTCGCCGGTTTGTGGGTATCAAAGTACTGTCCGTAAACTTCATTTACCTCTGTGAATTGATTCATATCCGCCAAAAACACGGTTGCTTTGACGACAGTCTCCAGAGAGGCACCCGCTTCTTTCAGCACGGCTTTTAAATTGCGGAAAACCTGATGCGTCTGTTCTGTGATGTCTCCAGTCACCATTTCACCCGACGGGGTCAGCGGAATTTGCCCTGAACTGTAAAACATATTGTTGACAACAATTCCTTGTGAATAAGGTCCGATCGCCGCCGGTGCTTCTTTTGTCTGAACAACCTTTGTCATCTCAAACTCCCCATTTCCTATTCATTTTCTGCAAAAAAACGCTGAAAGTTTCCGTTTTGTATTTCCACCTTTTTTTCCTTCATATCAATTTCAGAAAGCGTCAAAAGGGACATATACTCATCGACCAGCCGCTCCTTGACTCCCTGAGCCTCCACAAGAACACCGATGCCCGCTACATGGGCATTGAATTCATCGAGAAGATTGATCATGCCGTTGATCGTTCCTCCCGCTTTCATAAAGTCGTCTATGATCAAAACGCGCGAGCCCGTCCGCAAGCTGCGTTTTGCAAGAGACATCGTCTGAATGCGGTTGGATGATCCGGACACATAGTTAATGCTGACCGTTGACCCTTCGGTTACCTTATTGTCTTTTCTGACAACCACTGTCGGCACATCAAGGTAGCTGGCTACCGCATATGCCAAAGGAATGCCTTTTGTCGCCACCGTCATCACGACATCGATCTCCCTGTCTGAAAAAGCGGAAGCAAAAATCTTGCCGGCCGTCGTTAATACAGAGGGCTTTCCAAGGATATCGGTTAAATACAAATATCCGCCGGGCAATATCCGTTCCGAATCGATCAATGACTCACCGAGCGACTTTACAAATTCCTCCGCTTCATCGCGTTTTACCTTTGGAATGTATTTGACGCCGCCTGCTGCTCCCGGCACGGTCTGAAGCGTCCCGATTCCTTGCTGCTCGAAGGTCTGCTTAATGATGGTTAAATCTTCACTAATGGATGATTTAGCAGATTGATACCGTTCTGAAAAGAAGGTTAATGGCACTAAGACATGCGGATGGGTCAACAAATAATTTGTCAGATCCACCAATCTGCCGCTTCGACGAAACTTCATGCACTTACCTCCAAAATCCGAATATTTTTAAAAACAATATAACTTAACATACGGATTTAATCAAGTTCATTTTGTTCTCCGATCATCCGCACCGCATAAACCTGATCGCAAAACCCTCTTAATCCGTTATAGATTCTTTGCACTTTTGATTCGTATTGAACCAGTCCGAACACAGTGGGACCACTCCCGCTCATCAGCACAGCATCGGCGCCGAACCGCTTCATTTGATTTTTGATCATCGCGACTTCAGGATGCATATTCAATGTAACAGACTCGAGAACATTGCCGAGCTTGTCACACATTTTTTGAAAATCCTTCTCTTCGATCGCGGTAATCATACCTTGAACATCCGGATGTTCAATCTCGTCGACTTTCAGCTGCTTGTACACTTCTGCAGTTGATACGCCGATCGTCGGCTTTGCCAGCACAACCCAGCAGTGCGGCGGAGTCTCAATATGACGGATTTTCTCTCCCCTTCCCGTTGCAAGAGCCGTTCCTCCATGTACGCAAAAGGAGACATCAGATCCGATCTCAGCGCCAAGCTCAGCCAGTTCATTCATCGAAAGCTTCAAATCCCACAGACGGTTCAGCCCTCTGAAGACGGCAGCCGCATCGCTGCTTCCGCCGGCAAGCCCCGCCGCAACCGGAATCACTTTCGTAATAAAAATCGAAACACCTTTTTTAATGCCGTATCGTTCTTTCATGAGCATTGCAGCCTGATAAGCAAGGTTTCGCTGATCGTCGGGAACAAAGCGGTTATGCGAAGAAACCGTTACTTTATCTTCTGCCAGCTCGGTTAATTCAATCCGGTCCGCCAAATCAATTGTCGTCATGACCATCTCTACTTCATGATACCCATCTGGACGTTTGCGGCGAACGTCGAGCGACAAATTAATTTTAGCCGGCGCCTTCTCTAAAATACGCAATCCATTCACCTACTTCTCCATCTAAACATAAGTATCCACATTGTAACATATTTTGAAGTACAGGACGTACAAATGCATGCGTTGCGGCAGGACGCCGCGACCTTAGCATGCGGTCCTTTTTCCTCCAAGTACAAATGCATGCGCCCGCGCAGGACGCCGCAATCTTAGCATGCGGTCCTTTTTCCTCACAAGTACAAATGCATGCGCCCGCGCAGGACGCCGCGACCTTAGCATGCGGCCATTCCTGCAGATCGCGACAATGCCGCCCCCTTGTCATGAATCCTCAGGTCGCGTGCAGCGCGCTGAGCAGTTGAAAATGGATCAATGAAAAAAACGGAGGACTGAAGCGCCCTCCGCATGTCACTGTTTTAATGATTTTGCTGATTTTGAGCCATATGCTGTTCGGCTAATTCGATGGCCCTCTTCACCATGTTACCGGCGTCTCTGGCCCGAATTCCGCCCCAGCCCTCGGTTTTTACCGTATCGTAAAATCCAAGATCTTTAGCCAATTCATTTTTGAATTCCTCTGACATGATGCTTCGACGTCTGCCCATGCGAAACAGCCCCTTTCAAGTATCATACCATCCGTCTGACTCATCATAAAACAAGTGACATGTATTAGCTTTGCTCGATTTGTGCAGAACTTCCCCGAAAAATTTTGGATAAAAAAAGGCAAAACAAAAAGCAGCAAACATAAAGTCCGCTGCTTATTAAAGGGCTACTGAGCTGGTTTTATCATCAGAAAATCTCAATTCAACCGTCTCAGTAAGAATATCCGCATAACTGTATGAAACTCTTTCAAACGAATTCTCGTCTTGGTCTAGTTGTATCACAAAAACAGAAGGGTACGTCTCAGCTAAAATGCCCGAACGCTCAATCGTTTTTCGGCGGCCACCGTTTGCTTTTAACGTCAGCCTTTTTCCCAAATGTCCATCAAGCGATCTTTTAATATCGGACAACGTTTTCGCCATTGCATCCACCTCACTATATTCAGTATACACCAGAAGCCCATTTTTGTCAAATAAAATTTAAATTATATCAACGTTCATGAGCCTCTGTCAATAAAATAATTGTGACAAATTATACGCCGACTTTCCCTTATTTTCCTCATTTTTCGTTTCATTATGTATGTTTTTTTAAAAAAAGGTAAAAACATTCGGCTGTATGGCAAAAACCCGCCATCCGGCGGGCTCGTTTAATCGTTTGCTTTCGTTTTATACGGCATTCCGATACGCAATACGCCTCGCGTCTCAATACCTCCGAGTCCCTTCTCCCTCGTCAAGGTATTTCTGAGCACTTCCCAGACGTTAATGCGGTCCATAAACGGAGTGAAGCTGATTTTTGCGACTATATAGACCGGGTCAAGCGCATGGATGTTGACTCTTGACGGAGAGCTTGCAAAATTTGCACCGGCTTTGATCAGTGACTCAAAATGGGACTGGCATGCGCCGGCAAAAATGACGAGCTGATCAAGATGGGGAATTTTTTTCCTCGCTTTTTGAACGGTTTCGATAAAATCTTTTGAATGCCTGTAGGCATCCAGATCGTTAATATCGCCCTTCTGCTTAGAATAGGCATCATGTCCGGTGATGACGAGAAGATCCGGGCGGTACTCATCGATCAGTTCCTCGATGACTGATGACATTTTCTTTTCATAACAATGAATGCCGTATACAGGAACCCCGATCTTTTCATAGAGCGCCAGACATTTTTTCAAATAAGCCGAATCCCCGTCTAAATGAAGGACTCTTCCGGGCATATGAAAGTACTGCTGTTGATTGTTATATTGGTTTGTGGCGCGGTACTCATGTTTATCGTGAAGGAGTTTGTAATCCTGGCGGAGAAGGTCAAGGGATTCCTTCATTCTCGTTTCTTCTTCCCGCTTTCTCATCTGCCGCTCAGCCTCGCGGACAATCTCCAGGTCCGCCAAATGTGCGTCAGCGATTAATCTGACCTCATCTCCGTGCAAAACGGCTACAGGTTCTCCATTTGCCGATTGATCAATTCGTGTAATTCGAAATAAGATATCTCTTCGATAAGATTTTCTGACGACCATATCGCCTATTTTAAATTGCATGCTTTTCACTCCACACATAGACTAGCCCCATCCTGATGAACATCAAACCATGAAAAGTAAAGGTGCTTCTTTAGCCTATGTGCCCGCCCTTCAAGTGGTGAACGGATGACAAGCCTGATCAGGCTTAAAGCCCGGGTTAAATAAAAAAAGCCCTCCATTTAAAGAAGGACTTCTCTCAAGCGGTCAGATAAGACGGCGAACTCTTCAATGCTAAGCGATTCTCCGCGTCGTTTTCCATCGATTTGTGAATCCTGAAGCGCTCTTTCAATTTTTGATTTATTCTCTTTGCCATTCGGCAGGTTGTTGACGAGGTTGTTGAAAAGCGTTTTTCGCCGCTGTGCGAAGCTTGCTTTTACGACCTGAAAGAAAAAGGCATCATCTTGAACCGCAACAGCCGGCTCTTTCCTCAGCGTCAGCCTGATGACCGCGGAATCCACGTTAGGCTGAGGGACGAATACGGTCTTTGGCACATTCATGACCGTTTTGGCTTCCGTATAAAACTGAACCGCGATGGAAAGGGACCCGTATTCCTTTGTAGAAGGTTTTGCAGCCATTCGGTCCGCCACCTCTTTTTGAAGCATGACGACGATCCCTTTCAGCGGCAGATTTTCTTCTAAAAGCTTCATGATGATCGGAGTCGTGACGTAATACGGGAGGTTGGCGACAACCATCACCTCATCGCAGTCTTGAAACTGTTCGTCCATTACCGCTCGAACATCGGCTTTCAGGACATCCTGGTGAATGACAGTCACATTATCATACGGAGAAAGCGTATCTTTTAAAATCGGCAGGAGCCTTTGGTCGATTTCGAAGGCCGTCACTTTCTTCGCACGTTTTGCCAGCTGCTCGGTCAATGCCCCGATCCCCGGACCGATTTCAATCACGCCTGTACGCTCCGTCACCCCGGCATGGTCGACAATTCTGTCCAATATGTTCGTGTCAATCAAGAAGTTCTGCCCCAGGCTTTTTTTGAATGAAAATCCGTATTTGTTGAGAATTTCCTTCGTCCTAATTGGGGTGGCGATATCTTTATTCATGTTCTTCCTCCCGCAGCACAGCATCCAGTGCACTTAAATAATCACTCTTATTAATCTGAAACATTTGCAGCCGCTTTTGAAGCTGTTTCCCATTTGTATAGCCGATATTCAATATCTCGCCGAGCCGCTCCCTCCTTCGTTTTGCCAGAGGGCCTCCGATCAGGCCGGCTTCGATTAAATCCTGGGCCTCAATCTCAGGTTCCGTCGCTTCCATTTCCTCCTGAACGGTCTTTAAGCATTCGCGGATCGCCTCAAGCGAAGCGTGTTCGACACCGATTCCGCGCTTATTTTTAGGCTTTGCCAAATGCTTGGGCAAAAATGCATGCTTGCAGCCGGGGACTTTTTCTGCAATCGTTTTTCTGATTTTTTCCCCCGGGAAATCGGGATCGGTGAAAATAATAACCCCGCGCGTTTCCTGGGCAAACCGAATCCGTTTGATGACGTCTTCCCCTATGGCAGATCCGTTCGTTTCAATCGTATCTGCATCAACAGCCGATTTGATTTTTGCTGTGTCATCACGGCCTTCGACAACAATGATTTCTTTAATCTTCATTTCTTCCTCCGTATGTTGAAAAACCTTTTATTACATTTTTAAAAAGATTGAAACCTTTTTGTAATAAAACCGTCTAATTTATTAGAAAACAAGATGGATCTATTATAACCAAAAAAACAGAGGGCGCAAAATCCCTCTGCTTATATTAAGAAGCATAATAAATGATATTTAGTTCAATACCTTGATTTTAACTCTTTTGTTTCCCCAGCGGTAAGCTGTAGACTTATTCGGAAAGAATACATCGATTTTACGGCCTTTGATGGCTGATCCTGTATCCGCTGCAACCGCATAGCCATATCCTTCTACATGTACTTTGGAACCCAGCGGAATGACGCTCGGATCGACAGCGATCACCTTAGCGCCCGGATTATTTTTTAAATTAACGCCGGTCGCAGTGTGGCCTGAGCATCCGTTGCAGCTTGCCGTATAAGCTGTAGAGGATACATAAAATTCTTTTCCTGAGGATTGATTCCCGCGCGATACATTCGCGCTGACTTTAGCCACTGCGGCTTGCTTTGTACCGACAGCGATGATTTTGGCTTTGCTTTCGGCTGCTGTTTCCTCTTTAATCAGTTCTCTGGACACTTCCTTGCCGTTTTTCATAACAATGGCATAGTGCTTTTTAAGCTTGCCATGTTTACCGTCCTGTACAACTTTTTCTTTTCCCTTTTCAAGTGAATCGTCCTCTTTTTTCCGGACTTCAAAAGGGATGTTCTCTTCCACTACATCGGTGACTTTTTTGATACGAGTAATGTGAATCGCCTGATCTTTTGTCAGCTTTTTATCAAGCGCAGGCTTAACTTCATCATCGCCTTTTATGCTGATCTTATGATGTTTTAAAAAGTCAGCGACCGTAGTCGAAGTCGTCCATATGTCTTTATCTTTACCGGCATCCTTTACGGTTACTTTAAAAGCCCTTTGCAAAGTCAGCTTCATGTCTTTCGTTATTTCTTTATCAACTGAGGGGTCAATTTGATCGTGTTCCGCCAACTCTAAATTTAAATCTTTCAGAAGTTTGCCGACTGTACCCGCTGTTGTCCAGATTTCTTTTTCCTGTCCGTCGACCGTGAAATGAACAGGTTTTGCGGCAATATACTCAACATTCATGTTTGCCGTTAATTTTGTATCTTCAGCGGGAGAGATGTGATCTTCTTTCCTCGTCTCGATGTCTAAGCTTTTCAGCAGCTCACCTACGGTTTCAGCATTCGTGCGAACATCCTGCTTTTTCCCGTTTATCGAAATGGTGACTTGCTGTTTAGCGAGCTCATGTGCTCCGTAAGCAGTTCCGCTTCCTGCGACAAGCAGTCCAGCAGCAATCAGTATCCATCTGCTTTTGCTAAGCTTTACGGAAAACAGCTTTTTCATTTTTTGTATGATGAAAAACGCCTCCTTCTCCTCGGGGAGATTATATAGAGTATCTACAAGCCTGTCAACCCTCCTCTCTATTTTCTCCGCAAGCCCGCCATCTCTTTTATTATGGGAAAACCACCTCTTAAAAGAAAGAAAGACTTGTCGACAAAGATATCCTATGAGTGTAAACAGACATGTAGAACTTTTTAGAACCGTCCCCCGAAGAGACAAGCTTGAACAAGGCTCGATATCAAATCGTGTCAGCTGATGCCGAAAAGTTTTTTTGCATTTTCTGTGGTGATGGCCGCAATTTCTTCATAAGTCATCCCTTTTAATTCAGCAATCTGTTCGGCGACAAGCTTGACATAGCTAGGTTCATTCCGCTTCCCTCTGTATGGATGAGGCGTTAAATACGGGCAGTCCGTCTCAATTAAAAGTCGGGCATTTGGTATTTGTTTGACCACTTCCTTAGGCTTTTTGGCGTTTTTAAATGTGACGGGTCCGCCGAAAGATAGGTAGAAATTCATATTGATACACTCTTGTGCAATTTCGGCGCTTCCAGTATAACAGTGCATGATCCCGCCGACTTCTTCGGCCCCTTCTTCCCGCAAAATAGAAACGACATCCTCTGTTGCATCACGGTTGTGAATCACGATTGGCAAGCCGACTTCTTTTGCCAAAGCGATCTGTTTTCTGAACACCTCTTTTTGAACGTCCTTCGGCGACTTATCCCAATGATAATCAAGTCCCATTTCTCCGATCGCCACTACTTTCTCATGGGCGGACAGGTCTTTGATCCAAGCCAAATCTTCATCGGTCATATCAATTGCATCAACCGGATGCCACCCGAGGGCAGCATAGATAAAATCGTATTCTTCAATCAATTCCATCGCACGCTTGATCGTCGGACGATCGAATCCTACAACAACAATATGTTCCACTTTTTCTTCCTTTGCCCGAGCAATGACTTCTTCCAAGTCCTCATTAAATTGCTCAGCATTTAAATGTGCATGTGTATCAAATAACATCAGAATGCCACCTTTTTTAGAAATTGTCGAAAAAACAAAAGGTGTTCGACGAAATGTTACACGTGGAACACCCTTTGCCTACATTTATTTGATTCGCGTTCCGTTTGCTAATGAACTGTCTACCGCTGCAAGCGACAGAACGCCATTGTCTTCTCCAGCCAATATCATGCCTTGAGAAAGTTCTCCTCTTAGTTTGACCGGCTTTAAGTTTGTTACACAAATGACTTTCCGGCCGACAAGCTCTTCAGGTTTGTAATGCTTGGCAATTCCTGAAACGACTTGGCGTTTTTCAAAGCCCAAATCAAGCTGGAGCTTTAGCAGACGGTCAGCTTTTTTGACGGGTTCGACATGGATGACTTCAGCGACTCTCAACTCTGTGCTCATAAAATCGTCTATCGTGATTTCCGGAAGCCGTTCAGGTGCTTTTTCCTCTTGCTTCGGTTCTTCTTTTGGAGCCGTTCCCTGCATTTTTGATTTGATATAAGCGACTTCGTCTTCCGCCTCAAGACGCGGGAACAATGGTTCTCCTTTTTGAACTTTTACAGATTTCAGCTGGCCGAAGCTTTTGATGCTGTCCCAAGTTTTCAATGATGCATCCGTGATGCCGAGCTGCGCAAAAATCTTTTCAGGCGTCTGCGTTAAGAACGGCTGCAGCAATACAGCAGTGATGCGCAATGACTCCGCCAAATGGTACATGACCGATTGAAGCTCTTTTTCTTTTTCCTTATCTTTTGCCAGTACCCAAGGGGCTGTCTCATCGATGTATTTATTCGTTCTGCTGACAAACTGCCACAATGATGAAAGCGCAACAGAAAACTCCATATTTTCAATCGCCTGTTCGTACGCTTCAATTGTCTTTTGCGAGAATGATGACAACGGTTCGTCAAAAGCGGTAACCGGGCCTTCATACGACTGAATCCGGCCGTCAAAGTATTTGTTGACCATGGCGACCGTTCTGTTCAACAGGTTGCCTAAATCATTCGCTAAATCATAATTAACCCGCTCGACAAATCCTTCCGGTGTGAATACGCCGTCAGAACCGAACGGCACTTCACGAAGAAGATAATAACGCAATGCATCAAGGCCGTATCTGTCGATTAATGTGACTGGATCAACCACATTTCCTTTTGATTTAGACATTTTTCCATCTTTCATCAGCAGCCATCCGTGGGCAAACACCTTTTTCGGCAGCGGAAGGTCCAATGCCATCAGCATAATCGGCCAGTAGATGGTATGGAAGCGGACGATCTCTTTACCGACAAGATGTACGTCTGCCGGCCAATATTTTTGATAATTTTCATCGTTTGCCGTATTAAAGCCAAGAGCCGTAATGTAATTAAACAGCGCATCGATCCAAACATAGATGACATGCTTTGGATTGCCGGGCACTTTTATCCCCCAGTCGAACGTCGTCCGGGAAACAGCCAAATCTTCAAGACCCGGTTTGATAAAGTTGTTGATCATTTCATTTTTGCGGGACTCAGGCTGAATGAATTCAGGATTTTCTTCATAGAAAGCGAGCAGCCTGTCCGCGTATTTTCCCATGCGGAAGAAGTAAGATTCCTCTTTGATTAACTCAACGGGATGGCCGCTGTCAGGACTTTTTCCTCCGATCACTTCGCCTTTCTCGTTTCGCTCAACATCAACGAGCTGGGTTTCGGTGTAAAACGTTTCGTCAGGGATGCTGTACCAGCCCTCATATTCGTCAAGATATATATCACCATTGTCAAGCAGCTTCTGAAAAACCTTTTCGATCACGTTTTTATGACGTTCCTCTGTCGTCCGAATGAAGTCGTCATTGGATATGTCGAGCTTTTTCCAAAGCTGCTGAATGTCTTCTGCCGCACGATCGACCAATTCCTGCGGAGTGATATTTTCCTTCTCCGCCGTTTGCTGGATTTTTTGTCCGTGCTCATCTGTACCTGTTAAGTATCTGACATCAAAGCCTCTCAGTCTTTTATACCGAGCCATCGCATCACCGGCAACGGTCGTGTAGGCATGTCCAATATGTAGCTTTCCACTTGGGTAATAAATGGGTGTAGTGATGTAAAACGTATTTTTTTCTTGCGGCATGATGGAACCTCCCAATTAAAATGTCAAAAAACTCCCGCCCAAAGGACGAGAGCGGCATGTGTATTCATTCAGTATATACTCAATATATAATCCCTCTTTATATGATACCATCTTAGCCTTCAAGTTCAAGAAAATATACATTGTCGATCCATCATGAATACGGTCGATTACAAATTTTATAACAGAAAGAAATATTATACTTCGACAAAAAAATGCTTTCATTGTCGAATAATGTCGTATATAATCGATATGAGGAAAAACCTTAGTTCGAAAGTCTTGATTTAAGGGCTTTTTTTTGATTGATCATACTGTTTTATCATCTTCATTTCCCTTGTTACATCAGTTCTTCCAAGGTCTTTTGACTATATGATCTAATTTTTACAAACAATAGAAAAGAAAATGATTGACGTTTATTGGAAACCTTGTTATGCTAGGACTGTAAGGATTTTGTCGAATAATGACGAAGATAATAAACACCTATAAAAATAACAATCTTTCGGGAGGAGAATGAATATGAAATCTACAGGTATTGTACGTAAAGTTGATGAGCTAGGACGCGTGGTGATTCCGATCGAACTTCGCCGTACGCTTGGAATCGCGGAAAAAGACGCTCTTGAAATCTATGTAGATGACGAAAAAATCATCTTGAAAAAATATAAACCAAACATGACTTGCCAAGTTACAGGTGAAGTTTCTGATGACAACCTTAAACTTGCAGGCGGTAAATTGGTTCTTAGCCCTGAAGGCGCTGAGCAAATCATTAACGAAATTCAAGCACAACTTCAATCTCAAAAATAATTATTTTGATTATACAAAAACCGCTCTTGCCGAAGCAAGGGCGGTTTTTTAGTTTTGAATATGATAAGCGTCATAAATTTTCCGTTTCGGAACGCCGCGGTCAACCGCGGTTTTTTTAATGGCTTCTTTTGAATGATATCCTTCGCTGATATAATGCTCGACATGTTCTTTTTCTGAAAGGAGCTCCCACCAGATCGTCTCTTCAATCGTTTCTTCACAGTTGCTTCCCTCGATCACAAGGCAAAACTCTCCGCGCACCTGTTCCTGTTCAGCCCATGTGAGCGCTTCTTCGATCGAACCTCTGATAAATTCTTCGAATTTTTTCGTGAGTTCTCTTGTCAATGCGATTTGCCGGTTGCCGAATACCTCTCTAATGGCTGACAAAGTTTCTTTCAGCCGATGCGGTGACTCGTAAAAAATCATCGTTTCCTGTCTGTTCTTCAAAGCCTCGAGCTGTTTTTTCCTTTCCCGTTTGTTGCGGTTCAAAAAACCGAAAAAGAAAAACGGCTGCGGTGCAATGCCTGAAGCAATCAGTGCGGTCAAAGCGGCATTTGCACCGGGCAAAGGCACAACATAGCCGCCCATTTCGATAAAATCGCGGACGATTTCAGCCCCGGGATCAGATATCGTCGGCATTCCGGCATCACTGACCAACGCGACGTTTTTTCCTTCTTTCAGCGATTCCAAAATTTTGTGCCCACTGCTTTCTTTATTGTGTTCATGGTAGCTGACAAGCTGTGTCTCGATTTCATATACATGGCACAATTTCTTCGTCTGCCTCGTATCCTCCGCAGCGATAATGTCCGCCTCTTTTAACACAGAAACCGCTCGAAATGTCATATCCTCTAAATTGCCGATGGGTGTCGGAACGAGATATAACAAGCCCATGTCTGATTTTTGGTCAAAGCTCTTTTGCCGGTTGATAATCAACACCCTCCCGTCTTTTTTCTTCTATATAACGTTCTTTGTTTTTTCTCGATAATTTTTTGAAATAGTACTCGGCCTGCATCGCTTCTCGTTTCGTTGAAAAGGACTCTGCATAATGGAGCTTAACCGGCAGCCTTGCCCTCGTATACTTGGCGCCTTTCCCGTCATTATGGGTTTTCAGGCGCTTCTCGATATTGTTTGTATAGCCGGCGTACAAGCTGCCGTCCCGGCACGCAAGCACGTAAAAGTAATGGCTACTCGTCTCCATATAAAATCTTCCTTATTTCAGGTGTATATTGATCTTGTTCATCATACACGAATAAAGGAGGCAGAATTTTCAAGTCAGGCCGGCCGTCTTTTATTCCTTCCACTAAAATGGTGTTGGCTTCTTTGCTTTTTTTCGGGTAAACAAATTGGACCCGCTTCGGCTCGATTTGGAAGGCCTTCATCAATTCAAAGATTTCGAGCAGTCTCCCCGGCCGGTGAACGAGAGCGAGTTTGCCGCCCTGCTTTAATAGCTTGCTGCTGACGCGAACGACGTCTTCAAGCGTACAGTAAATTTCATGTCTGGCAATGGCCAAATGTTCATTTAAGTTTTGCTCCGTTTTTTGCGGCGTCTTGAAATAAGGCGGGTTGCATGTGACGACATCAGCCTTATTGTATCCGAGCACCTGCGGCATATTGTTCAAGTCGTCCCTGATGAGATGAATCTGTTTTTGCAGGTTGTTGTATTCCACGCTGCGGAGGGCCATGTCATACAACCTTTCCTGAATTTCCACCCCGGTGATGGCGGCTTTTGTGCGGGTGCTGAGAAGCAGCGGAACAATCCCGTTCCCTGTGCACAGATCAATGATGTTTCCTTTTTGTATCGGAACGTAAGCAAATTTCGACAGCAGAACAGCATCTAAGGAAAATGCAAAAACTGTCGGGCTTTGCACGATTTTCATATCTTCTGCCAGTAAATAATCCAGTCGTTCATCATCTTTTAATTGAATCATGTCTTTTCCCTTTCCTAAACACATTGTACCGTTAAAAAGGCTTCCGTTCCGCCGGAAGCCTTTCTTATTTTTTATTTAAAAACGAGAGGCAGAACAGACAGTCTCCTTCTTTGCGAACACTTCCGTAATGGACATTGCAAATATGGAAGCCCTCCTGATACAGGCGGGCCAAATTATCATGGCCCTCTCCAATATCAGCATGCCCTGTCTTTTCTGCTTTTATCTCTTTTTCATCGGATTTTGCGCTTTTTAGCCTTTGATCCGTCTCTTCCAGCCTCTTGCGCAAATGCTCGTTTTCAAGCTGTAAATGATTGTTTTCTTCAATCATTTCCCCGATATGCTGCTTGAGATCTCCAAGCTGGCGGTAAAGGGACCCGATTTGTTCTTCTAAATTTATCACTGTATCAAACAATTCTTTTTTATCCAAGGTTTCACACCTCGTTAATCTGTGGTTTGTGCAGATACGACACCTTCTTGCAACAGCTCATCCCACGTATATTCAACGACTTTGTCGCAGTCTGTTAGTTCGACCTGGAGAATGCGTTCGAGAATATTCAACCCGACGACTTTTGCCGGGCCGTTGGACGTGGCGATCACTTCCCCGATATCCGGAAGCTGTTCTTTGGCTGTTTCGTATTCATCGTTTTCATACTTCAGACAGCACATCAGCCGTCCGCATAGTCCGGAAATCTTCGTCGGATTCAGCGACAGATTTTGATCCTTTGCCATTTTAATAGAAACGGGCTCAAAATCACCTAAAAATGTGGAACAGCAAAGCATTCTTCCGCACGGTCCGATACCGCCGAGCATCTTCGCTTCATCCCTGACGCCGATTTGTCTCAGCTCGATTCTCGTTTTAAAGATTGATGCCAAATCTTTGACGAGTTCTCTAAAATCGACTCTTCCATCAGCCGTAAAATAAAAAATGACTTTGTTGCGGTCAAAAGTGAATTCCACATCGACGAGCTTCATCTCAAGGCCGTGTTCGTTAACCTTTTTCTGGCATACATCAAAGGCGGACAGCGCAGCTTCTTGATTCTCCTCAACGATCAGACGGTCGCGCTCATCCGCAACTCTGATCACTTTTCTTAAAGGCAGCACGACATCGTTCTCGTCTACTTTCTTGTTGGCGATGACAACCTGCCCGTATTCAACACCGCGAACCGTTTCGACGATCACACAGCTGTCTTTATCTATCTGAAATCCGTTCGGATCGAAATAATATATTTTGCCCGCTTTTTTAAAGCGGACACCAATAACGTTGTACAAGCTTATCCCTCCTGCAGCATTAAAACCAAGTGCTCCATTAATCCTTGAGCATTCACATTGGAATAAAGCCGTTTTTTTGCTTCTAAAACAGCAAGTATCTGGTTTGTCACTCTTTGTTGTGTTGTTTGCAGCGCATGCTGTTTTAATGATTGGAATAAGTCCTGAAATAGTATTTTATCTTCATGTCCCAACTGAATGGACAACACGTCGCGATATATAAATAAAAGCATATCAAGACCCATTTCTTGATGGTCTTTCTCCTTGAAAAAGGGCATCCACTGATCTTGAATATAGAAAAAAGCATGTCCTTTTCGCTGGTGTAAGACTTCATACAATTTTATCACTTTCGCTCGCGACTCTGCAAACTGATCATTTCGACTCAATTCGAGCGCTTCCGATAAATTGTTTGTCATATTCGACAAAAGGGCTGCAATATTCGGTGAGACCTCTTGTTTGATCAGTTCCTTTTCAATTGATTCGGGCTGCAACGACTGAAAGGATAAAACTTGGCATCTCGATATGATCGTATCGAGTAATTTTTGCGGCTGTTCCGTTAAAAGAACAGCGATTGTATCGCTGCTCGGCTCCTCTAAAAACTTCAGCAGGCTGTTCGCCGCATTGACCGTCATTTGATCCGCATGGGAAATAATGTACAGCTTTTTATGCGATTCCAAACCGGTCTTTGAAAACTCTTCCTGAAGCGCCTGGATTTGTCCCTTTTTAATGGACAGGCCGTCCGGATGCACGACGTGTACGTCCGGATGGTTTCCTGATTCAATCCGCTGACAGTTCCTGCACGACTCACATGGCTCTGCTCCGTCTTCAAGGCAAAAAAAGCTTTTTGCGAGAAGGGTTGCAGCGTCTAATTTGCCCGTCCCTTTGCGCCCTTCAAATAAATAGGCATGGGCAAGCCGATTTCTTTCTATACTATTTTGCAAAAGCTTCATGACCCGTGGCTGAAGCTCCTGCATTTCTGTCCAGGTTGTAGCCATACCATCACTCTCTATGTGTAAAGGTTTATCAGTAAACCCTTTATTTCGCCAATGCATTCTAAAAGTTCGATAGAGGATTTTTCCTGATCCATAAGATCCTCTGTTAATTGCACAAGCTTTTCGTCCAGTTCTTTTACAATGCTTAATGTCCGGCTGTTTCCGTACAGATCGAAGCTTCTTGAATTCTCCACCGTCAGACCGTTTTCAACGGTCTCTTTTACAAATCGTTTGATCAAGCCTTTGAACCTGGCCAAATCTTTGAAGTTTCTCGATTTTGAGAGGCGTTTTCCGAACGCTTCAATATCTGTTAAAAGCATTGTCAGCTGTTCAACTCGAAGCTTGCCGCTTTGTATATTCATCTTCTCTTTAAATGAAGCAGAAACATTTTCCCCTCTTGCAGGCGGAGTCTGCTGTTTCTCTATCATTGTACGCAGTTCTTGACTTATTTTCATATCCTCAACCCTTAAAATTGATGGAATTGCTCGATCGGCAGTACAAAAACGGTTGCTCCGCCCACTTCAACCTCAACGGGATAAGGAACATATGAATCGGCATTTCCGCCCATTGGAGAAACAGGGGCAATCAGCTGATCGCGCTTGCTTCCGTTTTCTTTTATCAAGCTTAAAGCTTTGTCTACTCGAATATCATCTACACCCAACATGAAGGTTGTGTTTCCCGATTTCAGAAAGCCGCCGGTTGACGCCAGTTTGGTCACGCGAAAATTGTGATCGGTCAAAGCCTTTAAAAGCCGGTTGCTGTCTTGGTCTTGAACAACAGCGATAATTAACTTCATATGAAAAGCCCCCTTTTGGATGGAAACACTTAAGGATACTCTTGTTACCATTATAACAATGAATGGTAAACAGGTCACAACTGATTTTCTTTTAATGCTCCCTCAATGATGTTATTTACCCTTTTTAACACATGTTCAACATTCTGACTGGCATCCACGATCCGAAATCGTCCGGGAAACCGGTTCATAACTTCTTCATAGCCTTTTTGAACAAGCTGATGAAAGTGGAGCTTTTCCAGATCAAGCCGGTTTTTCTCTCTGGCATGATTTAAATTGATCCGTTTCATTCCCTCTTCCGGGTCGATGTCGAAATAAATCGTCACATTCGGCATCATGCTGCCGATCGCAAATCGATTAACAGAATATACTTCATCAATGCCGAGTCCCCTGGCATACCCCTGATAAGCAAGCGAGCTGTCGATGAACCGGTCGCATAAGACGATTTTCCCTTCTTCAAGCGCCGGTTTTACTTTTTCGACAAGGTGCTGCCGTCTTGCGGCCGCATATAACAAGGCCTCTGTTTTTGGATCCATAGCTGTATGGCTTGGATTTAAAATAACCTCGCGAATTCGTTCAGATATTTCAATGCCGCCCGGCTCCCTTGTCGCAAGAACAGAATAGCCGTTTTTCTTCAATTGGTCTGCCGCAGCCTGAAGGATTGTCGTTTTCCCCGCACCTTCAGGCCCTTCAAAAGTAATAAATAAACCGTTCATGATTTCTCCTCTTCTATATATACAGTTAGTTGCTTTTGTTTGAGCTGATTGCTGCCCTGAATGTGTACATTCAGATCGATGAGCCGCGTCAGCCGGCTGATCGTCTCTTTTGTTATTCTCTCACCCGCCATGATCAACGGAATACCCGGAGGGTACGGTATGACCGGTTCTGCGCTTATTCTGCCCGCCGCTTCGGCAAAAGGCACCGATTCTTTTTTGAAGGCGGACAACTTGTTTTTCCGGTAAGGTAAAGCCGTGACTTTTTCAGAAGGGATGCCGATTCCGGCAGGATGATCGTGTTGAACAACTGTATCTTTTATTCTTTTGCCGATTGTGCTGATCAGTTCCGGCGCAGGCTTATTTTTTCCTTCAAGCGGCAGGATCAACAAGACTTGCCTTTCATCTGCCAATTCAGGATGGATGCCGTTTGCTTCAAATATGGATTTGAGCTCAAAACCGGAGTGGCCGTACGCTGATCTGATACACAGCTTAAGCGGATCTTGCTGGATACGGTCATCAGCCGGCTCGACGATCTCGGCTCCGTTTATTTGAGAAAAGACTTCTCTCAAGTTGATGAGCTCTTTCTCAATATCGGCTGTTCGATTTGTTTTCAAGAGATCTTCGGCGTATGCCCTGGCTATATCCAAAGATGCCATGATTGGATAAGAAGGACTGCTGCTTTGAAGCACGGACAGATAGTATGCCAGTCTGTCTCTGTTGATCCTGCTGCTGTTAAGATGCAGATAAGACCCCATCGTCATCGCCGGGAGCGTTTTATGCGCGGACTGGACGACGACATCGGCGCCCGCTTTCAGCGACAACTGGGGAAATGGATGGCCCAGCACAAAATGGGCGCCGTGAGCCTCGTCGACTAGAACGGGAATATCGTGTTGATGGGCCTCTTCTATGATCGGCTTCAGATCAACTGCATGTCCGTAGTAATTGGGATATGTCAACACGATCCCTTTAGCGTGCGGATATTGCGAAATGGCATCTTCTACCGTTTCATACAGTATATGTGTGGGAACGGCCATCGTCTCATCAATTGCCGGTGTCAAAAAAACCGGATGGGCGCCTGAAAGTTCAATCGCATGAAATACAGACTTATGGCAGTTCCGCTGAACGAGTATCGTGTCACCCGGCTGACAAACAGCCAAGATCATAGCCAGATTCCCGACGGTCGAACCATTGACGAGAAAAAAACTTTCTTCCGCGCCATAAAGCTGCGAAACTAAATCCTGTGCTTCCTTGATGACGCCTGATGGCTCATGCAAATCATCCAGACCCGTCAGTTCAGTTAGATCCACTTTGAGAATCGTTTCAAAAAAAGTTTTCGCTTCATCAAAAAAGACATCTCCATTGTGATGTCCCGGAACGTGAAAAGAATAATGATGTCCTTCAGCATGGTTCACCAATGCTGTATATAAAGGTGTCTTCATATAAACCGATCCTTTAGTCATCTTCTCTATTTTCTTCGGCACCCGGGTGCTGCGGGATGCCGGTATGACATTCTGCATTTATTATACCCTTCAAGGCGGATTACATAAAGGGCGGACGTTTTGGTAAATGTTTATCTTGCTTATGATAAACGGTTTTGGTTTTCTTTCATGTCCAGCAGCTTAGCCTTGAGACCATCTTCCATTGCCCTTATTTCTTCTTCTGCCTGCAGGCGCTTTGAACGGCCTTCCGCTTGAATTTTAAGCGTCTCCTCAAGTGTTCCGATCAGATTGTCCTGCACTTGTTTCAATGTTTCGATATCGATAAAGCCGCGCTCATTTTCCTTGGCCGTTTCGATCGTATTGGCCTTCAGCATTTCGGCATTTTTCAAGAGCAGTTCGTTTGTTGTGGCTGACACCTGTTTTTGAGCCTCTACTGCCCGGCGCTGCCTCAACAGGGTGAGCGCAATGGCAACCTGGTTTTTCCAGAGAGGGATTGCTGTCATAATCGAGGATTGGATCTTTTCCACCAGCACTTGATTTGTGTGTTGGATCAAACGGATTTGCGGGGCGCTCTGCAGCGTAATTTGTCTGCTTAACGTTAAATCATAAACCCGCTTTTCCAGCCGGTCGGCAAACTGAATCATATCGTTTACTTCCTGAACGGCCATATGATGATGTTCTGTTTTCGATTTCTCTTTTAATTCAGGAATGGTTTTATGATTTAATTCTTCAAGCTTCAGCTGACCGGCTGCAATATAGACATTCAGTGCTTCATAATATTCTTTATTTTTTTCATAAAGCCGTTCGAGCATCTTATTATCATCGATCAACGCGCTTTTGGAATGCTCAAGTTTTACGCTGATTCTATCTATTTGGGCGCCGGTTTTTTGATACCTTGATAATACTTCTTGAACAGAATGGGATACTCTTCCGAAAAAACGGGAAAAGAAGTTCCTTTTTTCAGTTTTCAATTCATCAGGGCTGACCTGTTCAAGCTTTTTCATTAAGTCGCTTAAAACCTGCCCAATTTCACCGATATCTTTTTTTTGGACGTGCTCAAGCATCTCGTGTGAACAGTTCAAGAGCTTGGATTGGGCTTGCGTTCCATACAGAGTAATGCTGTTATGGTTTTTCGGATCGATCTGTTCGGCCAGTTGAAATGCCTGCCGGCGTTTTTCTTCAGATAACGTATCAACCAGATTTACTTGCTGCCCGCGGTGTTCTTCCTCCATGCCGGAAACAGGCGCTTCTCCTTGTCCAAAAGGATCGGAAAGCAAATCATCAATTTCAAGCTGTGCGCCAGTTTTGTGTAACGATGGTTTATATTCGCTCATTTCAGCTTTCCTCCATCAGCTTTTTTTCATTGAATGCTTCGCGACGTCCAGTTCAAACTCCAAGTGGTCAATGTCTGTTTTCAGCAAATCATATAGGTCGTCTTCCAATTGCTTGGCTAGCTTATCGATCATCATACGCGTTTCGCTTAAAGAAACTTCAAGCTTCGCATTGCGCTTTGGCTGTGACGCCAAAAACGCATGCTTTTCCGTCAGTTCAACAATTGAATCGAGGCTTTGATAATAAAAGCGTTCAACCTGGTAAAAACGCTTTGGTTCGTTCTTTGTGATGCCGTAAATTTTTCTGACGATACGAAGAATTTCTATATTCTGTTTAATCGTTTGAATGTTTTTGACTGCAAATAAGGCTTTTCTTAAACGGGCAATTTTCAGCTTAGCTTCCCGCAGATTCTGCTTTATATAGGCATATTCCCGCCGTGTAAGCTGGTTTTCTTTTAAAAATAAATACGTTCCGTACCATTTCCCGCCAAGATAAACGGCAATCCAGGCTCCGGCTGCGTAAGCGGAGGACAGCAGAAAAGTCTGGTTAAGCGCGAAGAAGCTTGTGAACCAAAGGAGCACGGACAATGCGCTTGCAGCAGTTGCACGAAGCATAAAATGAAGAATCGGTTTCATTACACCACTACTCCTAATATATCAATTTCTTTTTTTATGATAAATCGGTCGTTTCTTTATACTACTCTCTAATACGGATATCGGCTAAACAAAGTTTCAGCTCAAAAATCATGGTATATAGCAAAAAAGACACCTTAACCGTGTCTTCATCAATTTCATTATACCCTTCATCCATACCGACTTAAAGGCTTAAAAAAAAAGACCTGAAACGGTCTAAGAATATAATGGCGGCGTACGGAGACTCTTTAATTTTTTGACATAGTCAGAGTATTCGGGGTCTGATGTTGATGTAGATATAATCTTTTTCTCACAATCCGAACATAAAAATTTCGTATAAAGGTGAATTCCTTCGGTTTTATTTTCCTCGCAAATGATACACGTTTCCCCATGATTAGATTTACTCATCCATTCCACCTCCATGGGTTTCAGTATTCCCAAAGAACAACATTTGTATACAAAATTAAGAAATTTTTTGAAGGTTAGATTAGTATATGTAGTCGAGAAGTGTTAGGTGTTTGTATCAATGTAGTTCCACACAAAAAAGACCAGCTGATATCAGCTGGTCTTTCTAAGTGCTTGGCGGCGTCCTACTC
>NZ_MRBL01000075.1 GCF_001969855.1 Bacillus haynesii
AAGAAGCGGACCGCATCGGTATGGAGATGCTGAAGCAAGTCGGTTTGGAACATAAGGCCCACAGCTATCCGGTTACGATGTCCGGCGGGCAGCAGCAGAGGGTCGGCATCGCGCGGGCGCTTGCTGTCAACCCGCACGCAATTTTGCTTGATGAGCCGACTTCAGCTCTCGATCCGGAGCTTGTGGCAGGCGTGCTTCAAGTCATCAAATCGATCGCCGAAAAACAAACGACGATGATCATTGTCACTCATGAAATGGCGTTTGCCAAAGAAGTCGCAGATCAGGTGATTTTTATGGCGGACGGCCATATTATCGAGCAGGGGACACCGGAAGAGCTGTTTGATCATCCGAAAAACGAACGGACGAAAAAATTTATCAAACAGGTAGGAGAGCCTGCAGAACTTGTATAGAAGGGATGAAATGGAATGGCCGAAGAATATCATGAAGCGTTGCATACGCGTTTGATCAACATTCGCCGGGATCTTCACGAACATCCTGAACTGTCGTTTCAGGAATTTGAAACGACGAAAAAAATCCGCCGCTGGCTTGAGGAAGAAAATATTACAGTTCTTGAGGTGCCGGGGCTTGAAACGGGTGTAGTTGCCGAAATCAAAGGGCGCGAGGAAGGACCCGTCATTGTGCTGAG
>NZ_MRBL01000009.1 GCF_001969855.1 Bacillus haynesii
TTGAGAGAACACCTCTCAAAAAGCCAAAGGCAAGGAAACTCGGCTAAAGGCCCTCACACATCCTGTGAGGAACGCCCAGTACCTTCGTCCTGAAGGCATAGTTTGGTGGCGATAGCGAAGAGGTCACACCCGTTCCCATGCCGAACACGGAAGTTAAGCTCTTCAGCGCCGATGGTAGTTGGGGGCTTCCCCCTGTGAGAGTAGGACGCCGCCAAGCACTTAGAAAGACCAGCTGATATCAGCTGGTCTTTTTTGCTGCTGTTCAATTGTTTATATCGGGAGGGCGGTGTATAGACGATTTCAATCCTTCAGGCCCCGCGAAACGGTGATACGAATAGGCAGGCGATCTTCACCTTCTCAGGCTTGCGGTCTGGCGGTTCAGGTGCGAGTTCCAAAGTGGGATATGGAGCCAATAAGCTGTAAAATCAGTGAAGTTAGGGAGTAAAACGAATGCAAATAGAGGAGCGCATTATGGATGTTCCGGCAAATGGATTTCAAGGGATTGGGGGAGTGGGAGGATTGACAAATAAATGCACATATTTTGAGCCGCACGACGTTCATTTTCAAAACACGCCGCTTCATATTAAGGGGCGGGATAGAAAGAGCCGAGAAGCGAAATATATTGCTTATTGTTCGAAACGGACTTAAAACTGTTTTGAAAAATCAATTCGAATACAAATTTGCCATGGAGAAAAGACAGGAATTCATGGAGCGTCTGGAGAACCTATTATTAGCTGTAAATAGGGATAAATGTTGCACTGAAGCTTTTGATGCCATCATGCGGATTGAGCGGAACGTCGTGTGCACATTCATCTGTCATGATAGAATAAACTGAAAATAAAATTTTTTTAATATAGCCTTTACAAATGGGTGTATTCCCGTATATAATAGTCCTTGTCAGATCGAGAGTTACTCCAATAACTGACGAGGAGGATTAGCTCAGCTGGGAGAGCATCTGCCTTACAAGCAGAGGGTCGGCGGTTCGATCCCGTCATCCTCCACCATTCATATTGGAATGGGCCGGTGTAGCTCAATTGGTAGAGCAACTGAATCGTAATCAGTAGGTTGGGGGTTCAAGTCCTCTTGCCGGCACCATGATTTTATGATATAATATAAAAGTTGCTGAAAAAAGACAGATAGCTTTAGAAAAGTCTTCAGATTTCATTACAGTATTGGAGCCATTAGCTCAGTTGGTAGAGCATCTGACTTTTAATCAGAGGGTCGAAGGTTCGAGTCCTTCATGGCTCACCATTTCATGCGGATGTGGCGGAATTGGCAGACGCGCTAGAATCAGGCTCTAGTGTCTTTAAAGACGTGGGGGTTCAAGTCCCTTCATCCGCATTGCCAATCTATTTTGCGGAAGTAGTTCAGTGGTAGAACACCACCTTGCCAAGGTGGGGGTCGCGGGTTCGAATCCCGTCTTCCGCTTAATCATCTAAGCGCCCGTAGCTCAATTGGATAGAGCGTTTGACTACGGATCAAAAGGTTAGGGGTTCGACTCCTCTCGGGCGCGCCATTATATAACGGGAAGTAGCTCAGCTTGGTAGAGCACATGGTTTGGGACCATGGGGTCGCAGGTTCGAATCCTGTCTTCCCGACCATTATTCGGGGCCTTAGCTCAGCTGGGAGAGCGCCTGCTTTGCACGCAGGAGGTCAGCGGTTCGATCCCGCTAGGCTCCACTTTGTTATCTTTAATATTCACCATGGCGGTGTAGCTCAGCTGGCTAGAGCGTACGGTTCATACCCGTGAGGTCGGGGGTTCGATCCCCTCCGCCGCTATTAAAGGACCTTTAGCTCAGTTGGTTAGAGCAGACGGCTCATAACCGTCCGGTCGTAGGTTCGAGTCCTACAAGGTCCACCATTGTTACGGAGGAATACCCAAGTCTGGCTGAAGGGATCGGTCTTGAAAACCGACAGGGGTGTCAAAGCCCGCGGGGGTTCGAATCCCTCTTCCTCCGCCATATATCTTTCATTATTTTGATCATCGCGGGGTGGAGCAGTTCGGTAGCTCGTCGGGCTCATAACCCGAAGGTCGCAGGTTCAAATCCTGCCCCCGCAACCAATTTACTTATTAAATGAGGAGTGCCCGAAGGGTGCAGCAAAATTGGTCCGGTAGTTCAGTTGGTTAGAATGCCTGCCTGTCACGCAGGAGGTCGCGGGTTCGAGTCCCGTCCGGACCGCCATTTTAAATAAAGGCTCGGTAGCTCAGTTGGTAGAGCAACGGACTGAAAATCCGTGTGTCGGCGGTTCGATTCCGTCCCGAGCCACCATTTTACAATTCTATATATTGCGGCGGTTGTGGCGAAGTGGTTAACGCACCAGATTGTGGCTCTGGCATTCGTGGGTTCGATTCCCATCAACCGCCCCATGCGAAATGCGGGTGTAGTTTAGTGGTAAAACCTCAGCCTTCCAAGCTGATGTCGTGGGTTCGATTCCCATCACCCGCTCCATTTGCATATCATGGGCCTGTAGCTCAGCTGGTTAGAGCGCACGCCTGATAAGCGTGAGGTCGATGGTTCGAGTCCATTCAGGCCCACCATGATATTCCGCAGTAGCTCAGTGGTAGAGCTATCGGCTGTTAACCGATCGGTCGCAGGTTCGAATCCTGCCTGCGGAGCCATGGAGAAGTACTCAAGTGGCTGAAGAGGCGCCCCTGCTAAGGGTGTAGGTCGCGTAAGCGGCGCGAGGGTTCAAATCCCTCCTTCTCCGCCATTTTTTCAATAAGGCCCGTTGGTCAAGTGGTTAAGACACCGCCCTTTCACGGCGGTAACACGGGTTCGAATCCCGTACGGGTCATCAAGTTAAACTCTGCATCATTACGATGCGGAGTTTTTTTGTATGCCATTTATGACTTCAGTCAATGTGCAAAACAAATTGTTGAACTTTGTCAATAAAAAGAAGCGCTTTCATTAAAGGGATCAAGCCATATTATCCGAATAAAAGAGTAATCTTTAAATATAGTGGCAGAAAGGATGAAATCAATGGCTTGTGTGAGTGCCTCGGATATTCAAGCGCATCTCTTTCATGAAGGTCGGCTTTATGAAAGCTACAGATTTTTCGGCGCTCATCAGACGGAACAGGACGGCCGCCAAGGTTTCCGGTTCTGTGTTTGGGCCCCGCATGCGAAGGAAGTTCGAATCGCCGGAACGTTTAACGGCTGGTCCGGTGCCCTGCATCAAATGGAAAAGCGTCATCAGGAAGGCATATGGGAACTGTTTATCCCCGGTATCGGAGAAGGGGAGCTGTATAAATATGAAATTGTCACAGCCGCAAATGAAACCAAATTGAAGGCCGATCCTTATGCTTTTTTTTCTGAAGTCAGGCCGAAAACCGCATCGATCACATATCAATTGGCCGGATACCCATGGGGCGACCGGAAGTGGCAAAAGAAAAAGAAACAAAAAGCCGTGTATGAAAAACCTGTTTCCATCTACGAGCTTCATGTCGGATCGTGGAAAAAGAAAGCGGATGGGCGTTTCTTCACATACCGGGAACTGAGCGAAACGGTCATTCCTTACGTCAAAGAACACGGATTCACACATATCGAGCTGATGCCGTTGACAGAGCACCCGTTTGACCGTTCATGGGGCTACCAGACAACGGGGTACTACAGTCCGACGAGCAGATATGGCGAACCGCATGACTTGATGTATTTCATCGACCAGTGCCATCAGCATGAGATCGGCGTCATTATGGATTGGGTTCCCGGCCATTTCTGCAAAGATGACCACGGGTTGTATTTGTTTGACGGTATGCCTCTGTATGAATATACGCACGAGCATGACAGGGAAAATTGGGAATGGGGGACCGCCAATTTTGACCTCGGGAAACGAGAAGTTCACAGTTTTTTAATATCGAATGCGTTGTATTGGATCGAGATGTATCATATAGATGGATTTCGAGTCGATGCAGTTGCAAACCTCCTGTATTGGCCAAACCGTCCTCAGCCTGAAGCGAACGGCTTTGCGATCGAATTTATTCAAACGTTAAATGAACAGGTTTTTGCAAGAGATCCCCACTTTTTGATGATTGCAGAGGACTCCACAGATTGGCCGCTTGTGACGCATCCGACCTATGAAGGCGGTCTCGGGTTTAATTATAAGTGGAATATGGGTTGGATGAACGATGTATTAACCTATATGGAAGCTTCCCCAGAACAAAGAAAACACCTGCATCATCTTGTTTCATTCTCCTTAATGTATGCCTACTCAGAAAATTACATCCTGCCGTTTTCCCACGATGAAGTGGTGTACGGCAAAAAGTCTCTGCTTCATAAGATGCCCGGCGATTATTGGCAGAAGTTCGCCCAGTACCGCCTGCTGATCAGTTATTTTACGCTACACCCGGGAAAAAAACTTCTCTTTATGGGCGGTGAGTTTGCTCAATTTGATGAATGGAAAGACGAAGAAGAGCTCGATTGGTTTTTGGACGATTTCGACATGCACCGCAAAGCCCGTGTGTTTACAAAGGAGGCTCTTCACCTCTACAAAAAAAGCCGTATCCTGTATGAAAATGACCATCGGCAGCAAGGATTCGAGTGGATTGACGTCAACAATGCGGAACAGTCGATTGTATCGTTTATCCGCTATGGAAAGCAGCCTGGTGAAGCGCTGATCATCGTTTGCAATTTTACGCCTTCCGTTTATCACGAATATCGGGTCGGCGTCCCTTTTCAAACCGAATATATCGAAGTGCTTAACAGCGATGATGCAAAATACGGAGGTTCACATCAAATCAACCCAAAACGCCTTCAAGCAAAAGAAGGCGTTCTGCACGGCAAACCATACAGCATCAGCTTGACAGTCCCTCCGCTGGGAGCTGCGGTTTTCAGAGCAGTCAAAAAGAGAGGAGCGAAAAAGGGATGAAAGAACAATGTGTGGCCATGCTTTTGGCAGGCGGCAAGGGAAGCAGGCTGAATGCCTTAACCAAAAACCTCGCAAAACCTGCCGTTCCATTTGGCGGCAAGTACAGAATCATCGATTTTGCCCTCAGCAACTGCACCAACTCGGGAATTCATCATGTCGGTGTGCTGACTCAATACCAGCCGCTTTTATTAAACTCATATATCGGCATCGGCGAACCATGGGATCTTGACCGCAATGACGGCGGGGTCTCCATTTTGTCCCCTTATGCTGAAGCGTCGGAAGTGAAGTGGTACAAAGGGACGGCAAGTGCGATTTATGAAAACCGCCATTTTTTAAAAGAGCTTCAGCCTGAACATGTACTCATCCTATCAGGAGATCATATCTACAAAATGGATTACGGAAAAATGCTCGAATACCACGCGGAGAAACAGGCTGACGCCACCATTGCCGTCATCGAAGTCAGCTGGGCAGAAGCGGGCCGTTTCGGCATCCTTCATACCAATGACAAGATGGAGATTACAAGCTTTGAGGAAAAGCCAAAATACCCGAAGAGCAACTTGGCATCGATGGGTGTCTACGTTTTTAAATGGCGCGTGCTAGAAGAGGCGTTGGAACGCGATGCAAAAAAATCCGGCTCAAGCCACGATTTCGGTAAAGATATCATACCGGCTCTTCTCGAAGAAAAAAAGCAGCTGAACGCTTATCCGTTTAAAGGGTACTGGAAGGATGTAGGTACGGTCAGAAGTTTATGGGAAGCCAATATGGATCTGCTTGGAGATCATCCTCCGCTTGATCTGTTTGAACGGAACTGGCGGATTTATTCCGTCGCCCCGAACCTCCCGCCGCAGTTTGTTGCCGATCAGGCGGAAATCAAAGAATCGCTCATCAGCGAAGGGTGCACCGTATATGGGTCGGTCACCCGTTCGGTTATATTTCAGCGCGTTGCAATCGGCAGACATTCCTCCATCAATCGTTCAGTCGTGATGCATGACGTTTCAATTGGAGAGCATGTTGAGATCGAAAATGCCATTGTATCGGCAGGAATTCGAATTCCGGATGGTTTTCGCGCGAAGGCGGAAGATAGCGAAGTCCTGCTGATCACAGAGGAATATGTCAAAAAACATAAGGTTGTTTAAACAACACGGAGAGGCGGATGGTGCCAATGAATAATCAAATGTTGGGAATTATTGATGCAGCTGTAAACCAGCACTCTCTTCAGGATTTAACGGCATGCCGTTCGATCGGAGCCGTTCCGTTTGCAGGAAGGTACCGGCTGATCGATTTTGCGTTGTCAGGCATGATTCATGCAGGCATTCGGAGTGTCGCTGTATTTTCCAAATCCCCGTACCGTTCCTTGATGGATCATTTAGGGTCGGGAAAAGAGTGGGATTTAAACAGGAAAAGGGACGGTCTTTTCTTTCTTCCATCTTCACTTCCCCATGAGGAGCACGTTGGGCTTGGATCGTTTCGGCAATTTGCCGAGCATCTCGATTATTTTCAAAGAAGCACTCAGCAATATGCAGCTGTCGCAAACAGCTATACGGTTGGTCACATTCCTTTTCAAGAAGTGCTTAAGCAACACCTTGAATCCGGATGTGCTTTGACTGAAATTTGTCAAGACGGAAAGCCTTTAGGCATGTATGTCACTAAGAAAAGTCTGTTGAGGGAGATGATTGAAGGGCATGGCGCCGAAGGAGCGCAATCTTTTGAGGAAGTCTGCCGGAAAGAGCGTGATTCGCTATCCGTCAACAGCTATGAGCATTCGGGGTATACCGCCGTGATCGACTCCCCCGAAAGCTACCTCTTTCATAGTTTGAACCTCATTCAGCCTGTGTTTCGGGAGCAAATCTTTCATATGGGCCAGCCTGTCTACACAAAAATAAAAAACGATCCTCCTGTAAAATACGCTAAAAACAGCAGGGTAAAGCAATCGATTATCGCTAACGGCTGCGTAATCGAAGGTGAGGTTGAGAATTCGGTCTTGTTCAGAGGAGTCCACGTAGGAAAAGGAACGATCATCAAAAACAGCGTTGTCATGCAAAAAACAAGGATCGGGGAAAACTGCCGGCTGGAGCACGTCATTTGCGACAAAGATGTTAAAATCGGGCATCATATCGAAATGTCCGGCACAATGAGTCTCCCTTTCATATTAAAAAAAGGAGCCGTACAAGGAGCGCTGATGAACTCTTGAAAGTCTTATTTGCTGTCTCTGAATGTGTGCCGTTTGTTAAATCAGGCGGGCTCGCCGATGTCGCAGGGGCGCTCCCGAAAGAGCTCGCCCTTTTAGGAATAGAAACGGCTGTCATGATGCCGAAATACAGCTTGATTGCGGAAGATTTCCGAAGAAGGATGGTTAAAAAGGCTGAATGCGAGGTTCGCGTCGGGTGGCGCAGGCAGTTTTGCGGCATTGAACACCTTGAATATGACGGAGTTTCTTATTATTTTCTTGATCATGAGTATTATTTTAATCGGGATTCCCTCTACGGCCATTATGATGATGGAGAGCGATTTGCTTTTTTCTCGCGGGCCGTTTTGGAAGCACTATACGCGCTGAATTTTGAAACTGATGTCATCCATACCCACGATTGGCACGCAGGGATGGTCAATTATTTATTAAAAGAAGAATATCGAAAAAAGCCGTTCTATCAGTGTATGAAAAGCGTATTTACAATTCATAACCTTCAATTTCAAGGAGTTTTTCCAAAGGAAGCAGTCCATGATCTGCTCGGCCTCGACATTTCCCATTTCACGACCGAAAAGCTCGAGTTTTATGGGGACATCAATTATATGAAAGGCGGCATTATTGCTGCTGACCGGGTGACAACGGTCAGTCCGACGTACCGCGATGAAATTTTGACTCCATACTACGGCGAGCGGCTTGAAGGGGTTCTGTCAGACAAGAAGGATGTGCTGACCGGCATTTTAAACGGGATTGACGATGTGCTGTACGACCCTTTAAACGACCCTCACATCGATTATCATTACGATGCCGTCAACCGGGACGGAAAACGGAAAAATAAAGCCGTGATCCAGAAGACATTCGGTCTGCCGGTGAATGAAGACATTCCGCTCATCAGCATGGTGACAAGGCTGACGAAGCAAAAAGGCATCGATTTGATCAAGCGGGTATTGCATGAACTGTTTGAAGAAGAAGACATGCAGCTGATCGTTTTAGGAACCGGAGAAGCGGAATTTGAAAATTACTTCCGCTATATGGAGCATGCTTTTCCGGAGCGGTGCAAGGCGTATATCGGTTTTCATGAACCGCTCAGCCGCAAGATTTATGCAGCGAGCGATCTTTTCCTGATGCCTTCAAAATTCGAGCCGTGCGGTCTTGGCCAGCTGATTGCCCTCAGGTACGGTGCGGTTCCGGTTGTCAGGGAAACAGGCGGGCTTCACGATACGGTGACCGCTTATCAGGAAGCAACCGGTGAAGGCAACGGTTTTACGTTCGCCCATTTTAACGCCCATGATATGAAGCATACAGTCAAAAGAGCGCTGTCTTTTTATCACCGGAAAGAAGAGTGGGGCAGCATCGTTCAAAAAGCGATGACACATGATGTAAGCTGGGCTTTGTCAGCCCGTCAGTATCAGGGGTTATACAGCCGGGAGATAAAGGGGGAAGCGCCATGTTCTCGTGTAAAGAAAGCTTTAAACAATGCTTTTTGAAGCGTCTAGAACGGTTGTGCGGAAAAAGCTTTCGGGAATCTTCAACGCTTGACCAGTATCAGACGCTCGGCATCATGGTCAGGGAACATATCAGCGCAAACTGGATCGGAACCAATGAAAGAAGCCGCTCCAACCAAAATAAACAGACCTATTATTTATCGATTGAATTTCTCCTGGGCAGACTGCTCGGCCAAAACCTGCTCAACCTCGGCGTCCGTGAGATTGTCAAAGAAGGTCTTTCCGAGCTTGGCATTTGTCTTGAAAACATCGAAGAGGCCGAAATGGATGCAGGCCTTGGCAACGGGGGGTTGGGCAGGCTTGCGGCGTGCTTTTTGGATTCACTGGCTTCGCTCGACCTTCCCGGGCATGGAATGGGGATTCGCTACAAGCATGGTTTTTTCGAACAAAAAATCGTCGACGGTCATCAAGTCGAACTGCCTGAACAATGGCTCAAACATGGTTACGTGTGGGAAATCCGCAATGCCGATCAGGCTGTTTGTGTTCGTTTCGGCGGCCGGGTCAAGATGGCGCAGGAAGGAGGGCGCCTCCGCTTTTGGCAGGAAGAAGCGGAAGTGATGACAGCCGTGCCTCACGACATCCCGATCATCGGCTATGAGACCAAGACGGTCAACACCCTCCGGCTGTGGAATGCGGAGCCTTGCTCGCTCCATCATGAACCGAATATTTTGAAGTATAAACGTGAGACAGAAGCTGTATCTGAATGTCTGTATCCGGATGACACGCATGACGAAGGCAAGATTCTCCGTTTGAAACAGCAGTATTTTTTAGTATCGGCAAGCCTGCAAAGCATTGTGAAACGCTATAAGAAAAACCACCCGTCACTCCATGATTTTCATCAAAAAGTCGCGATCCATATCAATGACACCCACCCCGCTTTGGCTGTGCCGGAATTGATGAGAATTTTGCTTGATGAAGAAAAAATGACGTGGGATGAAGCGTGGCATGTTACCGTACATACGATTTCATATACGAATCATACGACGCTTGCCGAAGCGCTGGAAAAATGGAGGATCGATTTAATTAAACCGCTTCTGCCGAGAATTTTTATGATCATTGAGGAGATCAATGAGCGGTTTTGCTCCTGGCTGTGGGAAAAATACCCGGGTGAATGGGGAAGGATCGAAAAGCTTGCCGTCATCGCCCACGGCGAAGTGAAAATGGCCCACTTGGCGATTGTCGGAAGCTACAGTGTTAACGGCGTCGCCAACATTCATTCAACCATATTAAAAGAGCGGGAAATGAACGATTTTTATTCCATTTTCCCTTTTAAATTCAATAATAAAACGAATGGCATCTCACATAGAAGGTGGCTGTTAAAGGCAAATCCGCCGCTTGCGAACCTGATAACTGAAGCGATAGGAGACGGGTGGCTGACAGATCCGGAAAGCCTTCTGGATCTTCGTCCGTTTGCGCGCGATTCCGCGTTTCTTGAATCGTTTCAGCGCATTAAAAGGGAACGAAAACAGCTTTTGGCAGACATGATGAAAGGCAGCCTCGGCTTCGCCGTTAATCCTGACAGCATCTTCGATGTTCAAGTCAAGCGTCTCCACGCTTATAAACGCCAGCTTTTAAATGTGCTCCATATCATGTATTTGTACAACAGGCTGAAGGAAGACAAAGGCTTTGCCATTTATCCGCAAACGTTTATTTTCGGAGCGAAAGCATCGCCGACTTATCATTATGCCAAAAAGGTGATCAAGCTGATCCATTCAGTCGCAGACAAAATCAATCATGATCCGGATGTCAGACAATCGATCAATGTCATCTTTCTGGAAAATTACCGGGTATCAACCGCCGAGCGTATTTTTCCGGCGTCAGATGTCAGCGAGCAAATATCTGCGGCCAGCAAAGAAGCCTCCGGAACTGGGAACATGAAGTTCATGATTAATGGGGCTTTGACGATCGGCACGCATGACGGCGCCAATATTGAAATGCTTGAGAGAGTGGGACCTGAGTGTATCTATACGTTCGGTTTAAAGGCGGATGAAGTGCTGAACTACGCCGAAAAAGGCGGCTATCTGTCAAGGGAATACTATCAGCATGATGCAAGGATCAGACAGACGGCCGATCAGCTGATCAATGGTTTTTTCGAAGGAGAAGCCGGCGAATTTGAGCCGATTTATGACTCGCTGATCGCATATAATGATGAATACTTCGTTTTAAAAGATTTCGCTTCGTATATTGAAGCGCAGGAGCGGATTCAAAAAGACTACCTGAATAAGCGTCTTTGGGCCGAAAAAGCCGTCACAAACATCGCGCATGCCGGATATTTTTCAAGCGACCGCACGATCCGGGAGTATGCGGACGACATTTGGGAAATTGAGCCGTACCACCGTTGAATTTAAAAACGCTAAGCCCCGCTGGTCAGGGGCTTAGTCGTCGTCTTCAGTATAAGGGTCCTTTTCATAAGCCGGGAGATCGCCGAAAGAGGTCATGATACCTTCTTCATCAAGAAGGTCTTCATATTTTTCGTGTTCTTTCGTCGGATAGACGGTTACTTCTTTTCCGGTAATGTCTGTTGCGGCATAGTTTTCGTAATCTTCGACATACCCGAGCGGCTCTTCATATTCCATGTACATCTGGCTGTATGACAGCGGTGGAACGGCAAGATCCTGAGGCGTTTCCGAATTGCCGTAGCGTTCGACATCCTGGTAAGCGTCTTCTGAATCGTATGCGACGTTTTCATCGTCTTCGTCTTGTTCAAAATGTCCGAACGGCGGGTTCAGCACTTCTTCCTCAATCGGACGGTCTTTTGAAACGGAGACGGTTGACGAATGTTCACTGCACGTCGTTGCGGTTGGCAGTACGGACAGCCTTTCATACGGGATGTCCTTTCCGCATACTTCACAGCGGCCGTATGTCCCTTTTTCGATCTTGGCCAAAGCGTGTTCGATATCGTGTAAATGCTCTCTTTCATGTTCAAAAAGGGCAAGGTCTTTTTCGCGTTCGTACAGTTCTGTACCTTCATCTCCCGGATGATTGTCATAAGCCGAAAGATCGCCCGTCGAGTTGAACGGGTGCGTTACATCGATGCCAAAATGTCCGTTTTCTTTAAAGCGGCTGACGATCTCTTCCTTTCCGGCTTTCAGTTCATTTTCGAGTTTTGTCAACTGTTCTTTTGTTAGCACATGCATCGCCTCGTTTCTTTAAAGTGCTCGCGTTTTTAGTATGAACGAATTCAAACAGAACTTTCATTGTAAATAAAAGCAAAAAAAAAGAGCCGTAAAGGCTCTTTTTTAAAAAATGTACTGAATGAGCAGGGCAATGGCGAGCAGAAGACCGAAAAAGGTGTTCGTCTGCGCCGTTGATTTCATGGCGACCATCAGTTCCGCCGGCTTTTCTTTTGCCTTGAACTCCTGGATGGCTTTAATCGGTTTCGGCAGGCTTAAAAGAACGAGGCAGCTCCACAGAGAAACGATCTCAAAGCCGATGTATATACCGATCAGTATATAGGAAACAGCAAAAACCCAGCTCAAAATCTGTACGGCGTTTTTTCTTCCGGCCAAAATCGGCAGCGTCTTCCTTCCGTTTTCTTTATCTCCGACCAAATCGCGGATATTATTGGAAAGATTGATGCCTCCGACTAAAATCGTAATCGGAAGGGAGATCAGAAAGACGTTCCAGGTCAGCCCGCCTGTCTGAATATAGTATGAAATCAGGATGATGACCATTCCCATAAAAACGCCCGACATAATTTCACCGAACGGCGTATAGGAGATCGGAATCGGCCCGCCTGTATAAAGATAGCCGACGGCCATGCATACCAATCCGATCAGCGCAAGCCACCAGCTTGAAGAAGCACAGATGTACACGCCGAGTAAAACGGCGACTCCAAACAGTCCGTATGCCAGATATAATACCGTCTTTGGCTTCATTCCATAGCGGACGATAGCACCTCCGATGCCGACCGAGTTTTCATTATCAAGTCCTCTTACAAAATCAAAATACTCATTGAATAAGTTTGTTCCGATTTGAATTAATATTGATGCGGCCAGCATAGCTAAAAACAGCCAGATATCAATTTTTCCCGATTCAAGGGACATCACGGTCCCGAGCGTTACAGGGACAAAGGCGGCTGTCAGTGTATGGGGTCTTGTTAACATCCACCATACGCGCCATTTTTCCGGCTTTATTTCAGAAACACTCCCTGAAAGTGATTGATGCTGCATAAAGTATGACTCCTTTAGTTTTAATACGTACACGTCCATACTAAGTTTAGAAAAAGTTAAAAAAGGTGTCAATATAATGGGGGATATTGTTAGAAAAAAAGCGGTCGTCACGCATTTCGAAAATATTAAATGACCTTGTCTTTTTCAATCGGCCGATTACGTTTATAATAGGTAAGGGCGGTTGTTAATAAAGTGTCGTTTTGTTGACACATACCGTTCACAGGTGTATGGTTATAAAAGCATTTTACGGATTTTGGAGGAATGTATCATGGTGACAACAGTGCAGCGCACTTTCCTCAGGGAAGCGCCTGAAGCATTAAACATCGTCAAAAAAGTCAACCATGCTGTTTTAATAAGTTATTCCAGAAAAATTGAGAGCATAGATGCTCTTTCCTTTTTCATAAACGGGGAAGAACAATTTGCCGGGGAACGTTTCTTCTGGTCTGATCCGGACGGCGGACTGACGCTTGTCGGACTAGGAAAGGAAGTTTCGGTTTCCACAGATCTGAAGGATGCCGGACGTTATCAGGCTGTACATGAAAAATGGGAGCGCTTAAAAGAGAAAACCTATCACTTCCATGAAGATCAAAGCAGGAGTCAGGCAGCGGTGGGGCCATTGCTGTTTGGCGGTTTTTCATTTGATCCGCTGGAAGATCGCAAGCAGCATTGGAACGGCTACCAGGAAGGCGCTTTTTTTATTCCCTCCGCTATGCTGACACAGGACGGAGAGGAAACATTTATAACGGTCAATAGATGGAAGGCTCCTGAAGAAGACGTGCGCAAAGTACTTGAAGAAATAAAGGGCGCTGCTTCACAGCTGACCAAGGCGGACGCTTCCCGTTATCCCGAAAAAGGTCATACGCGTTATACCGCCAAGGAGGAACTTGATGTTCCTGAATGGCTTGAAGCGGTCCGACGGGCGACAGACGACATTAAAAACGGGAAGTACGATAAAGTCGTGCTCGCAAGAGAGATCCTTTTAACGTTCGATCAGCCTGTCGAACTTCACAGAGTATTATTCAATCTGATGTCTGAACAAAAAACGAGCTATATATTCGCCATTGAAGAAAACGGCAAAAGTTTTTTGGGAGCGTCTCCTGAACGTCTGGTCAAAAAAGACGGAGAGAACGTTCTGTCGACCTGCCTTGCCGGTTCAATCAAGAGAGGCGAAAGTGAGCAGGAAGACCGGATGCTCGGTCTTGAGCTGTTAAACGATGAAAAAAATCTCATTGAACACGACATTGTCGTCAATATGATTCATCAGGCGCTTTTGTCAAATTGTAGCAATATCAAAAAGCCGGCCAAGCCGGGACTGTACAAAACAAAAAATGTGCAGCATTTGTATACGCCGATTGTCGGTAAAATGAATGCGGAGTCCTCGCTTTTTGATTTAATCGAGAAACTTCATCCAACTCCTGCGCTCGGGGGAGCACCTCAGCAAAAAGCGATTGAGGTCATCAGGGAGTTAGAACCGCTGTCAAGGGGCTGGTATGCGGCACCGGCGGGTTGGGTCGACATGTCCGGCAATGGGGAATTCGCGGTGGCGATCAGGTCAGGACTTATCGATTCAAAAGAGGCCAGAATTTTTGCCGGCTGCGGAGTTGTGGCTGATTCCGATCCTCTTATGGAATACGAAGAAACGCAAATTAAGATGAAGCCGATGCTGTCTGCACTTGGAGGCGATATCCGTTGACTGAAAATCCAATTACAAAATATATAGGGAATTTTATTGATGAGCTTTCCCTCGCAGGCGTGACAGAAGCGGTCATCTGCCCGGGATCAAGATCGACGCCCCTTGCGATTTTGGCCGCGAGTCATCCGGACATCAATGTTCATATCCATGTGGATGAAAGATCGGCTGCGTTTTTTGCAATGGGCATGGCAAAGGCAATACGGAAGCCTGTCGCATTGATCTGTACATCCGGAACGGCTGCGGCGAATTTTTACCCGGCTGTGATCGAAGCTCATTATTCAAGAATACCGCTTATGATCTTAACGGCTGATCGGCCGCATGAACTGAGAGAAGTAGGAGCACCTCAGGCGATTGATCAGCAATTCTTATTCGGAAACTTTGTTAAGTTTTTCACAGACTCGGCTTTGCCTGACAATCATCCTGAAATGCTGGCGTACATCCGGTCTTTGGCTGCACGTGCAGCCGGAGAAGCCAAAAAAGCGCCGCGCGGGCCCGTGCATATCAACTTTCCGCTGAGAGAGCCGCTCATGCCGAACCTTGAGGATGAACCGTTTCAAAGGCTGAGAAACGGCAGTCATGTGACGGTTGAAAGCGGCCGTTTCCGTACTGACCGGCATGAGCTTGAAGCGCTGAGTGATCTGATCAAAGAGACGGAAAAAGGCGTGATCGTCTGCGGAGAGCTGCAAGATGATGATGCTAAAGCACATATTGTATCTCTTTCGCAGGCAGCGGGATATCCGATTTTGGCTGACCCGCTCTCAAACTTGAGAAACGGCAGCCATTCAAAAGAAACCATTATCGATGCATACGATTCATTGTTGAAAGAAGAACAGCTGAAACGCGAGCTCATGCCTGAGCTTGTCATCCGCTTCGGCGCGATGCCGGTTTCAAAGCCGCTTTTTCAGCTGCTAAAGCAAAATCCGAGCATCAGGCAAATCATCGTTGATCCAGATGGAGGGTGGCGCGATCCGACTCAGCTCAGCGCACATATGCTGCATTGCACGGAAGAGGAGTTCGCGGCTCTTGCGGCTTCCGCTGTCAAAAAAAGATCAGGCAACTGGCCGGAGAAGTGGCGGTTTGCCAACAGCCGCTTCCGCGCTCTTTTAAGAAATCTTGAAGCTGAGGATCTTACCTTTGAAGGAAATATCTACCGTAATCTGCAGCATTTGATTCCAGAAAACAGCTCCCTGTTTGTCGGAAACAGCATGCCGATTCGCGATGCGGATACATTTTTTGAAAATCAGGAACGGTCTTTCCGGATTTTTGCCAATAGAGGGGCAAACGGGATTGACGGCGTTGTCTCAACTGCGCTGGGCGTATATGCCGCAACGAAAGAACCGGTAACCCTTGTCATCGGCGATCTGTCGTTTTATCACGATTTAAACGGCCTCCTCGTCAGTAAAACGCTCGACATCCCGCTGACTGTCGTTCTCGTCAACAATGACGGCGGCGGCATTTTCTCATTTCTTCCCCAATCTGCTGAAGAAAGGTACTTCGAGCTCTTGTTCGGAACGCCGACGGGGCTCGAATTCGAGCATGCCGCCAAGCTGTATGGGGGACGCTATATATGCCCTGAGTCATCCGCCCATTTTGCCGATGCGTATTTGTCCTCCGTCAACCGCCGCGGCTTGGATATTATTGAGGTGAAAACGAAGCGCGATGATCGTGTGGAGCAGCATCGCCAGCTGCTTGATTCCGCGATGCATGAAATAAGAAAAGAGTGGCCGTTTTGAAATTGACACTGAAAGACGGCGTTTCCTATAAAATAGAAGACAATGGCCTGTCTGCGGAAAAAACGGCGGTGTTTTTGCATGGCTTTACAGGAAGCGCGGCAACGTGGGACGGGATAGACGGCTATTTTCAGGGAATGCGTCTGATCAAGCTGAATCTGCTCGGACACGGCGGAACCGACTCGCCGGCAGACAGCCGGCGCTACACAACAGAGAAGCAGGCAGCTGATCTGATCGAGATTTTTGATCGTTTAAATGTGAAACAGGCTTACCTCATCGGTTATTCAATGGGCGGCCGACTTGCCTTATCCTTGGCGATGATTCACCCGGAGCGTGTGTCCGGTCTTGTGCTGGAAAGCAGTTCCCCGGGGCTTGATTCGCCGGAAGAAAGAAAAGCCCGCAGGGAGCAGGACAGCCGGCTCAGCAGGCGGATACTGGAAGAAGGAATTGAGTCTTTCGTAGATTATTGGGAAGGCATTCCGCTGTTTGCATCCCAGCTTTCAATGGACCCTTCGAAAAGGAAAAAAGTGCGCGAAGAACGTCTGAACAACAATCCGGTCGGGCTTCGTGGCAGCTTAATCGGAATGGGGACCGGCTCACAGCCGTCCTGGTGGAACAAACTGAGCGGAATCGATTATCCGGTGCTTCTCATTGCGGGAAGCCTGGATCGGAAATTTATCGAGATCAATGAAAGCATGGCACAGCGCATTCCAGCCGCCCGCCTTGAGATTGTTGAACATACCGGTCATGCGGTTCATGTGGAAGAGCCCGATTTTTTTGGTAAAATAGTAAGTGAATTTATTTTAAAGTAGGAGGTACACATCTATGACTGTAGAATGGAAAAGCGAACGTCAATACGAAGATGTATTATATGAAACATATAACGGCATCGCCAAAATCACGATCAATCGCCCTGAGGTACATAACGCATTTCGTCCAAAAACGGTTTCGGAACTGATCGATGCGTTTGCATATGCGCGGGATGATGCCAATATCGGCGTTATTGTCCTTGCAGGTGCCGGCGATAAAGCGTTCTGTTCAGGAGGAGACCAGAAAGTAAGGGGACACGGAGGCTATGTCGGTGAAGACGAGATTCCGCGTCTGAACGTGCTTGATCTTCAGCGGTTGATCCGCGTCATTCCGAAGCCTGTTGTTGCGATGGTTTCAGGCTATGCGATCGGCGGCGGTCATGTGCTCCACATCGTATGCGATTTGACGATTGCTGCGGACAACGCGATTTTCGGACAAACAGGACCGAAAGTCGGCAGCTTCGATGCAGGATACGGATCAGGCTATCTGGCGCGTATCGTCGGCCATAAAAAAGCGCGGGAAATTTGGTACCTGTGCCGTCAGTACAATGCTCAGGAAGCAAAGGAAATGGGTCTTGTCAATACGGTTGTACCGCTTGAAAAGCTTGAAGAAGAAACGATTAAATGGTGTGAGGAAATGCTTGAGAAAAGCCCGACAGCACTCAGATTCCTTAAAGCGGCCTTTAATGCCGACACAGACGGACTTGCCGGCATCCAGCAGTTTGCCGGAGATGCGACACTGCTTTATTACACAACAGATGAAGCGAAAGAAGGCCGCGATGCGTTTAAAGAAAAACGCCGTCCAGACTTCGGACAGTTCCCGCGTTTTCCTTAAAAACCGGTAGAGAGAAACAGCTTAGTGCGACTGAGCTGTTTCTTTTATCATTCAAGACATTTTTTGGAGATGATGATATGCTGATGGACCATCCGAATTGGCTTAAACAGCGAGCAAATCTGACACCTGACAGGATGGCTGTGATTCAGGGAGATCACAAGCTGACTTTTATTCAATTATTTCACGAAGCAAAAAAAATGGCCGGACAGCTGAAGAGCTTTGGTCTGAGGAAAGGGGATACAGCAGCTGTACTTCTCACAAACCGGATGGAGATGGTCATCGCCGTCCATGCCTGCTTTCTTCTCGGTGTTCGTATCGTTTTGCTGAATACGAAGCTGTCAATGGCCGAACGAACATATCAAATTGAACACTCGGAAGCAAAGCTATTGCTTACAGAGCAGCCTTTCATAGAAAAGCATAGAGGGGAACAGCTCGCTCGCGCTGTTGACATTGAAGACGTTCAAAACGCCGCTTGCCCTCCGGTTACGGAAATCGAAAGCATTCATTTGGACGATGCGGCAACAGTTATGTATACCTCTGGAACGACCGGACGACCGAAAGGGGTTATGCAGACATTTGCCAACCATTATTTCAGCGCGGTTTCATCGGCCTTGAATTTGGGGCTCCAAGAACACGACCGCTGGCTGATCGCCTTGCCGCTTTTCCACATCAGCGGCTTATCGGCTCTTTTTAAATCGGTCATTTACGGAATGACTGTTGTTTTGCATCAAAGGTTTGACGCGGAAGAAGTTCTCCGTTCGATCAAAGACAATCAAGTAACAATTGCATCAGTCGTTCAGACGATGCTGTCGAGGCTTGCGGCAAAAGTCGACAGCTGCCCCGGATCATTAAGGTGCCTGTTACTGGGCGGAGGGCCAGCACCACTTTCTCTCCTTGAGGAATGCAAAAGAAAGAGGCTGCCGGTCGTCCAGTCATACGGGATGACTGAAACGTGCTCACAGATTGCAACCCTCGCCCCGGAATACTCGATTGAAAAGCTCGGTTCAGCCGGCAAACCGCTGTTTGCATCAAGCATCAAAATCGAAAACAACGGAACGGAATGCCAACCCGGAGAACATGGCGAAATAACCGTAAAAGGGCCGACCGTTATGAAGGGCTACTTGAAAAATGAGGCGGCAAATAAAGCTTCATTCAATGACGGCTGGTTTAAAACCGGTGATATCGGGTATCTTGACGATGACGGATTTTTATTTGTGCTGGACAGGCGTTCAGACTTAATCATATCAGGAGGAGAAAATATCTATCCGGCTGAAGTCGAGGCCGTTCTTCTGTCACACCCCAATGTCGCGGAAGCGGGGGTGAAAGGGGTCGATGACAAAACTTGGGGAAAGGTTCCCCACGCCTATCTCGTCGCCGACAGCCACGTTGCTGAAGAGGAGCTGAGCGAATTTTGCAAAGAACGGCTTGCTTCATATAAAGTGCCTAAAGCCTTTCATTTTGTCGGCAAGCTGCCGAGAAATGCTTCAAATAAACTGATGAGACATCAATTGTAGAAGGAGAGCGCCATGATTCAAATCAAACAGCTGACATTGTACCATCTCAGCATGCGGCTGAAAAAGCCTTTTAAATCAAGCTTGGAAACCTTTCAGGATCGCAAGTTTATCATCATTGAAGCTGCTGACCAAGAAGGTGTGACAGGCTGGGGGGAAGTATCCGCTTTTTCATCTCCGTGGTACACAGAAGAAACAACGGAGACATGCTACCACATGCTAAAAGATTTTTTGATTCCGGCTGTGCTGCGCGAATCATTCACACACCCTTCAGAAGTGCCCGAGGCGCTTCGCGGATTCAAAGGCAACAGAATGGCAAAGGCCGGCCTTGAAGCCGCCTTTTGGGACATTTACGCCAGGAAAAAAGGGATCTCTTTAAGAGAGGCGCTGGGCGGAGTAAAAACAGAAGTTCCTGCCGGGGTCGTCGTCGGTCTTGCCCCATTGGATGATATGCTTCAGGAAATTGAACAATATGTAAAAGAAGGATATCAAAGAATAAAAATCAAAATTCAGCCGGGGCAGGATATAGAGCTTTTAAAAGAAATACGCGGGCATTTTCCGAAGGTGCCGCTGATGGCAGATGCCAACTCTTCTTATGAATTAAAAGATATCAGCCGGATTAAAGAGCTTGACGCATTTAAATTAATGATGATCGAACAGCCGCTGGCGGATGATGATATCGTTGACCACCGCCATCTGCAAAAACATATCAAAACATCAATTTGCCTTGACGAAAGTATCCGTTCGGCTGATGATGCCCGAAAGGCAATCGAGCTCGGCAGCTGCAAAATTATCAATATTAAGCCGTCCCGAGTCGGCGGTTTGACAGAAGCTCTGAAAATCCACGACATCTGCAAAGAACATCAAATGCCCGTCTGGTGCGGCGGCATGTTTGAAACCGGCATTTCAAGAGCCAACAATCTTGCGTTGAGTTCTCTTCCGCAGTTTTTGATTCCCGGGGATATTTCTTCATCCTCAAGGTATTGGGAAGAGGATATCGTAAAACCGGAAATACGCATTGAAGGCGGTTTTATTCAGGTTCCAAGCCGACCGGGAATGGGATTTGAAGTCGATACTCATATTTTAAGAAAGAATTCATCGAAAATAGACGTTTTCAAACAGTAAAGGCTGTTTTAAACGCTGATTTCCAGATTTTCAAGCTTTGTTAAATGGGCGGCTTCTCATGTATATTAAAGCTGTACATTATTCCCTTCTCGTTTGGACCGGCTTTCAAGCCGGTTTTTTTAAAAATATGAAAAGAGCTGCCTTGATGACAGCCCTTTCCTTTAATCGCCCAAAAACAAATCTTCGTGTATGATCTGTCCGATCAGCCGGTCCGCTTGATCCGGCAGCCCGTCAAGACAGCCGTATTCATAATCCCATAAGTTCATGAAGGAGCAGGCGGCTTTTTGAAATGCGATTTCGTCCGCCCCGTGGATTTCCTGATAAAAAGCCTGTAACAGCGACTCTTTATTCATGACTGTCCCTCCTTCATTCATTCGCTTTAATGATGTTCGGGTTTAAATGTTTTGCAGTCCGTTTCTTCGCTATTAGAAGCTTTTTCACCTTCAGCATGGCTGACAACATAGATGGCGTCGGCTGTGCACTTGTTTCCCTGTTCCCAATAGGTGCAGTTGCTGACTTCACACAGTATTTTTTGCTCCATGTATTTGGGCCCCCTTTAAAAGTTGTACACATTTAGCTTAACCTCATTCATGCTGTTTGATGTACCGCTTGTCCTTCATGAACAATTTCCAGAAATAATAAAAGCCGGGGAATAAAATAATAAAACCGACGATGTAGGAGATGAACAGCGCCCTGAATGTCTCCGGTGCGGTGAAGCCCGATTGAATCGTGACATCTGGATAGACCATGTAAGGAAGGTGCGCTCTCCCGTACACATAGCTCGCCGTAAAATACTGCAGCGTAATGGCGATGACAGCCAGGCGCGGCTTTCCCAGCCTGTCGCTGTTATGTCGGTTTGGCAGAAACAGTGCCGCAAATGCGACGAGAAACAGCAAAAACGATAAAACCAGCCATGGAAGCCCGTCCATCATCTTCGTATAAAGCCAGCTGGCTTCCGTCCTCATGGTCATCATGATGCCAAACGACATAAGTAATGCAAGCGGCCCGGTGATTAAAGCGTTTCGGCGGTAGACCTGATAGGCGTCCTTTTCTCCGGCTACATTTGAAAAATCAGCCAGCAGTAATGAAGACAGAAACAGCGTGCTGAAAATGGCAAAACCCATAAAAGAATAGGCATGGGGGCTTAAAAACAAATTGACAAAGTCCAATTGGTGGCTTCCGTCTACCTGATATACGAAGTTGCCGTGTGTCACGGGCAAGACAAGGATTAAAACAGCCGGAATGATAAAGCCGCTGATCCCTGAAACGTATGTCAGCGCTCTTTCATAATCTTTTGCAGCATGAGAAAAGACCAAAAATCCGCTTCGAATCGCCAAAAGCAATAAAATAATACTGCCGGGAATCAAAAGCACCGTTCCCAGCACAAAAGTGCCGCCCGGGAAAAAGCTGAAAAGGGCCACGACAATTCCGACGATGAAAACATTGGTTACTTCCCAGGTCGGAGAAAGATAGCGGTTTGCAATATTGGTTGCTTTCAGCTGTTTTTTGTTCATATAAATCATCGACCAAAATCCCGCTCCAAAATCCATCGACGCCATCACGGCGTAGATAAATATAAATCCCCAGACGATCGAAATAGCCAGCAGGGCATCTGTTGTTCCATCCAGTTGCATCATATGACTTCCCTTCTGTTTTTTGTGCATTCAGCTGCTTTTTAAATCCTCTTCGACAGGGTGGCGTTTAAAGTAATATTGCAATACAAACACCACCGCTGCTCCTAAAATGATATAGACGATAAAGAACAAAAGAAACAATATGCCGATCGAGCCGGAGGCTGTCACCACTTCGGACGTTTTCTGCATATGGTAAATGACCCAAGGCTGCCTTCCGGTGCAAGCGAACACCCAGCCCAATTCGATTGCGAGCAAAGCGAGCGGGCCGCCGGTTATAAATACGGCCAGCATCCAGCGGGGAAAGCGGTCTTTTTTCATGACTTTCCTCCAAATAAAACCGACAGCGGCATAAACAATCAAAAGGCTGCCGATAAAAACCATGCCGTTAAACAAGGTATGAATGAACAGAGGAGGCCACTCATCCCTTGGAAAGTCATTCAGCCCTTTCACGACGGTGTCAAAGCGGTTGTCGGCCAAAAAGCTTAAAGCCCACGGAATCTCAATCGCCCATTTGACCGATTGCGTCTTTTCATCGGTAAATCCGCCGATCGCAAGAGGGGCATGGGACTGGGTTTCAAACAGCCCTTCTGCGCCGGCCAGTTTTTCAGGCTGGTAGCGGTGAAGAAGCTGTGCGGATTCGTGCCCGCTCAGAGCCGTGACCAATGAAAACGCTCCTCCGACAATCAGCCCGAGCAGCAGCGCTTTTCTATGGAGGGCGTAGACTCTTTCATCACCGCGGTTTCGGAGCATTTTGTAGGCGGCTATCGTCGCAATAATAAACGCGCCCGTCATAAAAGCGGAGACGACAACGTGTCCTGCTGTGGCCACAAAGCTTTTATTGAAAAACGCCGTCCACGGCTGAACATCCGTAATTTCACCGTTCACAATTTTGAAGCCTTCAGGCGTTCCCTGGAAAGCGTGCACATTTGTAATTAAAATGGCTGATGCGGCTGCTCCGATAACGATAAAAATGACAGCTGTAATTCTCATAAGGGGAGTCAGCCGATCGGCTGCGTACACATAAATGGACATAAATAAAGCCTCAATAAAAAAGGCGTAGATTTCAATTTGAAATGGGAGGGACATGACTTTTCCGATCACTTCCATGAATCCCGGCCAAAGCAGGGCCAGCTGTGTTCCGGCAATGGTTCCGGTCGGTATGGCGACCCCGAGCAACACGGCTTGTGCCTTCGTCCATCTTTTGGCCATAATGGCGTAGTGGGGATCTTTTGTTCTTTGATAGATCAGCTCGGCCAGCAAAATCATTAAAGGAATTCCGACACCGAGCGAGGCAAAAATAATATGGAACCCCATCGTTGTTCCGAAAAGGCTTCTTGCAAAAATCAAGTCATTCATCCGGAAAACCACCTTTCATTTACACCATTTTGCTTTTTATTGTTTACCGCCTTTTTTAGATTATTCTTCCTGTGAGCGGTTAAAATGGATAAAGTGATTAAAACATGGCAATGAACATTCATTTTTGACACAAGGATTTGAAAGGTATATAATAAAACGTAATTATTACGTTTTGATAGGAGGAATAGCATATGAAACCAAATATTCATCCGAAAACTTACCAAGTGATCTTTCAGGATGTAAACAGCGGATACCGTTTTTTAAGCCGCTCAACTAAAACTTCTGATGAGACGGCTGAGTGGGAAGACGGCAAGACATATCCCGTTATAAAAGTTGAGGTAAGTTCTGATACCCATCCGTTTTATACCGGAAGACAGAAATTTAATGAAAGAGGCGGAAGGGTCGAACAATTCAAGAAAAGATTTAATATGGATTAAACTAAAAAGACCGGATGTTTCCGGCCTTTTTTTGTCCATATAAAAAAACAAGCGCATGAGGTGTCATGCGCTTGTTCTTTGTTATTTGTTTGATAAAGCTTTTTTCAAGACGGCCAGGTTTTCTTTCATGATGGCGGTATAGTCTTTGCCGTTTTCAATGTCTTCTTTTGATACAGATTCAAGGTTTTTCATCGTCAGACTTTCGGCTCCGATTTCTTTTTTGATGATCTCGGAGATTTTGCTGCTGACATTGCTTTCAAAAATGACATATTTAATATTATGTTCTTTCGCTGTTTTAACAATGTTTTCAAGCTGCTTTTGTGAAGGTTCCTCAGTAGGCGAAAGGCCGAGAACGCTTATCTGTTTAATGCCGTAGCGTTTTTCCCAGTAGCCGTAGGCGGCATGTGAGACGAGAATTTCTTTTTTATCAGCTTTGTCGATGGTTTGTTTAAAGTCTTTGTTAAGCTGCTCCAAATCTTTTTTTAGAGACTCATAGTTTTTCGTAAACGTTTTTTCGTGTTCCGGTTCTAATTTTACGAGTTCATCTTTAATGTTTTCGGCCAGTTTTTCAGCAAGGACAGGATCAAGCCATACGTGCGGGTCATGATCTCCATGGTCGTGATGATGATCATGGCCTTCGGCTTCTCCGTGTTCATGTTCTTCTTCATGTGCATGCTCATCATGCTCACCGTGTTCTTCTTCATGTGCATGCTCATCATGTTCGCCTTCTTCTTCACGTGACAGAAGGTCAATGCCTTCTCCGGCTTTGACGATTTTGACGTCGCTGTTTTTTAATGTGTTTACAGCTTTGTCTGCGAATCCTTCCACACCGACTCCAGAGTATATAAAGGCATCCGAGTCGGAAATCTCCGCCATCGTTTTTGAGCTTGGCTCATAAGTGTGCGCTTCAACGTTTGGCGGGTAAACACTTTTAACGTTCACATAATCTCCGCCGATCTTTTTGGTGAAGTCTTCAAGCGGATAAATGGTTGTATAGACATCCAGCGTGTCTTTATTTTCTTTTTGTTCACTGGAAGCTCCATTGCTTGAGCAACCCGCTGTTAATCCGGCAGCAAGAATGAATGCAGATGCTATTCCGAATGTTTTTTTCATGGTATTTCTCCTCTCAATGTAAAACTGAAATGGTTCCGATTTAATGGTCCTGTATCATTGTATCGTAATAATTACGATTTGAAAAGAGGAAATGATAGTTAAATATATTCAGGCAGTGAATCATGGAAGGCCGACCAGTCTGAATTCATTTCTTCATCTGTCAGAAGGGTCTGATCCAGGGAGCGGATCATGTCTTCCTGATTCATGTCGATGCCGATAAAAACGATTTCAGTTTTCCGGTCTCCGTATGTTTCATCCCAGCCCGCTTTTAAATTGGGATCTTCTTCAAACGCGAGCTTTTGTTCTTCCTCGGGAGACGCTGCAATCCAGGGGCCTGCGCTCTGGATCATCAGTGAAGAGCCTGCCTGGGACAGAAGGCCAGCTGTGTCATTTCGAGAAGCAAGCCAGAAGAAGCCTTTTGCTCTCATAATTTGCGGCGGCCAGTTTTCAAGCCAGCGCTTCAGTCTTTCAGGATGGAAAGGCCTTTGTTTTTGATAGACGAAGGAAGAGATTCCGAATTCCTCTGTTTCAGGTGTGTGCTCTTCATTCAGCTCTTTGATCCACCCCGCTGATTGACTTGCTTTTTCAAAATCAAACGATTTCGTATTTATGATAGCCGAAAGCGGCACTTTTGCGAATGTCGAAGAAATGATTCTGCAGTCCGGATTCAGTTTTCTCAGAGACCAGAAAAGCTTTTCCTGTTCTTCTTTATTGAGTAAATCAGTTTTATTCAAAATGAGGACATCGGCAAATTCGATTTGCTCAATTAAAAGGTCGGCCACTTCCCGGCTGTCTGTTTCGTCTGCCGCCTGTTTCCGTTCGAAAAGGCTCTCGCCCGAAGCGAAGTCTTCAAAAAAGCGGTTGCCGTCGACAACGGTGACCATTGTATCAAGCCTGCAATATTTGCCTAAATCAATATCCAGCTCCTCATCTTTGTAAGTAAAGGTTTGGGCAACGGGAATCGGCTCGCTGATACCGGAAGATTCGATGAGAATATAATCGATTCCGCCGTTCTCCGCCAGCTTTTTGACTTCGATGAGCAGATCGTCTCTCAGCGTACAGCAAATGCAGCCGTTCTGCATTTCGACAAGCTTTTCATCCGTGTGGATGAGGTTTCCTTTTTTCACCAGGGAGCCGTCGATATTAATTTCACTCATGTCATTGACGATCACGGCGATTTTTAAGCCATGCGCTTCATGCAGGACATGCTGCAGCAGCGTCGTTTTCCCGGACCCGAGATAGCCGCTTAAAACAGTGACCGGAATCAGGTCTTGCTTCATGTTCTTCACCTTCCTTAAAACGTAATCGTTTCGATTTATACAAAGGGAATCTTACTTGACTTGTGAAAAAAATACAAGAAATATGTTATATTTAGATATAAAAAGCGTTTAGAAAGGAAATGAGCCATGAAACTTTTGGATAATATTCTACAGTTCAATCAACAGTTTGTTGAACGGCAGGACTATCAAAAATATCAAACAAGCAAGTTTCCCGATAAGAGAATGGTGATTCTGTCTTGCATGGACACAAGGCTTGTCGAGCTGCTTCCTCATGCCATGAATATGCGGAACGGAGACGTGAAGATCGTTAAGAGCGCGGGCGCACTCGTGGCTCATCCTTTCGGAAGTATTATGCGGAGCATTCTCGTTGCGGTATACGAACTGAACGCTGATGAAGTATGCGTGATCGGCCACCATGACTGCGGCATGAGCAAGCTGAGCTGCGACAGCTTTTTGGACAAAGTCGTCAAGCGCGGCATTCCAAAAGAACGGATTGAGACTCTTGAATACTCCGGTGTCGATTTTGAACAATGGCTGAAAAGCTTTGATTCTGTAGAGGACAGCGTCAGGGACAGCGTAAGCGTTATTCGGAACCATCCGTTGATGCCGGAAGAAGTACCTGTTCACGGACTTGTCATCAATCCTGAAACAGGCAGACTGGATCTCATTGTCAACGGATATCCGGAAGAGCGTTAATCCTTTTGCTTTTTTTCCGGAACGGGATCTATTCCGCCGGGATGAAACGGATGGCATTTGAGAATCCGCTTGATGGTGAGCCATCCGCCTTTACATGCGCCGTGCTTTTCGATCGCTTCACGGCCGTAATTGGAGCATGTTGGATAAAAACGGCAGGTCGGCGGAAGAGCCGGTGATATCCATTTTTGATAAAAGCGGATGAGCAGCAGGAATACGGTTTTCATGTTTTTCGCACCTTTTTTGTTTTGACCTTATTATAATATAAGTAAAAAACTCATAAAAAGGAAAAGCATTCACCTGAAAACTTATCGGTAAAGTATGATATAATACAAAAAGACAGATTAGAGGGGAGAGAGGAACCATGCCTTCAGTTGAAAGTTTTGAACTTGACCATAATGCGGTAAAAGCGCCTTATGTCAGACACTGCGGCGTCCATAAAGTAGGATCGGATGGCGTCGTCAACAAGTTTGACATCCGCTTTTGCCAGCCGAATAAACAGGCGATGAAACCTGATACGATTCATACTTTGGAGCATCTTCTTGCATTTACGATCCGCACGTATGCGGAAAAATATGACCACTTTGATATTATCGACATTTCGCCGATGGGTTGCCAAACAGGCTATTACCTGGTGGTAAGCGGTGAACCGAAAGTGGAAGAAATCGTTGATTTGCTTGAGGATACGTTCAAAGAAGCCGTTGAAGTGACTGAAATTCCGGCGGCTAACGAAAAACAGTGCGGCCAGGCAAAGCTTCACGATCTTGAAGGCGCAAAGCGCATGATGCGTTTTTGGCTTTCGCAACATAAAGAAGACCTGCTCAAAGTGTTTGGATAAAATGTTTGAAAAAACCGGCTCTCTTCTGAGCCGGTTTTCATTTTTTGTTCACAAAGAAAATAATGCCATTTACCCCTGAACTTTGCTACACTTTATATTGTAATACATATCATAGAAGAAGGGTGATAGGATGCGTTTGGGAAAATGGTTCATTCTCTTATGTTTAGCGGTCAGTCTTTCCGCCTGCAGCCAGGGGGACAAGCAGGCGGCATCGGATGAGGAGCCCCAAGTGCTGACGGCCAAACTGGCGGCGCCTGAAGCGGCGGCCAAAAATGAAAAGGCTGTCATAAAAGCGACCGTGCTCTATGGGGACGAGCCTGTTGCAGATGCCGATGAGGTGGAGTTTGAATGCTGGAAGGCCGGGAGCAAGGAAGATAGCGAGCTAATCAAAGCGAAAAATGAGGGAAAAGGCGTATACAGCATGGAAAAAGCGTTTCCAGAAGACGGCCATTACAAAGTCCAAGTCCATGTCACGGCGAAAAAACAGCATACAATGCCTGTTGCAGACATTAAAGTAGGGAAAGCGACGGATGTGACCGATGAAGATGAAAAAGAAGAAGCCCACCATCATTGATGGGGCTGTTCTTCTTCGCGCGACGGAAGGGGATCGACTTCATGCTTGTAGTCATAAGCTTTTGACGTTGTGACAAGCGATATGGCCAGAACGGCACCGGTGATCAGAATTCCGACAATAATCCAAAAGAGGATCATCACTTACCTCCGAATAGCTTTTTCCAACAGTTTACCATATCAGGCAAAGAAAATCATGATAAAGAGTAAAAGAAATGTTTCCTGCACAAGCTAAACGGGTAAATCAAAAGTAAACGAAAAGGAGGACGATCTAATGTCTGAAAAATTGAAAGCAACCGTCAACAAACAAGTCGCGAACTGGACCGTTCTATATGTGAAGCTACATAATTATCATTGGTATGTGAAAGGGAAAGATTTCTTTACGCTGCATGAAAAATTTGAGGAGCTTTACACAGAAGCGGCAGAGCATATCGATGATTTGGCTGAACGCCTATTGGCCATACAGGGCTCCCCGGTCGGAACGATGAAGGAATGCCTGGAAATGTCCGCGATTAAAGAAGCGGACGGAAGCGAGTCTTCTGAACAAATGGTGCAAAATATTTATAATGACTTTTTAACGGTGGCAGAGGAGCTGAAAAGCGGAATGGAACTTGCCGATGAAGTCAATGATGAAACGACGGGAGACATGCTGCTCGCGATTCATCAATCGATTGAAAAGCACAACTGGATGCTGAAAGCCTACTTAGGGTAAAGAAAAGCTCGGGCAATGCCTGAGCTTTTTTTATGTTTTCGTTCTTTTTAAAGCCTTTTTTAGAAATTGTCAAACAATTCATCCAAGCCTTTCAAAGTCTTTTTTCATAGGATAAGCTATGAAAAGTCTTTTTTGAAAGGATGTTGAAGCACATGTTTAAGGACTTAAGCATCTTTTCGCTCTTTACAATTGGTTTATCAGCCATCGGATTTTTGTTTGGCCGAATCGAATATTTATTTATGATCTTAATTACACTGATGGGAATTGAATTTGTCAGCAAAAGCTTGAACGAATGTGTGGAAGATCGATTTACGATCAAGAGGCTGTTTACAAGGCTGGCGAAAAAATTAGTTACGCTCTTTCTGATATCCGTTGCCCATCTTTTTGATCAAATGCTGCAAACAGGCAGTTCGATCCGCGATTTTTCTATTATGTTTTATATTTTATATGAAGCGTTTCAAATCGTGAGCACAGCACATTCGTTAGGAATTCCCGTGCCGCAGATGTTATTGGACATTTTAAATACCATAAAGGAAAAACTCCGGGGAAAGCCGTAACATTTTAACACAACTGGTCATACTAACACGAAAAAGGATGATTGGCTTTGGAAAAAAAGACGTACTATGTTTCGGTGCAAGATGGAATGATTTCGCAGAGCTCAGACGCTTCCCCGTGGGAATTTCAAATTTCGGCGACAGATGATGACATCATCATTTTAAGGGAATATTTTGATCAGCTGTATTCAGAAGACTGGGTCAACTTTTTCAGAGCTCACGTGCCCGCAGTCGAATACCACAATGACAGTGCAAATGACAAAATGGATGAACTGCGCAAAGACATTTACTCGATGCTTTACCGTCTGGGCAATGAAGAAACGAAGTCGTTTATCAGTGAAAACGGCCTTGCCGAACTCAATTCAGCAGATTAAACGAAGCCCGCAGGCACGGAGTTACCCAGCCTTGCCGCCTTCTCACTCAAAATGGACACTGAAGTTCTGAGGCAACAATAAAATTACTGAGTTGAACTGGACAAAAACTCTACCGAAAGAACCAATATATGATATGATGAGTGGAAGAAGCAAGGAAACGGATAAGAGGGATTATGATGTACGAATTTAAAGATTTTTACCGTAATACGGTTCAGCTTTCTTTTGAAAAGGAACCTTTTTCAAAAGAACCAAAGCATGTATGGGTGATCTGCCGTTACGAGGATCAATGGCTGTTGACAAATCATAAGGACAGGGGCCGTGAATTCCCCGGCGGCAAAGTCGAACCAAGCGAAAACGCTGAGGAGGCGGCTTTGCGGGAAGTGAAGGAAGAAACAGGCGCTGTCGTAAGAAAGCTGACCTATCTCGGACAATATAAAGTTCTTGGCAGAGAGAAAGTGATCGTCAAAAATATTTATTTTGCCGATATTGAAAAGATCGAAAAACAGCAGACGTACTATGAGACGAATGGCCCTGTTTTGCTGAAGAGCCTCCCGAAGGATATCGCTAAAAACAGAAATTACAGTTTCATTATGAAAGATTCCGTCCTGACGATCAGTCTTGAAAAGCTGAAAACGGCCGGCATCATTAAATAAAAAGCCCTGCATTTGCAGGGTTTTTTCATGTTATACTCTGCCTTTCATCCACTTTCTTTCCAACAGCTCGACACCCTGATACATCAATGTTGCAAAGACGGCGATAATCAGGAGGCTCAGCATGACAAGGTTGAAATTAAAGACTTGAAAGCCGTAGATGATCATATAGCCGAGGCCTTGAGCCGACACTAAAAATTCTCCTACGATGACACCGACCCAGCTCAAGCCGACATTGACCTTCAGTGTAGATATGATCGTCGGAATGGAAGCGGGCAGAATGACTTCTTTGAAAATCTCGCGTTTCGTAGCGCCGAATGTCTTCATGACTTTTAAATAGTTTTCATCGATTTCTTGAAAGGACGTGTAGACGACGATTGTCGTAATGATAACGCTGATGATGGCGCCCATTGCAATAATACTCGTCAAGCTGGGGCCGATCGCAACGATGAGAATGGGGCCCAGCGCCACTTTCGGCATCGCATTTAAGACGACAAGATACGGATCCAATATTTTGGAGAGCCTCGGGAACCACCATAAGAGGGCGGCCAGAAAAGTTCCAAGCAATGTTCCGGCCAGAAAGCCGAGGATGGTTTCAAATACGGTTACACCGATATGCCCCGGCAATGATCCGTCTCCCATTTTTTCGAGGAAAAGCGCCCAGACGGCTGAAGGGGAGCTGAAGATCAGCGGATCGATCCATGCCAGACGGCTTGCGGTTTCCCACAGCGAAAAGAAAACGATGAAAATCGCGATTTGAAAAAAGCGGACCCGCCTTTTTTCGGCCTGCTGCTCCTTTAAAAAAGCCTCATGAAGGAAGTCAACTTTTGGTTTCAGATGTTTGTTGTTCAAGGTCATTGAGCTCCTTCCATATGTTCTGAAAGAGGGGCTGAAATTCCGGTTCCTGCCTCGCTTCAAACGGTGTCAGCTTCCTGAGCGGTTCAGGAACGGCAAATGTTTTATGGATGGTGCCCGGCTGCTTTGAAAATAGCAGAATCCGGTCGCTCATCGCTATCGCTTCACCGATATCATGGGTCACAAGCACCGCTGTTTTTTGATACGTCTTTAACGTGTTGAACACTAAATCTTCGAGGTTCAATTTGGTCTGATAGTCAAGGGCTGAAAAAGGCTCATCAAGCAGAAGGATATCGGGGTCGACAGCGAGTGTGCGGGCAAGCGACGCCCTTTGTCTCATACCGCCTGAGAGCTCTTTTGGATACTTTTTTTCAACCTCGTAAAGCCCGAATTTTTTCAGCAGGCCGAGAGCGGCTTCCTTCGTTTCCGGTCCGAATTTTTTGGAAATGTGCAAACCGATTAAGACGTTTTCCTCAATTGTTTTCCAGGGAAATAAATAATCCTGCTGGAGCATATAACCGATGTGCCGATCCTTTTCTTCAGGCGTGCGCCCTTCAATCAAGACGCGTCCTTCCGTGGGGGAAACGATGCCGGCGATGATCGATAAAAGTGTTGTTTTGCCGCATCCGCTTGGGCCGAGAAACGAAACAAATTCGCCTTTTTCGACTTCAATGCTGACGTGTTCCAGCGCTGCTGTTTTTTCCTTCAATGAAAAGTAAGTATGTGTGACATCCTGAACTTGCAAAAAAGACACTGCGGCCACCTCCTAGTGATTTTTTGTGACCTTTTCGGCGATCTTTGTATTGACCAGCTTTTGATGAGGGGTGCGCTTCGGCAGCTCGCCGGCTTCATCCATGATGGTTTGAAGCTGGTTCCATTCTTTTTCATCCAAAACAGGATCAAGGGCAAAAGACCGTTGTTGTTTATACCGTTCGATTGAAGATTCAATGATTGAAAGCTCGGTATCTTTAAAATAATCTTGAATGCTTTCGGCTGCTTCTTTTGCAGAGTGCGTCTCCACCCACTGCTGCGCTTTAAAAACCGCGCGGGTGAACTTTTCGACAGCTTCTTCGTTTTTCGTTAAGTAGCTTTGTTTGGCCATAAAAGTGGTATATGGAATTCGGCCCGATTCTTTTCCGAAGGAGGCGACAATGCGGCCGATGCCTTCTCTTTCAAAAATGGATGCCTGGGGTTCAAATAATTGAACATAATCACCTGTACCAGATGCAAAGCTGTTTGCGATATTCGCGAAATCAATCGTTTGGACCAGGTTCACATCCTTTTTAGGATCGATACCTTTCTGTTTCAGGACAAATTCGCCAGCCATCTGCGGCATTCCGCCTTTGCGCTGGCCCAGGAATGTTTTGTTTTTCAAATCATCCCAGCTGAAATGCCCCGAATCGTTCCTGGAGACGAGGAATGTTCCGTCCGTCTGGGTAAGCTGTGCAAAATTAATCACCGGATCGCTTGCGGCCTGGGCATTCACGTATATCGACGTTTCCGATCCGACAAGCGCAATATCGGCGCCGTTTGACAGAAGGGCAGTCATCGTTTTATCTCCGCCCCAGGTCGTTTTCAGTTCAACATCAAGGCCTTCTTCTTTAAAAAAACCTTCAGAAAAGGCGATATATAAAGGCGTATAGAAAACGGAACGGGTCACTTCCGCCAGACGGATCTTTTCAGTCTTTTGTCCGCCGCATGAAGCGAGGATAAACAGCATCATGATGAAGGACAATATGGTAAAAAAGAAACGCTTCAAACCGATTTCCCTCCTTTAATTTCGGTTATTTTCGGCATAAAATAGTTTATGTTATATACTAAACAGGTGTGAGGGACAGCTGCGGATTAAAAGAGGTGACGTGACGAATGTGGATAGAAAAAAGAAGGTTTCCATCGCCGAACAAAGAGGTACGTCTGTTTTCCGTCACATACCTTTCACAAGGACTCAAGGTTAAGGGGCTCTTGGCCGAGCCGGCCGCTCCCGGATATTATGACGGATTTTTGTATTTGCGCGGCGGAATTAAAAACGTCGGGATGGTCAGACCGGGCCGAATTGTCCAGTTCGCTTCACAGGGCTTTGTCGTTCTTGCTCCGTTTTACAGGGGCAATCAAGGAGGAGAAGGCGATGAAGACTTTGCAGGTGATGACAGGGAAGATGCTTTTGCCGCTTTTCGTCTTCTTCAGAAGCACGAACTGGTAAAGGACGGACGCGTTCACATTTTTGGCTTTTCCCGCGGCGGGATCATGGGGATCTTAACGGCAATCAAAATGAAAGAAGCGGCCGCTTCGTTTGTGTCTTGGGGCGGTGTCAGCGATATGGTCATGACCTATCGCGAACGCAAAGATTTGCGGAGGATGATGAAGCGGGTCATCGGCGGGACGCCTGAAAAGGTTCCTGAAGCATACGAATGGAGGACGCCTTTTGATGAGCTGGAGAAGATTGAAGCGCCCGTGCTTTTGATCCACGGAGCTAACGATGAAAATGTCTCCATCGAGCATGCGCGGCGCCTTGAGCGCGAACTCCAGCAAAGAAACAAGTCGGTGGATACGTGGTATTTCAACCGATATACGCACTATTTTCCTCCGCGCGAAAACAGGCGGATTGTAAGAGAATTGTCTCAATGGATGAAAAGCCGTCCTTGGACAAGTTATGGTAAACTAAAGGAAAAGAGAAAAGGAGGGGGACTTTAGGTGGGAATGCCAGTTGAATTTAACACGATGATTGTAACAAAAGGAAAAGAAACGCGGGTTGAGGAAAATGTATTTACACTCGAGAAAGAAGGTTATCGGGTTTACCCTCTTCATGTGCCGCTTGAAGTCAGAAAGACTAAGCGTGGCGACATTACCGGCACCGCGCAGGCGGAGCGCCTTGAATGGTCAGACGGACGGACTCATTTAACATACAGGCTCGTATCATTAAATTCGACGAATTAAAAAAAGCCAAGGCGCGGATAGCGTCCTTGGCTTTTCTTTATTATGCAGGCACATCTTCCTCTTTTCCGATTCCTTTTTTGGAAGTCAGCCTGTGAATCAGCATGGTGAGAGCGCCATCTCCTGTAACGTTCGTTGCTGTACCCAAGCTGTCCTGGGCAAGGTAAAGAGCGATCATCAATGATACGCTAGTTTCATTAAAGCCGAGCATCGACTGCAGCAATCCGGCCGCGGCCATGACGGCACCACCTGGTGCACCCGGCGCTGCGACCATTGTGACGCCAAGCATTAAAATGAACGGCATCATGACCGAAAAAGTCGGCGTTTGACCGTTTAGAATCATCACGCCCATTGCACAGCTTGTCAGTGTAATCGTGCTTCCTGACAAATGAATATTGGCGAGGAGCGGAACGGCGAAGTCAGCCACTTTTTGGCTTGCCCCCGTTTTTCTGACTTGCCTCAGCGTGACGGGAATCGTTGCCGCTGACGATTGTGTGCCGAGCGCGGTGAAGTATGCCGGTGCCACGATTTTCAACAGCGACAGCGGATTTCTGCCGTTTGCAGCACCCGCAACGGAGTACTGAATCAAGAGTATGACGAGGTGAAGCACGATGATCATCACGAAAACTTTTGCAAATACGGATAAAATCGTCTGCACCTGACCGCCGAACGTCATATTGGTGAAAATACCGAAAATATGAACAGGCAATAATGGAATAATAATATATGATATCAGCTTTTCAACGATCGTTTGAAATTCATCAAACGCGTTTTTCAATGTTTTTCCGGGCAGATAAGCGATTCCGATCCCCATGATGAAAGCAAAAATCAGTGCGCTCATCACGCTCATAAACGGCGTCATTTCAATGGTGAAAAATCCTGCTTGCAGAACTTCTTCCGGATTTTTAAACTCCTGCAGCTGATGGCCGGAAATGATCGCGGGAAGAAGATTTGAACCGACAAGGTACGCCAGGAGGCCGGCAAAAATGGTTGACGTGTAGGCGATACCTGCTGTAATGCCAAGGATTTTTCCGGCGCCGCGGCCGATTTGTCCGATGCCGGGAATAATAAAAGCGATAATAATAAAAGGAATGACGAATTTAATGAAGCTTCCAAAAATATCATTGAAAGTAGCTGCCGTTCTGACGAACCAAAGCGGAGCAAAGCTTCCGACGATAACACCAAGAATAATTGCCGTAATGATCCTCGGCAGTAATCCAAATTTCATAGATGTGTCCTCCTGATATATACAAATGTTTTTATAATATTATCATATGAAAGATTTCTTTTGTTAAAAATAAAAAAAGTCTGTATTTTCAAATAATAATACTCGTGAATTGGGAGCGCTTTATCATTGGCTGTGCTTGACTGTCATCTTGATCATTACCCAGAAAATGGCATCGGTCGTTGGTAGGAGAAGAGGATTTTTGAGAAACTGCAGCAGCGCATGTCTTCTGCGCTGCTGCAAGTGGGCTGAGTTATACGAGCGGTCCTCCGGCTTTTTCGATGTTTTCGGTATTGGAGAACTTTTTGAAATTCTTTTTGAATGCATTCGCCAGGTGAATCGCTTTTTCCTCGTATTCGTTTTCATCTGCCCAAGTTTTGGCCGGATCAAGCACTTGATCCGGCACACCCGGAACGTGGACCGGTGAATGAAGTCCGAAAATGCGGTCAGTCCTCATTTCGGCGTTATCCAGTTCTCCTTCTATCGCGGCCTGAACCATCGCTCTCGTATAAGCGAGGCTCATTCTTTCCCCGGTTCCGTATCCGCCGCCTGTCCAGCCTGTATTGACAAGAAAAACGCTGACGCCGTGCTCATCGATTTTTCTTCCGAGCATTTCAGCGTACACGTGTGCCGGAAGCGGGAGGAACGGTGAACCGAAGCAGGTCGAGAATGTGGCTTCAGGAGTGGTGATTCCGCGTTCGGTGCCGGCGAGCTTGCTTGTATATCCGCTCAGGAAATGATACATGGCTTGTTCTTTCGTTAACTTGCTGATCGGAGGAAGTACGCCGAAAGCATCTGCCGTCAGAAACACGATGGTCTGCGGGTGTGCGGCGATGCTCGGCTTGACGATGTTGTCAATCGCGTCAATCGGGTAAGCTGCTCTCGTGTTTTCCGTATAGAATGTGTCGGAATAGTCCGGCTCTCCGGTTCTGCTGTCGACAACGACATTTTCGAGAACGGAACCGAAGCGGATCGCATTGTAAATCTGCGGTTCTTTTTCTTCGCTTAAGTTAATGCACTTGGCGTAGCAGCCTCCTTCAATGTTGAAAACGCCTGTGCTGGACCAGCCGTGTTCGTCGTCACCGATCAGCTTCCGCTTCGGATCGGCGGAAAGCGTCGTTTTGCCTGTACCTGACAATCCGAAGAAGAGAGCTGTTCCGCCTTCCTCGCCAATGTTTGCCGAACAGTGCATCGGTAAAATGTTTTGTTCAGGAAGAAGATAATTCATAATAGAAAAAATCGATTTTTTCATCTCTCCGGCATATTCGGTGCCTCCGATTAAGATCGTACGCTTCTCAAACGACACGATGATAAACGTTTCAGATCTGGTCCCGTCAACGAGCGGATCGGCTTTGAAATGCGGAGCGGAAAGAATCGTAAACGGCTGTTCTTCAGGTTTTTTATCGTGTTCTTCAGGTCTGATGAACAACTGTCTTGCAAACAGGTTGTGCCAGGCGAATTCATTCACAACTGTAATCGGAAGCCGGTATTTTTCGTCTGCCCCTGCAAACCCTTCAAATACATACAATTCATCGCGTTCCTTTAAATAGCTGAGCACTTTTGTGTACAGCCGGTCAAAGGCGGCTTCTGAAATCGGCTGGTTCACCGCACCCCAATCGATTTTGTCCTTTGTGCTCGCTTCTTCCACAATGAATTTGTCTTTTGGCGAGCGGCCGGTGTATGTACCGGTTGTTGCCCGCACGGCTCCGGAAGATGTCAAGACTCCTTCTTTGCGCTCAAGGACTTTTTCAACCAAAAGGGGAACGGATAAGTTCAGCTGAACGTTTTCGCCCGTTATTAACGTTTGTAAGTCAGTTGTTAAATCTACAGAATTCATAAAAAACCTTCCTTTGCATGTTTTTTAATGTGTATAACATTAATGTAGAATTAGTATAACACATTTACTCTTATAGTCTATACCGTTTCTTCATTTTTCGTTCGGGTTTTTTCTCGAAAGACAAGTGCAAATTTATTTCGGCCGATATTGACATAACAAGCCATTTTAAGATAAGATATTTCATTGAGCGGATACTCTTATCCCGAGCTGGTGGAGGGACAGGCCCAATGAAACCCAGCAACCGGTTTCTCTTATTAATGGAAAAAAACAGTTTCTGAGACAACTACGGTGCTAACCTGATGCAAGGTGTTCAATACCTTGAGCGATAAGAGTGAAAGGCACGCAATACCAGACCCTTTCCTCAGCGAATAGGAAAAGGTTTTTTTATTGCATAAATCGAGATACAAAAATTGCTAAAAAAACTGCCTTCAGGAGGAAGGTACTGGGCGTTTTTCACAGGACGTGAAAGGTTTTAGCCGAGTATCGAGCAGGAGGAAGGTACTGGGCGTTTTTCACAGGACGTGAAAGGTCTAGCCGGGCAACCAGTCAGGAAAAATTCTCCTAAGGGGAATTTCGACTCAGAATCTCGTCAAGACTAGCATATGGAAATTGTTTCAAAACGAGAGCGTATGAAGCCCGAGTATCGTCATATAATCAAGAGGGACGAGATCCGTATCATACTTAAGATCACGGCTGATCTTCATATACAGGAGGAAACATAAATGAGCAAAAACCGTCGGTTATTTACATCAGAGTCAGTTACGGAGGGACATCCGGACAAAATTTGCGACCAGATTTCGGATAGTATATTAGACGAAATTTTAAAGAAAGATCCGAATGCCCGCGTTGCTTGTGAAACATCTGTGACAACCGGATTGGTGCTGGTAAGCGGTGAAATTACGACGTCCACATACGTCGATATTCCGAAAACAGTCCGCGAAACGATTAAAGAAATTGGCTACACACGTGCAAAATACGGTTTTGATGCCGAAACTTGCGCGGTCTTAACGTCTATAGATGAACAGTCTCCAGACATTGCAATGGGAGTCGACCAGGCGCTTGAAGCCCGTGAAGGAGCAATGAGCGACGCTGAAATTGAAGCGATCGGAGCCGGAGACCAAGGTTTAATGTTCGGTTTTGCCTGCAACGAAACAAAGGAACTTATGCCTCTGCCGATTTCGCTTGCTCATAAATTGTCTCGCCGTTTGACAGAAGTCCGCAAAGAGGAAATTCTCCCGTATCTGCGTCCGGACGGAAAGACACAGGTAACTGTTGAGTATGATGAGAATAACAAGCCGATTCGCATCGATACAATCGTCATTTCGACTCAGCATCATCCTGAGATTTCGCTTGAACAAATTCAGCGCAATCTGAAAGAGCACGTCATCAATCCGGTAGTGCCAAAAGAGTTGATTGATGAAAACACGAAGTACTTCATTAATCCTACGGGCCGTTTTGTTATCGGAGGACCGCAGGGGGATGCCGGTTTAACAGGACGCAAAATCATCGTTGACACCTATGGCGGATATGCCCGTCACGGCGGCGGAGCGTTTTCCGGTAAGGATGCGACAAAGGTTGACAGATCTGCAGCTTATGCTGCGAGATATGTAGCGAAAAATATCGTCGCCGCAGGCCTTGCTGATTCCTGTGAAGTGCAGCTTGCCTACGCGATCGGTGTTGCACAGCCGGTTTCCATTTCAATCGATACATTCGGTACAGGCAAAGCGAGTGAAGAAACATTGATCGAAGTGGTTCGCAAAAACTTTGATCTAAGACCTGCCGGCATTATTAAAATGCTCGATCTTCGCCGTCCGATTTACAAACAAACGGCAGCTTACGGACATTTCGGCCGCCTCGATCTTGATCTGCCTTGGGAGCGCACAGACAAAGCAGATCAGCTGAAGAAAGAAGCATTAGGAGAATAACAACCGCATAGCCGCTTTAATAAGCGGCTTTGTTTTTCGATGGCAAAAAGCGGGCGGATGTGAAACGTTTTTCTTTAAACACTTGTCTAATCAAGAAGCAGACTTTGATTTCTGCACGAAATTTAAAAAATCGGAGGCAATACTATGTGTGGATTTGTAGGGGTATTCAATCATCGCCCATCATCCGAGACAGCAGCCCAGGAAGAACTGATTAAACAAATGAATGAAATGATTGTACACCGCGGTCCGGACGATGATGGGTACTATCATGATGAGCATGTAGGCTTCGGATTTAGAAGGCTCAGCATCATCGATGTGGAAAACGGAGGACAGCCTCTGTCTTATGAAGATGATTCCTACTGGATTATTTTTAATGGAGAAATCTATAACTATATAGAACTGAAAGACGAACTTCTTTCAAAAGGATACGAGTTCAAAACCGATTCAGATACGGAAGTTTTGCTTGCGACTTACCGCCACTACAAACAGGAAGCCGCTTCCAAGCTGCGCGGAATGTTTGCTTTTTTAATCTGGGACAAAAAAGAACAGCTCCTATACGGAGCGCGCGATCCGTTCGGCATTAAGCCGCTCTATTTTACGAAAACGGACGGCCACGTTTATTTTGCGTCAGAAAGAAAAAGCCTGATGGCTGTCGATGCTGACTTGGAATTGAATGAAAAAGCGCTGCAGCAGTATACATCATTCCAATTTGTACCGGAGCCTGAGACGCTTGACAAAAAGGTGCAAAAAGTAGAACCGGGCCATCAGTTTACCGTTCGCCCGGGCGAGGATCTTCAATTTAAAACATACTGGAAAGTTCAATTCAAGCCGGTTCAGACCGAAGAAGACAAGCTTGTTCAGGAAGTAAGAGACGCGATCTTTGATTCCGTAAAAGTCCATATGCGAAGCGATGTGCCAGTAGGTTCCTTCCTTTCCGGAGGCATTGACTCTTCCTTTATCGTGTCAGTGGCGAAGCAATTCCATCCGAACTTAAAGACATTCTCTGTCGGCTTTGAACATGAAGGCTTCAGCGAAGTTGATGTTGCGAAAGAAACCGCTGATAAGGTCGGCGTGGAAAACTTCAGCGCGATCATTTCGCCTGAAGAATATATGAACGAGCTTCCAAAGATCGTCTGGCATTTAGATGATCCTCTGGCAGACCCTGCTGCGATTCCTTTGTATTTTGTCGCGAAGGAAGCGAAGAAGCAAGTTACAGTTGTTTTATCCGGAGAAGGGGCAGATGAGCTGTTCGGCGGTTACAATATTTACCGAGAGCCGCTTTCATTAAAGCCGTTTGAGCGAATCCCTTCCCCGCTGAAAAAGATGCTTCTGCACGTAGCTTCAGCGATGCCGGAAGGAATGAAAGGGAAAAGCTTTTTAATGAGGGGCTGTACACCTCTTGAAGAGAGATATATCGGTAACGCAAAGATTTTTGAAGAAGGCATGAAATCAAAACTTCTTCGCCAGTATGACAGCAACCTCTCTTACTGTGACGTGACAAAGCCGTATTTTGAAGAAAGCAAGTCCTACAGCGAAATCAACAAAATGCAGTATGTCGATATCCACACATGGATGCGCGGCGACATTTTGCTGAAGGCCGACAAAATGACGATGGCCAACTCACTGGAACTCCGCGTTCCATTTTTGGACAAAGTCGTATTTGAAGCGGCTTCCAAAATTCCGGAAGAGCTGAAAACGAAAAACGGCACGACAAAATATCTGCTTAGAAAAGCGGCGGAAGGCATCGTTCCAGATCATGTCTTGAACCGCAAAAAGCTGGGATTCCCTGTGCCGATCCGCCACTGGCTGAAAAACGAAATGCATGACTGGGCCGTGAACATCATTAAAGAGAGCGAGACAGACGCATATATTCATAAAGATTACGTGCTTCAGCTTCTTGAAGACCACTGCGCCAACAAAGCGGATAACAGCCGCAAAATCTGGACGGTTCTCATCTTTATGATCTGGCACAGTATTTTCGTTGAAAAACGCTTTGTACCGGAAGAACTGAACCATCAGCCAAAAGAGGTCATTATTGTTTAAGCTAATAAAAGAAGGTTTTCGATTAACCGAAAACCTTCTTTTTTTATGCCGGTTTTTCTGCTGATAAATCTGCAAGCACACTTTCACAATCGGAGAGGAGATTGTCAAAAATCACATCCCACGACTGGGTAAGGGCATAGCTTCTCGCATCGTATGCCATCCGTTTTTTTAACGACGGGTTGGAGAGCACGCGCAGTATATTTTCGGTGAATGCTTCCGGATTTCTAGGTTCGGAAAGAAAACCGTTTCTTCCGTTTTGTATAAAGTCTTTCAGGCCGCCGGAATCCGCCCCGATAACAGGCGTCCCGCAGGCGAGCGCTTCAAGAGCGGAATTTCCGAAGGTTTCCGTCGGCGAAGGAAAGACGAACAAATCTGAGCTCGCATAGATGCTTGCCAGCTCTTCTCCTTTGACATAGCCGGCAAAAGTCATGTTGAGGGGAGCTCGCTTCTCAAGCTCTTTTTTTAACGGGCCGTCTCCGGCGATCAGCCAGTGGACATCACCTTTCAAAGCGGGGTGACTTGCAATCTTGAGCAGCGTCTCCAAGTCTTTTTCTGGTGCAAGCCTTCCGACATAGCTCAGGATATAGGTTTCCTTTATCCCGTATCGTTTACGGATGTGTTCGGTTTGATACGCCGGACTGAACAGCGAGCAGTCCACGCCGCGCTTCCAGATGGAGAGGTTCCTGAATTGTTTGGCTTTAAGCTGCATGAACGTTTCACGCGAAGGCACAAAAACTTTTCGAAAATCTTTATGAAACCAGTGCATATATTTCCATAATAATTTGGAAAACATTTGAAGATCATAATATGAAAGGTACTGGTCAAAATCGGTATGGTAAGAGCCTACGACGGGGATGTTCCATTTCTTTGCAAGCTTGAGCCCTGCCAGGCCGATATTAAAAGGAGTCGCGATGTGAATGAGATCGGGATGGAATTCGCGGAGTTCTGATTTCATTTTGATGAGATTAGGAAGAGCGATTCTGCACTCGGGGTATAAGAAGAACGGCATGCTCGTAAAACGGCGGATGCGGCTCGAAAATTGTGTTTCATGCGTGCTTTCCGGCGCAAATACTTTATAGGGTATCCCGTTTTTTTCAAGATAATCCGTATACCTTTTCAACGTTCTGGCGCAGCCGTTCACATCTGGTGTAAAAGTGTCCGTAAATATCGCAATTTTCATCGTTTCCCCTCCTGTTGGTGATGTAAAAATCAGTGACGCTTTGGAAGAAACGGTCGGCTTAGAAGATCATCGCCGACAAGGTTCCGACTGAAATCCCGAGGGCCGTGCCTGCCAGAACATCCGAAGGATAATGAAGACCGAGATAAATTCTGGAGAGCCCCACACTGATGCCTACCGGAATTAATAAAAGCGCGAGTATCGGAAAGAATATCATTAGCGGTGTAATGACAGAAAATACCGCGGTCGTATGGCCGGATGGAAAAGAATGATCCTTGAGCGGATTTTGCAAAACCTGTGTTTCCTTTAGCGTTAAATACGGCCGCTTTCTCGGATACAGCTTTTTGATCAGCATGACTTGAAGATGGCTGACCAAAAGTGCAAGGGCGCTGGCGATCCCCGCTGTACGAACACTTCCGGATCCGAACAGCAAGAGAGACAGGCAGGCGGAAATCGTGCAGAAAGCCCCTCCCAAATGAGTTGAGGAACGAAAATAACGGTTTAGTGTTTTTTGGTGAAATAAGCTGTTCATACCGAGGAAAATCCGGCATTCAAAGTTGTAGATGCCGACCATCAGTTTATTCAAATGTCATAACCCCCTTTACATGAATGGCTGCTACATGTTTATTGTAAAAAATGAATGTTTAGCAAATGATAAGTATTTGTAAAGATTTCGGAAAAGAAAAAGCCGCAGACGTGTGCGGCCGAAAAGGTTATTGCTTAAATTATCGGTGGAAAAATGGTAAAGTTGTAGCAAAGCTAATCTTTTTTTTGCAAGGATTTGTAGTATTGTCCTTTTTCAATATATTCTTTGCGAATTCTTTCCATTTCCTGTTTATCTTTGTCGGTTAACGGGCGGATGACTTTAGCGGGCCTGCCGAATGCGAGGTGCCCGGACGGGATCTTTTTGCCCGGCGGGACAAGGCTGCCTGCCCCGATAAAAGCGCCTTCTCCGATTTCCGCTTCGTCAAGAATAACCGACCCCATTCCGATAAGGGCATGCTTTCGAATCACGGAGCTGTGCAATGTAACCTGATGGCCTACCGTCACACCGTCTTCAATCACGAGAGGGCGTTCAGGGCTTTGGTGCAGACAGGAAAGGTCTTGAATGTTCACGCCTTTTCCAATTCTGACCGGGGCGACATCGCCGCGGATAACAGAAGAGAACCAGATGCTTGATCGCTCTCCGATTGTTACATCTCCGGTGATGACCGCGTTGTCGGCGATAAACGCCGTTTCATGAATAACGGGTTCCGTTTTTTTATAAGGGTAGATCATAGGTTTCATCCTTTCATTTATAAAATTGTGTGAGGTGGTCAGCATGTGGTGCATGGAAGCGGAAAGACCTGTTGCTTCAATTGTCATCATTCACGGTGCATGTGAGCATCACGGGCGGTATAAATGGCTGTCCGAAATGTGGCGTTCATCCGGGTTTAATGTCGTGATGGGGGATTTGCCCGGCCAGGGAACTTCGACAAGAGAAAGAGGACATATACGCTCATTTCAAGAATATATTGATGAAGTGGACAAATGGGTCGCCAGGGCGAAAGCATATGAACTGCCTGTGTTTATGCTCGGGCACAGCATGGGCGGCCTGATTGCGATCGAATGGTTTAAGCAGCAGCAAAGCGGCATTGCCGGTCTCATTTTATCATCCCCTTGTCTCGGGCTGCAAATAAAGCCGAACAAATTTCTGGACTGGATTTCCAAAGGGCTCAACGTTTTGGCCCCGTCCATGCGGTTTGAATCCGGGATCACGCCTGATAAAGCGACGAGAAACAAAGAAGTCATCGAAATGGACATCAACGATTCATTATATATCACAAAAGTTTCTGTCAGATGGTATCAAGAAATGTTAAAAGCGTTGAAAAGCGCGATGGAGCCGACGGACGCCTTTCTCAACATCCCGCTCTTTGTCATGCAGGCGGGCACAGACTGGCTTGTCGACAAAAAAATGGTCGTCAAGTGGTTTAACCAGCTTGCTTCCCACAATAAGACGTACAGGGAATGGGAGGACTTATATCACGAAATTTTCAATGAGCCTGAGCGGGAAGACGTTTTTAAAGCGGCCAGAGCGTTTGCGGAACAGTATATGACATAATGGAGGTGCATTCTTTGGCAGTACCGGAGCATCCTTTTGGATTAATGGCTAAAGTATACAGAGAAGTTTTTCCCCTTGTTCATCAGGAATTGGACAAGTGGAAACGAAAAGCTGAAACGATTCAAAATCCCGAGTTGAAAACGCAGGCGAAAGCCAGCATCAGGGATAAAACCTTTCACTGTGAAGGCGGCGGCATTATGGCCCTCCTTTCAGGCGACAAAATCGAGCAGTCGATCCGGTTTATTACGGCGTATCAGACGATAAGCGACTATCTCGACAATCTATGCGATCGGAGCACCTCGCTTGATCCGGATGATTTTACTATGCTTCACCAGTCGATGAAAGACGCGCTGACAGTCGGGGCTGAATTGAAAAACTATTACCGATTCAGGGAAGACCAGGATGATCAAGGTTATTTGCACGACTTAGTGAAAACATGCCAAGGCGTGCTTGCGGAAATTGAGAACTATGATCTGATCAAGGAGCATCTGCTTGAGCTTTGCAGCTACTACTGCGACCTGCAAGTTCATAAACACGTCGTGGAGCATGAGCGCGTTCCCCGGCTTGAAGCGTGGTTTGAGAATTATAAATCGGCTCTGCCGAAAATGGAATGGTATGAGTTCTCAGCCTGTGCGGGTTCAACACTCGGCATTTTTTGCCTCGTATCGTATTCCGTCCGTCCCGATTTTACTGAATCGATGGCCGGAAAGATCCGCGACAGCTATTTTCCGTACATACAGGGACTGCATATTCTGCTCGATTATTTAATTGACCAGGAGGAAGATCTAATCGGCGGAGATTTGAATTTCTGCACTTATTACCCATCACATTCAGATATGATGGAAAGGCTCGAATATTTTATCGAAATGGCGGATGAACATTTGCGCGGGATTCCACACGAAAACTTTCACCGTTTGATCAACAGAGGTCTGTTAGGCGTTTATTTGTCGGATGACAAAGTAGCGGGCCAGAAGGAAATCGGCCGGCTTGCGAAAAAGCTGATTAAAGCGAGTGGCAAAACATCGTTCTTTTTCTATATTAATGGCAGGGCATACCGCAAAATTCAAAAAATGCCGTGGATGAAAAGCTCGTAAAGAAAAGCTCAAATCATTTGCTGATTTGAGCTTTTTTTTCAATGGCGATAATAAACGGCGGATCATTCCGCTGGTTTAAATATTGATAGCAAAGGACGCGCGCTTTATCCTGGTCAAGCTTAGAACAAAATTCGAGAAGGTCTTCCTTCTCCCTTTTTCCTTCAGGATGGCCGTGATAGACGACAAGCACGATCAGCCCTTCGTCTTTCAGGATGTGCAGCATCTGCTCGATGCTTGAAATGGTCGACTCGCTTCTTGTTGTTACCGCTTTGTCCCCGCCCGGCAAATACCCGAGATTAAAGACGGCTGCTGACACACGGCCGATCGCTTCAGACGGAAGCGATTGAATCAGTTGATCGTGGCTTTTTTGAATCAGGGTGACGTTGCCGCGGTGCTTTTCTCCAAGCCTTTCCGCGGTATGGATCAGCGCCTCTTCCTGGATATCAAAGGCATAGACATGTCCGCTTTCACCGACAAGTTCTGCTAAAAAATAAGTATCATGTCCGTTTCCCATTGTCGCATCAATGACGATGTCTCCTTCGCCTGCGGCTGTTTTCAGCAGTTCTTTCGCATACGGGAGGATCTTCTTGAGTTTCATGTGGCCATGCCTTCTTTCGCCTTGTTGAACCATTTCCCCTGATAGCTGCCGCGCCTTTCCAGTTCTCCGTTGATGGCGTTTAAGACTTCCCATTTATTGACGCTCCACATCGGTCCGACCATCAATTCGATCGGTCCGTCACCCGTAATTCGGTGAATGATCATTTCCGGAGGAAGAATTTCAAGCTGATCGCAGACAAGCTGGACATATTCATCTTGAGAAAGGAACGTTAATTTTCCTTTTTCATACTGCTTCACCATTGGCGTTCCTTTTAACAGGTGCAGCAGATGGATTTTAATCCCCTGCACGTCCAAATCGGCGACGGCTTTTGCGGTTTCCATCATCATGCCGCGGTCTTCGAGAGGCAGCCCGTTAATGATGTGAGAGCAGACGCGGATGCCGTGTTTCCTCAGCTTGTTCACACCTTCCACATAGCAGTCGAAATCATGGGCGCGGTTGATCAAATCAGCCGTCCGTTCATGAACGGTCTGAAGGCCGAGTTCTACCCAGAGGTATGTTCGTTCATTAAGCTCGGCAAGATATTCGACAACATCGTCAGGAAGACAGTCCGGCCGGGTTGCAATTGAAAGGCCGACTACGCCGTCAAGGCCGAGGACCGTTTCGTATTTTTCGCGAAGAACGCTGACAGGAGCGTGCGTGTTCGTAAATGCTTGAAAGTACGCCATGTATTTGCCGTCTTTCCATTTTTCATGCATTCTGTCGCGCACTTCATTAAATTGGGTAATCAGATCGTCGGCACGGTTTCCCGCAAAGTCTCCGCTCCCTGCGGCGCTGCAAAATGTGCATCCGCCGTGTGCGACCGTGCCGTCGCGGTTCGGGCAGTCAAAGCCTCCGTCAAGGGCGACTTTAAACACTTTATGACCGAAATGATTTCTCAAATGATAATTCCATGTATGATATCGTTTTTCACTGTTCGTATATGGAAAAGGGTTGTTTTGATGCAAACAAAAGGACCTCCTTTTAGTATCACGCATCCTAAAATTGTAGCAAATAAACACGATAAGAACAAACCGATTCCCAATTATTTTCTTCAATGATCACGGCTGTGATGGCCAAACTAATCACGATGGATTTTTCCATTAAGGAGGGGTTTTCTTTGGCTACAAGACAATCCGTCGGAGAGCACATCCAAAGAAGCGAAGATGCTTATGATTATGCTTTATCTCAATTTGAAACTGCAAGCAGGCAGGAACATTACAATGAGACAGAGTACAGCGATGCGCAGGTGATGCTTGAAAACGCGGTCAATGAATTAAACAAGCTTTCGCTGTTTGCCAATGAGCAGCAAAGGGAGGAAATTTACCGCAAAAGGCTTCAGCTGCAAACCCTTCAAAACAATATGATTCTGCAGAGATCGTATGAAAGATGAACCCTTTTTGAAAGGGTTCATTTTTTTTGAAAAAAGTGATTGACAAAAAAAGACGATGTATTTAATGTATTAGGTGTACTATATCGAGTAATACAATTAACACACACATGTAAAGGAGCAATACTCATGAGTGATAAACATAAAAAAGTAACGCCAATGGTGGTCGTGGCGTTTATCATTGCCTGTTCGTTCTTGTTTGTACTTGCGAAGCTGGGCTTTATAATTCAAGAAAATTTGGGATACGTGTTTTTTTAAAAGTGAATGACCTGAGATTGAACGAGAAAGAAGGGAGATAGATGATTCAAATCGATCCGAGAAGCTCAACCCCGATCTATGAGCAGATTATCCAGCAGATGAAAGAGCTTTGCTTAAAAGGGATAATCAAGCCTGGAGATAAACTTCCTTCTGTCAGAGAGCTTGCAACCATTATCATTGCAAACCCGAATACGGTCAGCAAAGCCTATAAAGAACTTGAACGGGAAGGAATTATTGAAACGTTGAGGGGAAGAGGAACGTATATTTCAGAAAACGCGAAAGTTACGCTTGATGAAGGGAAGATTGCGATGATTAAAGAGCAGTTAAAGCAGCTGATCATCGATGCGCATTACGCGGGGATCGACACCAAAAAGTTGCAGGAGTGGATGGCGGAAATCGACGAAGAAGTGAGAGGAGGCGAAGTGAATGATTGAGCTCAAATCTGTGTCAAAAACGATTGACGGAAAACAAATACTCAAAAACATCTCCTTTAAGCTGGAGGAAGGAGAGATTTTCGGACTGCTCGGAAGAAACGGCTCTGGGAAAACGACGCTTCTCCGCCTGATTCAGCAAATCCTGCTGCTTGATGAGGGAGATATCTTTTTCGGCAGCGTCAAGGTGAAGGACCATCCGCTCGTCAAGCGCAACATCGTCTATATGCCGGTTCAAAACACCTATTTCGAAAAATACAATTACAAACAGCTCGTCAATATTTTACGTAACATTTATCCGGATTTTGATGTTACATATGCGAATGAATTAATGAACCGGTACGATATTCCCGAAACAAAAAAGTACAGGGAATTGTCTACAGGATTGAAAAAGCAAATGTCGCTGATCTTGTCATTTGCGATCCGGCCGGCGGTCATCCTGCTTGATGAGCCGACAGACGGCATTGATGCCGTCACAAGACAAGACGTTCTTCAGCTGATGGTCGATGAAGTGGCTGAAAACAACACGACGATTCTCATCACATCCCACCGGCTTGAGGATATTGAAAGAATGTGCAACCGAATCGGTTTTCTCGAAGACAATACATTGTCGAATATCATGGATCTTGATGAACTGAAAGGCGATTTTATTAAAATCCAAATGGCATTTGAAGAAGATGTCAATTTGAAAATCAGGGAAAGGGAAATCCCTGTTTTGGATCACACCGGCGTGTTTTATACGGTGTTGATTCCGAAAGAAGACGATGTGAGCAAACAATTTCTAAAAAGTTTGTCTCCGAAAGTTTGGAACGAGCTTCCGGTCAGTCTAGAGGAAGTATTCATCGCGAAGTATGGAGGTAAGCGAAGATGGTAGAGCGCGGACTTTTATATAAAGAGTGGAAACAGCATTTTTGGATTTTTTTAGTTGTGTTCGCAGCGGTGATGCTGAGTGAACCGCTAGCGATTTTGAATGATTATTTCCAGTACCAGGGATGCCTTGCACAACAGAAAAAATTTCCCGATATAGAGTGCGTTTTATATAAAGATTATGAGCTGAGCGGGACTATCAGAATGTTCTGGGTTGGCGGAGTCGCGCTTGCGCTCAGCCAGATCGGGTTTGAACGGAGCAGAGGAACGCTTGATTTTACACTCGGCCTCCCTTATCAACGCGGCGTCATTTTCAATACGAAATATTTCTTTGGCATTTCAATTCTTTTAACAGCCCAGCTATTATCTTACTTTTTATCTTATGCCTTGATTGTTTTATATAAGATTGACGTCGTCCATTTCCATGAGTATTTTATCGGGTCGGTCATCTTCTGCTTTATGGTCTACTCGCTTGTCATGGCGGCGGGCGCGATGACCGGCAATCCGCTGGCCCAAATGATCGTTGCTTTTTCAGCATCGATTCTGCCGTATTTGCTGATCGGGCTTCCGTTGGCCAACTTTCGAATCATCCTAGGTTTCTTTGGGTATGACCCTGCTTTCTTTTATGGTGAAACAGAACTATTAGATTATATAACGCCGATCATATACCTCAACCGTTTCGGCATTCAAGACGGCAGCCTGGCCTTTACGCTTATTCCGCTCGCCATGGGGATCTTGTTTTATATAATCGGCTACTTCTGCTTTATCAGACAGCAGATTGAACGGAACGGACATTTTTTTCTTTGGGGAAAAATGGATCGTCCGATTCAAATCCTTGTTATTTTATTCGGCATCTGGGGATTCGGGACAGCCTCTGGCTCAAGCCTGTACAGCTATATCTTCGGTATGTTGATCGGTTCGGCAGTCGGATTTTTAATCAGTTACTTCTTGATTTTTAAAAAAATAAAACAGCTGTAATCCAAAATGGAGAGGAGATTTACAAATGATCAGTGTAGAGCATATTCACCACTCGTTTAAAGTCGGCAAAAAGGGGAGAGAAAATGAAATTAAAGTGTTAAAGGACGTCTCGCTTACCGTTGAAAAAGGCGAAATCGCCTGCATTGTCGGACGGAGCGGCTCCGGAAAGTCGACACTGCTGAACTTGATTTCCGGCTACATTGCCCCGACAAAAGGCAACATCGTCATCGACGGCACGGATGTCACGAAGTACAGCGAAAAAGAATGGGCCGCATTCAGGCTTGAACATTTCGGCTTCATCTTTCAAAGTTTTCAGCTGATTCCGAGCTTGACGACTTTTGAAAATATCGAACTGCCTCTAACTTTAAAAGGTGTTCATCCGTCGGAGCGGAAGCAGCGCGTCAATGAAATGCTTCACCGCGTCGGCCTTGAAAACCATGCCGGCCACTATCCGAATGAGCTTTCAGGCGGACAGCAGCAGCGCGTCAGCATCGCCCGCGCTTTAATTTTGAATCCTTCAATCATTTTAGCCGACGAGCCGACCGGAAGCCTGGATTCCGAAACAGAGCAGGAAATCCTCGAATTCATTCGGCAGCTGAACAGGGAGCGCGGCATTACATTTGTCATCATCACGCACGATGACGAGGTGGCATCGATCGCCAAAACGAAATTTCATTTATTTGACGGCGTGTTAGAGAAAGGGGGAGAGACTGTTGAAGTTTAAGGATCAGTTGAAGTTCATTAGAAGAAATATGAAGAAAAACCGCCTGCGTGTATTCATGACCATTCTCGCAACAACAGTGGCCTGCGCGTTTTTAATCGTGCTCGCATCGGTCGGATTCGGCCTGCAAAAATCGATGACTGAACAGCTGATGAAAGAGCAGATTGTCACTGAAATTCAGGTTGTCGGAAAAGAAGGAAAGAGCGATCAGAAAGTTCAAAAGAAAGACTTGAAAGAGTTTGAAAACCGCAAAGATGTGTCTGCGATTATCGAGCGCACGGGGGTGTACGCACCTGCTGAAGCAAAATTGGGCAGCAGGACCAACAATCAAATTTCGCATATCTCGATTACTGACATGGCCGCTGAGCAAAAAGCCAATATCAAACTCGATCGCGGCCGCGTAGCGAAAACACCGAATGAAATCGTCGTCGGCTACCATTTCGGGAAGAACCTCTGGACGAAAAAAGAAGCCGCAGATTATGAAAAGCAGATGGAAAATAATGCTGAGGAAGTAAAGGAACCAAAAGGATACGAAGAAGATATTCTCGGCAAAACGATTGAATTAAAGATTTCAAAAATGGATGAAAAAACAGGTGAAGAAGGGAAGGCGAAAACATACGATCTGAAAGTTGTCGGAGTGACGAAAAAACCTTCTTATGAATGGGCGAGCGATTCAACAGTCTATGTCAGCGACGACATGCAAAAAGACATCACCGGTTTTCTGAAGGCGGACAAAGACAGCGGCATGATCGAAAAAACGCTTTCGGTTTACGCGGATAACTTTGAACATGTCGGACAGCTGACAACAGATTTGGAGGATGAAGGCTTCTACGTCGATTCAATAACGAAAAAACTCGAAAGCATCAATCTTTTTTTCATGGCTTTTAAAATCGGTTTGATCTTTGTCGGAGTCATTGCCGTCTTGATTTCAGCGATCGGCATTTTCAACACGATGACAATGGCGGTTACAGAGCGGACGCAGGAAATCGGCATTATGAAAGCGATCGGGGCGAGTCCGAATGTGATCCGCCGAATGTTCCTGCTGGAAAGCGCCTATATCGGTATCTTAGGATCTGTTTTAGGTATTATCATTTCATACGGTGTCAGCTTTTTAGTGAACAAGATTATTCCTGTCATTTTATCATCGGTTTCAGAAGGAGAAGCGAGTGCAGCAGACCTCAGCATCACCTTCTCGTACATTCCTGTCAGTCTTGTCCTCATCGCGACCTTGATCAGTGCAGGCGTCGCCATTCTTTCAGGCCTGAATCCGGCCATTAAAGCGACAAGAACGAACGTGCTGACAGCATTAAGAAGAGAGCTGTAAAGAAAAAGCCGGCGCTATGCCGGCTTTTTAACGTTTCGGCGGTCTGTACCCCGCATCAAGCGCCTCCTGTTCTGTGCAGAACCAGCGAGCGACGTTTTTCGTGCGGTCATAATAGGTACTTCCCGGTGTATGATAAATATGGTTGACGCTTCCTTTGATTTTGCACTCCTGTTTGCTTTCAGCGCTGCTTTTCTTAGCGGCTGGCGCGCTGTGTGACGTCCCGGCCTGAGCGGCGGCGTTCTTTTCTTTTACAGAGGTTTCGGCACCGCTGCTTTTTTCTTCAGCCTTGGCCAGTTTTTCTGTCAGCGATTTTGTTTTTTTCGTAAGCGAGTCTTTTTCTTTTGTCAGTTTTTCGTTTTCATTTTTTAATGTGTCATTCTCCGTTTTGACTGCCTTCAGTTTTTCGTTTGCTTGTTTGACCTGCTGCTTTAATGCGGTTTGCTCCTTTTGCAAAGCGCTGTGTTCAGTTTTCAGTTCCTGAATCTCGACTGTCAGATCCTCCGTTTTTGTCTCATCGACGGCATATGTTTCCTCATCATAATAAGGTGCAGAGATGATCAAGAGGAGAAGTCCGCCTGCAAAACAAGGATAAAAGAGTTTCTTGGAAAACCTTTTGCCTGGAGAAAAGATCCTTTTGATCAAATGAAATACAAGATAGCAGATGGAAAAAAGGAAGGATAAAAACCCGATCAACATGAGAGATTCCATGATTCGTCTCCTTTCTTATTTGATAACTATATTTTAGCTTAAAAAAAAAATGTTTATATCGAAAAACTTCTTGCAAATCTAAATATTCAAACGTAAAATAAAGAAATCATTTAAAAACCGAATATGCAGCTTATAAAGAGAGATGGAGGGACTGGCCCGGCGAAATCTCAGCAACCTGCAGCAGTGCAAGGTGCTAAATCCAGCAGAATGTCAGGCGCATTCTGAAAGATAAGTTGAACAACTCTTTCAGACGGCTGAAAGAGTTTTTTTATTTTGGAGGAGGAGATCAACATGAACAAGTTATTAAAATGGACTTCTGCGCTGGGACTGGCCTTGAGTCTGGCGCTTCTGGCCGCATGCGGAAACAGTGCCGAAAGCGACGGCAAAACGATCAAAATAGGCGCTACTGCAGGACCGTATTACGACATGGTCAAAAAAGCGATTCAACCTGAGCTTGAGAAAAAAGGCTACAAAGTGGAAGTGGTCGAATTCACCGATTATGTACAGCCGAACACGGCGTTAAGCGAAGGCGAACTCGACGCCAATTTGTTTCAGCACGAGGTTTTTATGAAGTCATACAATCAAGAAAACAATAAAAATCTTGCCGCTCTCATTTCTGTGCCGACTGCTCCGATGGGTCTCTATTCTGCAAAATATAACGACTTGAACGATGTCAAAACGGGAGCGGAAGTGGCGGTTCCAAACGATCCGGCAAATGCTGCCAGGGCATTTTTAACCCTTCAGGATCAGGGGCTGATTCGGCTGAAAAGCGATGTCGACACATTGAAAGCCTCTGTGCAGGATATTGCGGAAAATCCGAAAAAGCTGACATTTAAACAGCTTGAATCCGCCAATCTTCCAAGAGCTGTCGATGACCTGGATATCGCGGCCGTTCCGGGAAATTTCGCTCTCTCCGCCAATATGAAGCTGCAGGACGCGCTGGCGCTTGAGAACATGCCTGACCGCTACCGCAATCAAGTGGTGGTGGATGAAAAAAACAAAGACAAGCCATTCGCCAAAGATCTCAAAGAAGCGGTCAAATCCAAAGCTTTCGAAGATGCGATCGATCGGGAATTCGCCGGCTTCGGAAAGCCGAAATGGATGACGCAATCATAAACAAATCCCCCCTTTCAAAAGGGGGTTTTTTATGTTGAAAATCGAAAACGTGTCAATTGAAAAAAATGGGCAAAACGAATAGAATCTAGAGGGAATGCTAAAGAGAAAGAAGGAAACGCTATGCCGCGCACATTATGGCTTTTGGTCATCGGAATGTTTATCAATGTCACAGGGGCGTCTTTTTTATGGCCGCTGAATACCATCTATATCCATCAGCATTTGGGAAAGTCGCTGACAGCGGCCGGATTTGTGCTGATGCTGAACTCAGGGGCAAATGTGCTGGGCAACCTGTTCGGGGGATATCTATTCGATAAAATCGGCGGATTTAAAACGGTTGTTCTTGGAATTGTAATCACGTTTGCGAGCCTTTCTGGCCTCGTCTTTTTTCATGATTGGTTCCAATACATTCTTTTCTTGACATTGGCCGGTTTTGGATCAGGGATCGTTTTTCCGGCATGCTATGCAATGGCCGGCTCGGTTTGGCCGGAAGGCGGCAGAAAGCCGTTCAATGCTGTATACGTGGCGCAAAATGCAGGGGTGGCAGTCGGTTCAGCGCTCGGTGGAATTGTCGCATCTTTTTCATTTACGTATGTTTTTCTGGCGAATGCGATGCTGTATGCCGTCTTTTTCATGATTGCGTTTTTCGGATTTAGACGCATCCGCTCTGAAAAAACCATGCAGTCTTCTGTCTTGGATCATGCCGATTCAGTCAACGGGAAATCGAGATTTTCCGCGCTTTTGGTTATATGTACGGGCTACCTGCTCGGCTGGGTCGCTTATTCGCAATGGTCCTCGACCATCGCTTCACATACCCAGGAGCTGGGGATATCTCTGGGACAGTACAGCGTGCTTTGGACAGTGAACGGGGCGCTCATTGTTTTCGGTCAGCCGTTGCTCGGTTTTTTTGTGAAACGGTTTGCCGAATCGCTGAAAAACCAAATCGTGATCGGATTTGTCATTTTTATGATGGCATACGGAATTTTGTTTGGCGCTGAACGGTTTCCTGCGTTTCTTGCCGCGATGGTTGTGCTGACCATTGGCGAAATGCTTGTGTGGCCGGCTGTGCCGACAATCGCAAACCGTCTCGCCCCGAGGGGGAAAGAAGGATTTTATCAAGGGTTTGTCAACAGTATGGCGACCGGCGGAAGAATGATCGGGCCGCTTTTTGGCGGAATGCTGGTTGATTATTTCAATATGCAGCTTTTGCTCGCGGTTCTGCTCGTATTGCTGCTGATCGCCATAGGGACGGCGTTTTTATACGACAGGAAGGAAAAGCAGCTCTCCGCTCAATCAGATGCGTGAGTGACATAGAAAAAATAGGTAATTGTAATTATTCGAAAATGAATCGAAGGAATCAAGATTATCAACCAATTCTTCACATATAATGGAAGAAACAAGCTTTTTTTCTTCTCAGACAGAACACATTTTCTGTATGGTAGTATCGAATATCATCGCAAGGGGTCTAGGGGGGCTGCTCGATGGCCTGAAGTCGCTTGACTAAACTAAGGGCTTTAGGAAGGTGATGAAGATGCTGCATCAAGTTTTGGTTGCTTGTTTGATTGGAGGGATTATGGGGGTTCTCGGGCACGTTAAAAAAAGAGGACGCCTCGAGAAACCGAGAACAACGAAACGGTTCATTTACCTTGGATTTTTTGAAGATATTCTTGTCGGAATGGTTGCTTCTATTTTGCTTGTTTTATCTGCGGAACCTGATTCTGGAATTCAGCTTGTCGTTTTATCGATCATTGCCGGCTACGGCGGTGAAGCTGTATTGAGAAGCTTTGACTTTGTCAGAGAACAGCAGGCAAATGTACAGAACTCCGAACGGCAAAACAAATCTCCACACGATTAAGATCCTCACTCTTACCCTTTTTTTCAGCACATTCCCATTGTATACAAACCTGCTTGCACTTATGAACAGAATTCTATAAAATACAGATAAGATTACGGTTACGGCAAGAACAGTGAAGAGGAGCAGTAAGAAGCCCATTTTGTTTCAGAGAGTTGACGGCTGGTGAAAGTCAATCAAATGAGCTTCCGAACTCACCTCAGAGTTGCAGCAGTGATAAGCTGCTGTCGCGTATCTGCGTTACAGATATCAAGTGAGTGTGCCGCGTGCACACTAACAAGGGTGGTACCGCGGGAAATCGAATCTCTCGTCCCTTCTTAGGGATGAGAGAGTTTTTTTGATTTTAGAATAATCTGAATATAACGCTGCCAGTCCCGTCCATACTTGAAGACAAAGAAGCCGTACACATATTCAAAGGAGGTTTTTACAATTGAGTTTTGACCATCAAACAATCGAGAAAAAGTGGCAGGACTATTGGCTGAATAATAAAACGTTTGCCACGCGTGAAGATAAATCCAAACCGAAATTTTATGCATTGGACATGTTTCCGTATCCGTCAGGCGCAGGCCTTCACGTCGGACACCCTGAAGGCTATACAGCAACTGACATTTTGTCCCGCATGAAACGGATGCAAGGGTACAATGTCCTCCATCCGATGGGCTGGGATGCATTCGGGCTTCCTGCCGAACAATATGCGCTGGATACGGGAAACGATCCTGCCGTCTTTACCGAGCAGAACATTGACAACTTCCGCCGCCAGATCAGAGCGCTCGGTTTTTCGTATGACTGGGACAGAGAAGTCAATACAACAGATCCGGACTACTATAAATGGACGCAGTGGATTTTCTTAAAGCTTTACGAAAAAGGTCTCGCTTATGTAGATGAAGTCCCTGTAAACTGGTGTCCTGCGCTTGGAACCGTTCTTGCCAATGAAGAAGTCATCGACGGCAAAAGCGAACGCGGCGGTCATCCTGTAGAACGCCGTCCAATGAAGCAGTGGATGCTGAAGATTACCGCTTATGCCGACCGCCTGCTTGAAGATCTGGAAGAACTCGACTGGCCGGAAAGTATTAAAGAGATGCAGCGCAACTGGATCGGCCGTTCTGAAGGGGCGCATGTTCATTTTGCGGTCGACGGCACAGATGAAACGTTTACGGTTTTCACAACGCGGCCTGACACATTATTTGGTGCGACATATGCCGTGCTGGCTCCGGAGCACGATTTGGTTCAAAAAATCACGACGCTTGAACAGAAAGACGCAGTCAACGCCTATATCGAAGAAGTGCAATCAAAGAGCGACTTAGAGCGGACAGACCTTGCCAAAACAAAGACAGGCGTCTTCACAGGTGCTTATGCGGTCAATCCGGCAAACGGAGAAAAAATTCCGGTCTGGATTGCGGATTATGTCTTGGCTACATACGGGACCGGGGCGGTCATGGCCGTTCCTGCCCATGATGAGCGGGACCACGAATTTGCATCAGCATTCGGGCTGCCGATCAAAGAAGTCGTCAAAGGCGGGGATGTTGAGAAAGAAGCATATACAGGCGACGGCGAACATATCCATTCAGATTTTCTGAACGGCCTTGATAAAGCGGCTGCGATCGAAAAAATGACCCAGTGGCTTGAGGAAAACGGGAAGGGCGAGAAAAAGGTAACATACCGTCTCCGCGACTGGCTGTTCAGCCGTCAGCGCTACTGGGGCGAACCGATCCCGGTCATCCATTGGGAAGACGGCACATCGACGCCGGTTCCTGAAGAAGAGCTGCCGCTGATCTTGCCGAAAACGTCGGAAATTAAACCGAGCGGAACGGGTGAGTCCCCTCTGGCGAACATTAAAGAATGGGTGGAAGTGACAGATCCTGAAACAGGCAAAAAGGGAAGACGCGAAACGAATACGATGCCGCAATGGGCGGGAAGCTGCTGGTACTTCCTGCGCTACATCGATCCGAAAAACCCGAACGAACTGGCTTCCCCTAAAAAATTACAGGAATGGCTTCCTGTCGATATGTATATCGGAGGGGCGGAACACGCCGTACTTCACTTATTGTATGCGCGCTTCTGGCATAAATTCCTTTATGACATCGGGGTCGTTCCGACGAAAGAGCCGTTCAAACAGCTTTATAACCAAGGGATGATTCTTGGTGAAAACAACGAAAAAATGAGCAAATCCAAAGGCAATGTCGTCAATCCGGACGAAATTGTGGAGACGCATGGCGCAGACACACTTCGGCTGTACGAAATGTTCATGGGACCTTTGGATGCATCGATTGCCTGGTCAACGACAGGACTTGACGGAGCCCGCCGCTTCCTTGACCGCGTATGGCGTCTGTTCATCGATGACAATGGCGGGTTAAACGAGAAGATCGTTGAAGGAGCCGGCGAAACGCTTGAGCGCGTCTACCATGAAACGGTCATGAAAGTGACGGACCATTTCGAAGGTCTGCGCTTTAATACAGGTATTTCACAGCTGATGGTCTTCATCAATGAAGCATATAAAGCTGATCAGCTTCCGAAAGAATACATGGAAGGCTTTGTGAAATTGCTTTCTCCTGTCGCGCCTCATTTGGCTGAAGAGCTGTGGAACCGCCTCGGACATGAGGAAACGATCACGTATGAAGCATGGCCTGTCTATGATGAAGCAAAACTCGTTGATGACGAAGTCGAAATCGTCGTTCAGCTGAACGGAAAGGTGAAAGCGAAGCTGAACGTTCCGGCCGACGCGGACAAAGAACAGCTTGAAGAGCTGGCGAAAAACAATGAAAAAGTAAAAGAACAGCTCGAAGGAAAAACGATCAGAAAAGTGATCGCTGTACCTGGAAAGCTTGTAAATATTGTTGCAAATTAATGGCGAAAGCCCCTTCAATCCGAAGGGGCTTTTTCTGTCATTCCGCCGAAAGGATGAAAATATTTCAGCCGTTCGCTTCGTTTCAAATGATCCATGACCGCTTAAAATGGGAAAAAAGGAGATGATCATGATGCATTTTTCCGATTTTTCCGCCGTACAGGTTAGAATCGCCCGGCCTACAGACCGTTTTGACGAAATCGTTGCATTTTACGAAAAGGGGCTGGGCCTGAAAAAGCTTGGCGGTTTTTCCGGCCATCAAGGGTATAATGGCGTCATGTTCGGCCTGCCGAATGTCCAATACCACCTTGAATTCACCTCCCATATTGGAGGCAGCCCTTGTCCGGCACCGACTAAAGACAATCTGCTTGTTTTTTATATTCCTGATCTGAAGGATATCATGAGCATTTTAAATAGGCTCGCTGACATGGGCTATCACGAAGTGCCGCCTGAAAATCCGTATTGGAAGGGCAAAGGGGCAACGGTGGAAGATCCGGACGGCTGGCGGATCGTGCTGATGAATACCGAAGGCATTTAGGAACGTTATGTCTGTGCCCAGTCTCTTGCTTTCCTGCGGACGATATCTGTAAAAGCCGCCATTGCAGGAGAAAGCCATTTGTTTTTATGATAAACCATTTGAGTGGAAAACAGGGCGTCGCGGACAAGCGTGCCCTGAAGCTTTCCTTCTTCGATATCAGTGCGCGTTGTGATCAAAGGAAGAAGGGAGACGCCCAAACCGCACATCACGCACTGTTTAATCGCTTCGACACTCCAAAACTCCATCGTATGGTCGGCAATGACTCCCCTTTGACGTAAATATTCCTCAAAAAAATCACGGTAGCTGCAGCCGTGCTCCGTATATAAAAACGTTTCATTTGCAGTAAAAGTCAAATCATCAAGTGCTTTTTGTCCTGCCGGGTGTTCCTTGGGAAAGATGAACACCATCGGCTCATTGACCAGCTTTTCAACATGAAGGTCGTTTTCTTTCCGGTCGTTGTCCAAAAGAAAAGCGACATCGATTTTTCCCTGCTTCAATTCGTCTCTCAGCTGCCAGCACGTGGAAGACTTTAATGTGACCGTGACCTGCGGATATTTGTTTGTAAATTCGTGAAGAATGGCAGGCAATCTGTATACCGTTAAAGATTCCGAGGCGCCGATGATCAAGTTTCCTGACGGCTCCTGGTCGTTTTCCGGAATGTGCCTCGCTTTTTCATACAGTTCGACCATTTCTGCGGCATAAGGGAGAAGGTGTTTTCCCGCTTCCGTCAGCATCATTTTTTTCCCCAGCCGGTAGAACAGCGGCTTTCTTAATTCTTGTTCAATTGCTTGAACGTGCGAAGTCACAGTGGACTGCGCATAACCCAAATAATCGGCAGCACGGGTAAAACCGCCGATATCCACGATGGTTTTGAATGTTTTCAAATGTCGGATCTCCATCTCGTCATCCCCCTTTTTTAACTTATATCGAAAAATTCGAAGTTGCAGATCGATAATATCTATTTTACTGATGAATTGAACAAGATTACAATCATTTTAAACGACTTTGTGAAAGGATTGTATCCGTATGAGAGAAAAAAAGCTTGGTCCTTTATTGTTAAGCGGGCTGATGACGGGGCCTATTTTAGGATCCGGAATCATTCTGCTGCCGCCGCTGATTCATCAGACAGCGGGGGACTATGCAATTTTTGCATGGCTGTTGATGTTGGGAGTCGGTTTTTTATTTGCCTGGGTTTTTGCCAGATTGAGCGTCGAGTATCCGAATGATGCCGGGATTGCTTATGCGGCTGAAAAAGCGTTCGGTTCCCGTGTTAAAAAGCTGGCAGTCTTTTATTTTATCATGGCTGCGAGTTTCGGCCCCGCCGCCGTATTAATGACGGCCGGCGAATATATTCATTCTCTTACGGCCGGCACGGCATTTCCTGCTGAACTGTACGGCTTCGTTTTTTTCATCTTTTGTATGGTTGTCCTTTGCTTTAATCTTTCATTTGTCGGCATTGTTGCACTCATTTTTTCGACTGCCGCGGCACTCATCCTGTTTGGAAGCAGCGCGGCTTCCGTGCCTTACTTCCGTGAGGGGCCTCTCGTAGACGGAACCTTTCAGTTTGCCGATTTTGGCCGCGGATTGCTGCTGCTGTTCTGGGCATTGGTCGGATGGGAAATCATCGGCAACTACAGTATGGAAGTGAAAAACCGCAGGAAAACGATTCCCCGGGCCGTCGTAATCAGCAGTCTGACGGTAACGGTCATATATTTGGCGACTGCGGCAGCTGTTCAGTGGATTGATCCGGGATTCTTCGCAAACGGGCAATTGAAGCTGGCGAAGATGCTGACGCCGTTGTTCGGATCTTTTGCATTGCCGGTGATCGCAGTGCTCACCGCTGTCCTCTGCATGTGCGCTTATTTTCAGGTGACAGGCGGAGCAGCCAGGCTGGTGGCCTCGCAGGCCGGCGGGCTGTTTGCCTACAGATCAAGGGCCAATCAGCCGATGGCAGCGCTGGGGCTTATGTTTCTCATCCATACGATCGTTTTCGTCTGCCTGATGTTTCATTTTCTTAATGTTGAGACGCTGGTCCTGATCGCAAACGCCTTTTTCATCTGCAACTCGCTGTGCGGTCTTGCCGCTGCTTACAAGCTGTTATCCGGCCGCGTTTACAAAAAAGTATGCCTTTTTCTCATGGGGTGTTTCGCGCTGCTTCTTTTGTTTTCATCATCCTGGGTATTACTGTTTATCATGCTTGCCAGCACCTTGTTTGTTGTGAACTTCCGTCAACTTATCATCTGGAAAAAGGTAAAACACCCTTTCAAATCGTATTAATGAATCAAACGAAAAAAGAAAGGGGAACACAATGCGCAGTCAACTTTTCAAACTGCTCGGCGATTTGCCGGGGAAAAAAAGCATTGAGGTGAGCACTCTTAAAATTGAAGAAAAGTCATCTTTTATTCTCGAAACGCTTTTGCTTGATTTAAACGGAATTGAAGCGGTGCCGGCCTATTTTGCAAAACCGAAACAGATGAACGGCAAGCGGCCGGCAGTGCTTTACTGTCATTCACACGGAGGTCGTTACGAAAGGGGAAAGGAGGAGCTGATTGAAGGAGCGGAGTACTTGCAAACGCCGCCGTTCGCCGAGGAATTGACGGCCTTGGGATTCTCCGTGCTTGCGATTGATCATTGGGCTTTCGGAGACAGGCGGGGCAAAACGGAGAGTGAGATATTTAAAGAAATGCTTTGGACAGGGCGGGTGATGTGGGGAATGATGGTTTTCGACAGCATCAGAGCCATCGATTATCTGAACATGAGGGAGGACATAGATGAAAGCCGTATCGCTTCACTCGGCATGTCGATGGGAGGTCTGATGGCCTGGTGGACTGCTGCATTGGATGAGCGGGTCAGCGTATGCGTTGATATATGCGCTCAGGTGGACAGCGGAACATTAATCAAGACGCAGAATTTGGACCGCCACAATCTCTATTCGTATGTTCCCGGGCTGGTCAAGCACTTTTCAACCGCTCAAATCGAAAGCTTGATCACTCCAAGGCCTCATTTAAGCCTGGTCGGAACCGCAGATAAACTGACGCCAGTACAAGGGATTGACCTCATTGAAGAAAAGCTGTCCGATGTGTATAAAGAAAAAGACGCCCGTGAACGCTATGAAGTGTTTCGCTCTCATTCAGGGCATCTCGAGACTGCTGGAATGAGGCATAAAGCGATCGGTTTCTTAAAAACATGGCTGTAAAACAGGAGGTGAATAACTGTGAAAAAGGTGACGATCATCGGAGGGAACGGCACGGTCGGCCGCGTTTTAGCGGGCGGATTGGCAGGCGAAGGATATGAGGTGACAGTGCTGGATTTAAAAGAACCGGATGAAAAGCCGGCTGTCCGCTTTGTCCGGGTGGATGCGGCAGATTACAATGAAGTCGTGAAAAGCATTCCCGCGAATACAGATGCGGTGATCAACCTTTTGGCTGTCAAGCCGTCGGGTGATTTGCTTGATCGGCAGGAGTTTGAGAAAATGACGGATATCTTTTTTAAAGCGACATATACGATTTTGCGCGCGGCGGCGGAGCTCGGCGTGCCGAAGGTGGTATTTGCAAGCAGCAACCATGTGACAGATGTATATGAAAAGGACGGCGATTCTCTGCTGGGGAGGCAGATCAACACGGATGACTACCCGCAGTCGAAAAGCTTGTACGGCTTGCTAAAATTGGCGTCCGAAAATCTCGGCTACCTTTTCTCACACCAATTAGACGCCAAGGTTTCCGTCATCAATCTACGGATCGGGACAGCCGCTGAAAATGAGCAAGAAACGCTGCGCACAAAACCGAGGAGCAAAAAAACGCTGTTATCCCACACCGACCTCATCGGGATCTTTAAAGCAGCGATCGAATCCGGCAAAACATATGGTACATATTATGCTGTCAGCGACAATAAGGGTCGGCCGTGGTCGATCGAATCCGCCATTCGGGAACTGGGGTACAAGCCGAAAGTCCGCGCCTCAGACATCCTTGATGAAGACTGACGTATCATCTTCTAAGGTGATGATCTTTTTCTCCGCTTTCCTGATCCTGCTTAAAAAATGATTATAGACGCTCTCCTTTCTGTTTGCTACATTTTAGACACGATATCGTAATATTTTGACAGCGCTTACAAGGAGGGGGAAATGACGATCAGGCATTCTGCTGGAAGCCGCGTGTTTGATATATTGAATTATTCATTTTTAACAGGGTTCGGATTGGTTTGTGTGCTGCCGTTCATCCACGTTATTGCAGCCTCTTTTGCGACAGTGGAGGAGGTTATTTCGAAAAAGTTTATTTTAATACCGACGACTTTTTCGCTGGATGCGTACAGGTATATTTTTTCAACTGACATTGTGTACAGAAGCTTAATCATTTCTATTCTTGTCACAGCCGTAGGGACGGCGGTCAGCATGTTTCTTTCCTCTTTAATGGCATACGGGTTGTCGAGAAAGGAGCTGATGGGAAGGCGTGTCCTGATGTTCTTGGTCGTGTTCACGATGCTGTTCAGCGGAGGGATGATCCCGACCTTTCTCGTCGTAAAATCGCTCGGATTGCTCGATACCTATTGGTCTCTGATTCTTCCGACCGCCATCAATGCGTTTAACTTGATTATTTTAAAGAACTTTTTTCAAAACATACCGTCAAGCCTTGAGGAATCCGCCAAAATCGACGGCTGCAATGACATCGGAATCTTCTTCCGCATCATTCTTCCCTTGTCTTTGCCGGCGATTGCGACAATTTCGCTGTTTTACGCCGTCACCTATTGGAATACGTACATGCAGGCGATTCTGTACTTGAGCGATGCGACAAAATGGCCGATACAAGTTTTGCTTCGCCAGATTGTTATCGTATCAAGCGGTATGCAAGGGGATATGACGGAGATGGGAGCAGCCGCGGCGCCGCCGGAACAAACGATCAAAATGGCGGTCATTGTCGTTGCAACCATACCGGTGCTGCTCGTGTATCCGTTTATTCAAAAACACTTTGCAAAAGGCGCTCTTTTAGGATCAATTAAAGGATAAAAACGGAGGGGACAATATGGGGAAAAAATGGCTGATCCCGATTTTTGCGTTCGTGCTTTTTGCCGGCGGGCTGCTTGGCTGTTCGAACGGCGGAGCAGATCAGGCTTCTTCAAAGGATGAGAAAGTCGATCTGAACTCGCCTTTGGACTTGAGCTGGATGGTGATCCTTTACCATCAGCAGCCGCCGAAGGATACGGCGATTAAAAAAATCGAGGAGCTCACCAATACAAAGCTCGATTTAATGTGGGTGCCTGATGCGGTAAAAGAGGACCGCTTAAACTCAGCGCTCGCCGCCGGAAACCTGCCGAAAGTCGTCACCATTCAGGACATTAAAAATTCATCTGTCATGAATGCGTTCAGGTCGGGGATGTTTTGGGAGGTCGGCCCTTATTTAAAGGATTATCCGAATTTAAGCAAGATGAACAAGCTGATCAATAAAAACGCTTCAATCGACGGGAAGCTTTACGGCATCTACAGGGAGCGCCCGTTATCAAGACAGGGGGTCGTCATCCGTAAAGACTGGCTTGACAACCTTGGGCTCGATATGCCGAAGACGGTTGATGAACTTTACGAAACAGCGAAGGCATTTACAGAAAAAGATCCTGACCAAAACGGGAAGAACGATACGATCGGCTTTGCGGACAGAAACGATTTAATCTACGGTGCTTTTAAAACTTTGGGGTCCTATATGGGCATGCCGACTGATTGGGAGGAAAAAGACGGCAAGTTCACGCCTGACTTCATGACAAAAGAGTATATGGATACGATGAAATATATGAAAAAGCTGTATGATGAAGGGCTGATCAACAAAGACTTCCCGGTGACGAGCAAAACGCAGCAGCAGGAGATGTTTTCACAAGGGAAGGCCGGCATTTATGTCGGAAATATGGTCGATGCCGTCAATTTAAGAGACCAGTCTGTCGATGACAAAATGGAGCTTGAGATCATCAATCGGATCAAAGGGCCGGACGGAAAGGAACGCGTTTGGGCATCAGGCGGGCATAACGGAATCTTTGCCTTCCCGAAAACTAGCGTCAAAACAGAAAAAGAGCTGAAGAGGATTCTGGCCTTTTTCGACCGGATCGCCGAAGAGGATGTTTACAGCCTGATGACGTACGGGATCGAAGGGGTTCACTATAAAAAAGAAGGGGATAAACAATTCAAACGAATTGATGAAAAACTGAAAGACTGGCAGGCGGAAATCCAGCCGCTCGTCTCTCTCGTCGGCATTGATAAACAATATTTGAAAAATACGGGCGATCCGCTCCGCACAACATATGAAGAGCTGACAGAGGACAATAATGAGATCATCGTCTCAAACCCGGCCGAAAGCCTGTACTCACCGGCTGCATCTGAAAGAGGCGATGAACTGCAAAAGATTATTGATGATGCCACATATCAATTCATCCTCGGCAAAACGGGTGAAAGCCAGTTCGAGAAAGCGGTTGAAAAATGGCGGACAAACGGCGGCAATCAAGTCATAGAAGAATATGAGGAGTCATTTAAAAAAGCAGAAAAATAGAAGACAATCCCGGGGAGCCGGGATTGTCTTTTTATGCCGAATGACTTTTCAGTTCGCGGTATTTGCCGGGTGTGATTCCTTCCAGCTTTTTAAATGAACGGATGAAATTTTGCGGATTTTTGTATTTCAGTTTTTCAGAAATTTCTTTTACGGACAGACTCGTTTCCGTCAGCCAGCTTTTTGCAATATGATGCCTGTAGGATGACAAGTATTCGCTGAACGATATTTTCATTTCTTTCCTGAAGATGCTGCTTAAATAGTTGGGGTTGTAATGAAGCCTTCCAGCGATCGATTCGAGCGTTAAGTCCGTGTCGAATTCCTGCTGGATAATATGGACGATTTTTTCTGAGATGTTTTTGTATTGCGATTCTTCTCTGATGCTGAGTGTATCGATCATTTTAATGATGATCTGCGCGTTCAGCCAGCTTTCGATCTCCTCGATGGTCGTCAGCTCAAAGACGTCATCGTACAGCATCGTATTTTCGTTCGGTTCAAAAATCTCGATTCCGAGCAGATGCATAAATTCAATCAAGTTGTTCAACAGCCTTGCAATCGCAACCTGGCAGTGATGCGGATTCATGTTTTCAGAACAAATCGACTCAAGGAGAAGGTGAAGCTGTTCGGCCGCTTGTTTACGGTTGCACGTTTTAATGGCTTCAAACAATTCATTTTGAATCTGCTTCGGAAACTGGGTTAAAAACGCTTTATTGCGGTCAAGATGCTCATAGAAAATCACCGCGTGTTTTCCGGATTTCAGACGGTATGTCAGCGCTTCAAGCCCTTCCAAATAAGCGCGCTTTGACATTGCGAGACTTGTAAACGGCTGGCTGATGCCGATGCTGACGAACAACCCAAGCTCTTCATGGATTTTATCCTTAATGGATGATGCGGTATGCTCCAAGTCTTCCTGAAACCTGTCCAGCGGCTGTCCGCGGTTCAGCAAGATGATGGTCTGCGTTTTATCAATGACAACCGGCGGAAGGCGCTTATTCTTGGGCACAGATCGTTCGACAAGGCTGTTGATCGCAAACAGCAGGACATCAAGATCCTTTTTTTCGTATGACGTGTCTTTCAATGTATCTATTTGCAGTGTGAAAACGGACAGGTGGCTCCAATCTTCAGGGAAGCCGAGCCCTGTAAAGCGGTCTTTGATTTCTTCTTCGCTAAGCTTGCCGAGCAATAGCCTTGTTAAAAAATACTGCTTCAGCTGGGTGACCTGCTGTTCGACACGCACCTTCAGATCATGGTTTTTATTTTTCATTTCTTTAATATTCCGTTCAATCAGTTCAAATTCGTTTTTCGGTTTCTCTTGGCCGGAATCGGCTCCTGCAGAAAAGCCGGAGACGGATTCGTATAAAACCTTGATCGGCCTGTAAAAATGACGTGAACCAAACCAGGAAAACAGATATGAAAGCGCTAACAAAATGACGCAGATCGTAAACGTGAACCAGCCGATTGATGCCGTCTGCTGATAGAGTTCCGGAATGGTCGTTAATGAAACGTATATCCAATTATTGTAATCAGATTTCTGGTATGTAATGTTATAGGCGGTGTCACTAACTACTGTATCAAACTGGCCGTTTTTTTCTTGGTGCCGGCGGATCGTTTTGAAATAATCTTCTTGTTTGATCGATTGCCCGATCATTGACTTGTCTGAGTGTAGGATGATCCGTCCGTTGTCATCAAGCACCATCATGCTGTTTGTTTTTGAATGATGAGGCATGCGCTTGACAAGCGAACAAGAAGGAATGCTCGCGATCGCAAGGCCTCTGTTTTCCATGCTGTTCAGGGGAAGCTGTTTGACCAGATTGACGTTGTACAGGCAGTTTCCCGAAGCCCCTTCTTTTGTGGCGACAAGGTCGTTGTTTTTTTCAAGCACCCAGCTGGAACGGCTTTTTAAAGCGTTGTAAAGTGAGAGCGTGATGGCTTGTTTTCCCTGATCTAAAGGATATAAACCGGAATTGTTGATATACCACTTTTTTTCTTGGCTGATCAGCGTGATATCCGACAGATCGGTATCGAATGTCTGCAGTTCGTTTAATTCCTTGTTGATTTGGTTGTACAGCTGAAAGCGTTCTGGTGTAATGGTGCGGCTGAGCGTCTGAATTAAAGGATAGGAACGGACGTAATTGGTGAAGGAATGGTCAACCGTTTTTAAAATATGTTCAATATTTAGCTGTGTCTGGCCAACGGTTTGGAGCTTTTCGTTTGTAACGTTTTGTTCAATCGTTTCCGCTGATCTCTGATAGGAAAAAAAGCCGACGATGATGACCGGAATGGTGCTCAGAACGAGAAAGAAGGTCACCAGCTTATAGTAAAACTTATATTGTTTTCTCTTCATAAATTCCCCCCCAACAAATCTTCGTTTGAGTTGTTCATATATAATTAATCCGACTTTTGTGTGAATTTGTCAATAATCATTTTCTAACCATCGTTTCATTTTATCAGGTTTTGCCGGCTGCCGGGCGAGGTGCGGCCGATGTGATGATATGATTGTAGATTTATTTTTTCATGGTGGGATAAAGTGAAAGCAAACATCACGAAGGGAGGCCGTTTATGAAAGCAGCCGATGTCCAGACCGGAAAAAATCCGGCCCTTATTGTTGGAAAAAAACGAAAGACGCGTTTTTGGGAAAAGCTTCTCCAGCAAAAATATTTATATTTGATGATTCTGCCGGGACTGATTTATTTTTTGCTTTTTAAGTATGTGCCGATGTGGGGGATTGTCATAGCGTTTCAAGATTACCAGCCGTTTCTCGGCATAACGGGGAGCGAATGGGTGGGCTTTAAGCATTTTGAAAGGCTGTTTACCGAACCGACGTTTTTTATGCTGTTGAAGAATACATTGATTTTGTTTTTTCTCAACCTTGTTGTATTCTTTCCGATACCGATTATTTTGGCGCTTTTATTGAATGAAGTCAGAGTCGCATTGTTCAAAAAGTTTGTCCAGACGCTGATCTATATTCCGCATTTTATGTCATGGGTCATTGTCGTATCGCTTTCATTCGTCCTGTTGACTGTTGACGGAGGATTGATCAATGAGATCATCGCTTACTTCGGCGGAGAAAAGATCAACTTTTTGCTGAATGAAAGCTGGTTCAGGCCGATGTACATTCTTCAGGTCATCTGGAGGGAAGCCGGCTGGTCGACAATCATTTATTTGGCGGCGATTACCGCTGTTGATCCGCAGCTTTACGAAGCGGCGAAAATGGACGGGGCCAATCGTCTGAGGAGGATGTGGCATGTCACACTTCCTGCGATCAGAAGCGTCATCGTCGTTTTGCTGATCCTGAAAATCGGCGATACGCTCGAACTCGGCTTTGAGCATGTGTATCTGCTTTTGAATGCAACGAACCGCGAAGTGGCCGAAATCTTTGATACGTATGTATACACGGCCGGATTAAAGCAGGGACAGTTCAGCTACAGTACAGCCGTCGGTTTATTTAAAGCAGCTGTCGGTCTCATTCTTGTCGTATTTGCAAACAGGATGGCGAAGAAATTTGGAGAAGAAGGGATCTATTAATATTCTTTGATGAAAGGAATTGAATGACATGAATCAATCTCTCATCACAAGATCGCCTCTTTACATTGCCGAAGAAGCGGCCAAAACAATAATGAAAGCGTATACGCCGAAGGGGCTGCCGCCGGCCGGACGCTGGCACTACCATCAGGGCGTATTTCTGTGCGGCCTGATTCGCCTCTGGGAAGAGACGGGGCAAGAAGCATACTTCAAATATGTAAAAGAATATGCCGATGAACTCATCGATGACTGCGGAAATTTTTATTTCAGGAGGGATGAGCTGGACGCCATACAAGCCGGACTTATCCTTTATCCTTTGTATGATGAGACGGGCGATGAACGCTACCGTAAAGCCGCAAAAAAGCTGAAGGGCCTTTTTGAAACGCTGAATCAAACAGAAGAAGGCGGTTTTTGGCATAAAGATAAATACCCTTACCAAATGTGGCTTGACGGATTGTACATGGGAGGGCCTTTCGCACTCAAGTATGCAAGAGTGTTCAATGAGCCTGAACTGTACGACATGGTCATCCTCGAGGAAAAACTGATGAGAAACCATACGAAAGACTGCAGGACGGGATTGTATTATCATGCGTGGGATGAAAAGAGGCAAATGCCCTGGGCCGACCCCGTCTCAGGCTGTTCTCCCGAATTCTGGGGAAGGTCAATCGGCTGGTACGCGCTTGCACTGAGCGACATGATCGAACTGCTCCCGCAGGGGCATGACACAAGACAGGAGTGGACCCGGACGCTTCAAGAGATGGTCAAAAGCATTGCTGATTTTCAAGATGAAAGTACAGGGTTATGGCACCAGGTTGTCGATAAAGGCGGACTTCCGGACAATTGGCTTGAAAGCTCCTGCTCGTGTTTGTATATGTATGCGATGACCAAAGGAGCTCGCATGGGCTATATTGATTCATCATATATTGATAGAGCGGCAAAGGCTTTCAAAGGACTCGGCGAAGAAAAAATCGAGCTGAGCGCAAAAGAAGGCTTGCTTTTAAAAGATATTTGCGTCGGAACTTCTGCAGGGACATACGATTATTATGTCGGACGGGAGAAAAGCACCAACGATCTGCACGGTGTAGGTGCATTGATCATGGCTCTTGTAGAACTCGAAAAGACCGGCCGTTTTTCCTGCGGGGAAGCGAAGTGAAAAACTTCGCCTTCTCCGTCCTTCTATTTGCAGCAGTGCTTCTCCTTTCCTCATGCGGAAAGGATGGTAACCGGGGAACAGACGTATTGATCTTTTCGGATGCACCGGCTGAAATAAAGGAAAACGTACAGCGCGCTGCCGAGAAAGAACAGCTCAACATCATCGTTTTCCCAGCTGCACCGGAAAAACTCCTTGTTGAAATTGCGGCGAAAGAAGGAGATCTGTTTATCGTTCCAGAAGACATGTTTAAACCTTTTTACGATCCTGAAGGACTTCAGCCATTGAATGTTGCTTCGGAAGAAAAAGAGCCGTACAGCGATCCGGGCAAAAACGGGGAAGTACAGCTGTATGCGGCTGTCATCGAAAAAGGAGAAAAACGTTTGAACGGCTATACATTTCAGCTAAATACAGATATGGCAGCTTTCATACCGGTTTACGCGAAGAAAACCCCTGAAGCGACGGAACTCATCGAAGCGCTTCGATCAAAATGAATGAAAGGGGGAGGGCCGATGAAAACATATGCGATATGCGGTCTGAGCGGCCGCGCTTTTAACATGTTTATCGAGCCTCTGCTGGAAAAATACGGGGAGGAAAACCGCATCGTTGCGCTCTTGGACATCGATCCGCTGAGGGAAGAAGTCTGCAAAGAAAGATTTCCGGCGCTTCGTCCTGTCCCGTTTTTTGAAGAGAAAGCGTTTACGGAAATGCTTGGCAAAATCAAGCCGGACGCCATAATTGTAGCAGGCCGTGATGATACGCATGTCCGCTATATATTGGGCGCTTTACGGGCAGATATTGACGTGATCACTGAAAAGCCGATGGTGACAACGGCACAGGATGCGGCAGCCGTGTTAAAAGCCGAAGCCGAGAGCAAAGGAAAAGTGACCGTTACGTTTAACTACCGCTACAATCCGTACCACCGCAAGATCAAAGAGCTGATATTTGAAGGAAAGCTCGGCACGATTACGTCGATTGATTTGAACTGGTACATCGATACGTATCACGGTGCAAGCTATTTTAAACGCTGGAACAGGATGAGAGCATTCTCCGGCGGACTTTCCGTCCATAAGTCAACCCATCATTTCGACCTTGTCAATTGGTGGCTTGATCAAACGCCCCGCGAGGTTTTTGCCTACGGCGGTCTGTACTACTACGGACCCGGCGGCGAAATGAATCCTGAAAAAGGGGAAAAACGCTATTGCGGAACATGCCATGTCAAGAAGAAATGCCGCTATTATATGAGGTGGCAGGCAGGCGACCCGCAGGACGACCATGTCAAGACCAACGAAAACAAGCATCAGCTCTATACCGATTACAGGCCTGATGCGTGTATTTTCGATGAAGAAATTGATATCGAGGATACGTATGCAGCCGTTTTGAAATACGACAAAGGGGCGCTGCTGAATTACTCCGTTCATTTTTCAGCCCCATATGAAGGCTACCGGCTTGCAATCAACGGAACAAAGGGAAGGCTTGAAACGCAGGAATATCATGCGCCGGCAAGAGTTCCATTTGAAGTTCCAGAACAGACCATCGATTATTATCCGCTGTTTGAATCGAAGGAAACGATTCGCGTCGTCAGGCAGCCCGGCGGGCATGGCGGAGGAGACCCGCTGCTTTTGGAAGAGCTGTTTGGCGGAGGAGATTCTTTGAGGAATTACGACATTCTGGCCGGTGCCGAAGCAGGCGCCTATTCAATTGCAGCCGGCGAGGCATTGTGGCGCTCTATCAAAGAAAAAAAGCCGATAGGAATCAGTGAACTTCTGTATACCCGGCAATATACATAAAGGGGGAAAGAAATTCGTGGAACAAAACGTCTCCATGGGAAGGGTGCTGAGCTTTTGTGAATGGGTGCTGAAGTTTTTTTACGCCAACCTGCTGTGGTTTGTTTTCACCATGCTCGGCCTTGGCGTCTTCGGGTTTATGCCGGCGACGACTGCATTGTTTTCCGTGATGAGAAAATGGATTATGGGCAAAACCGATATTCCGATATTCAAAACGTTCTGGCAGGCGTACCGCGGCGAGTTTTTTCGTTCCAACGCCATCGGTCTCATTCTGGCGGCGGTCGGCATCATCATTTATGTAGATCTTGCTTTTATTTATCCGGATCATCTCCTATTGCACGTTCTCCGGTTCGTCATTATGGTTTTTGGATTTTTGTTTTTGATCATGCTGTTTTATATGTTCCCGCTGCTCGCCCATTTCGATTGGAAGAAGCGGATGTATTTCAAGTTTTCGCTGATTCTGGGCATATCGTATTTGCAGTATACATTAACGATGATGACGGTCACTGCAGTGCTTTATATCGCTTTTGCCTTTCTGCCCGGGATCGTTCCTTTTTTCAGCGCCAGTCTGCTCAGTTATGCGGTTATGTGGCTGGCATATCAAGTGTTGAAAAAAGCGGAAGCCGCAGAACAGAGGGAAACCGTCATAACGACAAGACACACCTGATCCTTTGTTTTAGGTGTGGTGAAAGGAGCTGGCCTATATGGGTGAAGAATTTGAAAAACGATATCTTCACTGGATTGATCAAGCCGTGAAGGAGAGCGAAAAGAAAGACGATTTCAAGTCCCTCCCCGGTTATGGAAAACCGCTTAGCAAAGAGGCGCTCGAGGGGGATGCGCTTTCGTCAACTCTTAAAAACGCCCGTTATCTGCCGGAGTGGCTGAAGCTGCAAAAGGAAATTAAACAAGAGATTGAAAAAGCGATCAAATCGAATCAGCGCGACGTGCTGATTGATGACATCAACCAAAAAATTAAAAAATACAACCTCACCTGTCCGAACCAATTCCAAAAAGGCCTTGTTTCAGCCAAAAACCTCGAAAGTCAGCTCAAATATTGGAGCTGATGCCATTCCCTGCACTTATTCATAAAAATAATTGCCAATAACAATCATCTTATGTAAAATAAAGGTAATATTTATGCTTTTAAAAAGGAGAAAGGATGGAATGAAGAAGTGGAAGCGAAAGCGGCATACGAAAAAGCGGCCCGGCTCTTGAATCAGTGGTACACCATGATCAAGCGCCACGAAGCGCTCCAGGCTGTATCTTTGAGGTACGAGATCCAAAACCTGCTTTCTAAAATGGAGAAAAACAGGGATTTGGAGCTTTATTTTCAGCTTTTGGACTACCGCTGCAAATTGATGATGGAGCAGTTTGCAGAATCAGCCGAGCTCTTCCGGAAGATTAAAAGGCAGAAGGAAACGGTTAAGAGCGTGGATGACATCATTCAGTACTATTTTTTCTTTTTTTCAGGCATGTATGAGTTTTATGAGAAAAACTATCTTGAGGCGATCAGCTGTTACAAAAAAGCGGAAACGAAGCTGCATAAACTGACCGATGAAATTGAAAAAGCGGAATTTTATTATAAAATCGCGACCGCCTACTACCAAATAGACGATCATTTCAGATCGTTGAACTACTCCGAAAAAGCGCTCTCACTTTTCAGCAAGCATAAAGAATACATAGACAAAACGATCGGGTGCGAAATGATTCTCGGGTCGGTTCAGTTTGAACTGTTCCGCATCAAACAAGCGGAGGAGCACTACGGCCGGGCGCTTGATCAAGCCGTTTCCCTCCAAAACCGGCGAATCATCGGGCTGATCTATCATAATATGGGACTGAACTATGCCAAATGCAGCTTGCCGCTTTTGGCGGAGGAGCAGTTTAGAAAAGCCCTTTCAATCGGTGTCCATGAGCAATCGGTCTTTGGCATCAACACCCTTTTTGAGCTGTCTCACCTCATGTATAAATACGGTTCTCCCGAAGAAGCGAGGCGTCTCTGCAAAGAGGGATTTACCAGATCGGCGGAACAAGGAGAGGATGAATACGCAGCGAAGTTCAGGCTGATTTTTGCCCTGTATGACGCGGGCCATCCGCTCGATATTGAATTTTCGCTTGAATATATGAGCGATAAACGGCTATGGCCGCATGTTGCTGAACTGACAAAAGATATAGCCGACTACTACATGAAGTCAGGCGACCATGAAAAAAGCGCGCTTTACCTGGAAAAATCGCAGCATGCGAAAAATCAAATATATAAAATGAAGGAGGAGCTCATATGAAGAAATCCATTTGTTTTTTTGCCGTCATGCTTGTTTGTCTGATAGGGGGAAGCTTCACAGCTGATTCTGCAGCACAGGACGGATCGTTTCAGCCATTAGGCAAATCGGTGTTTCCTGACAGCGGACGATAGAGAAAACCTGCCGAAATAGAAATTGCCTCCCGACTTTTGCTATAATAGTCTCACCTAAAGGCAATTGAAGGGAGCAGTAACGATGACGATAAAAGAGATTTCGCCTGATGAATTGAAAGACCGGCTTGCAAAAGGAGAAACGCTGAACATTATAGATGTCAGAGAAGATGAAGAGGTGGCTGAAGGAATGATCCCTGAAGCCGTCCACATTAAAATGGGGGATATCCCTGAAAAACTCGACGTCTTCCAAAAGGAGCAGCCTTATATCTTTGTCTGCCGATCAGGCAAGCGCAGCGAAAATGTCTGTTTCTATTTGCAGGATAAAGGCTTTGATGTCACCAATATGGTCGGCGGCATGCTCGAATGGACCGGAAACACAAAGCCGAAAACAAAATAAGCGAATCCGGCTTCTTATCTGTAAAGGTAAGAAGTTTTTTTATTGAAAATGAATCATCAAATGTCAGGAAACGTCCGGAGCGTCTGCTGACAACGTTCAAAGTTCTTTCGATAAGGATTTTAAGCATAACTTCGGCTGTGTGCGAATACCTTTCATTATAGAAAGGAGAGAGCGTATGCTGAAGGTGGCCGTATTTGATGAAGAACACGAAAAAGATTTGCAGCATGAAATCAATGAATTCTTAAAAAAGCTGTCGGAAGACCAGCTGGTCGATATAAAATATGACGTATCAGCCGCATGCGATCCTCAAGGCGAACAGCTTTACTGTTTTTCAGCGTTAATTTTATACAGGACATAAAAAAACAGCTCTTCAGAGAGAAGAGCTGTTCAGCGTGTCGACAAACCTTCGCATTCGTTGTCAGGCCTGCTAAGTCGGTGCTCACGAATAGGAGAAGGATTGGCGGCTAACGCCCAGGCGTCCTGCCCGAACGCCGCCGTCATCACATCCTGTGAAAGTCAGCTCCGGTGCTCGCCCTTTCTAGACTGCAAGAGTTGCGGGGTCACACTGAAAGGATGACAAAATCCGAAAACTAAAAGTCGTTTTGGGATTTGTCAACAATTTAAAACAGCTCTTCAGAGAGAAGAGCTGTTTTCGTTTATGCTTTTTTCACCCTCGGGCTTCTTGGCTTCTGGAATTTCTCGGCCTGTTTAATCTCTTTTCGTTCTTGTGACAGAGATTTATATAACGATACAATCATGAGAATCACGACGACTGAGAACGGCAGTGCGGCCAGGATGGCGGTGTTTTGCAACGCCGATAGTCCGCCTGAATACAGAAGCGCCGCAGCCATTGCTGACTGGATGATGCCCCATGATATCTTGACCGAATTTTCAGGATTCAGTGAACCGTAAGTCGTTTGCATTCCGAGAACAAATGTTGCCGAGTCTGCTGAAGTGATAAAGAATACGGCAATGAGCACCAGGGCAACGATAGATGTAATCATAGCCAGCGGGTAGTGGTCAAACATTCCAAACAGCATCGTATCTGTAGACAGTTTTGCAACGTTAAAGGTCCCTTTTTGCTGTAGATCCATCGCTGAAACCCCGAAAATTGAAAACCATAGAAACGCCAGCACAGTAGGCGCAAACAAGACGGCAATCAAAAATTCCCTGATTGTGCGCCCCCTTGATACGCGGGCGATGAAAATACCGACAAACGGCGACCAGGAGATCCACCAAGCCCAGTAGAAAATCGTCCATGAATTGATCCATTCACGGCTGTCCGGATCATTAGGCGCAAGGCGGAAGCTCATTTGCACCACGTTGGAGATATACGTTCCGATCGTGTCCGTAAACGAGTTCATAATTAATACCGTCGGTCCGACGAACAGCATAAAGATCATCAGGATGCCGGCCAGCACCATGTTCGTATTGCTCAAGTACTTGATGCCTTTTCCGATTCCGCTCCATGAGGAAATTAAGAACAGAACGGTGATGATTGCAATGATTGCCAGTTGCACCTGGAAGCTGTTCGGTACTCCGAATAGATAATGGAGTCCGCCGTTGATCTGCGTGGCGCCGATTCCGAGACTAGTCGCTACACCGACGACGGTTGCAAATACAGCGATGCAGTCAATCCCTTTTCCAAGCGGTCCGTTTACTCTGTCGCCGAAGACCGGAAACAGCGTCGCGCTGATCAAGCCAGGCGTGTCTTTTCTGAATTGAAAGTATGCGATGCAAAGGGCAACGATCGCATAGATCGCCCAAGCATGCAATCCCCAGTGGAAAAATGTATACCTCAGAGAATCTCTGAAGGCCTGGGCTGTTTCTGTTTCACCTGATGGAGAGCTAATGGCATAATGGCTGATCGGTTCAGCCGCGCCATAAAATACGAGACCAATGCCCATACCTGCGCTAAAAAGCATGGCAAACCAAGATAATCGAGAGAATTCAGGTTTTTCTTCAGGTTTCCCTAATCTGATCTTTCCGATCGGACTGAAGATCAAAAAGATGCTGAATGCGACAAACAGAGAAACCACCAATAAGTAATACCATCCGAGTGTGTTCGTAACATAACCTTGAATCGAAGTCGTTAACGCCTGAAGGTTATCCGGAGCAACGATTCCCAATAATACAGCTGCTGCTGTGATAACAATCACAATCCAAAAAACGCTTGAAATATTTTTCAAAATCATCCTCACCCTCTAATCATTTTTCGTCCTTACTCCCATCATTATGTTTAGTATGAGTTGCACATATAAAAATCATTCTCTCTTAGGAAGTTTGACCTAGCTTCCCCTATTACCCCACAATCAGGTGAAACAAAACTCTTTAACCGTAACATACTTTTCAAAAAAGGCACAAGTCTCAGCACTGGGCTGAAACTCTGCTATTCCACATTTGTCAAGGGTTTGGAGCAATTTTATTTTTTTCTCAGGTGAATCGAAAATCCGCCTGCATTCAAGCCTGCAAGTCTGCCTGTGACAAGTGCGGATGTGATATTATACCCACCCGTATAGCCGTGAATATCGAGGATTTCTCCGCAGAAATAAAGCCCTTCCTTTTTTTTGGACGCCATTTTTTTAGGATCGATTTCTTTTACGGAAACTCCTCCGCCGGTCACAAAGGCTTTGTCAAGCGAAAGGGTGCCGTTCACATTGACGGTAAACTCTTTACAGTCTTTGACGAAAGCTCTGAAACGGTCTTTGGAAAGGGATGAAAAAGTTTCAGAAGGGTCAATCTTGTTACGCTCGAGAAGAAACAGCAGATACCTTTCCTGCATCCAAGGCTTCAGCACGTTTTTGAGTGATTTTTTCGGAGCGTCCTTTAATTCTTTATGCATGTTTTGAAAAAGCTGTTCTTCATGAATGTCAGGGAACAAGTCGATTTTCAGTCTGACTTTTTCCTGCTTTTTCAACTCTTTGACGACAAATTGGCTGCATCTGAGGACAGCGGGCCCTGACAGTCCAAAATGGGTAAAAATCATATCCATTTGGTGGGTGATGACCGGCTTTCCTTTTTTGTTCAATACGCTGAGGGCGACGTTTCTCAGTGATAGACCCTGCAATGTTTTCTGCTTGATAAATGGCTCGTCAGACGTAACCGGAACCTCTGTCGGGAACAGTTCCGTAATCGTATGGCCGGCTTTTTCCGCCCATTCATAGCCGTCTCCGGTCGATCCCGTATGGGGGACGCTTTTCCCGCCGACAGCGATAACGACAGATCCCGCTGCAATTTCTTCGCCGCTGCCCGTCACGATCCCGCATGCTTTTTCTTCATTGTATAGGACAGTTTTCACTTTTTCGTTTGTACGTACGCTTACATGAAGCTGTTCAAGCCTTGTTAAAAGTGCATCCACTACGCTTTGCGCCTTGTCAGAGACGGGAAACATTCTTCCGTGATCTTCCTCTTTCAGCTTGACGCCCAGACGCTCAAAAAACTTGATGATGTCCTCATTGTTAAATTCAGAAAAAGCGCTGTATAAAAAGCGCCCGTTTCCGGGAATATGCCGGATGATCTCATCAACCGGCAAGCGGTTCGTCACATTGCACCGTCCGCCTCCTGAAATGGCCAGCTTACGGCCGAGTTTGTTTCCTTTGTCGATCAAGAGAACGTCCGCCCCCTGTTCACCGGCCGCGATGGCGGCCATCAGCCCGGAGGGGCCTCCGCCGATGACGATGACATCAAAATACTTCATACCCATATCCTCAACTTTCCTGTCTTGTAGAGCCTGCATTCTGTGCAGGCGGAGCAGATTGCATCAGACAACAACCGCGCTCCATCTTCTTATTATAACGAAAGAACGCCATGATGAAAAAACGATAAAACAAAGGCGTGTTAAAATTTAGCCATGTTATTATTACCTGAGTGATGCGCCTGTATGTTAAAATAGAAAAGTTGAATCTATTGAAGAAAAATGGTGATTGGGAACATGTCAAGCAAACTATTAAGAGGCACATTTGTATTAACGCTTGGTACCTATATTTCAAGGATCCTCGGAATGATTTATTTGATTCCGTTCGGAGCCATGGTCGGTGCCACCGGCGGTGCCCTGTTCCAGTACGGTTATAATCAATATACGATTTTTTTAAGCATTGCGACCATGGGGTTTCCGGCGGCCGTGTCCAAGTTTGTTTCGAAATATAACTCGATGGGTGATTATGAAACAACGAGAAGGATGCTCCGCGCCGGAATGTCGATGATGCTCGTCACAGGCATCATTGCTTTCTCCATTCTATATTTGTCCGCCCCGTTTTTTGCGGAAATGGCCCTTGGCGGAACAGAAAACAACGGGCTGACGATTGAACATGTCGTGTATGTCATCCGCATGGTCAGTCTCGCTTTACTTGTTGTGCCGATCTTGGCGCTGATCAGAGGCTTTTTCCAAGGTCACCAGATGATGGGGCCGACAGCCGTTTCACAGGTCGTTGAACAAATTGCCAGAATCGTCTTTTTATTAACGGCCACTTATTTGGTGATCAAAGTAGTAAACGGCGGGCTTGTCGTCGCTGTCGGTTATGCGACTTTTGCGGCTTTGATCGGCGCGTTCGCCGGGCTGTTCACTCTTTATTTTTCCTGGCAGAAAAGAAAAGGGGCGCTCCTGGCGCTGAAGCCGAACCTTGTTCCTTCCGCCAATATTACGTACCGGCAAATGTTTAAGGAGCTGTTCAGCTATGCCGCCCCTTACGTCTTTGTCGGACTGGCGATACCGCTTTATCAGTACATTGATACGAATACGTTTAATAGAGCGATGATTGCAGCCGGCTATCAAAACATCAGCCAGGATTTGATGGCGATCGTGACGCTGTACGTGCCAAAGCTTGTGATGATTCCGGTATCTCTCGCGACGGCATTCGGCCTGACATTGATCCCGGCGGTGACTGAAAATTTCACCAACAAAGATTTCCCTGCTTTAAACAAACAGATTGATCAGGCGATGCAGATCATTCTCTTCATCGTTCTTCCGGCATCAGTCGGTATGGCTCTTTTGTCGGGGCCGGTTTACACGTTCTTTTACGGCTCGGAAAGCCTGCTCCCTGAAATGGGACGAGATATTTTGTTCTGGTACGCGCCTGTGGCGCTGTTATTCTCGCTATTCACCGTCAATGCTGCGATTTTGCAGGGGGTGAACAAGCAGAAATTTGCGGTTGTCAGCCTGATGATGGGGATTGTGATCAAAATCGCGCTTAACGTTCCGCTCATCAAGCTATTTCAAGGCAGCGGGTCGATTTTGGCAACGGCGCTCGGCTATTCAGCGTCACTCCTTTATGGATTTATCATGATTAAACGCCATGCCGGCTATTCGTATCGCAAACTGTTTAAACGGTTTTTGCTGATGCTGATTCTGACGGCGGTCATGGGCATCATTTTGCTGCTTGTTCAGGCGCTTCTGAGTCTGTTTATTTCATATGAAGGCGGACAGATCAGGTCTGCTGTCGTCATTTTCATCACAAGCGCGGTCGGCGGATCAGTTTATCTGTACTTGGCTTACCGTGTGAAGCTGCTCGAAAAAATCTTCGGTCAGCGGTTGAATCGCTTTTTCAAAAGAAAGGCCTCCTAAAAAGGGCTTTTCTTTTTATGCAGAAAAAAGGGAGTGTCTTCATGAGATTGGATAAACTGTTGTCAAACAGCGGTTACGGGTCGAGAAAAGAAGTCAAAAAAATGCTGAAAAACGGCGCGGTGCGCGTGAATGATCAATTGGTCAAAGACGCCAAAGAGCAAGTTGACCCGGAATCAGACGACATCACGGTATACGGTGAGCCCGTCATTTATCAGGAATTTATTTACTTGATGATGAACAAGCCGCAAGGAGTGCTGTCTGCAACAGAAGACAGCCGGCAGGAAACGGTTGTCGATCTGCTCGATCCGGAGCTGCTGAGTTTTGAGCCGTTTCCGGTCGGAAGGCTTGACAAGGATACCGAGGGGCTGCTGCTTTTGACGAATGACGGACAGTTGGCACACCAGCTTTTATCCCCGAAAAAACACGTGCCTAAAACGTATGAAGTACATGTCAATAAGCCGATTGATCAGGCGGCTCTTGACCAGCTTGAAAAAGGGGTCGATATCGGTGAAGGCTATGTCACAAAACCGGCTGAAGCGTCGCTTTTGGAAAGCGAAAACGGCGTGGAACGTCTGCTTTTGACAATAACTGAAGGAAAATTTCATCAGGTGAAAAGAATGCTGAAGGCGGTCGGCCATGACGTCATCTATTTAAAGCGGCTGAAAATGGGGGATGTCGATCTCGATGAAGAGCTTTTGCCAGGGGAATACAGGGAGCTCTCTGAACACGAGCTTGCCGCATTGCAAAACAAAAAGACACTCTGATTCATCGAGTGTCTGAAGTGGTTTGAGGAGCATCGAACTTAATCGAGTTTGATGCTTTTTATGTTTGATGGCTGTCTTATATGATATTCAGCGCTAAAGTTCAATTTTTCAGAATATTACTATGAGGAGATTTTCACTTTTTTTCTTGTAGTCTCCCATTTGCCTCTGCTTGGGCTGTGTACTAGATCGTTGTATGCCAACACATTCAGATCACGCTGGATTGTTCTCGGTGTAATGCCAAATTCATCAACCAGTTCCTGGGTTGTAACGAGTCCTTTTTCTTGAATGAACATGTAGACTGATTTGATCCTGGTTAGCATTCGGTTTGTTGAAGGTTTCAAACAACCACTCCCTATCGTATGATCGAATGGACTTGACTACCACAACTTTCGACTCCAAAATGCAGCATGGACGGTTAGCGACCATTTCTTGAAAATGATCAATAAATATTATACACGATCTCTTTGCCAAATATCCAGAAAAAAGCCGGAGCCAAATTAATGAAAAAATGAAAATCGTGAGCAGAACATGCACTACGATCACGTTTTTTTTGATAAAAAAATTTAAACTTTTTCTTGCTTCATACGTAATAAAAGAGAGGTGGTGAAGATGATGAAGTTAAAAGTGCATATCGAAAAATCCGGTTATGAAGAAGGGGAATCGGCGATCGAAAATATATCATTTGCTGTGGGGGAAGGCGAGCTCGTCGGATTAATCGGCCCGAATGGGGCGGGGAAAAGCACGACAATTAAAACGATACTCGGTTTAACAAGGCATATGGCCGGACAGATTGAATGGCCTGAAACGTCAAACTATGCATACATACCTGAACAGCCCAGTTTTTACGACGAATTGACTTTATGGGAGCATATCACGGCTTTAGGGACGTTTTTAGAGGAGGACGAGTCTTCGTTTTTGCCGAGGGCGAATCGGCTCATCGAGCGATTTTCGCTGGAGCATGCGCTTCACGATTATCCGGGGACCTTTTCGAAAGGGATGCAGCAAAAGCTGATGCTGATCCATGCTTTTCTCATGCAGCCTGATCTATATATTATCGATGAACCGTTTATCGGGCTCGATCCGATCGCAAGCCGCCTCTTTTTGGATATGCTGAAAGAAGAGCAGAAGCGGGGAGCGGGTATTTTGCTTTGTACGCATGTGCTGGATACCGCCGAGAAGATCTGTGACCGTTTTTTGTTGATTTCAAATGGCCGTCTGATGCTGGAAGGTACACTCGAAGAGCTGCAGGAGAAAACCGGCCTTTCGGATGGCTCTCTGCTTGACTGTTTTTACTATGCTGTAAAGGGTGCGCCAGCATGAGCGGCCGGTCGCTGTTTATCAGCAGGCTGAAGGCGGACTGTCTTTATCAGCTGCGGATCATAAAACTGGTCATCGATTGGACGGTTGCGCTGTATATTGTGCTGCCTGTGGCCGGAATCGGCGTTTATCAATATATCAAATGGCTGAATGGAGGTTCGTTTCATAACGGATGGCAGGCCGGATTGATTGTGCTGGCTCCGGCCGTTTTTACGCTGTTTGGGTCTGTGAGGACATTCTTAATGGAAGCCGATCAGCTTTATTTGTTACAAAAAAAGATGCTCGTGTTGAACATGAAAAGATGCGGCTATTTATATTGTCTGTTTGTCCAGTTTGGCAAATGGCTGTTTGCGGCGGTCGTGTTTACTCCACTGTTCGTCAGACAATTTGGGATTGATCTGCCTGCTTGTCTCGCCGTATTCTTTTTTTATTTCTGTCTCAATTCCTTGATCACCGTCTTGAAGCAGCGGAACATCGGACGGCAGTACAAGATGAAACACCGGGTGCTGAACGCCGGGCTGATCTTTTTCGTGTGGCTGTCGGCTTGTGCAGTTGTTTTGTTCTTTGCCTGGCCGGTTGTGCTCTTGAGCGGTCTGGTGCTGTTGACGGCTGCGGTGAAGACCGCCGGCGGCACTCTCGGAAACATGTTTCGATTTTATGAAGAGGTTGAATTTGATCACAGAAGAAAGCTGAGACTCGCAAAATTCTTCCTGTCGCTGAACCTGGATGGAAGCGTGCCGAAGCCGGGGAAACGAGGGGCGAAAAGGCCGCGGCTGTTCTTTAAAAAATCTCAGAAAATCTTTAAAGCTCGTACAGTGCAAAATGGCTTTAAGGAAATCTTTTTAAAAGTGATGCTGCGCCATCCGGACTATAAAAGACAGCTTATGCAAATGATCGGCATTTTTACGGCGCTGATGCTGGTTGGACCGATCTGGATGAAAGCAGGTGCTCTCCTGGTTTTTGCATTCGCTTATCGAAGTCTGTTATCCGTCCATTTTGATAAGGTGATGGAACGCGTTTTTTTGCTGGGGGCAGATAATGAAAGCGATGCTTTTTATGAAGCGAGGCGGAGTTCCATTGACTGGCTTTTCTATCCGGGGTTGATCTGGTGCGGCCTCGTCATCGCACTCAGCCTTATGCTAAAAACCCCGTCTTTTTAAAAAAGACGGGGTTCAGTCGTTTAATGCCCTTCCAAAAAGAAGAGGTGTATGAAAAAGAGAACGGCAAACACGAAGACAAGCGGATGTATCTCGCGCCATTTGCCTTTCGCGGCTTTCACAATCGGATAAGAGATAAACCCGAGGGAAATGCCTGTCGCAATAGACGATGTCAGCGGCATTGTCAAAATGACGAGAAAGGCCGGAAATGCTTCGTCAAGTTCTTTCCAGCGGATGTTGGTCACAGCGCCGATCATCATGCTTCCTACAATGATCAATGCCGGTGACGTAATCGCTGCGATCCCGGAGACCGCGCTGACAAGCGGGCTGAAAAACAGCGCCGCGCCGAAAAGCACAGCGACTGTTAAAGACGTAAGCCCTGTTCTTCCGCCTGCGGCAACCCCGGCGGATGATTCGATATAGGCGGTCGTCGGGCTTGTCCCGAACATTGCGCCGATCGTCGTCGCTGTCGAATCGGCAAGAAGGGCTTTTCTTGCATTCGGCAGTTTGTTGTTTTTCATGAGCCCGGCTTGCTCAGCGACACCGATCATCGTTCCTGTCGTATCAAAAATCGTGACGAGGAGAAACGAAAAGACAACTGAATAAAGGCCGTAGTGGATGACATCGCCAAAAGCGGCGAAAGGGTTTGTGACGATCAGTTTTTCGGGCAGATGAGGCATTGACAGAATCCCTTTGGTAAACTCAAGCTGGCCGGTAAAAAAGGCGATCAGCCCGGTTAAGATCATACCGAAAAATAGAGCGCCGTTCACATTCATGACCATCAAAACGACAGAGAAAGCCAAGCCGATTAGTGCCAGTATCACGCCGGGCGAGTGCAGATTGCCGAGCCCGACCAAATTGGCTTCATTGGCGGTAATGATTCCGGCTCCTCTCAGACCGACAAAAGCGATAAACAATCCGATTCCGGCGGTAATCCCGTATTTTAGATTGGCCGGAATCGCTTCGATCAGTTGTTTTCTAAGAGGTGTTAGCGATAAGATAATAAAGAGGATACCGGCCGCGAAGACAGCGCTGAACGCCGTCTGGTAAGAAATTTCGCCGTTGGACGAGCCGACGACTGACACTGCAAAATACGCGTTCAGTCCCATCCCGGGTGCAATCGCGATCGGAAAGTTGGCGGCAAGCGCCATCCAAAGCGTTCCGACAACTGCGGCGATGATTGTGGCGGTGAATACTTGATCAAACGGGACGCCTGTGCCGGAAAGGATACTCGGGTTGACCACGACGATATAAACCATTGTAAAGAAGGTTGTAATACCGGCGAGGATTTCTTTTTTGACTGTGGTTTGGTTTTCTTTTATGTTAAACATCATTTCCTCCAATAACGAACATTATAGCAAAACAATATCTATATTATTCGTTATCAGGTGTTTTTGCAAGGGTTTTTGGCTAAACTGAAAAAAGAAGGGGCGAAATTATGAACTGGGAACAGGAAGTTTTAAAAAGACGGAATGAGATCGTAGAGGATATTCAAGGTGTTTTAAAAATCAACAGCGTCCTTGATGAAGAGACGGCGGGTCCGGGCCGGCCGTTTGGAAAAGAAATTCAAGAATGCCTGACAGCGCTTCTCAATAAAGGGGAAGAAAGCGGGTTTACGGTCAAAAATCTTGACGGTTATGCAGGCCATATCGAATGGGGGAAAGGCGAGGAGATCATCGGCGTGCTTTGCCACATTGATGTCGTTCCGCCCGGAGATGGGTGGACGAGCGACCCGTTTGCTGCAGAAATCAGAGACGGGCGCATCTATGCAAGGGGAGCGCTTGATGATAAAGGGCCGACAATGGCCGCGTTTCATGCATTAAAAATTGTCAAAGACTCGGGCCTCCCATTATCAAAGCGAATCAGAATGATTATCGGCACCGATGAAGAAAGCGACTGGCGCTGTGTGGAGCATTACTTTAAACACGAAGAGATGCCTTCAGCCGGTTTTGCGCCTGATGCTGATTTTCCGATTATCTATGCGGAAAAAGGGCTGATTGACGCAGCTTTAAAAATTGAAACTGATCAAGCGGAAACAGGTGCGGACTTGGTATTGGAGACTTTCCGGTCCGGCCGGCGTCTGAACATGGTGCCTGATGATGCCGAAGCCGTTCTGGCCGGAACTGCCCCGTCAGGATTTGAAGAGTCATTTGCCCGGTTTGTAAAAGAAAAGCGCGCAGAAGGGCGTATTCTTCAAGAAGGCGGCAGACTGACAATAACCGTGTACGGCAAATCAGCTCATGCCATGGAGCCTAATAACGGTGTCAATGCCGGTCTCATTTTGGCCGAGTTTTTACATACACAATCCCTTGACAGAACCGGTCTCCATTTTGTTCAAACGGTTAGCGGGGCTTTTGCCGGAGATACGAGAGGGAAAAAGATCGGCATCGACTGCCGTGATGACATCAGCGGAGAGCTGACGTTGAATGTCGGCCGGCTGCAGTATGAACAGGAAAAAGGCGGGGAGGCCCATATTAATATTCGCTATCCTGTGACTGAAGAGAGCGGCCGGGTGAAATCCGGGCTGTCACAAATACAGGGCGCCAGCCTTATCAGCTTTAAAGACAGCAAGCCCCATCATGTAGCAAAAGACCATGAGCTGATCAAAACGCTGCAGCGGGTCTATGAGGAGCAGACAGGGGAAACGGCAGAGTTAATTTCCATCGGCGGGGCGACATATGCACGATCACTGAAAGCCGGCGTGGCATTTGGACCGCTGTTTCCAGGACGTCCTGATGTTGCCCATCAGAAAGACGAGTATATGGAAATCGATGATCTGCTGAAGGCTGTATCGATTTATGCACAGGCTATTTATGAATTGGCGAAGTAGCAAAGAAAGTGATGATATGAGACATCAGCGAGGCGTATTATTTGAAATCCCGAACGGGTACGGGCGCTTTCTTCTCGATATGCTGAAACCGGTTGATCCGGCAGGTTTCAATTGGCTGCTTGCCGATGGCGAATGCTATCTCGTGCAAAACGGTGAGTTGTCAGATGAAAATCTTTTTCCCCAAGAACCGCAGGTGCTGATAGGAAAAGCATTTAAAAAAAGGCTGGAAGACGAAAGATACTATCTCATCTTCGCTGATTTGAAGGCTTTTCCTCGGGATGGTCATCCTGAGGATGTCAGCACATATGAATCATATATGAAAAGCAGCTGCGAGCTGATTGTACTTACAGCCGATTCGAGTTTTGTCACGATATACTGCAAAGATCAAAAAAAGCTGGAGCTTCTGTATCAAAATGCAAAGGACTGCGGTTTCAAGCGTATTGAATATATAACGGATCACAACGATGCCAGGACAGGGATGCATGTGTAGCGCAACAAAGACAGCCGCTCTATAGAGCGGCTTTTTTGCTGAAAAACATTGCTGTTTTCAAGGATAACGAATATAGTAAAGGTGCGTACAGGCGTCCGAGAGGAGAGGGGCTTTTTGAAGCAGGAAAAGGAATTGCTTCATGTGAGGAAACGGTTTTATTCATTTTATTTTTTGTTCTTTTTCGGTTACGGGGCGTTTTATCCGCTTCTTTCCGTGTATTTAAAAGATGCCGTTCATTTGTCAGGCGGGCAAATCGGCCTGATCTTGTCGATCAGCCCCGTTGTCATGATTTTCATCCAGCCTGTCTGGGGAATCATGAGCGATTTAACGAGAAAGCCTACCGTGCTTTTGACGATGGCTTTACTGTTGACGGCTTTATTTGCCTTTTTGTTCTCACTTTTCAAATCATATGAATGGCTGCTTCTCGCGATGATTTTTCTTGCTGCTTTTCAAAGCGCCATCGTCCCGCTGTCCGACAGCATAGCGGTTAGTTTTTCTGAAAAATCAAAAATCCCCTACGGATCGATTCGGCTGTGGGGAGCCCTTGGCTTTGCCGCCGCCGTTTTTGTGATGGGCAGGCTTGCTGAAATTTTTCATCTTTCCGTTATTTTTTATACGTTTACTTTGTTCCTGATCGCCTCAGCTTTATTTGCTCACAGGCTTCCGAAAGAAAATAAAGCGATGAAGGTCGATTTGAAGAGCGGGATCAAAGAGTTATTCAAAATCAGAAAGTATTTGATCTTTTTGCTTGCCGCCTTTTTGATGATGGGACCTACACTTGCTCATAACATTTATTTTGGCATCTATATCAATGAAATCGGAGGCACGCTTGCGGGAGTGGGGATCGCGTTTTTGGTCGCTGCCGGCAGTGAAGCGCCTTTTATGAAAGCCGCGAACCGCTTGATTCAACGGTTTGGAATAGAAAGGGTACTGCTGTTTGCGGTTCTCATTTCCTCGCTTCGCTGGCTTTTTTACTACATCATGCCGTCGCTGCCGTTCGTTTATGCGACATGTATTGTACAAGGCTTTTCCATCGGATTGTTTATCCCGGCCGCGCTGCAATACGTAAGAAAGCTGGCTCCCGGCCATTTGGGCGCTACAGCGATCAGTCTGTACACAGCCGTCGGAAACGGTTTTGGCAACTGGTTTTGTACATTTGCCGGCGGGCTGATTTATGAACGCTATTCAGCGCTGTCCGTCTATTTGTTCTTCGGTGTTTTATCTTCTCTTTCTTTCCTGTTGTTCGTGATGATCAACACCTTTTCAAAAAAGACGGCAGCCGTGCAGTCATCGGTTTCTTCATGAAAAAAGCCTGGTTTCAAAACAGAAATCAGGCTTTTCTCTCTTAATTAAATTGAAATAAATCGCTTGATAAATAGCGTTCCCCTGTATCGGCTGTCATGCAGACGACCACTTTGTCGGGAGGGAGCTTTTTGGCCGTTTCAACAGCAGCAAAGCAAGCGGCTCCAGAAGAAGGGCCGACAAGGATTCCTTCTTCCCGCGCCAATCTGCGCGTCATCTCGTAGGCTTCTTCGTCCTTGATCTTTAAGATTTCGTCATAGACGTTTTCGTTTAAAATGTTTGGAATAAATCCCGGACTTGTCCCGACGAGCTTGTGTTTTCCAGGTTTGCCGCCGGATAAAACAGGCGATCCTGCAGGTTCTGCCACGTGAACGGTTATTCCCGGAAATAACGCTTTCAGCTTTTCGCCTGTTCCGGTAATCGTTCCGCCTGTACCTGCTGTTGCAACAAATGCGGCGAGCGGTTTGCCGATTTCTTCTATTGCCCGGGCAATTTCCAGAGCGGTTGATCTCCGGTGAGCCTCCGGATTGGCTTCATTATCAAACTGCATCGGAATAAAGCTGCCTGGGATTTGCCGAGCGAGCTCCTGTGCTTTTTTGATGCTGCCTGGCATTCTTTCGTCCCCGGGCGTCAGGACAACTTCAGCCCCGTACGCTTTCAGAAGATTGATCCGCTCTTTTGTCATCGTATCAGGCATGACAAGAATGGCTTTGTAGCCCCTTGCCGCCGCGTTCATCGCAAGGCCGATGCCGGTGTTCCCGCTCGTCGGTTCGATGATGGTTGAACCCGGTTTCAGCAGGCCTTTTTCTTCGGCATCCAGGATCATTTGGTAGGCCGCGCGGTCTTTCACGCTTCCGCTCGGATTAAAAGATTCAAGCTTGATATAAACTTGGGCCGCGTTTTCGGGCTGAACGCGGTTCAACTTGACAAGGGGCGTTTCCCCGATTAATTCTGCAATATTTTGAACGGCTCTCACGACTGTGCACCCTTTCTAAAAAACATGGTTCTGTCAATATCCTATCATAAGGCCTTGGAAAGTGGAAAATAGAGAGGTTATAAGTCCTTATATTTTTTGTTAAAATATAGAGAAGACGAATGAGGAGGAAGCCATACATATGTCAGTCAAACCGCATTACTTTATTGGAATTCCAATTCCGGCGGAGCTTAGTGAGCCGCTTTATCACACGGTCAGCAGCCGTCCGGAATTTTCTTTTCATAGATGGGTGCATCCTTTGGATTACCACATCACCCTCGTGTTCCTCGGCTCTGCTGAAGAGGAGCAGCTGGCTATGCTCGCTGAAAGCCTCAAGCTGATCTCCGATGAGACGGCTCCGTTTCAGATTGCCTTGAAACGTTTCGGAACGTTCGGCAAGCCGTCAGAACCGAGAATTCTTCATGTAGAACCGGAATACTCAGCCGCTCTCTTTCAGGTGAGGGAACGGGTGAAGCATGCTGCAGATGAGGCGGGCTTTGATATTGAAAAACGGCCTTTTCATCCACATGTGACGGTCGCCAGAAAGTGGAATGGGTCGGCCTCTTTTAACGGCCGCCTGAAGCCGCTTGAAGACGAGTTGTCATTTACAGCCCGGCATTTCACCATTTTTCAAACCCATTTAGACAGGCTTCCCAAATACGAGCATCAAGCCGTTTTCCATTTCGGCGAACGGCCGGCTGCAGAAAAGCAAGATTCGGAGATGAACGCAGATGGCACAGATTATTAAAATACAGGACTGTATTTCAAGATATGAACAGGATCCTTATCATTATATAAACCAGTTTATCCGCCTGAAAAAGCAGCGCTGGCAGTCAATTAAAGAGATGGCTGAAAAAAAGAAAGAAAGCTTTCACCACGATAAAGGAGCCGCCGGTGATGAAACGGTCGGAAAAAGAAAGAATACATTTACATTAAAGAGAAAAAAAGAAGCATCCGATATTAATAAAGGAAAAGAAGCCGATGAATGGTTTAACGGACTGGACGGAGAAACGGATGAAAGCTTGATCGCAAGAATTCCTGCGGCAGGGGAAGAACTCGCGTCGTTTTTTAAAGAATACGTGTACGAGTTTCAGCTGAAATGGGCAAGCTCGACAATCTCTGACATATCCAGACTTTCCCGGGAAATAAAAAGCGATAAAATCCTGCACATTTTGGCACAGCAGCTGCCGGATTCATATTTCATCATGTATCGGCCGGTGCTGCAGGTGAATCAGGCTGCGGTAGAGCTCAGCGTCTTGATTCTCACGCCTCTTGAGATCTACTGTATGTCATTTCTTGAAGGTGAGAGGGACAGCGCATTTATCGGTTCTAAAGATCGTTTTTGGAAAGAAAAAACGGTAAGGGGCAGGGAACGGTCACTGTTAAATCCGGCTGTCGAGCTTCTCAGGACAGGCACGGTTCTTTCCGGTTTGTTAAAGGGATCGGGGATCGAACTGCCTGTGCGCAAAGTCATCGTCAGCCGGACATCGTACATCGATTATCCGGAACCCCCGTACGGAATCGGCATTTGCGACAAGAGACACTGGAAAGAGTGGCTGGAGAAACAGCAAAAGAACTTCGCCCCGATTAAAAGCCAGCAGCTGAAAACGGCGAAAATTCTGTTGTCGCACGGCGTCTCCGACTCGATGCGGAGACAGGAATGGCTGAGCTGACCGCCAGAACGTTATCCCGGCTTTTTCATACTATAAAATGGAGAATGGAATCATGAGCGATTGGTATATCATCATAAATCCAAAGGCGGGAAACTCGACGGCCTTAAGAGTATGGAAATCACTGCAGAAAGACCTCCAAAAGGCAAATATATCGTACCGCTCGTTTATGACTCAGCATCCCGGGCATGCTGAAGTGTTGGCAAGGCAAATATCAACAATGCAGGATGACAGGCTGAAGCGCCTGCTGGTGATCGGCGGGGACGGAACCGTCCATGAAGTGCTCAATGGCTTGGTCAGCTTGCGGGACATTCAGCTGAGCGTCATCCCGTCAGGCTTAAGCAATGATTTTAAACGCGGCTTTACCGTGAAAAAATCGAATGTCATCAAAGAAATGAAGCGAAAAGGGCAATCGCTGACCCGGACCTATGCCCTCGGTAGCTTTCATACGAAAGACAGTGAAAACGAACTTTATTTTGCCAATCATCTCAGCCTAGGATTTGATGCCTGCGCCGTCAAAAAGGTGACTGCTTTGCCGAAATGGACGGCTGCTCTCAGGCTGAATCATTTGATTCAGCCGCTGATTTTCTTTGTTACGGCGTTTACGTTTAAACCGTTTGTTCTATCGTATGAGAACGGGGATGACAAGCGTACGTTTAAAAAAATCTGGTTTGCGTCGGTTTCAAATCACCCTTACTATGGCGGAGGAATGAAGATCGCACCGAACGCGAATCCGCGGGATGAGCTTTTAGACGTGATCATTATTGAAGACCTGCCCGTCTTGAAGAAAGCCGGCCTCTTGTTTGCGATGATATTCGGCAAACATGTCGGCAAAAACGGTGTTACGGCATTTAAGACGAAAGACATCTATTTTCATACGAATGAGCGGGTGCTCTTTCAAGCGGATGGAGAGGTGATCGGCTGGGCGCCCGTTTTCATTAAAACAGGGACCGAATCCCTTCGGTTAAGAGCATAAATCTTTCGAATGAAGGAGAGACTGAGATGCCGGGTATCAGCCGCCCGTTTGAAGCTTATCTCGATGAAATGAGAACGATCACTGTTTTAGTTCCGAAGAGCCATGCGTCAAGCTGCACCCCCCCTTTTTTTCTTGAAGATGATCAAGGAGAGAGGATAGAGATTTCGGTAAAAGCGACGGAGGAGCTTGAGGAACAATTTAAGTATATTCTCGAAAGCAGCCGCACCGTTCCGTTCGGAAGAGTTCACAAAGTATGCTGTGAAGAAAGCGTCTGGACAGACCTGCAAATCGGCTCTGTTACGAGAAGTGCGGCGTTTGACAAGGCTTTTTTTTATGACGGCCGTCTCGGCGCTTTTTATTCAAAAGAGCGTACTTTATTTAAGGTATGGGCGCCGACCGCGAGTACGGCAGCGATCAAGCTGGAGAGCCCTGATTCGCTTCAAACAAATACTTTTCAAATGATGCGCAGAAAAAAAGGTGTTTTTGAGGTAACGGTCGAAGGCGATTTGAACGGCTGGTCCTATTTATACGAGCTTTATGTAAATGGGACGCCGTTACTGACAGTCGATCCTTATGCAAAAGCCGTAACGGCAAACGGGGAAAAAGGCGTTGTATTAGATCCTGATGAAGTCAAGGTGGAAAAACACCGTGCGCCAAGCCTTCACAGTCCGTGCGATGCGGTTATATATGAGGTTCACATCCGCGATTTCTCGATTCATGAAGACAGCGGTATGCGCCATAAAGGCAAATATCTTGCTTTTACAGAGGACGGAACTGAAACGTCCGGCGGCTTCTCAACGGGAATTGCCTATTTGAAAGAGCTCGGCGTCACCCACATCGAGGTTCTGCCCTTTCACGATTTTGCCGGAGTTGACGAGCTTGCTCCTGATCAATCTTATAATTGGGGCTATAACCCGATTCACTTTCATGCACCTGAAGGAAGCTATTCACTCGATCCGCAGAATCCCAAAAGCAGAATCACCGAGCTGAAAACGATGATTCAGTCGCTGCACAAACACGGTTTCTCCGTGATCATGGATGCCGTATATAATCATGTGTACAAGAGGGAAACGTCCCCTTTTGAAAAAACGGTTCCCGGTTATTTTTTCAGACATAATGAATACGGTTTTCCATCCGATGGATCGGGCGTCGGAAATGATATTGCTTCTGAGCGGCTGATGGTGCGAAAATATATCCTCGATTCTGTCCGCTATTGGCTGGAAGAATATGATATCGACGGCATTCGTTTTGATTTAATGGGCATTCTTGATATTGAAACCGTCCGCCAAATCAGCAAGCTTGCCGAGAATGTGAAGCCGGGCGTGCTCCTGTTCGGAGAAGGCTGGGATTTAAATACCCCGCTTGAGAGCGGGCAAAAAGCAACATTGCAAAATGCCGGAAAAGTTCCGGCGGTCGGCTTTTTTAATGATCGGTTCAGAAACGCAGTCAAAGGGAGCACATTTGAGCTTAGTGACCGCGGATATGCGTTAGGGGACACAGGGAAAAAAGCGGCGCTTCAGCACGGTATTGCCGGTTCACCCGGATTCTTGCCGCCAGCACAGTCAATCAATTATGTGGAGTGCCATGACAATCATACATTTTGGGATAAAATAGCCTTCTGTTCGGAAGAAGATGCGTACTCCAAACGTCTCAGGCAAAGGCTCGCGTTGTCAATCGTCCTGCTTTCACAAGGGGTTCCATTTATTCACGCCGGGCAGGAATTTTGCCGAACAAAGAATGGGGACAGCAACAGCTACAGGTCGGGAGATGACATCAACAGGCTCGATTGGGAAAAGCGGGCGGAGCTTTGTGAGGATGTCGAATATGTGCGCCAGCTGATCCGGCTGCGGAGAAGCCATCCCGCCTTTCGTCTGCAAAAAGAGGAGGAAGTCAAGGAACATCTTTCTTTTATGAGCGGCACAGGAGAGGTGGCGGCTTACAAGCTGAAGAACATTGCAGCATTTGATCCATGGAACGAAATCATAGTGGTGCATTGTCCATTTGCAAAAATGGAGACGCTTGAGCTGCCCGATCAGAAACAGTACTTGCTGCACTGCGATCCTTTTACGTTCTTCAATGGGCAGGTTCAAACGGAAAAAAGGCTTCGGCTGAACGGCATCGGGACCTATGTTTTATATGAACCAAAAGGGATTTTTTAGTTTTGCTTGACGAAGTTTGGCGTCTAGCGCTAAAATTTAAAAGACGGCTATTGTTTAGCACAAATGACTCTCAATAGCCGTCTTTTTATTTGAATATAAAGAGACGACAATACAAGCGGTTTGCTGCCCGCTCTAGGGAGCAGATGCTTTTTAAAATCTTTTAATGAAATGATGGGTTGAAAATCGATATGAACTGGTTGGGACAATTACTAGGTAGCGAATGGGAGATTTCCCCCGCAGGAGGAGCTACAGGAGACGCATATTATGCAGAACATAATGGACAGCAGCTTTTTTTAAAGCGCAACAGCTCTCCTTTTTTGGCTGTCCTGTCCGCGGAAGGAATTGTTCCTAAGCTCGTTTGGACAAAACGAATGGAAAACGGGGATGTGATTACGGCACAGCACTGGCTCAAGGGAAGAGAGCTGAAGCCGAAGGATATGAACAGCCAGGCGGTGGCTGAGATGCTTCGGAAAATTCACAGCTCCAAAGAGCTTTTAGACATGCTGAAGAGACTCGGCAAACAGCCTTTTCAGCCAAGCTCTGTAATCACTCAATTGAAGCAGTTTATCCAGGCCCGGCAATATCCGATACCGCAGCTGGACCAAGCCCTTTTATATCTGGAGCACCATCTGAAAGATGTTCAGTCTGGAGAAAAGGTCGTCTGTCACTGCGATGTCAATCATAACAATTGGCTTCTTACAGATCAGAACCAGCTTTATTTAATCGATTGGGATGGAGCGATGATTGCAGACCCCGCGATCGATTTGGGGCCGCTTCTTTATCATTACGTTGAAGAGCGGGAATGGGGGAGCTGGCTCGAACGCTACGGCTCTTCGTTAACGGATAATCTCAGGCTGAGAATGGCCTGGTACGTATTGGCGGAAAAGACAATGACAACACTCTGGCAAAAAGCGAAAGGCAATCAGGAAGGCTTTCACCAGGGGCTGGAACAGCTGCACGCATTGATGGAGCGTCTCGCCGGATCTTCATGAAAATGAGTCGATATCTTCCACCCATTGTGTAAGATGATCCTGGTGCTCCTGAATGTGGTTGTTGATCGAAGCGGACGATCTTCCCCTCTGGCTGTACAAATAAATGTCTTCCAAAACGCCTTTCAAGCCGGCGTCAAGATTCGTATTTGCCATTAAAGACTTGATAATCCGCTCCAGCTGTTCGCATTCAGCGACGGTTCCGGTGCAGTCCGCTTGATGGTCTGAGAGAATGTCTTTTAATAGATGAATCTGATTTTGCTGATTTAAGCCCATAATATTGGCACTTCCCTTCATTCTCGGAGTATATGGATTAAAATGTTCAGAAAGCTGTAATTTATACGCGAAAGCCCGGAGGCCGATCTTCGGTCTTTTTTGCTTTGGAAGAGCCTTGCGGGATTCCCGCATTTCATGGTATGTTGTAAGACGATATAACAGATAGAGGTGTAAGTACATGCGAATGCGTCACAAGCCTTGGGCGGATGACTACCTGGCTGAAAACTCTCATATTGTGATCAGCGAGCCGTCTCAATACAAAGGGAAATGGCATTCCGTTTTTGGAAATGACAACCCGATCCGCATCGAAGTAGGAACCGGAAAAGGGCAATTTATTTCAGGAATGGCCCTGCAAAACCCGGATGTAAACTATATCGGAATCGAACTATTTAAAAGCGTCATCGTAACCGCTGTTGATAAAGTAAAGCAGGCAGAGGCGCCGAATGTAAAGCTTTTGAACATCAATGCCAATATGCTTTCAGACGTTTTTGCAGACGGGGAGGTCGACCGGGTCTATTTGAACTTTTCCGACCCGTGGCCGAAAAAGCGCCATGAAAAGCGCCGTCTGACCAATCAAGCGTTTTTGAAAAAGTATGAGCAGGTGCTCGGAGGCAAGGGAGCGATTCATTTTAAAACCGATAACCGCGGGTTATTTGAGTACTCTCTCACCAGTTTTTCCGAATACGGACTCGTTTTGACGTTCGTCAGCCTTGACCTGCATCAAAGCGAATTTGAAGGAAATGTGATGACCGAATACGAAGAAAAGTTCGCCGCTAAAGGCCAGCCGATCTACAGAGTCGAAGCTGAATGGCGAACATAAAAAAACAGACTGCTTCCTGCGGTCTGTTTTTTTGCTTTCAAATGAAGCTGATTCAAGTTGTATTTTTTGCTACGATAGGAGGAGGAGGGATGATCATGGAAACTTTAACAATCGGACGAATCAAGCTGACATGGCTGAACGGAGGCGTCACGCACATGGACGGAGGCGCTATGTTCGGCGTTGTTCCCAAGCCGCTTTGGTCAAAAAAGTATGACGCCAATGAGAAAAATCAAATCGAACTTAGAACAGACCCTATACTTGTGCAGAAAGACGGCACGAATCTGCTGATTGATTCCGGTATCGGGCGCGGCAAACTGACGGATAAGCAAAAACGAAATTACGGGGTCACCGAAGAATCGTCAATTGATGACTCGTTAAAAGCACTCGGGCTCTCAACGGAAGATATCAACGCCGTTCTGATGACACATCTCCATTTTGACCATGCATGCGGATTGACGCGCTATGAGGGAGAAAGCCTTGTTTCCGTGTTTCCGAATGCAGCGATTTACACGTCTGCGATCGAATGGGAAGAGATGAGAAATCCGAATATCCGCTCAAAAAATACATATTGGAAAGAAAACTGGGAAGCTGTTCAGCATCAAGTGAGAACCTTCGACGAGAAGCTTGAAGTTTTGCCCGGAATCACGATGTATCATACAGGCGGCCACAGCGACGGCCATTCCGTGATCGTTCTCGAAGATGCCGGTGAAACGGCCCTGCATATGGCTGACATTATGCCGACGCATGCCCATCAAAATCCTCTCTGGGTGCTGGCGTACGACGATTATCCGATGACATCGATTGCTGCGAAGCAAGCATGGCAGGCGAAGGCCGCCGAGAAAAACGCCTGGTACATTTTTTACCATGATGCCCTTTACAGAGCTTTAAAATGGGATGAAAACGGCGATATTGGAGAGTCAGTAAAAAGAGAAAGGCGCTAGTTATTTTGGTGAATGGTTTGCTTTGTTGTTATCCATCCTAATGGTAACTAACATTTGAAAGGAAGACGACGGGTGAGCCACAATAAACTGAATGAACAAGTGATCGAGACGCGATTAAGAGGATTTGAAGTCCTTGCGACTCCCCTGTTGAATAAAGGGGTCGCCTTCCCTCCGGAGGAAAGGGAAGCTCTCGGCTTGACAGGATTGCTTCCTCCCAAGGTGCTGACGCTCGAAGAACAGGCAAAACGGGCGTATAAACAGTTCCAATCACAGCCTGATGACTTGAGCAAAAACGTCTATTTAACAGCGCTTCACGATCGAAATGAAGTGCTGTTCTACAGGCTTCTGAACGACCATATGACAGAAATGCTGCCGATTGTTTATACCCCGACTGTCGGAACGGCAATACAGCAATACAGCCATGAATACAGAAAACCGCGGGGGCTGTTTTTGTCGGTTAATGACCCTGAAGGTATGAAAACGGCATTTGAAAATCTGGCCGCTAAAAGAAGCCGGATCGATTTAATTGTGGCCACTGATGCTGAAGGAATTCTCGGAATTGGGGATTGGGGAGTCGGCGGTATCGCCATTTCGATCGGAAAGCTTGCCGTTTATACTGCGGCTGCGGGCATCGATCCTAACAGGGTTCTGCCCGTAGTCATTGATGCGGGGACAAACCAGGAAAGGCTTCTCAATGATCCGCTTTATGTCGGGAATCAGCATTCCAGGATCAGGGGTGAGCGTTATGAATCGTTTATTGATCGATACGTTCAAATCACAACCGAGACGTTTCCAGGCGTTTTGCTGCACTGGGAAGATTTCGGAACGCAGAACGCACGTCAGATTTTGAAAAAATACAAAGACAAAATTTGCACCTTTAACGATGACATTCAAGGCACGGGAGCAGTAACCCTCGCAGCGGTGCTTGCGGCCGTCAAAATATCCAAAATGCCGCTAAAGGATCATAAAATGGTCATATTCGGAGCAGGGACGGCCGGGATCGGCAACGCTGAGCAAATTCGCGCCGCTCTCGTTCAAGAGGGAGTGTCGGAAGAGGAATCATACCGCCGTTTTTGGTGTGTTGACCGGAACGGTTTGCTGACAGATGATATGAACGACTTGCAGGACATTCAACAGCTGTATGCAAGGCCTGCTGACGAGGTAAAAGACTTCAGCCGGAACGGCCCGGGGGATACAATCGATCTGCTCGAAGTGGTTAAAAAAGTGCAGCCTACCATTTTGATTGGAACCTCGACTGTATCGGGCGCATTTACAGAAGAAATCGTAAAAGAAATGGCAAAGCATGTGAAACGGCCGGCTATATTCCCGATGTCCAATCCGACGCCGTTATCTGAAGCAAGGCCTGAAGATTTGATCAAATGGACGGAAGGGCGGGCGCTCGTCGCCACTGGAAGCCCGTTTGCGCCTGTGGAATACAACGGCACCCGTTATGCGATCGGCCAGGCGAATAATGCCTTTGTATTCCCCGGCCTTGGGCTCGGAACGCTCGTATCAAAAGCAACGCTGATTACGGACAACATGTTTTACGCCAGCGCAGCTGCGATCGCGGGCATGGTTGATACCGCCCGGCCCGGCGCCGCGCTTCTTCCGGAGGTAGAGGATTTGCGCACGGTTTCCGCAACCGTAGCAACGGCTGTCATCAAAGCAGCCATAGAAGACGGAGTTGCAGAAAATGAGCCGGACGATGTGATTCAAGCGGTGCAGGATGCGATGTGGCATCCGGTCTACCGGCCGATTCGCGCCATATAAAAAATGCGGCCATTTCTGGCCGCATTTTTTTGATGCTATGCTGCGGTATCAATCACATCTACGATCATGCCTGTTTTTGCATCAACCATGACTTCGTACTGTTCAAGCTCTCCGAAAGCGGAACGGGTAATGCCTGTTTTGTACACCATGACGGTTTCGCCGTTTACGGTATAGGCTTCCGGAACGGTATATATCCATGAACCGTCGATCGGGCCTCTCTGTTTAAAAGCGGACTTGACGATGCGCAGCGCTTTTTCAGAAGAAATGTAAGGCTGCATGACATATTGTTTGACAACAACGGCCGCGGCAATGCCGATGCCGGCCCCAAGAAGAAAATGGCGCAGTTTCATCTTTTCAGCACCTCCAAAGCTTGTTTTTTTCATTATACAGAACATGTCCGTCCGTGTTAAGGATGGGCTCTCTTCTGGAAACACATCGCACACTTATGTAAAATGTAGAGAGATACATAAGAAAAGAGGGAAACAGATGAATCAGGAAACGAGAACGCTTTTTCAAACGCTGACGGAGCTCCCCGGCGCTCCGGGAAACGAACATCTTGTCCGTCGTTTCATGAAAAAAGAGCTTGAAAAATATGCTGATGAGATCATCCAGGACAGACTTGGTAGCGTGTTCGGGGTTAAACATGGACCGGAAGGCAGCCCGAAAATCATGGTGGCCGGCCATATGGATGAAGTGGGATTTATGGTTACATCAATCACAGACAACGGCCTGCTTCGATTTCAAACGCTGGGCGGCTGGTGGAGCCAGGTTTTATTGGCCCAGCGGGTGGAAATCCATACGGACAACGGCCCGATCCCCGGCGTTATCGCGAGCACGCCTCCTCATCTTTTGACAGATGAGCAGAGGAGACGTCCGATGGATATCAAAAACATGATGATTGATATCGGTGCGGATGACAGGGAAGATGCCGAACGCATCGGTGTCAAACCAGGCCAGCAAATCGTGCCGATCTGTCCGTTTACTCCGATGGCAAATGAAAAGAAGATCCTTGCGAAAGCATGGGATAACCGCTACGGCTGCGGACTCAGCATCGAATTGCTGAAAGAAATGCAGGGAACAGAACTTCCGAACACTCTTTACTCAGGCGCGACCGTCCAGGAAGAGCTCGGGACAAGAGGCGCGCAAACTGCGGCCAATATGATACAGCCTGACTTGTTTTTCGCGCTTGATGCAAGTCCGGCAAACGATGCGAGCGGCGACAAAAATCAATTTGGCCAGCTTGGCAAAGGGGTGCTGTTGAGGATTTTTGACCGGACCATGGTGACGCACAGCGAAATGAGAAATTTTGTGCTGGATACGGCAGAGACAAATGACATCCCGTATCAATATTTTGTTTCCCCGGGAGGAACCGATGCCGGCCGTGTTCACATCTCAAATGAAGGCGTTCCTTCGGCTGTGATCGGTATTTGTTCAAGATACATCCATACATCTGCTTCCATTATCCACGTTGATGACTACCTTGCTGCAAAAGAATTGTTGATCAAGCTTGTCAAAGCTTGCGACAGTTCTGCCGTACAGTCGATATTGAGAAATGATTAAACAAAGAACCCCTGTGCAGCTTTACGCACAGGGGTTCTTTTTGAAAAAACAACTAACGGCTTTCAAATACGTATGACAACGATTTAATTGCCTGATTTACGGTTTCTACAGTAATGTTCGCTTTGTTTGACAGTTCTTTTAACGGATGATGGAGTGACTCAGGTCGGATGATGATCAGCGGTTTGCCTTTGGCGATCGCGTATGATGCATCCATTGCCGTGTTCCATTGCTTGTATTTTTCCCCGAAAAGAGCGATGACCACATCCGCCTTGTTCATTAAAACGGAAGTTCTAAAATTGTTCAAATCCGAGGCTGCATCATCCTTTGCGATCGAATCAGCCTGCTTGCCCATAATTTCTTCACCGATGTTGTCGGAGCGGTCGTGATTTTCCATCGGTCCGACAAATGTGATCGGCAGCTTGAGCGATTTTGCTTTTTCCTTCACTTCTTCACGCCAATTGCTATGTATTTCTCCGGCAAGATAAACGATAAATTCCATACATGTTCCTCCTGACTGTCATAAGATCACGGCGCAAGGCGCCTTAACGGATATTTTTACCCCATTACTTACCATGTTAAACGAGAATGGCTTGATAAAGCAAAAAAAATATGCTTATGATATGAAGGAGGAGCGGATCGTTAAGATTTTCCCTTTTTAAAACGGGTAAGATACATAAAGAATCGTCCATCTTTTAAAAAAGCCGGTGGACAGCAAAAGGCTGGCTATAGAGCCGGTTGTCTGGTATGATCCGAATGGATGATAAGAACATATATTGGAGGCGTTGAGTGATGAAAACGATCGAGACGAATGAAGAATTGCAAAAAGTTGTGAAAGACGATTTATCCTTGTTGATGTTTTCGGCTGACTGGTGCCCGGACTGCCGTTTTGTAGAACCGTTTTTGCCCGAGCTTGAAGCGAACTATCCGGAATTTACATTCTATTATGTTGACCGCGACAAATTTATTGATACGTGCGCGGAGTGGGACATTTTCGGAATCCCAAGCTTCCTCGTATTTAAAGAAGGGAATGAAATCAGCCGCTTCGTCAGCAAAGACCGGAAAACGAAAGAGGAAATCGAGCAATTTTTGACAGATTCACTGAATAAGTAGCCGAAAGGAGAGTTCACCTATGAAAATGACGTCAAGGAAACTTTCCGATATATTAAAAAAACGTTTGCAAAATGACAACTGGTCCTTTCATTTCGACAGGGAAAAAGACAGCTTGAGAATCGAGGATAAAAACACTGGAAAAGGCATTACACTCGAGCTCCCCGGGATCATCGCCAAATGGGAGCAGAAAAAAGATGATGCGATTGACGAAGTCGTCTATTATACTGAGGAAGCGCTCAATGCCATGAAAGGTCAGTCGCAGGAAATGGAAGGGCGGGAAAGTCTGATCTATCCCGTCATCCGCTCGACTTCTTTTCCCGAGAAGTCCAGCGCAGGCGTTCCCTTGGTTTTTGACGGCCACACGGCTGAAACACGAATTTACTATGCGCTCGACCTTGGCAACACATACCGGCTGATCGATGAAAAAATGCTTGAAAAAGAGGGCTGGACAAAGGAAAGGATTCGGGAAACGGCTTCCTTTAACCTTCGCTCGCTCCAGACCGTTGTCAAAGAAGACGCAGTCGCCGGCAATCACTTCTACTTTTTCAGAGCAAATGACGGCTATGACGCCAGCAGGGTGTTGAACGAATCGATTCTCGCAGAGTATGAGAAAAGCGCGGAAGGGACCCTCGCCGTGTCAATCCCTCACCAGGATGTGCTGATTATTGCCGACATCCGCAACAATGCCGGATACGATATTCTCGGGCAAATGTCGATGAGCTTTTTTGCAAACGGAACAGTGCCGATCACTGCGCTTTCTTTCCTGTATGAGGATGGAAAGCTTGAACCGATCTTTATTCTGGCTAAAAACCGCCCTGAAAAGAAATGATAGAAAGGAATTTTTCTCATGAACGCATTTTATAATCCAGAAGGCGTAGGCGATACGCTGCTCATCTCATTGAACGATATTCCGCGCGAAGAGATCGCTTTTGAGCGGTACGGAGACGTCGTGAAAATTTTTCACAAAGACACAAAGGAAACAGCAGGCTATAACATTTTTAATGCCTCCTCATATTTGAGCATTGAGGAAAGCGGAGCTCTTGCACTTTCCGAATCCTTTGTCCAAGATGTGAATGAAATTCTGGTCCGCAACGGTTTGAAAGACGAGCTGACCGTCGACCTTTCTCCGAAGTTTGTGGTCGGACATGTCGAAGAAAAAGAAAAGCATCCGAATGCCGATAAATTGAGTGTCTGCAAAGTGAATGTAGGGAGCGAAACGCTGCAAATCGTCTGCGGAGCTCCTAATGTTGAAGCCGGCCAAAAAGTCGTCGTAGCCAAAGTCGGAGCCGTGATGCCAAGCGGCATGATCATTAAAGATGCTGAACTTCGCGGAGTGGCGTCAAGCGGCATGATTTGTTCTGCCAAGGAGCTTAATCTTCCAGACGCGCCGAAGGAAAAAGGCATTCTTGTCCTTGATGACAGCCGTAAAGCAGGAGAAGCCTTTGCATTTTAACGGCATAAAATGAACAAAACTTTCGAATAGATGTAAAAAAGAAGCCGCTGGGTAGACAAACTTGGCGGCTTTTTTATTCGGGAGGGCGGACGCTTGAGAAGGACTTGTCCTTTTCTGGGTGGGGAAGCAGTGGTATACTTAAAACCGTCCCCGAAAAATTTAAGGGAGTTAGAGAGTGATGATTCATGAGCTGGTTTAATAAAATGTTCGGCCTGTTTTTAGGCGATGATGAAGATAATGAAAAACAAAAAAAGCACATAGAGGAATTTGAGGCGGATTCATCTTTAGAGGAAGACGAAGAGATGCCGCAAATATCCGACGCAAAAGTCGTATATGAATATCCAAAAGGGAAATTCCGCTTCCCGGTTATACCTGATCAAAACACGCGGCCGCGGGAAAAGGATGACAGCCGCGAACAAAGGACCCGCCGCCCGGAAAGCCGGCATTCAGCTTCTCAGCCGAAACCCGGCAATTCATATCATAATGAAGAGAAAGCGGCGAAAAAGCCTTTTAGGCCGTCCGTCATCCCATCACCGGTTTACGGCTTTCATGAACAGAAAAGGGCCAAGCCGGAAAATCATACATATCGTGCAAAAAAACAAACTGAAGCGCGTGTCACGCTGTTTAACGAAGAAATTGAAAAAGAGCAGAAGTTTGTTGAAAAAAAGCAGCCGATACGAGAAGAAGCTTCCTTGCAAACTGAAAAGAACGGCCGTCCGCTGATCAAAAGCGACAGCCGCAATCCGAAATGGCATGCCGAATTCGAAGATGTCCCGCCGGCATCCACGGATATTCCGGAAGAAATGGAAAACCGTCCAGAGCAAAAGACAGAAGGAGCCGGGCTCGCTGAAGAAAAAGCGCTGCGGCATGAATCCGAACGAACAGAAACCCCTGTCTCAACGCATATCCCGGCAGAAACGGAAAACCGTCCAGAGCAAAGTGCCGGGCTCGCCGAAGAGAAAGCGCTGCGGCATGAAGCTGAAGAAGAGACACACTCCGCATCATGGAACATGACGGAAGAAGAAGCAATCCCCGCTCAACAAACGCCGGAACAAATCGAAAAGCTTTTGGATAAGATTGAGGAAACCGAAGAAGAGATGGAACCGGCAGAGGATGCAGAAGCCGTCACAGAAGAACAATGGAAGACAAACGGCACGGGCGAAATGCGTCCTGACCCGGAAGCTTCAGTTACGGAAGAGCCGCACCCTCATGGCCGCGACTATGAAATATCCGTCCAGAGCGATGGGCCTTCCGATATCAAAAACCGGACAGATTCCAACGCGCCGGCTGACGTTCTTGAAGAAACAAGCGGAAGCAGCCAGGCTGGCTGGAAACAAGAGCAGGCACCTTTTTCACCGGAAACGGAAGAGACAGCGCCAAGCGCGGGTGAAGCCGAAAGCAGCGAACAGAACCGGGAGAGTACAAGGACAGACGAGGGTCGGCCTGAAGCTCCGCGGAAGCTGGAAGCAGGAGCCGCTCCGGGATCGAAGAAAGGCTCTGTTCCGTTTAATGTCATGATGCTTGCGTCAGATAAACAAAAAGAAAAAGCGCCTCAAGGGTATCAGTTCCCGAATATGTCTTTGCTTGATGTGCCGCCGGCGCAAAAGCAGGATGATCAGGCCTGGATACACGAGCAGCGCGAGCTGTTGGACGTCACGCTTGAGAACTTCAATGTCAAAGCAAATGTTGTTCATGTCACCCAGGGGCCTTCTGTGACAAGGTTTGAAGTGCATCCTGAACCCGGAGTGAAAGTCAACAAAATTACAAATCTGTCAGATGATATTAAACTCAGCCTGTCAGCGAAAGATATTCGGATCGAGGCACCGATTCCGGGAAAAAATACGATCGGAATTGAAGTGCCGAATCTGCACAGTAAAATGGTTTATTTACGCGAAATGATCAGAAGTTCGGAATTCAGAACGAATCCGTCTCCTCTGACCGCAGCCCTCGGACTCGACATTTCCGGCAAGCCCGTCGTGGCTGATCTGAAAAAAATGCCCCACGGTTTGATTGCCGGGGCTACGGGATCAGGGAAAAGCGTATGCATCAACACGATCTTAGTCAGCCTGCTGTTTAAAGCGGCGCCGAGGGATGTAAAGCTTCTGCTTATCGATCCTAAGATGGTGGAGCTTGCTCCGTATAATAAAATTCCTCATCTCGTCAGCCCTGTCATCACAGATGCAAAGGCGGCAACTGCCGCTTTAAAATGGGTTGTCGAGGAAATGGAGCGGCGCTATGAATTATTTGCCCATTCCGGTGTTCGGGAAATTGAGCGATTTAATGAAAAAGTCCGGGAACAGAATATGGGTGAAAAACTTCCTTATCTTGTTGTCGTGATTGATGAACTTGCCGACTTAATGATGGTCGCTCCGAATGAAGTGGAAGAGAGCATCTGCCGAATCGCACAAAAAGCAAGAGCGTGCGGCATCCACCTTCTGATTGCGACGCAGCGGCCTTCAGTTGATGTCATTACCGGCTTGATTAAAGCCAATATTCCAACAAGAATAGCGTTTTCTGTTTCAAGCGCTGTCGATTCAAGAACGATTATCGATATGGCGGGAGCTGAAAAGCTTCTTGGAAAAGGGGACATGCTGTTCTTGGAGAACGGTTCAGGTAAACCGCTCCGCCTGCAGGGCAACTTTGTTTCCGACCGGGAGATTGATCGTGTCGTTTCACATGTCAGACGGCAGCAGGAGCCGAACTATTTATTTGAACAGGAACAATTGGTCAGACAAAATCCGGCCGGATTTGATCAGGATGAACTGTTTCTTGAAGCGTGCGAATTTGCCGTGGAACAAAACAGCGCCAGCACTTCAAGCCTGCAGCGGCGCTTCCGCATCGGCTATAACAGAGCTGCCAGATTAATCGATATGATGGAAAGGGAAGGCATGATTTCTGAGGCGAAAGGGAGCAAGCCGAGAGAAGTCCTGATTACAAAGGCTGATCTGGAACAGTTAATAGAAAGTAGTTCACTTTTCAGCTAAACATGGTATGATAGCTGATGGGCGTGTTTTTTTAGAGCGCCGCATATTAAAGCGCCGTCAGCGGCGTTTTAATCCGTTTTTAAGAGCACTTCCGTGAAGGGGTTCAAAAAAATCCTTTACGCAGGAGGTTTATTCACTCTTGAAAATGCCTGATACTGAATATAATTATGACTTTGAAGAAAACGATGCGGCCGGACTTTAGGTTGCAAATTGAAATAAGCGTCATATACTGGGAAGCAGATAGACGTTTGTTGGAGGTACAATTATGACTGTTTATCATTTTGTCGGAATAAAAGGGACAGGTATGAGTCCGCTTGCCCAAATTCTCCATGATAATGGATATAATGTCCAAGGATCGGATATCGAAAAGTACATTTTTACACAAACCGCTTTAGAGGAGAGAAATATCCCGATTTATCCATTTGATCCGGAAAATATCAAGCCGGGAATGACTGTTATTGCCGGAAATGCTTTTCCCGACACTCATCCCGAAATTGAAAAAGCGCATGCCGAAGGCCTGCCAGTCGTGCGGTATCATAAATTTCTCGGCGACTATCTGAAGAAGTTTACGAGCATTGCCGTTACAGGGGCACACGGCAAAACGTCAACGACGGGCCTTTTGTCTCATGTCATCCAAAAAGCAAAACCGACTTCTTATCTGATTGGAGACGGGACTGGAAAAGGCTGCGAAAACAGCGAGTACTTTGTGCTTGAAGCCTGTGAATACAGAAGGCATTTTCTGAGCTATCAGCCCGATTATGCGATCATGACAAATATTGATTTTGATCATCCCGATTATTTCGCAAATATCGATGATGTATTTGATGCATTTCAAACGATGGCATTACAGGTGAATAAGGGAATTATCGCATGCGGAGATGACGAGTATTTGATGAAAATCCATGCGAACGTTCCAGTCGTATACTACGGCTTTGCCGAGGAAAACGATTTTCAGGCGAGAAATGTCATCAAAAATACTGAGGGCACAACGTTCGATGTTTTCGTCAGGAACACATTCTACGACACCTTCTATATACCGGCATACGGCAGCCATAACGTTCTGAACGCTTTGGCCGTCATCGCTCTCTGCCATTATGAACAGGTCGATGTCGATATCATTAAAGAAGGATTGCAAACCTTTGGCGGCGTTAAACGCAGATTTAACGAAAAACATGCCGGCAGCCAAGTGCTGATTGACGATTATGCCCACCATCCGACTGAAATCACGGTGACGATTGAAGCAGCCAGACAGAAGTATCCGGAACGGGACATTGTCGCAGTATTTCAGCCGCATACATTCACGCGCACGCAGTCGTTCCTGAATGAGTTTGCCGAAAGCCTCAAGAAAGCCGATTATGTATATCTTTGCGATATATTCGGATCTGCCCGGGAAAACGCAGGAAAGTTGACGATCGGCGATTTGCAGGAGAAAATCCCGCAGGCGAAACTGATCGATGAAAATGACACATCCATTTTAAAGGAGCATGAAAATGCGGTGTTAATTTTCATGGGCGCAGGTGACATTCAAAAGTATTTAAAAGCATATGAAAATGTATTAGCATAATTAGAAAAAGGCAGTGTGAGTCAATCCGCTGCTTTTTTGTACATATGAAGCCGGGAGTTTCTGTTAAAGGAATTCACCCGCGCGTGTAGAAAAAGTAAATATAGAGGTTTACGATTTAAACAATTGGGTATACATCAATTGTAAGACCTTAGCTCGAGGAGGATAAGATGATTATTATTCTATATTTAAGCGCCGCACTCATCGCTGTCAGTTTTCTTATTTTGGTTATCTATTTATCAAAAACATTAAAATCGCTTCAAGTCACACTCAATCATGTTGCATCAACGCTGGAAGGTGTTGAAGGACAGATGAAAGGCATCACCGCTGAAACAACGGAGCTCCTGAATAAGACGAACCGGCTCGCTGATGATATTCAGCAAAAATCTTTGAAGCTGAATACGGTCGTGGATGCCGTTCAGGAAGTCGGTACATCGGTCAGGCAGTTTAACAATTCCATTCAGCAGGTTTCACACTCCGTCACATCAGCCACAGAGCAAAATCGTGAAAAAATTTCCCAAGTTGTCAGCTGGAGCAATGCAGCTTTGGAAATTTGGAATAGATGGAAACAAAAGAAGATGAAGGAGGAATAATATATGAGTAAAGATGGAATGAATACTAAGGATTTTTTAATCGGCACGTTTGTAGGCGGAATCATCGGGGCAGCTGCGGCTTTATTTTTAGCGCCGAAGTCAGGGAAAGAGCTTCGCGATGACCTTGGAAATCAGGCCGTCGTTTTAAAAGATAAGACCGGAAAGCTTACAAGCGAAGCGAGGGAGAGAGGTTCTGAGTACGTCAGCATCGCCAAAGAGAAGACATCTTCGATTTCACAGCTTGTTGCCGACCAGTCTTCTCAGATTATGGATAAAGTCAAAGACTTGCGAAGCAAGGGTGCCGAAAAAGCTAATGAACTAAAGGAAGAGGCATCGTCTGCAATCGAAGAACAGGCTGAAGAAGCCAAAAATGAAATAGAAGATGAAGCAAGGGAAACAGCAGATACCGCCCAGAAATAACTGAGGAAAGGGAGATCACCGTGTCGAAACAGCTCATTCAAACAGAGGATGAATTTAAAAGGCTTGCAGAAAACAACGATACATTTATCTTTTTGAAACACAGCGTGACATGCCCGATCAGCAGGCGCGCGTTTGAAGAATTCGAATCATTCGCCAATCAGCATGAAGACATACCGGCTTATTATTTAAAAGTGCAGGAAAGCCGACCGCTGTCAAACTATATCGCTGAGCAGTACGGGATCAAGCACGAAAGTCCTCAAGCCTTCATTTTTACAAACGGGAACGTGAAATGGCATGCCTCCCATTCGCAAATTACCGCTCAAGCACTTGCGGAAAACAGCAGATAATCCGCAGTAAAACGGCCAAGACGTATAGCGTTTTGGCCGTTTTCTATGTTGTTATGATGCTTTTGCCTCATGGAAATGCCTTTTTAGGAAAATGTATCGTTTGATCCATCGTTGTACGTTATAATTAAGCAAGCGGGAGGTGATGTGATGAATGCCGAATTAAAAGACATGCTTCAGTCGGTTCTCAAAGAAGAACTGCTTCCGATCACTCAGCGGCTCGATGGGATTGACAAGCGCTTAGACAAGATCGACTGTCGCTTCGATGAGGTGGACGAACGCTTCAAAGAAATCGATGAGCGTTTCAATGCAGTGGACGAACGCTTCAAAGAAATCGATGAGCGCTTCAATGCAGTGGAAGAACGTTTCAACGAAATGGACGAGCGGCTTGACAGGCTCGAGACAGATGTAAATGATCTGAAAAAAGGGCAAGAACAGCTCCCGAAAACGATCATCGAGAATATCGGACAATTTACGGAGAACATCATCGAATATGCAGATGATAAGGCAGCGGCTTTGAATGACAGGGTTTTTAACGTTGAAACCGCAATACAAAGACTATACAAGTTATCAAGTTAAAGAATCAACGCATGATTCTTTTTTTTTATAAATTCCCGATAAACACCCACACAGCAAGGGATAAACTGCATACGATACTTTATCACTTAAAAGCGTTTGGGTAATAAAGAATTTTTTCGTGACATTTTAAGAAACATTGTTTATAATAAACCCTAATCAATTGAATCATTCTTATTTTCATAGAGGGTGAAGTTAAAAGAAAGGATGGATAACATGAGCAACACTGAACTTGATTTGCTGAGGCAGCAGGCGAATGAATTAAACTTGCAAATATTAAAGCTGATTAATGAGCGAGGAAGAATCGTTCAGGAGATTGGAAAAGCGAAGGAAGCACAAGGCATCAACCGCTACGATCCAGTAAGAGAAAGAACGATGCTGAACGAAATTATTGAAAATAATGACGGACCGTTTGAAAACTCGACGATCCAGCATATTTTCAAAGAGGTTTTCAAAGCCGGGCTTGAGCTGCAGGAAGACGATCACAGCAAAGCGCTGCTCGTTTCCCGCAAGAAAAAGCCTGAAAATACGATCGTTGATCTGAAAGGCGAAAAAATCGGCGACGGAGAACAAAGATTTATCGTCGGTCCGTGTGCGGTTGAAAGCTATGAACAAGTAGCAGAAGTCGCAGCGGCAGCTAAAAAGCAAGGCTTGAAACTGCTTCGCGGCGGAGCTTTCAAACCGCGTACAAGCCCGTACGACTTCCAAGGTCTCGGCGTTGAAGGTCTGCAAATCTTAAAGCGTGTTGCTGATGAGTATGATCTGGCCGTCATCAGTGAGATCGTGAACCCGCAGCATATTGAAGAAGCCATTGATTACATCGATGTCATCCAAATCGGCGCCCGCAACATGCAAAACTTCGAGCTCTTAAAAGCGGCCGGTTCAGTGAAGAAGCCGGTTCTGCTGAAGCGCGGACTTGCCGCAACGTTGAAGGAATTCATCAATGCAGCGGAGTACATCATGTCACAGGGCAATGATCAAATCATCCTTTGTGAACGCGGAATCAGAACGTATGAAACAGCGACTAGAAATACGCTTGATATCTCAGCTGTGCCGATCCTGAAGCAGGAAACTCACCTTCCTGTATTCGTGGATGTCACTCATTCGACCGGACGCCGCGACCTGCTCCTTCCAACAGCAAAAGCAGCGCTTGCGATCGGAGCTGACGGCGTCATGGCTGAAGTCCATCCTGATCCTTCTGTCGCGCTTTCAGACTCTGCTCAGCAAATGGATATCCCGACTTTTGAAAAATGGTTAAATGAACTGAAGCCGCTCGTTCAAGTAAAAGCATAAGCTTCGTTTATGGACCGCTTGCGAGCGGTCCTTTTTTTTGCGTTGTCATCAAAAATTGTCGAAAAAATTTCTTATTTTTAATTAAAAAGCTGTTTATTCTTATTTAAATTAATTATAAAAATAAAGGGAACGTTTTCATATTAGGTAAAACCGTGTATAATTTCAGAGAGCCCCTTTTGTTTTGGCAGGTTATGAAAAATAATGTAAACTGGTGTTCTGTTTATTTTACATAAAGTTTTACATTTTGACATTTCTCTACATGAAAATGTTTATGCTATAGGAAAAGAAAAGTGTACCCAGTTGAAGGAGTGGTAAAAATGAGTAATGTGACAATATATGATGTAGCACGCGAAGCAAATGTAAGTATGGCAACCGTTTCCCGGGTCGTCAACGGAAATCCGAATGTCAAGCCGACGACGAGAAAGAAGGTGCTTGAAGCCATCGAGCGCCTTGGCTATCGTCCAAACGCCGTGGCAAGGGGTCTGGCAAGCAAAAAGACGACGACTGTCGGCGTAATCATTCCCGATATTTCCAGTATCTTTTATTCAGAGCTGGCGAGGGGAATCGAAGATATCGCAACGATGTACAAGTACAATATTATTTTGAGCAACTCGGACCAGAATATGGACAAAGAACTTCATCTTTTGAATACGATGCTAGGAAAGCAAGTTGACGGTATTGTCTTTATGAGCGGAAATGTCACTGAAGAACATGTGGAGGAATTTAAGCGGTCACCGGTTCCGATCGTGCTTGCGGCATCTGTTGAAGAAAAAGGGGAAACGCCGTCGGTTGCGATCGATTATGAACAGGCGATTTATGATGCGGTAACTATGCTGATTGAAAAAGGCCATAAGCGTCTTGCGCTTGTATCAGGACCTATGACTGAGCCGATCAATCAAGCGAAAAAACTGCAAGGCTTTAAAAGAGCGCATGAGGATAAGGGGCTGCAATTTAAGGAAGAGTATGTCGCAGAAGGCGATTATACGTACGATTCAGGAATGGAAGCGCTGGAGGCATTATTGAAGCTGGATGAAAAACCGACAGCTGTCCTGTCAGCGACAGACGAAATGGCGCTCGGCGTTATTCACGCAGCACAGGATAAAGGACTGGCTATTCCGGATGACCTTGAAGTGATCGGTTTTGACAATACAAGGCTTTCATTAATGGTTCGACCGCAGCTGTCGACTGTCGTCCAGCCGACGTATGATATCGGTGCCGTAGCGATGAGGCTTCTGACAAAGCTGATGAACAAAGAGGAAGTCGAAGAGCATATTGTCCAACTGCCGCATCGCATTGAACTCAGACAATCAACAAAATGATCATCATTAAATAAACGAGAAAGAAAGCAAGTGTTCACAGCTTTTTTCGTGAATGGCTTGCTTTCTTTTCCTTGAGCTGGAGAGATTATGAAAAAATGAAACGATTTGATTATCTGACACCGGTCGGTTTTATTTTGGGTATTTTCATTTTAGTGATCGGCGTTGTCTCCGGAGCGGGGCTTTCCGGTTTTTATTCGTTTATCGATTTGACGTCTTTCTTTATTGTGACGGGCGGATTGTGTGCAGCTGTTTTCATCAGCTTTTCCCCGAAAGACTTAAAAAGAGCGCCGGCTGTGCTGAAGCAGGTCTTTATTTCGGAGGAAGACGATGTGCGCGACTTGGTCAAAACCTTTGTCAGCCTGTCTGAACAGGCGCGCAAACAAGGAATTTTATCATTGGACGCCAATATCAATGAAATGAAAGACCCGTTTTTGAAAAAAGGCCTGCTTCTTGCCATCGACGGATGGGATGAGGAGACGATCCGCAATGTGATGATCTCGGAAATTGCCGCAATGGAAGAAAGGCACAGAAAGGGAAGAAGGATCTTTGAAAAAGCGGGGGAATTTGCGCCTGCATGGGGAATGATCGGGACCCTTGTCGGACTCGTCATGATGCTCAAAAACCTGAACAAGCCGGAAACGCTCGGTCCGAATATGGCGATCGCCCTTTTGACGACGCTTTACGGATCACTTTTAGCCAACATGCTGTTTATACCGATCGCCGCAAAGCTTGAAGAAAAGACGGAGAATGAAATCTTTAAGAAACAGGTTATGATCGAAGGCATCATCGGCATCCAGTCGGGAAGAAATCCTCGAAATCTGGAAAGTCAGCTTGTCGTTTTCAGTTCGAAAGAAGAATGGGCAAAAAAGCGGGCGGATCACATAAAACAAAAGGACAGGGCTCATGAAGCTTAGACATGAACGAAGGAAACGCGAACAGGGCCGCAAATCGTCAAACTGGATCATCACGTTTTCAGATTTAATCACGCTCATCCTCGTGTTCTTTATTTTACTGTTTTCAATGTCGCAAATTGATTTAAACAAATTTAAAGCAGCAGTCGGTTCATTTCAAGACAGAGCCGACGGCAATTCCGCCGCAGAGTTGAAAAAGGAAGACGCGGGCGATCAGACGGCTGAAAAAACGGCTAAAAGCCAAGATGATTTATTAAAGAAAATCAATGACTATATTAAAAAAAACAAACTGTCAAGTTTGATTGCGGCCAAGCGTGACGAACGGGGCGTCATCCTCGTCCTTCAGGAAGCGGTTTTGTTTGATTCGGGGAAAGCGGATTTGAAAGACCAAGCTCACCCGCTTTTGCATAAAATCGCCGTTCTTCTCAAATCGGTGTCCAATCCGATCCGTGTGGAGGGGCATACGGACAGCCGCCCGATTTCGACTTACCGTTTTCCATCCAATTGGGAGCTTTCTGCAGCAAGGGCGAGCACTGTGATCGGCTACTTTACGTCGAAAGAGAAACTCAACTCTTCGCGTTTTCTTGCCATCGGTTATGCCGATACAAAACCGGTCAAGGACAACCGTACAGAGAGCCATATGAAGGAAAACAGGCGCGTCGAAATTGTCATCGCAAAACAATAAGTAAGAAGAAAGCAAGGTCTTGCATTAAAGCAAGGCCTTTTCTGTGTGCCGAAATTTTCGCATTAAGTGGTACGCTGGGCAGAGCGAATCGGATAAAGGGCTTTGGCAACGGTTTGTGCGTTTTTTTCCGTTATTTCGGTTTTTCTTGGAATTGGAGGATACAAATCTTCCGGGTCGGACCATTTGGCAGGAAGCCGGACAGATGCCTGTTTTCCCCATTTTTTCAGCCATTTTTCAGGCATCTTATCCTCTGGTTCCATCCCTTTCATTTCAAGCCAGATTCTTGACCACGCCCTCGGTACGACGCGCCAAATGTCATAGCCGCCTCCGCCGACAGCGATCCATCTTCCGTTGCAATAGGTGTGTGCAAGTTCGTGAGCGAGCTTTGGAATCTCCTCGTAAATCTTCATCGTTGTGCACAAGTGTGTCAGCGGATCGTAGTAATGCGCGTCAGCTCCGTTTTGCGACAAAATAACATCCGGTTTGAAAAACGCGGCTATTTCAGAAACAGCCGTCCGGTAGGAATAAAGAAAAGACTCATCTTCTGTGAAGGCATCGAGCGGGATATTAAAAGCATAGCCGTAGCCTTCACCATGACCTCTTTCCTGAACCTGACCCGTTCCCGGGAAAAGGTAGCGGCCTGTTTCATGAATCGAGACGGTGCATACGGAAGGATCATCATAGAACGTAAACTGGACCCCGTCGCCGTGGTGGGCGTCTGTATCAATATATAAAACCTTCGCATGATATTTTTTCTGCAAGTAACGTATCACTACTGAACTGTCGTTATAGACACAAAAGCCTGAAGCTCTTCCTCTGAACCCGTGGTGAAGCCCGCCTCCGAGATTGAGGGCGTGTCTTGCCTTGCCCGTCATGACATAGTCTGCAGCTGTCAGCGTTCCGCCTACCAAAAGGGAGGCGGCTTCGTGCATCCCGGCAAAGACAGGGGTATCTTCCGTTCCAAGCCCGTAATTTTCGCTTTCGGCTGCCGGGAGCTTTCCCGCTCCTGCAAGCTGGACGGCCCTGATATAATCGCCTGTGTGAACAAGACCGAGCTCGGTTTCTGTCGCTACGCGCGGGGCAACCGTTTCTCCCGGTTCAAACGCGCCGACCGTGTTCAAAAGATCGTATGTTACATAGACGCGCAGCTGATTAAACGGGTGGTCTTGATGAAATTGATAGGTTTGGTATGAGGGAGAAAAAATAAAAACGCTGTCCTTCATGGCAAATCCCTTTGAACAGCCGGCCAAAGAACCTGATACCCTTTGGATTTCACGTCTTTGATGATAGAGGCAGGATTCATCGTTTGAACGCGAAACACGAGTATTTTCGACTCATCTTCATCACCGGGATATACGAGCACGCTTAATATGGCGATTTGGCGCCTGCTGAAAATGGCGCTGATATCAGCGAGGCTTCGGGCGATATGATCGGTTTTAATTTCGATTTGAGAGCCTGGAAAATGGGCTCCTGTCAGCTGGACGAACGTATGCAGCAAATCGGATTTTGTCACGATGCCGACAAGCTTTCCGTTTTTTTCGATCGGGAGGCAGCCGATTTCGTGTTCAAAAAAGACGGCTGATATTTCTTCGGCAAAATCAAGCGGGTGACCGGTGATCACTTCTTTTGACATGATCAGTTCCACCGGCTTTTTTAAATCTTCGTGAGATCTGTTTTGGGCAAAAATACTCGGACTTGCTGTTTTGACGTCCCTGTCCGTGACAATGCCTATGACCGTTCCCCGTTCATTGATGACGGGAAGGTGTTTAATGCGGAATGTCCGCATGCGTTTGATCGCTTCTTCAATCGTATCCGTTCTGGAAAGTGTCACAACATCCCGTTTCATGATTTTTTCAACAATCATATTCAGGTCCCCTTTGCTCCCTTAATACATAAAACGATTGTGGAATCTGAGTCTGTCAAAACGCTCGATCGACTCCTGACTGACCTCTTTTCCGATGCGGGCCATTAAACAGTTGGCGGGATGGGAGCTGATTTCCGGATCATCTGTCGCGAACCAGACAAGTCCTCCGGCATTCATCATCTTCTCCATCATTTTTCTGTATTCCCAAACATCTTTGTTAGTCCCCTTTAGATCCCAATGCCAGTAATATTCAGTCGTGATGATGATATATTTTTCCATCTGCGGATCCATCATGCTGACCGCAAGCAGCGTCTTCCCGACAGAGTGACCCCTGAACGCCGGAATGACTTCGATGGCTCCAAGCTCAATTAAATTTTCCATGTTTCCTTCAGACCATCTTTCAAGCGGGTCTGGATAGACATATGTCACATAGCCGACAATGGTTTGCCGGAAACGGGCGATGATGATTCGTCCTTCGGGAAGCCCTGCGATTTCGATTAATGCTTCATGTTGTTTTTGAGATGGACGAAAGGCTGTAAGCTCGTCGTGAAATTCATATTCTGCGAGTTTTTCAGGACTGATAGGGCCCTCTATCAGCACGGAGCCTTTCTCGGTCTGCAATTCTTTGGCATGATAAGTTTTGTGATGCTCCACGTATCCACCGCCTTACATCTTAGTTGAAGTCTTTTATACATAACATACCAAAATATTAAGCGTTTTCATAGGATAGAGCAGTATTTTTTAAAAATTGAGAAAATAAAAAATCTATACTATAATATATTTTGATGATCGAACAAAGGGGGATGGACATGGAATTGAAAGCGCTGCCAGCAGAAAAGGGAAATTACAACTTGACTGACTATGATGAAACATACCGGACATTTGACTGGAAGGATGCCGAAAAGCATTTTTCATGGCACAAAACGGGAAAAATCAATGCAGCTTATGAAGCGATCGACCGCCACGCTGAGTCAAATTTGAAAAACAAAGTGGCATTTTACTACAAAGATCCGGTCCGCGAAGAAAAGTACACCTTCAGAGAGATGAAAAATGAAACCAATAAAGCCGGGAATGTCTTAAAGCAGCATGCCAATGTGAGAAAGGGAGACCGTGTGTTTGTTTTTATGCCGAGATCACCCGAGCTTTATTTTATTCTTCTCGGCGCTGTCAAATTGGGAGCGATTGTCGGGCCGTTATTTGAAGCATTTATGGAAGGTGCCGTCAAAGACAGGCTTGCAAACAGCGGAGCGAAGGTCATCGTGACGACGCCGGAATTGCTTGAACGGGTGCCGGCCGATGAACTTCCGGATCTTGAATCAATCATTGTCGTTGGAGAAGGCATAAAGGAAGAAGGACCTGTCATCGCTTATTACGAGAAAGCGGCGGAAGCAGGCACTGATCTTGAGATTGAATGGATGGATCAGGAAGACGGGATGCTGCTTCACTATACATCGGGTTCGACCGGCGCGCCAAAAGGGGTTCTCCACGCCCACAAAGCAATGATTCAGCATTATCAAACAGCCAAATGGGTTCTTGATCTGCATGACGATGACATCTATTGGTGCACCGCTGATCCCGGCTGGGTCACCGGAACGGTTTACGGGATCTTCGGTCCGTGGCTGAATGGAGCAACGAATGTCGTCGTAGGCGGCAGATTCAGTCCCGAGGCATGGTACGAAACGATTGAAAAAATGGAAGTGACGGTATGGTACAGCGCGCCAACGGCTTTCCGGATGCTGATGGGTGCAGGCGACGATCTTGTGAACAAATACAATCTAAGCTCATTACGGCATGTTTTAAGCGTAGGGGAGCCGTTAAATCCTGAAGTCATCAGATGGGGGCATAAAGTCTTCGGCAACCGGATCCATGATACATGGTGGATGACTGAAACAGGAGCGCAGCTCATCTGCAATTATCCATGTATGGAAATTAAACCGGGATCAATGGGCAAGCCGATTCCAGGCGTAGAGGCTGCAATCGTCGACAACCAGGGAAATGAACTGCCTCCTTACAGGATGGGGAATCTCGCCATTAAAAAAGGCTGGCCGTCGATGATGCATTCGATCTGGAACAATCCTGAAAAATACAGCTCTTATTTTATGCCGGGTGATTGGTATGTGTCAGGCGATTCCGCTTACATGGATGAAGACGGATACTTCTGGTTCCAGGGACGGATCGACGATGTCATCATGACATCAGGCGAGCGCGTCGGCCCGTTTGAAGTCGAGAGCAAGCTTGTTGAGCATCAAGCTGTCGCCGAAGCAGGTGTCGTCGGCAAACCGGATCCTGTCCGCGGTGAAATTATTAAAGCGTTCATCGCCTTGAGGGACGGTTATGAACCGTCAGATTCGTTAAAAGAAGAAATCAGGCAGTTCGTGAAACAAGGCTTGGCCGCACATGCCGCGCCAAGGGAGATCGAATTTAAGGATAAACTGCCGAAAACAAGAAGCGGAAAGATCATGAGACGCGTCCTGAAAGCATGGGAACTGAACCTTCCGGCAGGCGATCTCTCATCGATGGAAGACTGATGTCTCATTGACAATGCAAAAATATTATGTTAAAAAAGATTTAGTCGAATATTCAAAAGGTGAAGACTGAGATCAGTAGAACGCATCCTTCCCTGTCTTAGAGAGCTGATGGCCGGTGAAAATCAGCACATATGGATGGTTTGAATTACACTCATGAACCGCTTTTGCGAAAAAAGCCTCCCGGGCTTTGTGTAGCAGAAGAACGGAAGCTTTTCCGTTATCAACGAGAGTGAAAAGAGCGCCGCCATGCGTTCTTTTAAGCAGGGTGGTACCGCGATTTTTATCGTCCCTTCGTTTTTGCGAAGGGGCGTTTTATTTTTGGGAAAAAGGAGCTAAATGATGATGACACACTTACTTGATGATTTGTCCTTCAGGGGACTGATTCAGCAGCAAACCGATGAAGCAGGCTTGAGAGAACTGCTGGATTCAGAGAAAATCAGCTTATACTCCGGATTTGATCCGACAGCTGACAGTCTGCATATCGGACATCTGCTGCCGATTTTAATGCTTCGCCGCTTCCAGCTGGCCGGACATCGTCCGATTGCACTCGTAGGCGGAGCAACGGGTCTGATCGGCGATCCGAGCGGAAAGAAAGCGGAGCGCACGCTGAACAATGAAGAAATCGTCCGCGAATGGTCACAGAAAATCAAAAACCAGCTTTCGCGTTTCCTTGATTTTGAAGCTGATGAGAATCCGGCGATCATGGCGAACAACTATGACTGGATCGGCAAAATGAACGTCATTGATTTCCTGCGCGATGTCGGCAAAAACTTCGGAATCAATTACATGCTTGCCAAAGATACGGTAAGCTCCAGAATCGAGACGGGCATATCTTATACTGAATTCAGCTACATGATCCTGCAGTCTCTCGATTTCTTGAATTTGTACAGAAACCAGGAATGCAAGCTGCAGATCGGCGGAAGCGACCAGTGGGGCAATATCACATCAGGCCTCGAGCTCATCCGCAAATCCGAAGAGAATGCAAAAGCTTTCGGATTGACGATTCCGCTTGTGACAAAAGCAGACGGCACGAAGTTCGGAAAAACGGAAGGCGGCGCGATCTGGCTTGATAAAGAGAAGACATCGGCGTATGAGTTTTATCAGTTCTGGATCAATACCGACGACAGGGATGTCGTGAAATACTTAAAATACTTTACTTTCTTGTCCAAAGAAAAAATTGAAGATCTCGCTGAAAAAACAGAGACGGCGCCTGAAAAACGCGAAGCGCAAAAGCGCCTCGCCGAAGAAGTGACCGTTCTTGTACACGGCCGTGAAGCGTTTGAGCAGGCCGTCAACATCTCAAAAGCACTCTTCAGCGGAGATATCAAACAATTGACAGCAGAAGAAGTAAAAGTCGGCTTTAAAGGGGTTCCTTCCCTGGAGCTTGAGAAAGCGGATGAACTTCCTCTTGTTGAGATACTCGTCCAATCAAAGCTGTCTCCGTCTAAACGCCAGGCGCGCGAAGATATCACGAATGGCGCGGTATACGTTAACGGCGAGCGCCGCACCGATGTTGCGGACGTCCTCACCGGCGACGACCGCATCGAAGGACAGTTTACCGTTATTCGCCGCGGTAAAAAGAAATACTTCCTGCTGACTTATAAATAATCAAAAAGCTCTTGCCAAACGGCAAGGGTTTTTTTGTGTCAACATGTTTCATGTATGTTCATTCAGGAAATGTCAAAAATATAGATGTAATAGGTAAAGCGTTTCCATCGTTGAAGAGGGAGGAATGTAGCATGAACCTGTTCATTGCAGCCAAAGAAAAATTTATGGAAGATTACCACAAGCAGCTGGAAACGGAACGAAAACAAGAGGCGCAGCAGTCAGCTGACGGATACAATCAATTGAATCAGATGGAAAATGCAGTAAAGCGGCTGAAGTAGAGGGTCTTAGAGCCCTCTTTTTTATGAAAAAAGCGGACGGCAGATTCTTCACACGCCCGTTTTATTAATAACGATCGACAGTTTATAATTTGCATGATGGTTTAAGTCTGTTAAAAATTGATCCAACAGTTGATTTGACGGAAACTTGCATTCGAGAAGATAACAGCCGTCCCCGCTGATTTTATAGTTTTGAATGATGTATTTTTGCTGTGCTTTGATAAACGAAAGATAAGGCTTATGATAAGTGCTTTTTGTATAGATATTGATAAAAGCGTGAATAAAACACCCGAGTTTGACTTGATTCACTTTTATGGTATAACCTTCAATCACTCCTTGATCTTCTAATTTTGCAACCCTTGAGGAAGCCGCCTGCCCTGTCAAATGAACTTTCTCTCCTAATTCCTTCATGGTCATCCGGCTGTTTTTTGATAATTCTTCTATGATTTGCCTGTCTGTATGATCCAGCATTTCATCAAATCCTCTCAAAAGAACGTTTTTCAAAAATCAAGTCAAATGCTAAAAAGACTTGACTATAACTATTTAAATGATGATCGGTCATAGTATAAACTAATCGTAAATAAAAGGAAAGGCATGATAACCATGGATATTCAACAAATTCGAAATGCAACATTAGCCGTTAAATATGCTGGCAAAACATTTTTAATAGATCCGATGCTGGCTGAGAAAGGCACTTATCCTCCTTTTCCGAACTCAGCAAGACAAGATCAAAACAACCCTTTAGTCACCTTGCCCGTGCCCACCGACGAGCTCGTCAAGAATACCGACGCAGTCATTGTCACTCATCTGCATTTAGATCACTTTGACGATGCTGCCAAAGATCTGTTGCCGAAAGAAATCAAACTGTTTGTCCAAAATGAAGCAGATGCTGAGGAAGTGAGAAAAGCAGGTTTTCAAAATATAGAGGTTTTAACAAAAGATACGGTGTTTGAGGGGGTTCAATTAATCAAGACAAAAGGCGAGCATGGACGAGGAGAGATAAAAAAGCTTGCCGGAGAAGTGTGCGGCGTTGTCTTCAAGCACTCAAAGGAGAAAACGCTGTATGTAGCAGGGGATACGGTTTGGTATGAAGGTGTCCGGGAAGAAATCGCTGCGCATCAGCCGGACATCATAGTCGTTAACGGAGGAGACAATCAATTCTTTGAAGGAGGGTCTCTCGTCATGGGGAAAGAGGATATTGCTGAAGTCTATCAAGCCGCTCCTGATGCCACAATCATTTCCAGTCATATGGAAGCTGTCAACCATTGGACTTTATCACGGGAAGAATTGAAGAGCTTCATTCATGAAAAAGGAATGTCCTCACGTGTTCTTGTGCCGGATGACGGCGAATCTTACACATTTTAATATATGACAGGTCAAAGCCGTAAAAAACAGACAGTGAACTTCTGTCTGTTTTTTGACTTCTTCCTCGAGAACAAAGATCAATGCCTCCGGCGGGATTCGAACCCGCACTCACTCGTAAGCATAGGCTAGGGGAGAACACGCTTCCCTACGGACTTTCACCGACAGGAATTCCACCTGTCTCAGCTGTTTGCTTTTCGGGCTTCTAAAACCCTTGCCTTGCGACCCGCTCCTACAATGTTTTACGGCGCTCTTCCCTTCTAGAGCTACAGAGGCGAAATGAATGATTCATATTATACAGAAGCAATGGTTAAATGGGGACTGAATTTTATAAAGGAAACCATCATTTTTCCTATAGATATGAATGTAAGCTCAAAGTCCAATTAGAAAAAATGTTCTTTCTGAACACGCTTCAAAAAAATGAATGACTGGGGAGCACCCTTCAAGTAAATGGTCGAAAATGATATTTTATGGTGTAATTCATATGTTTTTCGCAAATTTATAGAAGCAGTCGCTGAAGGTGCGGTATCGCGAGGCGGACCCCGGCCCTCCTGGAAGACTTCCGAGGCTTTTTATAAATAAATCGCACACCACCCCGCTAAAACCCCCATAACAAAGTAGTCATTGCTGTCCATTTTCTTACCGTGTTTAACAAAGACATTCAAAGCCCAATTCAGTTTAGTGCCATCCGCCGTCTTTGTCACCCATTTTTTGCTGATATTGTAGTACATGACTTTGAAAATGGCGAATGCAACTGAACAGAACAAATAGAACAAGACAAACTTAGCAACAAACAAAAGCATTTGTTGGTCACTCCCCCATTTTCATTCTCTAACCAACGATTTGATTTTACCGAAAATGTGTATAAGAGAAAAGGAGACGTTTGTCATACTTTGCTCATGAGAAGGTACTTTGCAAGAAAAATCACTTATAAGCTTGATCTGTTTTATTCCGGCGGGCGAATGTCGAATCAGGATGAATATGATCACAGATATCAGAATCATCAGGATCTAATTCATCCCGGCTTATCAGCAGCCAGAATCAATGGGAAGAAGAGTAAACAAAAAACCCTAGAATCGTTGGTATATCAACAATTCTAGGGTTTTTGCCTATGCTCTTTAAAGAGCATTTTCTATTAACGAGAGTAGAACTCAACGATCAACGCTTCGTTAATCTCAGCAGGAAGCTCAGAACGCTCTGGAAGGCGAGTTAGTGAACCTTCAAGCTTTTCAGCGTCAAAAGTCAGGTATTCAGGAACGAAGTTGTTCACTTCAACCGCTTCTTTAACGACAGAAAGGTTTTGAGATTTTTCACGAAGTGAAATCGTTTGGCCAGGTTTAACTTGGTAAGACGGAATGTCAACGCGGCTTCCGTCAACAAGAACGTGACCGTGGTTTACCAATTGGCGTGCTTGGCGGCGAGTGCGCGCCAGGCCAAGACGGTAAACGATGTTGTCAAGACGTGCTTCAAGAAGAATCATGAAGTTTTCACCGTGTTTACCAGCCATTTTCGCAGCTTTGTCAAAAAGGTTGCGGAATTGGCGTTCGTTCACACCGTACATATGGCGAAGCTTTTGCTTTTCTTGCAATTGCAAACCATATTCTGATAGTTTTTTACGCTGTCCCGGACCGTGAGGACCTGGTGCGTAAGGACGTTTTTCTAATTCTTTACCCGTACCGCTTAAAGAGATGCCTAAACGGCGGGATAATTTCCAACTTGGACCTGTATAGCGAGCCATAATGTGACTCCTCCTTCGGTTTTATTTTTGTGAAAATAAAACCCATCTGTTCGATTCAGCCATGTCCATTTTGTTTTCATGTATCCTCGCTCCAGCAGCAAAGAGTTACACGATACACCTTATATAGATAAGGAACAAAATGAAACACAGAAGCAGAACAAAAAGGCTGCATTATTTCACACAAAGAAGATTATATAATGTCCGCCGGGCAAAGTCAACCATTCATGGATCGTCCCGAAAAGAACAGACAGTTTATAAGTATATAGTCCTGTTTTTGTGATATAATCATGAAAATAAAATACATAAAACGGATTTTTTTAAGGTGATGACCATGGATAAACAAACTGAAGACCTATATCTGTCTTTTCATCAGAAGCTGTTTCAATTTTTTTTGAAAAAGCCGGCCGTCTCGTACGACGACTCTGTTGCCTGGCTAAAAGCGGCAGCAGAGTCAATTTTTTCGTTTATGTCTCTAACATTGCATCCTTCTTCAAGGCTGCAGGGATCGAGAGGCGAAAGCGGTCCGATCAGCCAGGTTAATGATTATTATACCATTATAACAATAGAAGAAAACAGCAAATATATAGAACTTTTGAGTCAAAAGAATCATAAAGTACCAGAACGTCTCGCTGAATCCATCCGCCTGTTTTTAATGCATTGTCTGGAGCTTGACGCATTATTTCGTGATGAGCTTAAGAAAACAAAGATTTATGAAAAGACGGAGCTGCTGCATGAGCTGATGGATCAGGAGCAGGTGCTCAAGACAATGCTCGAAAGTTTAAGGGATGTTTTTCCTTTTTTGACATATTGCCTATTCTTATCATACGATGAGGATCAATACATTAACCTTCCAGCGATAGAGTTGGATGTGCAAAGTGAATCGACCGATTCTTTTGCCCTGGATGCCTACTTATCAGGACAAGTGAAAAGCAAAAACGAAGCGGAAGTATACATTCCGATTAAAGGCAGGCAAGGCACGTACGGCGTTTTGAAAGCCTTGGGACCAGGCGCTGCCGATATGGCAGCAGATATTTGCATTATTTCGAATGCGGCAGGGAAAGCATTTGAAAATTCACGGCTTTACGAACAGTCGCAGAATATGATTTCAAATTTGGAGCTGATTAATGAAACATCACATCAGCTGAACCGGACGAAACGCCTTCCGGATATGATGAAGAGCTTGTCAGAAAGGCTGATCAGTTCATTCGGCGCCGAAGAGGTGGGCTTTTTTTATAAAAATCACTTGGGCGAGGAACCCCTTCTGCCGGGAAGCACCGGTTTTTTTCAGACGGATGCGGCGCTTCCATACATCCGCTATGTCAAAGAGAAGATTTCAGAGGAAAACGGGGTGTTTGTCGGGAACGGTTCTTCGTTTTTTGGGAATGAAGGATATGCTTCATTAATGGGCGTTCCGATGCTGGAGAATAATGAAAACAAAGGATTTGTCATCGTGTTGAAAAAAAATGTCTGCTCCTTTTCATTTGAAATGTTTAAGCTGTTTCAGACGCTGATCAGGCATTCCACGCTCGCCGTATCGAATTTGATGCTGCGCGACCGGCTGAAGTATCTTGTTCAGACAGACCGTTTGACAGAGCTCTACTCGAGAAGCTATTTGGATGAGAAAATCGGGTACAGTATGAAATCGGACGAGAGCGGCGTGCTCGTATTGATCGATATCGATGATTTTAAACAGATTAACGATACGTACGGCCATCAGAAAGGCGATGATATTCTCATACAAGTCGCCCGGGTGATCCAGCGAAACATTCGCGACCAGGATGTTGCAGCGAGGTGGGGAGGAGAAGAGCTTGCGGTATACTTGCCGAAAGCAGGGCTGAACGCCGGTGAAATGCTTGCCGAGAGGCTGATCACGCTTGTCAGGGAATGCACTGATCCAAAGGTGACGATTTCATGCGGGGTATCCCATTGGTCTCAGGATCGTCCGAAATCTTTATCCCCCCTTTTTAAAGAAGCGGATATCGCGCTGTACAATGCAAAGCGGAACGGGAAAAACAAGTTTATGACACATTAAAAAAGAGCCGGATTTACCGGCTCTTTCAGCTTGTCGACAAA